>JAZLFF010000046.1:0-23816 GCA_045615645.1 Treponema sp.
AGTTGTGCACATGCCTGTTTTACTCCAATTTCATCTGACAATTTTATTGCCTGTTCTTTAAATTCTTTACTGTACTTCATTGTCGTACCCTCATTTTATTTTCGGGTATTTTTCGACTGTACTTTTATGTTAACCGTTCAGGGAAATGTTTTGTTGGGTGGTTTGGTTCTATGGTGAGGGCGCGGGAGGGAGAGAAAGTGTGAGGGGAAATGTTTTGTTGGGTGGTTTGGTTCTATGGTGAGGGCGCGGGAGGGTGTGGAAGTGTAAGGGGAAATGATTGTTTGGGAAGTTTAGTTCTATGGTGAGGGCGCGGGAGGGTGTGGAAGTGTGAGGGGAAATGATTGTTTGGGAAGTTTAGTTCTATGGTGAGGACGCGGGAGGGAGATAAAGTGTAAGGGGAAATGTTTTTTCGGAAGTTTTGGTTCTATTGTGGGGGCGCGGGAGGGTGTGGGAGTGTGAGGGGAAATGTTTTTTCGGAGGTTCTATTGTGGGGGCGTGGGATGGTGTGGGAAAATGCGTTAGAGGGCCGCGAAGCGGGTGCGAAGCACCGAACGTAGTGGAGCCCGGAACAGCCGCCCTGATTATTACTCTTCACTTTTCACTATTCTTTTTTCAATGTATAATTACTGTATGGAAGTATTTCTTGGTATACCGGCAGCGGACGGAACTGGAATTGGAACGGCTTTTGTTATTCCGGATCCGGTAAAACGTGCAATTCCGCAGCATCATATTAAAATTGATCAGACTATTCGTGGATGGACTCGCTTTCAAAATGCAGTTCAGGCTGTTACTCTACAATTAAACATGCATTTGGATTCGCTTTCGAAAACTGATGCTAAGGACAAGGTTCAACGCGAGGTTTTTGAAACGTATATTCTCATGCTTGAGGATCCTGTTTTTACGCAGGAAATTAAGGAGTTTTACGAGCAGGAACTTTTTAATATTGAATACACTGTTCAATTTAAGGCAAATGAATATGCTACTAAGTTACAGCAAGCTGGTAATTATTATCTTTCTGAACGTGCTAAAGATATTACTGACGTTTTTGACCTTGTTTTAGATGAAATGCTGGATATTCATCCGTTTGATATTAATCAAGTGCCGGACGGTTCTGTTATTCTTGCTACTACTTTGAGTTCTGCTGACACTATTATTCTGTCTAAGCGTAAAATTGCAGGGCTTGCTTTGAGTGAAGGCGGCGTTTCTTCGCACGTTGTTATTTTAGCTCGTAACTATGGTATTCCGACTGTTGTTGGCCTTGAAGATATTAGTAAGAAAGTCCGCAATGGTGAAACTGTTATTATTGACGGTAAAGAAGCTGAAATTCTTGTTAGTCCTGATAAGGGTACTATTGACGAATATAAGGGTAAAATCCGTGAAGAGTATCAGCATAAGATTGAGCTTCGTAAATATCTGGATAAACCGGCAATTACTAAGGACGGTACTCGTTTTAATCTTTATGCAAATATTGGTACTCCTGAAGAAGCTGAAATTGCTCTGGCTGAAGGTGCTGATGGTATTGGGCTTTTTAGAACGGAGTTTTTGTACATGGCTCAAAATGGTGCTTCGCTTAATGCAGCTGCGCGTTCGTTCAGTGAGCAGACTCAGTATGAAGCTTACTGTCATGTTCTTGAAGTTATGGGTGATAAGCCTGTTACTATTCGTACGCTTGATGCCGGTGGTGATAAGCTTATTAATTCTGTTGATATTCCGGTCATTGAAGAAAAAAATCCGCTTATGGGATTACGCGCGGTTCGTTTAAGTTTGGAATGCCCTAATGTTCTTAAAACTCAGTTACGTGCACTTTATCGCGCTGGTGTTCACGGAAATTTGCGCATTATGTTCCCGCTTATTACAAGTGTTGATCAAGTTATCAAATGTAAGGAATTGATTAAGCAGGTTAAAGCTGAACTTACATACGAAAAGCTTGAGTTCCGCGATGATATTCCAGTTGGTATTATGATTGAAACTGCTGCAGCTGCCATTACTGCTGATTGTCTTTCTAAAAATACGGATTTTTTCAGTCTTGGTACTAATGACCTTACTCAATATACGCTTGGTGTTGATCGTGAAAATCAACATGTGTCTGCATTGTATAATGAGTTTAATCTTGCGGTTTTGCGCCTTATTCAAATGACTGTTACCGCTGCTGAAGATGCAAATCTGCCAATTTCTGTGTGTGGTGAAATGGCTGGTCGCCAGGATAGTGTTATGGTGCTTGGAGGAATGGGTATTCGTAATTTGAGTATGAGTCCTAAACTGATTTCTAGCACTAAGGAATTGCTTTCCCGCTTTACAATTCAGGAATTACAGGCTATTTCTGATAAACATTTAAACAAGTTTTAGGATTTTTTTATGAGCAAAAAGAAACAAAAACCGGATTTTTCTAAACCGAAAATAATTGATGATTCTCTTCCAAACGCTAACGCCTCTTCCGAAGCGCCCGATTTTGTTACCCCAGACGCAATTGATGGAATTGTTGTTGAAACTGACGGCTCACTCACCGTAACTGGTGACATTAATCCTGAAGATGCTGAATACGAAGGTCTTCCTTTGGTAGTAATTGCTGGCCGTCCAAACGTAGGCAAATCCACCCTTTTTAACAGATTTTTACACAAGCGCGTTGCAATTACAAACGATCAACCGGGCGTTACCCGCGATCCTGTTGAAGCGACCGCCATTTTGAACAACAAACCGGTTCACCTTGTAGACACAGGCGGTTACAAACTTACTCGCGACATTGGTACAAAAGAGGCAGAACTTGATGATTACGTTGTTGAACGTTCGCTTGAAATGATTGAACGCGCCGACGTTGTTATTCTTTTGCTCGACGCTGGCGAAATTACCGGCGAGGATGAAGAATTTATTATTAAAATGCGTCCGTACTGGAATAAAATGATTGCAGCTGTTAATAAAACTGAAGGTGGTAAAAATGAAGCGGAAGCTTGGAATTATGCACGTTTTGGTTTTGATGAGCTTATCTTCATTTCTGCGGAACATGGCGACCGAATTAGCGACCTTACCGATTTAGTAGTAAGCCGATGTAATTTTAGCAATGTTCGGGTTTTAAGCAGTGACCGTCCAATAAAAATTGCAATTCTTGGTAAACCTAATACTGGAAAATCTACACTTTCGAATCGTCTTACTCATACTGAAAATTCGATTGTATGTGATTATGCCGGTACAACTCGCGACGTAGTTGAAGGTGATTTTGAATACGCCGGAAAGCAGTTTCACGTTCTGGACACTGCAGGAATCCGCCGAAAAGCAAAAGTTACCGACGATGTTGAATATTATTCTGTAAACCGTGCAATTAAAACGCTTGACGAATGCGATGTTGTTTTTCTTTTGATTGATGCGGTTGAAGGACTCGCGGAGCAGGACAAAAAAATCTGTTCGCTTGCTTTTGAAAAAGGCCGCGGAATTATTTTTGTTTTGAATAAATGGGATTTGCGCGAAGAACAAGGTAACAAAGCTGTAAAAGCAGTTCGCGATTGGATAAACATTATGTTTGGTCAAATGGATTTTGCCCCGATTCTACCTTTAAGTGCTCTGGAAGGTAAAGGCATAAAAGATTTACTGAACACTACAATTACACTTTACGAACAGCTTACTCGAAAAATTGGTACTGCGTCACTAAATAATGCTTTACAAGATTGGCTTGACAGATATCCGCCACCGGCAAGTAAAACCGCACACTTTAAGATTCGCTATATGACTCAGGCAGGAACTAATCCTGTTTCGTTTATTATTTTTGCTACACGCCCTGAGGTTGTTCCTGAAACTTACATTACTTATCTTAAAAACCGTATTCGCGAAGATTTAGGGTATGATCAAATTCCTGTTCAACTGGAGATTAAAGGTAGTCGCGCAAAATGGGAAGACAGAAACCAATAGTCTACTTTCTAAAGTAAAACCTCGCCGCTAACTTTATATAGGAGAATAAAAACATGACATACACAATTGGTCAAATTGAAGAACTCACTGGCGTAAAAGCGCATATTCTCCGTTACTGGGAAGATGTTATTCCCGGATTTACTCCACAAAAAGATAATACTGGCCGTAGAACTTATTCGCAGCGTGAAGTTGATTTAATTTTCAGACTAAAATATTTAATAAATGAGAAAAAGTTTACGGTGGAAGGTGCTGGAAAACAGATTTTGGACGAGGCGCAGGCCGTTCAAGACAACGCAGAACTTATTCAGCAGATTAGAGAAACTAAAAGTATTCTGACGGAAATGTATTTTAAAATTAGGAATTAATTTTATGCCAAATGAGAAAAAAATTATTAGTAAAAACACTAATTCTCGTGCTTCGAAAATGACTTTCTGTGGCTCCCTTTTTGGAGGGGTTTCTTCACCTGTTATTGAAAACTTTGATGAAATAATTCAAGGTGTGCAGCCACTTAACAGTAAGCAACTTCAGCAACTACCAGATAATATCCGTACTCTTTCGCACCAACTTACAGATGAACGAGCTTCTCGACGTCTTGGCTACATGAACGATAAAATTCAGATGAGTTCTTATGTACGTTATTATACATGGTGGAATTTAATCCGCATGACAAAACTTTTTTCGAATTTATCGGCAGACTCTTTTCCAAATAATGACGCAATTTGTCTTGACCTCGGTTCGGGGCCTCTTACAGTTGTAATTGCACTTTGGCTTGCAAGACCGGAACTTCGCGAAAAAAAATTAACTTGGTACTGTCTTGATGTTTCGGCAAACGGAATGGCTTTGGGAGAAAATATTTACCTTTCAACGGTTGCAAAAACTGGTGGGGAACCTTGGAAAATTATTCGTGTAAAAGGCAGTTTTGGCACTTCAATTAAGGAAAAATCTGACTTTATTACTTGCGCAAACATGTTTAACGAATTGGATCAGGCAAGCGATATGCCTCCGGAATTTCAGACAAAAAAATATTATGAGCAGCTTAAAAAGTATTCAACTCCTTATGCAAAGTTTCTTTTGCTTGAACCAGGCGTTCCTAAAGCTTCGCGTACAATTGCTTTGCTTCGAGAACGATTTATAAGAGACGGATTTTCTGTTTTGGCTCCGTGCCCACATGCTGTAGAATGTCCTATGAATGGTTTTAAAGCATATACGGGAAGTCAGCACAAATGGTGCAACTTTGCCTTTAATACAGCTGATGCCCCTACCAAACTTTTAAAACTCAGCGAACGCGCAAAACTCCCTAAAGAACGTGCAACTCTTTGTTTTATTTCCATTACCGCAACCCAAGCTGATTCTACCCTTCCAACTGCCGCTCCCCTTCCCTGCCGTGTAACTTCCGACGAATTTACACTACCCGGTCACAACTTTGGCCACTACGCTTGCAGTTCATTAGGACTTACACTTCTAACGACTAAAACCCCAGGTGAATTGAACTCCGGCGATTTAATCAGTGTTAAAATAAAAACACCAGACTCGCTTCCTAAAGACGCAAAATCTGGTGCCGTAAAAATTGAACTTTAAGTTCAGTTAATTATTTTGCAAAGAATCCTAAAATTGCTGCAATCCAGCCTGCAAGAATCATGTAGAATCCGAAAGTTGCATGTTTAAGGAACTGTTTTCCAATTGCTTTGTAAATGCCACCGTTTGTTGTAAAACCTACAATAAGGATTACACCACCAACAATACTGCAAAGAAGGAAAATGAATTTTAAACCTTTAATTTGTGGAACAAAACATGCAAGTACGCCTGCAACTGCTCCTGCGAAAATCAAAATTGCACCGATTGATACAAAAGTTGAATTATCAAAATTAATGTACTTAAAACCATTACTTGAACCAAGAAGTTTTCCTGCAAACATTGGACAACAGAAGCCAATTGCAACTAAAACCATTCCAAGTAAATATAAAATACTTAAAGCACTTCCTTTTTTCTTTCCCATAGTCTATCCCCTTTTAAATAAGCTAGTTCTTTTAGTGTATCACAGGAAATGATATTTCTCAAATAAGAAATTTTTCAGACAGAGGTCCGTCCCCTTTTTCACAAATTTATGAAAAGGAGGTCCGTCCCCTTTTTCACATTTTCATGAAAAAAGGGACGGACCTCAAATTCACAAAAATATGAAAAAGGGGACGGACCTCTGTTTCACATCGTTCATTTCACATCGTTTTATTGTAAATTTAGATTGAAATAACAAACTTTTATAGTTATACTAAATTCTATGTATCTATATATAGGGTTATCACTTGTACTTTCCATTATTTTTATTCCGCTGATTATTAAATTTTGTAAAAAATTCAGCCTTTATGATTATCAAAGTGCAAGAAAAATTCATTCAGGAAATATACCTCGCCTTGGCGGAATTGGTATTTTTCTGGCATTTTTTATTTCTGCCGCTCTTTATTTACATTTTTCAGAAGCAATCAGTTTAAAAGCTAGTTTACCTATTTTAATTGCAGGATTAATCATTTTTGTATTTGGTCTTTTGGACGATTTGAAAAACATGCCTGCTATTGCAAAACTTATTGTTCAACTCGCAGCTACAGCGCTTGTTACACTAAACGGATTTAGATTTACTCACATTGGTGCTTGGGAACTTCCTACAATTTTAAGCTTTGCACTTACCTTTGGATGGGTTCTCGGTGTAATCAATGCATATAATCTTATAGATGGTATGGATGCACTCTGCGGTTCACTTTCGTTTACAGGCATTACTACACTGGGTATTCTTTACTACCTTTCAAATAATCCTGAATCTGGTTTGTGCTTTATTCTTGCAGCAGCAATTTTAGGATTTTTAGTTTACAACTGGCCACCAGCAAAAATCTTTATGGGCGACAACGGAAGTCAATTTCTCGGATTTATGATTGCTACAATTCCGCTTTACTCCTCAGGCGATGTTTTTGAATACAACAAATTTATGATTATGATTGTAATTACTTCATTCCCTGTATTTGACACAATTGCCGCAATCTGGCGCCGAATCCGTGATCACCGTCCAATTATGTCTCCAGATAAAGCTCACCTTCATCACAAACTTTTGAACATGGGCTATACTCAGAAACAAGCACTTTTCTTAATTATTGGTATTCAAATTATTTTGTGCTGCGCTGTAATTCTTTCGTACTTCCTTGGAACAGCTAAAGGTGCCGTACTTTTAATTGAATCTTTTGTATTTATGCTGATTTTGTTCTCCATCATTCATTACACAAACCGCAGTGTTAATCGCAAGCATATGCGTGAAAGTTTGGAAAATGAATCTGGACTTGAAGACGCCGATAAAGAATAAAAACTTTCAATTATTTTAACTATTCAAAAATCTCTATTTTATGTTGCTTTCCTAACTGATGAATATTTTCTTGCAGCGAAAGTTGTTTTACCATATTTTCGTTTAAATCAATTGAAAAACGATTCATAGAAAAATGCTGAAAAACGTATACATTTTCCCAAGCCTGTTTCAATTTTTCTGACTTCTGATACGCAGCCCTAAATTCATCACGGTAAAGTGTAAAAATTCCTTTTGCTTTTAATTCTGCGTAACCTACCAACCATAACTCAGTTTTTTGCATACCGTCCTGTAAATCCGCATGAAGCTGAGAGGTTTTTTTTGCCATCCATCGCTGGGTTTCTTCAAAAAGTTGCAAAACTTCCGGCCCACCAAGCTTTACTATTTGTTTAAGTTGATTTGTTTTTGCACTGTGAATTGGCGTTTTGTTCAAAATAATCACATTTTTTCTAAAATCAATTCCGAGTTCACCGTTTCGCCTGAAATACCCTTCTGCAATTTTGCCCGCCTGTCCAACAAGGTATTTTAAATTTTTTGACAATTGTTCGTCTTTTCCCGGATTATCACCTATTACTATAAGTTTTATCTCATCATCCTGTGTAAATCGATCCAAATCTGTATTATAAACTACCGGATTTTCAAAACTGTACGCAGGCGTTTTACAATCCAGTGCAATTTTTTGTTCAAGTTGCAAAAGGCCGTTAACTTTGTTTTTCCATTCGTCTACAACTGTGCGAAACTCATTTCTAAATGTACAAAATTTTTCCCATTCGCCTTTAGTCATCAGCATTTCTCCAAGCTTTAATACGTACGCAAAACATTTCGAACTGAATTGTAAATCTTTTCGTTCGAGGCCGTTCCAGAATAATCAGCTTTTGTAATAAATCCAACATCGTAATATCCAAGAGATTTTCCTGCTTCATGGCTTACAAATTCACCTTTATAAGGTCCGTTTTCTATTACAATTTGCGGCACCAAACCTATACCAAGACCAAGTTGAACTAAAGCAAGAATTGCTTCATTTCCTTCAGTTTCGGCGGCAATTGTTGGCTTTACATTTCGCGATTTTATCCATTTGTCAAAGCGAGAACGGGCAAGTCCTGTTTTTGGTAGAATTAAAGGAACAGTTGATAAAATATCTTGCGGAGAACCAGTAAGTTGTGTGTATGGCCCATTTTTTGCGGCGGCGTAAACTAGCGGAGTTTTTATTACACTAACGGCTTCCATTTGTGTAAGGCCATTTTCGGGGATGGCAGCGACTGCGAGCATTGCACGATTTTCTTTTACGGCGGAAATTGCTGCGGCAGGATCTCCAGTTTCTATGGAAAGTTGAATATCCGGATATTGATGTGCAAGTTTTGTAATAAAATCCGGAAGAATTGTATAACAGGCCGTTACCGATGCGTACACATGAAGTGTTCCTGCAATTTTTTCACTTGCCCCGGAAAAATTATTTTTAAGATCCTTTTCTTTGTCTAAAAAATCTTTTGCAAACAGTAAAAAAGTCTGACCTTGCGGAGTTAAAATCACCTGCCTGTTGTTACGATCTACCAGAACGGTGCCCATTTCTTCTTCTAACCGGGAAATCATTCTACTTAATGCAGACGGACTTACATTAATTTGTGATGCTGCTCTACCAAAATGGAGTTTTTCTGCCAATGTCACAAATGCCCGTAATTCATAAGAATTCATTTTTATTTCCCTTTTCTGATTTTCTAGTATAAAATAAATATAAAGTTAATGTAAACAATTTTGTGGAGGCACATAATATGAAAAAAATTCTGGCATTAGTTTTTGCAGCATCATTTAGTTTATCTTGTTTTGCTGCAGATTTATTTGTTTATACACCAATCAAAGGAAATGTAAAAAATTACACTCAAACTGATTTTTCTATTGCTTCAAAATTTGGCAGTTATTATAGAACACCGAATATTAAAATTATTCATGTTTTTGATAATACTGGAAAAGAAGTTGAATCAACTGAACTTTCTCCTCACGATGCTATTCTTGATAAAATTGCAAGTTCTTATGATTCTTATGGAAATATGACTGAACAAGTTTGTTCTGATGCTGATGGAAATCTTATTTGGAAAAATATTATTTCTTACAAAAATGGCAAAAAGGATAATTGTTCAGAATATGACGCTAAAGGAAATTTGAAGGGAAAAAGCATTTACACTTATGATGGTGATAAGCTTATTGATGAAACAGGTTACGATGGAAACGGTGCTTTAATCTGGAAAACAATTTACAAATATGACGATAATGGTCGTGTTTCTACAATTGATGAATATTCTTCTGATGGTACTCTTTCTACTGAAGAAACTTACACTTACACAGAAATTGGTACTATAGAATCTGTTACAACTTATGATAGTTTCTCTGATAAAACTTCTCAGCAAGTTTTCCGTTACACAGATGGACTTCTTACAGAAATTACTTCTTATGCAAAAAATAAGGAAGTTACAAATCGTATCATCTATAAATATGATGGAAAAGGAAATCCGGTAAAAGTTTCTGAATATAATATTGCAAACAAATTCGGCACAACAGTAAATGAATTAATGTTTATGTCCGAAGTTGTTTACAACTACTAAGTTTTTTAGATTTATTTACCTAAGTCTACTGACTTTTTATAGGCTTCTGTGACTGCCTCAATTACGGCGTTGCGGAAGCCATTTTTTTCTAATGCGGCTACACCTTCAATTGTTGTTCCTGCTGGAGAGCAAACCATATCTTTAAGGGCAGCAGGATGTTTTCCGCTTTCCAAAACCATTCCGGCAGAACCGTAAACTGTCTGGGCAGCATAAGTATAAGCCTGGGCACGTGGCATTCCACAGCGAACTGCAGCATCTGCCATTGCTTCAATAAACATAAATACAAATGCAGGACCACTTCCGCTAACACCAGTTACACAGTCCATTAGTTTTTCTGGAACAATCTCAACTTTTCCAAAAAGGCAAAGAATATTTTTTACATCTTCAATTTCGTTTTTCGAAATATTGTCATTGAAAGCCATTGCTGTCATTGCCTGACCAATTTGTGCACAAACATTTGGCATCATTCTTACAAAGCGAGCTTTTGGAGCCATACTCTGAAGTTTTTCAATTTTTACACCGGCAGCCATCGAAATTACAACTGCATCAGAAGGAATATCGTTTTTAATTTCATCAAATACTTCGCTTAAAAACTGTGGTTTTACTGCAATAAAAATGTAGTCTGCCCCGTTAATTGCAGCTTTATTTGTAGCAGCATAAAAACAGCCTGTTTCTTTTGCAAAAGCTTCACCCGCAACAGCATTTTTATCTGTTACAGTAATGTCTTTTACATCATAGTTTTTACAAACCGCACGCATAATTGCGCCGCCCATTGCTCCAGTTCCAATACAACTAATTTTCATTTATATTCCTCCTGTATTATTTTGATTCGAACAAAGTTCCTTTTGCTTCTTCTGTGGCAAGAACAGAAAGTGCATTTTCTTTTCCACCGTTTGCAAGCAGCATTTGAATACCGTATTCCATAACTTTTTCGGCAGCCTGAAGCTTTGTTTCAATTCCGCCAGTTCCAAAAGCATTTGTTTCACCAATTTTAATCTGCTTACGTAATTCTGTAACACTTTCTACAGCTTCAACAAGCTTTGCATCTTTGTTTGTTTTTGGATTGTCAGAATAAACTCCGTCAATATCACTGAACAAAACAAGTAAATCGGCACTCCACAAAATTGCTGTAAGTGCTGAAAGGTTATCGTTATCACCAATTTTAATTTCATCAAAACTAACAGAGTCGTTTTCATTGATGATTGGTACAACACCTTCGTCTAC
Organism: Treponema sp.; assembly: GCA_045615645.1. GTDB lineage: Bacteria > Spirochaetota > Spirochaetia > Treponematales > Treponemataceae > Treponema_D. The sequence goes on from JAZLFF010000046.1 coordinate 11,059, forward strand.
AAGAGTAAACAAAGTGTTGCGAATGTTCAAACTGCGGTGCTCATTTTCAAAATCATCTTTAGTCAAAAGTAACTGACCAATGTGAAGGTTTTCTTTTTGGAAAGCATGTCTCCACTGGTACATTAATTCTACCTGCCCAATCGAACAAAGTGCCTGCCTGTAATGAACATCCTTTTTACGAGCCCATTCCTTTGTTGTAGAAACCCCCGCAACCTGCGCCCCGGAAGAAACAACAACAAGCTGCTTCCCCATTTTAATAAGTTCAGCACATTGCGCCGCAAATGAAGACATAAACTCCACATTCTGAGTTCCATCCGCCTTTGCTAACGTGTTACTACCAATCTTAATTACTATCTTTCGTGCATTCTTAACTGCTTCTTCAATCTTATTCATATATATCCTCTCAAAAGAACCGTCCCTCTCAGGCTCCCGACTCCTCCACAATTCTCAATTACCTTACCTGACCTTCTCCGTCAATCAAATACTTTGTAGTAGTGAGCGCCTTAATTCCCATTGGCCCACGAACATGCAATTTTTGTGTACTGATTCCAAGTTCAGCACCAAAACCAAATTCACCGCCGTCCGTAAAACGTGTGCTGGCATTTACATAAACACAACTTGCATCAACTTTTGCCTGGAACAATTTTGCGTTTGCTCGACTTTCCGTAATAATGCTTTCACTATGTTTTGTATTATGGCTATTTATAAAGCTAATTGCTTCGTCAATATTTTCGACAACTTTAATGCAGCATTCATAATCAAGGTATTCGGTGTCAAAATCTTCGGCAGTAGCTGGAATTGCGTTTTTAAGAGATTTGATTGCTTCTTCGTCGGCATGAAATTTTACGCGACCGGCAAATGTTTTTTCGAGCATTGGAAGGAACTTTTGGGCAACTGCTTTATGAACAACAATTCCTTCAATTGCATTACAAACACTCGGGCGCTGAATCTTTGCGTTTTCGGCAACCTTGCAAGCCATCTCCAAATCTGCAGAATCATCTACATACAAATGACAAACGCCACTACCAGTTTCAATAACCGGAACACGCGCATTCATCACAACATTCTGAATCAATTTTTTACCACCGCGTGGCAAACAAACATCAATTTTTCCAACAGCGTTCAAAATCTGGTCAACATCACTGTGGTCATGCTCGTGAACCTCCACCAGTTCAATTGCTTCTGGAACTCCGGCAGCAACACCCTTTTCACAACCAGCAAGAGCCTCTTTAATAACACGAACAATTTCAACATTTGAATTATAAGATGATGATGAACCGCGTAGCAAAATTGCATTTCCACTTTTATATGCCAAGCAGAAAGCATCAACTGTTACATTCGGACGGTTTTCGTAAATAATAGCAACAACTCCAAGCGGAACACGAACCTGACGAATTGTAAGGCCATTTGGAGTTTTCCATCCGCCAATCTCTTCTCCAATTGGATCAGTTTGTGAAATTACATTCCTTAAACCTTCAATAATACCGTCAATCCGAGAATCGTTTAACGTAAGGCGGTCAATAATTGAAGCAGAAACTCCGTTTTTACGTGCCAAATCAATATCAACATTATTTGCTTTTATAATTGATGCACGGTTTTTATCTAGAGCCTGAGCAACAATTTCCAAAGCCTGATTTTTCTGTGCAGCATTTTGTAAAGCTAACTTTTCGCTGCCGGCACGAAGTGAAGCTGTAATTTCGTCTAAGTTCATATTTTCTCCAAAAAAGTATCTGTCATTACAAACGGAACGAAGCAATCTAGTTAGATTCATCGTTACACTTCTCGCAATGACAAGTGTATAAAAAAAGCCGGAACTTTTTGAAAAGTCCCGGCCATGAAATCATCTTTAATAGTTTGCTAAGAAATACATTCCTAACATCATTGCTATCCGGCACTTTTCTTCAGACCATTCAGTTTTGGGAGGAAGGTTTGAAATGTACCACCAGAAAATACCAAATTCTGGATCAATGCGGAGAGTATATTCTGCAAAATCAGAAGAATCTGGCTTTTGTCCAAACATTAAGAAAACGGCCTGGTTAATCATCTGAAGGAAAAGAACATAATTATCTTTCCATGCTTCATTACCAAGAAAAACTTCTAATTGATTCAAAAGTTGATCTTTAAGTGCAATATCCGATTTTTCAACCCATGTTTTCTGAATTAAAAGTGTAAGGTTATTTTTAAAACTCTGAACAAGTTTTGTAGCATCCATATTGGAAACTTTATCCAAACAACCAAATGCCGACGCAATTATATCTGCCGATTCCTCATATCCTGTATCTTTGTCTAAAAAAGCGGAAAGAGCAGCAATGGTTTTTGAATCTAAAAATTCTGTAAGAATATCAGCTTGCTTTGTCATGTCTAAATATTAAAGTTTTATATAGAATTGGTCAATTGGTGAAATACGTATATGCTTTTCAGAGATTTTTTTTTAAATTTGTGATAAAACAAATTATCTTTTTAAGAATAAATCATAAGGACAGTAATAATGATTATTGATTTCCATGCACATATTTATCCAGAAAAAATTGCAGAAAAAGCAACAAAAGCTATAAGTGAATTTTACGAAAACACACCAATGGCTTGGAACGGTCATACTTCGGAGCTTTTAAAAAGCGGTCAGAAAATTGGAGTTACAAAGTACATTGTTCACTCAACGGCAACAAAATCTTTACAGGTTGAATCAATTAATAATTTTATTATTGATGAATGTTCAAAGCATTGTGAATTTGTCGGATTTGGTACAATGCATCCGGAATATGAAAACTTTGAGCAGGAACTTGAACGTATTCGGAATGCTGGTTTGCGAGGAATTAAGCTTCATCCGGATTTTCAAAAGTTCCAATGTGATATGCTGCAAATGGATCCAATTTACGATAAAATTGCCAAATTAAAAATGCCGGTTTTATTCCACGCAGGTGATTATCGATATGATTTTTCAGGGCCAAAAAGAATTCTTAATATAAAGGAAAAACATCCCGATTTAATTATTATTGCTGCACACTTTGGCGGTTACACAGAATGGGATAAATCGGTAGAATATTTAGTAGGCCAAGACATTTATTTTGATACTTCCAGTACATTTTGGAAACTTCCGTTTGATAAAGCCCTCAAAATGATAAACGCTCACGGCTACGAAAAATTTCTGTTTGGTTCCGATTTTCCAATGTGGAATCATGAAGGAGAACTTGCAAATATTAAAAAACTTGGTCTTTCACAAAAGGAAGAACAGGCCATTCTTTTTGATAATGCAAACAAATTATTAAAATCTATTGACTAAAAAATCAAGGAGAATAATTTTATGCCAACCAATGCTAATGCCGACGAACAATACAATAAAATGGTAAATACTCCGGTCTGGAAACTTGTATCTACACTCGCCATTCCAACTGTTATTTCCATGCTTATTACTTCCATTTACAACATGGCAGATACTTTCTTTGTAAGCCAAATATGTACAGAAGCCAGTGCAGCCGTAGGAATTGTTTTTCCTATTATGTCCATTATTCAGGCATGCGGATTTACACTCGGAATGGGTTCGGGCAGTCTCCTTTCAATTAAGCTTGGTCAAAAACGTAACGAAGAAGCTATTGAAATTTCTTCAACGGCATTTTTTACAGCAATTGGAATTGGCCTTTTAATAACAATTTTTGGAAACCTTTTTGCAAGCCGAATTTTGAGTTTGGTGGGGGCTTCTGAGGCTGTTCTTCCTTATGCACGAGATTACGCTCGTTACATTTTTTGGGGCGCACCGTTCATGTGTGCTTCTTTCGTTTTAAACAATGATTTACGTTCGGAAGGGAAAGCTTTTTTCAGCATGATTGCCCTTACATCCGGCGGAATCTTAAACATGATTTTAGACCCAATCTTCATTTTTGCGCTCAATTTAGGAATTAGCGGTGCGGCAATTGCAACACTTATAAGCCAATTCATAAGTTTCTGTATATTGCTTTCGTTCTACATACGCCGTAAAGCAATTTGCAGCATGAACATAAAATACTACACAAAGAATGTAAAAGTTCTTGGAAAAATTGTTGCCACCGGATTTCCGTCTTTAGCTCGACAAGGACTGGCAAGTATTGCAACAATTCTTTTAAATACAACTGCTGCTTCTTATGGTGACTCAACAGTTGCCGCAATGTCAATTACAACAAAAATTGTAATGTTTGTCGCAAGTATTATGATTGGCATTGGTCAAGGATTCAGTCCTGTAAGCGGTTATAATTACGGCGCAAAACGTTACGATCGTGTAAAAAAAGCATGGGTTTTTATGGTTATAAGTTCGTTCATCCTTTTGTTTGTTTTATCAGGTACTTGTTTCATTTTTGCACCACAAATAATCCGTTCATTCAGAAACGATCCGAATGTAATTGCTGTAGGAACTGTGGCTTTACGCTGGCAAATTGCCTTCATTCCGTTACATCCAATCATTGTTGGAACAAATATGCTTATGCAATCTACACGCCATGTAAAACAGGCAACTTTCCTTTCTATGAACAGACAAGGTGTTTACTTTATTCCTGCCATATTGATTTTGCCTCGACTTTTTGGACTTTTTGGAATAGAAATTTCACAAGCTGTTGCGGACTTTTTTAGTGTACTTACTGCCATTCCATATCTTATCTGGTTCTTTAAGAAACTAGACAAAATGCAATAAGATATTTACTATATAGTTGTATAAAAATGGAGGAAAAAAGTATGAAGACAATAGGTATAAAACTTGCCGATGGTTCTTTTTATCCAGTTTTACAGGAAGGCTCATCTGATGAAGTTGTCCTCGACTTAACTACCGCTCATAATAACCAGACTAAAATTATGGTGGATTTGTATCGTTCAAAAACTAATTCAATGGATGATGCAGAATATGTTGATTCCCTCCAAATTGAAAATCTTAACGAACATCCAAACGGAGAACCTGACATTTCTTTCACGGTTTCTCTTGATGAAAATAACGAACTTCACGCAAAAATTGTTGACCCGGAAACTGGTGCTACTAGTAATTCAACAATCACTTTAGTTTCTCGAACTTTGGAAGAACGCCTTGTAACTGATGAATACGACATTTCCACTTTAAACGAACCTTCTGTACAGACAGAAACTGATGAACAAGCCGAAGAAACCGCAGAACAAACTGAAGCCGCTGCCGTTGCCGCAATGGCCACAGGAGTTGGACTTTTAGCCGCCGCAGAAGCAATCCGTGCGGAAAACAACGCCGACAATACCGATGAAGACTTTGATATTGTTGATAACGACTTTACTCTTGGCGATCCAACCTTTGAAGAAACTGCCGTTACAATTGACCCAGAGCCAACCTCTGAACCAGAAGTTGAACCTGCCCCTGAACCTACCGAAGACTTTTTTGCAATGCCTGAAACACAAATTGAAACAGAAACTGAGCCTTCCCCTACTAACGCCGACGACACTATACAATTTAGCGAAACCGCCGTTTCTTCACAATTTGTAGAAGATCCACTTTCAGAGTTTGGTGGAGAAGCAGAAGTTCAATCTAAAAAAGATTCTCTTACAGATTTTTTTGGAAACGTTTCTTCAGACGAAACACCAGCAGAATCAGAAGAGCCTGCTGAACCAGAACAATCAACCGACACTACAGACTTTACGGACACAGAAATGCCAGACTTTTCATTTGATTCAATTCCAGAAGAAACAGAAACTCCAGATTTTTCAATTGATGAATCTATTCCTGACGACAACACCTTTGCAGAAGATAATCCTTTAAACAGCGACAACACATTTACAGAAGATAATCCTCTTGAAAACTTTGATTTAGACATACCAGAACCAGATTTTTCACAAACAGAAAGTTCTTCACTTAATGATGACCTTTTTGCAGACAACATGCCTGCTTCTGGCGGCGGAATCAGTTTTACAGGATTATACGATAAAGAAACAGAACTTGGTGAATCTGACGATTCTTCAAAAAAGAAAACAAGAACACCAGTAATCATTTGCATAATTTGTGCAATAATCTGTATTATAGCTGTTGCACTTATTCTTTTTGTTTTACCAACTAAATACAACCTTCTGAACAAAAAAACAGAATGTCAGAAAGATGTTCCAGTTGAACAACCAGTTTCCGTTGAAGAACCTGTTGTTGAACCAGAACCTGAACCAATTCCAGAGCCAGTTCCACAAGCAAAAGAAGACGAAATTATTGTTATTGAAAAAGCCGAAGAAGTAATTCCTTTACCTCCACCAGTTGCAGAAGAAAAACCAAAGGATATTACTTACAAAATTAAATGGGGCGATACTCTTTGGGACATTGCTGATACTTACTATAAAAATCCATGGCGATATAAATATATTGCCCGCTTCAACGGAATTAAAAACCCAGATTACATTATTTCTGGAACATATATTACAATTCCAGCTGAATAGGATTTAACGTGAAATCCACACACCTCAACAAAGTTACTGCTTGTCTCCTTTTATTGATTACTTTCTTCTCAAGTGTCAGTTGTAAAACAAAAACTGAAGGTCAAATAAAGCTTGGAGTAGATTCCGATTACTTTATGGGATTAAAATTGCTGGCAGAAGGAAATCAAAAAGATGCCATAAACAAGTTTACACATTGCGCCAAAAAAGGAACCTATTACTGCGCAAAGGCAAGTGCAAAAAAACTTTGTGAATTTGGTTCTCTTCAAGAAAAAAACAAAGCCTGTATTCGACTGGTAACAAAATTTCCCGACACCGATTCTTACATAATTGCCGCAAAACATTTTTTAGAATCAAACGAAATAAACAAAATAATTGAATACACTGACACCTTAAATCTAGCTGAAGATAACAACGAACTAATCCGCATACGACTTGAAGCACTTTCTAAACGTAACGATTCTCGCTACCAGAACGAAGTTTTTACATGGTTTACAAGTCGTCCGCTTTCAATAGAACACTATCAATTTTACCGCGATTTTTACGCTCACCCGGATTTTGAACTCGACGACGTAATGTTTACTCCAAAACAGTTTATAATCAACTACAGAATTGAACTTTACAAACGTAATTATACCTACACTTTTGAAAATGCGCGTATTATTTTGGGTTACTTCGACACCGGTGCAATTGCGCCAAACGCTCAACTTACTTCCGACATGGGAAAATCCACACTTTATGGAAATATGAACTTTGCAAACAATGCGCAGGTTTTTAAAAACTTTGCCAAAAAATACAGTGGAACTCCTGTAGAATATTACTTTTGGTTTTACGCTGGCCGACTTTTTGAAAAAGCAGGAACTTACGTTACGCAAACAAAGCAATGTTTTCAATCAGCAATTGATTCAACTCAAGATACAGAATTAAAAGATAACGCCCTATGGTACCTTATGAACACTTCTCTCAGTACATCTATGGATTTGGTAATCAAAAATATAGGCGATTATGCAAAACAATGGACAAATCCGGAATATTTTGATGATTTCTTTTCTACATTGCTTTCGTCACTTTTAATTTCTGGCAAATGGACTTCTTTTTATGACATTTACCATGCAGTTGACGGATATGCAACAAATGAAACTGTAGCTCAATACGCTTACATTTATGGGCGACTTGTTCAAGAAGGTCTTGTAACTCAAGAAATGACGGGCCGCGATACACAGGAAGATATAAATCAGGCATTTACTAGAGCACTCAAAGCAGATTCGGCTACTTATTACACATTGTTGTCAGCTTCCAAACTTCAGCTCCCAGAAGAAACTTTTAAAACTACAATTAGTTCAACAGGCTATGCAGCAAAGTTGCCGATGGAAGGAAAAAATCCGAATATTGCTGCTGAACACATTTTAGAAGGCTGCGTACTTTTCGGATTTCCAGAAATGATTTTTCCACTTTGGCAGGAACTTTACAAAACAGGTATTAGTACCGACACCGCTTTTTTTCTTTCAGATTTTTTACGAAAGTGTTCAACCGGAAATGACGATTATTATCAAGAGAGCTTAAGAATTGCTTCTCGTGCAGCAACAATTTCGGAACGTCCGTTAAAAAAAGAAGAATTATTGCTATTATATCCTGAAAATTATGAAAATTTTGTAGACACTTCTTGCAAAAAGTACGATATTAAGAAATCCGTTGTTTTTGCATTAATAAGAAGTGAAAGTTTTTTTGATCCAGATATTACAAGCACAGCTGGAGCAATTGGACTAACGCAATTAATGGATTTTACAGGTGGCGATATTGCACGCAGGCTTAAATACCGTGACTATTCGCTTGAAGATCCAGAAACAAATATTGAATTTGGAACCTTTTATTTTTCGGAGCTTTACAGACGTTGCGAAGGTTCTTACTTGCAGTCATTTTTTTCGTACAACGCAGGAATTACAAGAGTCAGACGTTGGCTGCAAAGTTCTTTAATTGAGTTTGGTAAAAAGAAGGATATGCCTATGGACTTATTCCTCGAAACTTTACCTTATGCCGAAACTCGTGAATATGGTCGAAAACTGATTTCTGCCAGTGTTATGTATGAATGGCTTTATAATCCAGATAATCTGACATACACAGAAATCATTGAAAATTTTGTTAACTAAAAGAAGGAAATTATGGCTCCTTTAGCACATGTATTACCTGAAGCTTTTCATTTTACTGGAATTCAGGCTACACAGTTTGTTTTGTTATTGGGAATCATTATGTTTGTTGGCGCTGTCGGAGGATGGCTTTTCCAAAAACTCAAGATTCCACAAGTTGTTGGTTATATTGTAATGGGAATTATTATCGGTTCTTCCGGATTCCATGTTCTTGAACCTAACGTTATTGCCGCATTAGACCCTGTAAGTACAGTCGCCCTTTCTATGATTGGATTTCTTGTTGGCGGTGAATTGAAAATTGGAACAATTAAAAAATATGGTAAGCAGTTTGTTAGTATTCTTCTATTTGAAGCTGTAACTCCAGCAATTGTTGTTGGAGGTGTAATTGGTGCAGTTGTATTCTTTGTTACAAAAGATCCTGTAAAAGCTGTTTCTCTTGGATTAATTCTTGGTGCAATTTGTTCTGCAACGGCGCCAGCAGCAACAACTGATGTTTTAGTTGAATATAGAACTCGTGGACCTCTTACAACTACAGTTTACGGAATTGTAGCTATGGATGACGCTGTAGCACTTATTTTATATTCTGTTGCTTCTTCAATTGCAGCTCCTCTTATTGGAGGACAGACTCTTTCATTCGGAACACAAATGCTTCACATTGCAATTGATATTTTTGGTTCAATTGCTGTTGGTGGTATTTTTGGTTGGATTTTAAGCGTGATTATTCGTCGTATAGAAAATGATGATGGACGTTGTCTTTCGTTCGCGCTTGGTTCACTATTTCTTTGCACGGGAGTTTGTCAGGTTTTAAATCTAGATAATATTCTTTCTGCTATGAGTCTTGGCTTTTTTATGATAAACTTTTCTCCAGCAAGGACTCGTTCAATTTTTAATCTGGTTTCAAAGTTTACACCGCCTGTTTACGTTTTATTTTTTGTATTAGTTGGTGCAAAACTAAACATTTGGATTATTACACCGTTCTTAGGTTTGCTTGCAATTCTTTACGTTGTTGGAAGAACTGTCGGAAAATCTATTGGAGCATCATTTGGTGCATGGCTAACAAAAGCTCCAAAAACTGTACAGAAATATCTTCCATATTGTTTGCTAAGCCAGGCTGGTGTTGCTATTGGTCTTTCTATTGCAGCTGGAAGTGACTTTGCTGACTCAATTGGACCTGAAATCCTTTTGATTATTACTGCAACTACATTTATTGTTCAGCTTTTAGGTCCAATCTGTGTTAAAATTGGTGTAACAAAAGCCGGCGAATGTGGTTTAAATGTTACAGTTGATGATATTAAAAAGCAAACTCGCGTTACTGACATCACCTGGGGACAAAAGAAAATTTGTGACTTTGACAGTCCGTCGATTGTGTCTGAAAACGAAAAACTGTTCACTATTTTGAATTCTTTCAGTAGAAATCAGAACTTGAACTATGCGGTAAAAAGCACGGTTGATGGTAGTTTGGCGGGAATAATCAGTCTGGAACACCTTAAGGAAGTTATGCAGATTGGTGACTTTGCCGAATCTATGCTGGCTATGGATATTATGGATAAACCGCGTGTAACTTGTAAACCTTCTACGTCAATTCCAGAAGCTTACAAATTATTCGAGGATTTTGACATAGATGCAATTCCAATTATTGATCCTGACGGAGAACCACTTGGAGTTTTGGAAAAAAGTACGGTTGATCATTATTTACATACAAAAATAATTGAATTAAACCGAAAATTAGATGAATTAGATAATTAAATCTTGAATATTTTTATCACACTAACACAGTATTTTTATAGGAGTAATTATGGCAGATCAATCATTAGAATCAACAGTTAAAGAAGCATTGGAAATGTTCCGACCTCAGTTACAGGCTGATGGTGGTGACATGGAATACGTTGGCATTGATGACGAAAACAGAGTTCATCTCAATTTAACAGGAGCTTGCGGAAGTTGTCCTATGGCTTTAATGACTTTAAAAATGGGTATTGAACGTTATCTTAAAGACGCTTGTCCAGAAATTAAAGAAGTTGTTCAGGACAATGCAAAAAACTTTGACGAAATTGAATTTTAAGGAAAAAATATGAAAATTATTAAAGACAAATGGGTCGAAATTCATTATACACTTAAAGATACTGATGGAAACGTACTCGATACCTCTGTAGGTGGAAATCCGCTTGGTTACCAACACGGAAACGGTTATTTAATTTCTGGTCTTGAAGCTGAACTCGAAGGTAAAGAACCTGGTGATAAATTTTCAGTAACAATTCCTCCAAAAGATGCTTACGGTGAATACGATGCACAAATGGTTGTTGAAGTTGACCGTAAACAGTTTGATTCAACAGAGGAAATTGAAATTGGCATGATGTTTCAGGTAATGACTCCTGGTGGACCAGCTCTTGTGCGCGTTATTGAAATAAATGGTGAAAAAATCAAAATTGATGCTAACCATGAATTAGCAGGTAAAACGCTCCATTTTGATGTTGAAGTTATTGAGGTGCGCGAACCAACTGAAGAAGACCTTGCTCCAAAATGCGGTGGTTGTGGCGGCGGCTGCAGTGGTGACTGTGGTGATTGTAATAGCGAATGTGAAGGCTGCGAAGGGTCTTGCGAAAATAAAAACTAACTGTTAGAACTTAAAACAAAGTTTTATAAATTACTTCGCTATTTTCCTGTACAGACGAGTTTTCAATATCAACACAAATATCCGCAATGTGTTTATATTGATTTACTCTGTCAACAAACTTATCAAGCAAAATCTGATGTACTTCTACCAAATTTGTTGGATTTTTAGCCAAAACATAAGAGGGTGCATTTTCAAAAACACCTGGTTTAATCATTACAATTTTATTTTCAATACGTGCAATCGAATATTTTATATCTAGATTTAAAAATACAAAAGTGCCCATTCCCCTTAAAGCATTTAGAGCTGGCGGATTATCACAAATTCCACCTCCAGCAGCAATAATTACATTTTTACCAGCATATTCCGTTGCTAAAGCTTCACAAACAGCCTGTTCGGCCATAACGTATGCAACCGCTCCTTTTTTTGCATAAATTTCGCGTGCTGACATTTGCATTTTTTCTTCTATTAACATGTCAGTGTCTACAAAAGGTATGCCAGCCATATCAGCTACAATTTTTCCTTGAGTCGATTTTCCACTATGCTTTAATCCCATAAATATGTAGGCTTTTCCTAAACTACTCATAATAAGGATTATAACATCGGAATTGTAAAAATCCAATGTTTATTGTATCTTTAAATATAAAAGGAGTTGTGATAAAAAATCACATCTATGTAACTTATATTCAGTACCTCCCGCGTTACCGCTAACGCAGGGTTTTATGGAGATTTTTGTGGCTTTATTATTTATTTTTCTACCTATGATTTTAACTTTCCTCTTGTTCGCTTTTGCGTTTAAAGAAAAAATTGTTCATTTATTAATTGCAGGACTTTTTGGATTACTTGCCGTTTTGCCAATTTCACTAATTCAATATTACATTCCTGAGCTTTCATTACTTTCACGCACTCCAATTCTATATTCACTGTTAAAATCTCTATTTTTATATGGATTAATTGAGGAAGTAATAAAAATGGCATTGTTATGGCCTCTTCCACACAAAAATTATACAGCTTTTGACTTCCTTCTTATTTCTTTCTTTTTCGGAATTACTTTAGGCTGCTTTGAATCAGTTGTTTATTTTTTCGATCACCTACAAATTGCAAACGCACGTGGCGCAAGCCTCATTTACAGCCAAATTTTCACTCGAATTTTTACCTCCGACATAATTCACTTAACATGCACAGGCTTAGCCGGCCTTTTCGTTTATTCATGCCGCCAGCATAACTCCAAACTTTCATTTCTCATAACAGCTATTTTGCTCCACGGCATCTACGATTTTTTTGCCGGTTTCCAAAATGGTTTCCACTGGTTTTCAATCGTCGTAGTCCTTCTCGCAATTGCTGAATGTCGCATTAAATACGTTTCTTTACAAAATAATGTAGAATAACACAGCTTTTTGACTTTTTTCTTTCATTTTTTCCGCGAAACTCTTGACTTTTTTAGGGGTAGTCTTTATTATACTCACTACACGACGCGGGGTAGAGCAGTTGGCAGCTCGTCGGGCTCATAACCCGGAGGCCGCAGGTTCGAGTCCTGCCCCCGCTATAACAGACCACTCAGAAATGAGTGGTTTTTTGTTTTTAAACGGAGTTAAATGAACTTCGGTGAA
>JAZLFF010000047.1:0-9624 GCA_045615645.1 Treponema sp.
TCTTTCAACGACAGCATTACTCCAATGGATAATGAATACATGCACACAAAACCATTAAAGGTTCGCTTTAATCCAATCACACCACAGATTGAACCACATGATTCTTATCTCCGTGTATTTGATGCTGTAAAACGCATTAACAATATCTTGATTGACTTTTCAATGGATACATGGCGTTACATTTCTGACGGATGGATTAAACAGCGTGCAGTTGCAGGAGAAATTGGTTCTTCAGCAATGCCACATAAAGTAAACCCAATCGACTTTGAAAATGCAGAAGGAAACTTTGGCTTTGCAAACTCAATGTTCGAATTCTTTGTTCGCAAACTTTGTATCAGCCGTCTTCAGCGCGACCTTACAGACTCAACTGTAGCTAGAAACTTTGGTGTTGCATTTGCTCACTCAATGATTGGTTATGCTAGCTTGCAGAAAGGTCTTGGAAAAATTGAAGTTAATGCAGAAAAGATTTCTGATGTTCTTGCAAACACTCCAGAAGTTATGGCAGAAGCTTACCAGAACTTACTGCGTATGAGCGGTGTAGATAAACCTTACGAAAGACTTAAGGAAATTACTCGCGGAAAGAACGTTTCTATTGAAGATTTCCACAACTTAGCTCGCAATCTTGACGTTAGCGACGAAGTAAAAGCAAGACTTTTAGCAGCAACTCCTTCAAACTACACAGGTTTAAGCGGAAAGATTGTTGAACAGTTTGATGCTAAGATTAATTAAGCTTACAATCGAAAATCTATATAAAAAATAAAAAAAAAGGGCTGTTCAAATTCTTTTTGAACAGCCCAATTTTTTTTGTAGTTAGTTTTAACTATTTACGAGTAAGTGTAGTTGTTATGTTAGCCTTCATACCTTCAACTGACATTGTACCTTCAATCTTTGTTGTAACACCATCTTTACTCTGATAAATCTTGAGGTCTTCGATATCTTCATTTTGAGTTATAGCATCTCCAATGAATTCAGCATATGTAATTTTTTCTTCATCATCCATTTTTTGTGTTTGAGTCATGGTAATTGAATAGTTAGCATCATCAAAAGAAACGCTTGGGTCTGGATTTTCACTCATTCCTGCTTTCATTGCAGCATAAACTTCGGCATTTGGACAAACTACGGTTTGTTTCATTTCCATAACAGCATTGCTCATGATAACTTCTGAATCTGGATCTGTTCCTTTTACTTCAACAGTGGCAGACATTGATTCACTAATTTTCATAGTCATACCCTCTTGTTCAGTACTAGCAGACATTACAGCCTTATAGTCATAAGTTCCAGCACCAATTACTAAATCTGCTGGATTAATTTCATTAAGTGAATCTGCTTCAGGACTACAAGATGTTCCCAATACCAATACGCTCAACACAAAAAGTGCTGACATCAAACTTTTAATCGCTTTTTTCATAAATAAGCCTCCTTGTATGAAAAAAAGTTAAAAAAAAAAGCGGAAATTCTGTTTAAAAAACAAAATTTCCGCTTATATTACCAAGCAATTGAGATTTTTTGAGAAAATTTACATAATTATCACTGAACTGAACTGAACTGAACATTTTTAAATCTCCACGAACATATTATAACTTAATACATTTTTATTTTCAAATGGATTAGCATAACTGTTATCAGTAAGGAAGAATGCGTTAGGGATTGGAACACCGCCAAGGGCGTTCAGTTGTAATTTTACTAGTAAAATTACAACTGAATGAAGCGGTAGCGGAAGTGCGCAAAGCCCGACCGACTGCGACAGCAGGCGGGAACGTCCATAACTTTATTGTAAATATTCTTGAATAATACTTTCAATTTCGCGAGATGTAATGGGATTTTGTTTTGTTTCAAAAGTGTAAATCAAGTTTTTGCCTTGGGAAAAACCAAGTTTACGGTATAAATTGTCTTTTTGAACCATATTTACCGCATATTCAGAATTGTCCATTAGCCCAAAATGTTCCCATAGAAATTGCTGATGAGTTTTTGTATTCAGGCAAATAAAGTCTGGATGCAGAACAATTCCACTTTCTGCATTAAATGGAAATTCATATTTGAATGGAATTTTATTTTTAGTAAGACAGTCTGCAATCATCATTTCTGATTTTGAACGAACGCGTATGCCGGCAGTAGATATTAGTTCGGGTCTTTCATTTGAGAATGCCAGTGATACATAATTATTATTGGTGTTGGACCAAAGTTCAGAAAAGTTTTCTTCATCATAAATCAGGGGTGTTGCATATTTTTTTATGCCTCCATTTAATTTTGCATATACATTTTCAACATTTTGTTTTTTATAAGAAGTTACAAACTTTCTTAGTAGCTTCAATTGAGTTTTAAGCGCCTTAAAAACCTTTTTTTCATAGTAAGCCTGACATAAATCTTTTATGAGCGGCAGTGATTTTTTATTCAAATATATGCCTTTGGGCGCCCCAGAAGTTTTGATGTAATACTGATATCTGCTCTTGTTTTTTGTTACTTTAAGAGAACCATATTCTTTTGGAGTTGTTAATTTATAGTTTTTCAGCAGACTTTCTAATTCTTGTATTCTATTTATTGCAGTTTGATGAACATTGTCCACGGAAAGTTTTTCTTCAATGAGTTTTTTTATAATTTTGCCTCCATATGTACTATAGCCATGAAAGTAATAGAAACTGCAATGATTTGATTTTTTTTAGAAAATTTATGGGCGAGGCGGTATTTTTATGAGTTTTTGGGAATAAACACCGCGGTTTGCCAAAAAGCAGCCCCGCAAAACAAGCTGGAGCGCGGTATTTTTGAGAAAATCCAGCAAAATGTACCGCCACTTTGGTATTTACACTTCACAAAAACTAAATTTGGGCGGTACTTTTATAATTTTTAATGATAAATACCGCCTTTTTAGATGGCTATCCTCCTGATGAAAGCCTGTCGCGCGGTATTTTTGGCAGTTTCTAGGGCAAAATACCGCAGTTTTCCAAATTTTGTGCCACAACCGACATTTTTTTGCGGTATTTTGAAGTCATTTTTAATATTTATACCGCACCCTTTGTAATTTTTATCACCAAAAATTAATAAATCTGCGGTATTTTCGACAAGTTATAAGATAAAATACCGCGTTTTTAGAGAACTAACATCCTTGTGAAAACCTGCCGCGCGGTATTTTCGACAGTTTCTAGTGTAAAATACCGCCTTTTTTTCAATTTTGTGCTATAACCGACATTTTTTTGCGGTATTTTGAAGATTTTTAAGAAAAATACCGCGCCTTTACAAGAAACAGCCCCGTAAAACAAGAAGAAACGCGGTATTTTTGAGAACCCCCAGCAAAAAGTACCGCACCCCCACCCCACATAACCTAAATTCAGGCGGCATTTTGGCACTTTTTAACATAAAATACCGCCTTTTTAGATGGCTAACCTCCTGATGAAAGCCTGTCGCGCGGTATTTATTGCTGTTTCTAGGGGAAAATACCGCAACTTTACAAAAAGTAGCCCCTCAAAACAAGCTGGCGTGCGGTAATTTCGACAGTTTCTAGCTTAAAATACCGCAGTTTTTCTTTAATATTAGGTTAGGGATTGTAGTGGCGCCGGAGGCGGCCACTTAGGGAGCGACGGCTGAAAGCCGGCAAAACATTCGAGGAATGTTTTGAGCGAGTCTCCGAGCAGCTATGCTGCGAAGGGACTGAGTGAGTGAACGTTAGCGAACGAACGAGGGAAGTGGCTGGAGCGATAGCGGAACCACGAAAAGCCCGACATAAATTGGCTAATTTATTAGTCAATTTATGGAACCTCCAGAATTTTTACTTTATATACAACTTAAGAATTACTTTTAGCAATTACTTTATTACGAAGCACAATGTACATTATAAAAGCCATAACTACCGAAACTACATCGGCGATTGGCTGGGCGTAAATAATTCCGTTTAATCCAAACATGGCATTGGCAGCAATTAATACTGGTAAAAATACCAGACCTTGGCGGCATACAGAAAGAATCAATGCTGGACTTGCTTTTCCCCAGGCTTGGAAACAGTTGTTTATAACAAAAAGACAGCCTACAAAAGGTGCAGAAAGCATCATAGCTCTAAGCATTGGAACACCATGTGCAATAACTTCTGGATCATTAATAAAAATGCCAATAATAAATTTTGCAGCTACAAAGAACACAAGTCCCATTACCGTACCAATACAAACATTACATAACATTGAAAAACGAGTTACAGCACGCATTCTGTCAAAGTTTTTAGCTCCGTAGTTATAACCGATGAGCGAAACTACACCGCCGGCAAGACCAATCATTCCAAGAATTACAAACATTCCTGCTTTTCCTGCAATTCCCATGGCGGCAACAGGAATATCTCCATAACTAGCAAGATAATTATTACTTACCATCTGACTTGCTGACATAAGAAGGTTTGTAAAGCTGGCAGGAAGTCCAATTGCCAGAACGTTTCCCAAAATGCCGTCGTTAATAGCATATTTTTTTGGATTCAATGTAAGCTGTGAACGGTGACTATGAACAATATAAACAATGTAGTAAACATCAGAAAGGATGTTGGCAATTACTGTAGCAATGGCAGCTCCAGCAACTCCCCATCCAAAACCTAAAATAAAAATTGGGTCCAAAATAATATTGATTACAGAACCAAACATCTGACCAAACATACTTTCTTTAGCGGCACCTTCTGCACGGCAAAGGTTACCAAACACAAAAGAAAGAACTGTAGCAGGAGCCCCCCAGGCTACAATACTTAAATAAGTTCGTGCATAAGGAAGAGTTGCTTCACTGGCACCACAAAGTTTTAATATTGGATTAAGAAATACCAGGTACAAAATACCCATTAAAACGCCAATAACAATCGCAGTCCATACACAAAAGCTTGATATATGTTTTACACGGTCAATTTGTTTTTCACCCAAAGAACGGGAAAGGTAGCTTGAACCACCAATACCAAAAATATTTCCCGCAGCCATAAAAAGCATAAAAGCAGGATGAGCTAAAGAAACTGCAGCAATCTGGTTTGGATCCCCAATTTTTGCTACGAAGAATGTATCTACCATATTGTAGATAACAACAACAATCATGCTGAGCATAGTTGGCAGTGCAAGAGTTGCTACCGCCCTTGGAATAGAATAGTTTTCAAAAATTTCTGTTTTATTATTCATCTTAGACATGTGGGTATTTTATCAAAAAAAGGGATTTTATTAAAATATTGCTCTATTTTGAAAATTAAATTAAAGAATACTTTGTACCAGGAGTTGATTCTGAAAATGTTAAACATTTGCAATGAATTTTGACAGATTTATTGCTGTTGTTGCATGCGTAGTAACAGTACTGTTATGCGGAAACTAAATTTCAAAAGGCTTAATTACCGTCGGTGCCCTTAACCTCTTTTCATTTGACATAGTCACCATATAGTCATATTATATAACTATATAATGACTATATTTTAAGGAGGCAGTTATGACAGCACCACTTTACGATATCAAAGCAAAATTCAGCGAATATGTAACAATGGCAGAAAATGGAGAAGTTGTAGAAATCACAAAGCACGGAACTACAACCGCCGTAATCATTAGCTTAAAAATGTTCAACGAATTGAATAATGAATATCAGGAATTGCATAAGCCTAGTTTTGTGGAACAGGTTAGGAAATGGAGGCAACAAACAGGAGGACTAACACAAGAAGAAGCTGAAGAATTTATAAAAGCTTGTGAAGAAGACAGACATAATGAACTTACAAATCCACACAGAGAGGAAAATCCATGGCTTTAAAACAGATTTATTTATTAGATACAAATATTGTTTCGGAAGTAGCAAAACCATCTCCAAATGAAAAATTACTTCTAAATTTGGATGCCCAATCTTGTTTCTCTAGTATTTCTTCTACCGTTTGGTATGAAATCTTAAAAGGAATTGCAATTCTACCTGAAGGATCAACAAAGTCAAAATTGAATACATATGCAACAGAATATGTTCAGGCAGTTTTTCCAATTCTTCCATATGATGAACATTGCGCTTCTTTACAGGCACATATCGATTCAAAAATGAAAGAAAAGGGAACACTAATTCCATACAAAGACTCCCAGATTGCCGCCACAGCCTTAGCAAACAATCTGATTCTAGTAACCCGAAACACAAAAGACTTTGAACCTATCTGCCGGGAATTCCCACTCCATGTAGAAAACTGGTTTGAATAATTTTGTTTTCTTGGGCCATTTTTGCTCTGCAAAAACCGGGCTTTGCGCTGTTCGCCGTCTACCGCGGCTCATCCACTCGCTTCGCTCGGGACGCCTACGGCGCAGCTCCAATCCCTTGTCCGTTTTCTACCTTCCCCAGATTTGTTCCCAATCCATATAAAGTTTTTCTGCATCACAGGCATATTCTAAAAGTTCCTTGTGAGATACTTTTTCTACAAGAGCTCTTACAAGTTTCTGTGCTGCACAATATGGCGAATGAAGATTCACAAATTGCTGAAAATCAAATAATGTTTCCTTTGGAAAATCAATTTTTTCGTCTTCGTTATAACGCTGACCTGCAAGATAAGTAGCCAAACCTTCGCCCATAAACCAAGTAACCTTAGAAAAATCTGGCTGCAATTCCTGATGACAGATGTGAACAAATTCATGAATCACAACTTTCAAAAAATCATCAAAACTATCGTCTTTGTGCATTTGAGTTTTCTGATATTCTTCAAAGGCCAATACATCAATTTTACCTTCCCAGGCACAGCCCACCACATAATCCTGATACTGACTTCCCCGAGAATTAAAAAAATTTTTCCATTCTTCTATGTCAGTATGTATGCAAACTGTTATTGTCTTTGAATTTTTTTCAACTTCAAAAAAATTCATAATGCGGACTAAATTCTCATTCAATGCATCAAAAATTTTCTGCTGGTTGTTTAGATTTTTACTGTCGGTAAAAATAGTAAAAAAGTCATTTTTGTAAATCTGGTTCATTTTTTTTTCAAAATCTATTTATTCTTCTCAACCTTCCAGGGCCTTACTTTTCCTGTCCATCCTTGTAACTTCCAGTGCTGTACATCTCTTGGATTAAAGCCGTTTCTCTGTAAAAGGTGCATCATAAAGAATAGACCTTTTGTTTTTAAACCAGGTTTTACTTTTCCCTCTCTGCGAATAATTTTTTTTGCAAGCACAGATGTTTTTTTATCTATTGATTTTTTAATTCTGGCACTTACCCCTTCCCAATCTACTGCCATAACTGCTTTTCCATACTTATAGCGTTTTGCAACACCCCAGAAAAACAAGCTGTCCATCATATCTTTATTTGTAGATTTCATACCACTGCCTGCTGCAGTAGAAATACAGATTCCCTGTTTTGTAAACATAGAACCTTCAGGACTATGAACAAGCCATCTGTATGCATAATGATCCAGAAAGACCTTCATTGCGCCGGTTGCATGGAAAGCATAAACAGGACTTGCAAGAATAATCAAATCAGCTTGATTTAAAGCAGTTGTAATAGGATTTAATTTTTCATAATGAGGACATTTTGTTTCGGACTCATTGAAACAGTTTTTACATCCAAGACAAAATTCTCCAAAATCTTTTGGTAAGAAAAATTCTGTTATTTGCCCGTCATTTCCCGCAGATTTTTCTGCCACCATACGTGCAATATGATATGTTGAACCTTTATGATTCTGCCCGTGAATTATTACTACTTTCATATCTTTCCCCAATTTTATATTATATTTGTCTTTTCATCATTATTTTATTAAATTTCATCTGGAACACCGCTAAAAAAGTATTACAAAGGAAACAATTCCTGAGCTGCCGCTAAGATGGTGTTTTATTGGAGAGAAAAGTGAACAGTATCGAAGAAAAGAAAAATCAAACACTTCACGAATCCCAATTTGATAAACGCATGCAAGCTACTAAATTACAGATTGAGCAAATTAACAAAGGAATAGAAATTAAGAAACATCTTGGCGAAAACAACTATTGCCACCACAGCGGTACCAAAAACTTTTACATAGACGAAGTTATAAAATACTTTGAAGGCAAAGGTTTCACCGTAAAATTGCTGCCTACCGAATCTGTAGTTTCTTATAAGATTTATGTTGGGTGGTAATTAAAAGTCACACAGAGTCCCCCAAGATGCGGTTTTATATGGAAAAAAGCAGGAAAAATACCGCACTTTTTCTTAAAAAACAGCTGCTCAATTACCAGAACGCGGTATATTTTAGACAAACTTGCACGAAGTACCGCGTTTTAGAGAAAAAAAACAGCTTTTTCTCCTGAACAACGCGGTATTTTTCCACTGAAAGTACATAAAATACCGCCTTTTTTATACCCTCACCAGCTTCCACCCTCGAAAAACGCGGTACTATCATAGTTTTTTTTTGCATAATACCGCGTTCACTTTGTTAAAACAAAAAAAACTACGGGTAAAAATGTTATTTTTGCATTTTTACCCGTAGTTTTTACAAGTTTTTCAAAATATAACCTAGCACGTCCAGTAAAGGGACACTCGCTTAGTAAGCCTTATCATGCACTCCAGCAATTGCTCGTCCACTTGGTTCATCCATATTCTTCCAAGCAGCATCCTGCGTTCGTCCGTTCGCTTCGCTCACTACCTCACTACCGAGTTTGCTTCGCAAACTCGCACGTGGGACGAACACTTTATCTGCATTAATAAGCTTTCTCGTGAACACCTGCAATAGCTCTTCCCGATGGTTCATCCATTGTCTTCCACTGTTCGTCCCATTCCAAAGCCTTAGCAGTAGAACAAGCTACACCAGCTTCGTGTGGAACTACTTTTGCAGCTGAATCACTAGGGAACAAGCGGCTGTAGATTTCGCGGTAGTAGTATTCCTCTTTAGTTTTTGGAGGGTTTACTGGGAAGCGGTTTTCACGGCGGGCAAATTCTGCATCGCTAACCTTTTCTTCTGTCATCTTCTTTAATGTATCAATCCAGTTGTAACCTACACCGTCAGAGAACTGTTCCTTCTGTCGCCAGCAAATGCTTTCAGGAAGAATGTCTTCAAATGCCTTACGCAAAATCCATTTTTCCATACGCTGTTTACCATCTGGAAGTTTAATGTTCATTTTGTCAGTTGGGTTCAATCCCATTGCAACATCAATAAAGTCTTTATCAAGGAAAGGAACACGACCTTCAACACCCCAAGCCATCAAAGATTTATTAGCGCGAAGACAGTCATAAAGGTGGAGTTTGCTCATTTTACGAACCAATTCTTCGTGGAATTCCTGAGCATTTGGAGCTTTGTGGAAGTACAAATATCCACCAAACAATTCGTCTGAACCTTCACCAGAAAGTACCATCTTAATACCCATAGATTTAATTACGCGGGCAAGAAGATACATAGGAGTTGACGCACGAACTGTTGTAATATCATAAGTTTCAATGTGGTAAATTACATCTGGGAGAGCATCCAAAGCTTCCTGAATTGTAAAGTGAACTTCGTGGTGAACTGTACCAATGTAATCAGCAGCTTTCTGAGCAGCAATTAAGTCAGGGCTTCCTTCCAAACCAACTGCGAATGAGTGGAGCTGTGGCCACCATGCAGCTTCTTTTGAATCAGATTCAACACGTTTTTTAGAGAATTTTTGAGTGATTGCAGCAATAACAGATGAATCCAAACCACCAGAAAGTAATACTCCGTAAGGAACGTCCGACATC
>JAZLFF010000048.1:0-18828 GCA_045615645.1 Treponema sp.
ACACCAATTATTAAAAAAGGTGATGATTTAGCTACAATCGTAGTTGATTCAGTTAGCAAATGTGTAGAAGAAGCAAATCTTACAATCAATGACCGTGATGTAGTTTGTATAACAGAAGCCGTAGTTGGTATTTCAATGGGAAACTATTGTACAGCCGACGACATTGCTCAGGATGTTAAGAACAAGTTTGGCGAAAACGCACACATCGGTTTGATTTTCCCAATCATGAGCCGCAACCGTTTTTCTATGTTGCTTAAAGGTATTTCTCGCGGATGTAAAAAACTTACAGTTATGCTTTCTTACCCAGGCGACGAAGTTGGAAACAAATTAATCAGCCAGGAAGAATTGCTCGATTCTGGAATTAACCCAGCAAAAGATGTATTCACATCTGAAGAATTCTATAAACTTTTCCCAAATCCAATTCACCCATTCACAGGTGTTGATTACATTAAATTCTACAAAGAAGCAAGCGAATGCCCAGAAACAGAAATTATTCTTGCAAACGACCCACGTGCAATTTTGAACTTTACAAAAGATGTTATCATCGGTTCTACACACGAAGGTCCAATGAACAAACGCATTCTTACAAAAGCCGGCGTTGGAAAATGCTACTGCATGGACGAACTTATGACAGCTCCAGTAAACGGTTCAGGCTGCAACCCAGAATTTGGTCTTTTAGGTTCAAACCTTGCTACAGATAACTCAGTTAAATTGTTCCCATGTAACTGCCAGGGCTTGGTAGACGATATTTCAAAACGCCTTTCAGACAAATACGGCAAAAAAGTTGAAGTTATGATTTACGGCGACGGCGGTTTCAAAGATCCAGTTGGCGGAATCTGGGAATTTGCTGACCCAGTTGTTTCTCCATCTTATACATCTGGTCTTGTTGGAACTCCAAACGAACTCAAACTCAAATATCTTTCAGACAACGAATTCAAAGGCTTGGAAGGTGAAGCTCTTAAAGAAGCAATGATTGCCCGCATTAAATCTAAGGACAAGAACCTTAAGGGTCGTATGGAAACTCAGGGTACAACACCACGCCAGCTTACAGATTTGCTCGGTTCCCTTGCCGACTTGACTTCTGGTTCCGGCGATAAAGGTACTCCAGTTATCTTGATTCAGAACTATTTTAGCAACTACGCTGATCAGTAATAGATAATAAATTGGGCGTTCCCCAATAAAAAAGGCGAAGCAGTTCAAAACTGTTTCGCCTTTTTTATTGGGGCGGGTGTTCCGCAACTCCGCTGTCGCTCCGGCCGCTTCACTCCCTCGCCTCCGGCTCGGTCGCTCCAGTGGCTTGCTTCGCAATTACTCCATACCCTAACGCAAAGAATATTCTCTTTTATTTTTTATCTTTTTTTACCAAAGAAAATGAATTCCATCATTCTTAGAAAGAGTATATGTAGATTCAACTTGTATACCACTCTCTGTAAAAGCTATTAAGGATAATTCATCTCCTTTTTTTAATTTCATTCCATCAATTTTCCATTTTTTTCCATCCCATTCAACATTATTTGATGGATATATTTGAACTTTTACTGATTTACCTACACCTACTGCTGTATTAGGAATACTGTTTGTACCAGCATTTGTATATTTCATTCCGGGTAAAAATAAAGGACTACTCTTATTATTAATATTTAATGATGATTGATTCCAATTTATTGACTGTGCTACATCAGTATTATTTTTTATTAAAACCTCTATACCAATTGTTTTACTGGTTGTTAATGGAATTAAACATGTCCAAAATCCAAATCCCTTTTCCTGAATTAGTTTGGTTATTTCAATAGAAACTCCCGTATCATTTGTTTCTATTGAAGCTTCAACGTTTGTTGAAAATGTCATACAACTTGAAAACAAAATGGTTGTTATAAGGCTTACTAAAAGAATTCTTTTTCTCATATTTTCTCCTAAATAGAATAGTAATAAATACCTTGATATTATCAATAATATTTACTTGTTATAAGTTATAGTTTACTACGATATTACCAAGTTGTAAACTATAACTTATACCGTAAAATCAAATACATGACACAAAATGATTTACGGGAAATTCTTTCAACAAACATTAAACTAAAAAGAAAAGAATTATCATTTACACAGGAAAAACTTGCGGAATTGTCTGAATTGTCAGCTCAAACCATTAATGATATAGAAGGTTGCAGAACTTGGGTAAGCGACAAAACGTTAATTAAAATTTCCGAAGTTTTACAAACGTCCCCAGCAGAACTTTTGATTCCACAAAATATAGAATCAAATTTAAGCATTAAAAATATAAACAATATTAAATCAGAATTAAAAAAAGAAATTACTTCAAAAATCGACGATATTTTCAAAGATTATATATAATATAACTATATAATGACTATACTATAATTCAATTGTATAATATACTTGATTTATTGGAAATGCCTGAGCAGGCGGCGCTCCCAGCTCAATCAGCTATGCTGAAATAAAACAAAGGGAGGCTTTCTATGACTATAATGGAACTTATTGTTGCTATCATTTCATGTATAGGAACATTAGTTTGTGCAGTTATAGGAATACTCGCTTACCTAAAAGATAAGAAGAGTTAAAAAGTTAAGCCGCCCCTTAGTTTGACACACGACGGAACGGCTTAATACCACAAAATCGTGGAGATGACCAAATGCTTGGGCATTTCCTCTTTTAATATAACACAACACTTTATAATCGTCAAATTGAATATTCCCTTACATAAAAAATCATTTTGATATGACCGGCGCTACAATGTCGTATCATTTTTCTATCTTAAAAAAAGCAAATCTGATTTCTGAATCAAAATTCAAAAATTTTATTTACTATGAACTGAATGCGTCTGTTTTTGAAGAAATTATGCTCTGGTTTGCACAGTTTAAGGATATTCAAGGAGATGAAAATGAGTGAAGAAAAGAAAATTAGAATTATTGATGCAACTTTAATAATTACAACGCTTGCCTGCCTGATTCCAATGGTTCCAGGCTTTATTTTCTGGAATCAATTGCCAGATATGATGGCGCGTCATTTTGATTTACAGGGAAATGCAAATACAGCAATAGTTATGTTCGCAGTTGGACTAGTTTTTACAATAATTGGCAATTACCTTCCAAAAGCACCCGCCAGCATAATCAATTTTCCAGTTTCACCATCAATTTTGGATGACCAGAAAAAAGTTGATGATGTGAAAAAAATTGGTGCCCGCCGCCTGGGATATTTTATGGTCGCATCCGGCTTTTTAGTTATGATTACAGCTTTTACACCAATCCATTCCGTTGGGCTTTATGTTGGACTTGGCATTTTTATTGCCGGCATAATAGTTGCTGTTGTTACAACCTGGAGGCAGGCAAAAAAGGCTTAGTACACAAATTAAACGGGGGCATCCAATTTCAAATTATCTTTCCAACTTAAGTTTTATAGGTTTTTCCAAAACGGTTTCTTTTCCATCAATACTATTCTTAAAATATTCAAGGATTAAGTATTTTCCTTCGTAACTGTATTTGAACCAGTATTCTTCTGGTTTATCTGAATAAACTCTTGGATTTACGTTCCAGCCTTCAGGTGTACCATCATCATATACTTTATAATTAATAATAATGTGTAAATCTTCACCTTCTACAAAATACTGACCTGTTGGCCAATAGCCCATTTCTCCATTCACACTTCCAAAATATGAGCCGCCCAAATCATTCCAAGGTGATAAACGTAACTCAAAAACAGCATCTGTTCCACGGTCTGGTAAATTCCAGTTATTCCAGCTAGCTTCTCCTGAAACTGCTTTGTTGGATTTTGAAAAATAATTATTGTCGAACAGTTCGTAATGTTTTCCCTGTCCTGGTGCAAATGTAGTTTCTACTCCGTCAATAATTTGTTTTGTTAAATCGAGTGTTATAAAGTGATTTTTGTAAGACCATTTATAATAATACTTTTGATCAAGTGGTTCTTTTATAACATTATCATAATCAACACCATCTTCACCAATACGATGAGTGTCTAATGCAACAACAAATTCATCTCCCTTTACATCAAATTTTCCACAATTCCAGCCATAGCAGCGTTTTCCATCAACAGTACCTTTATCGTAATAAAAGTTTATGCTGCCCCATCGGTCAAACCAGATATTTTCGTAATACTCTTTATCTGTAGATTTAGCAGCCATTTTATCAAAAGATTTATCATTTCTATTTTCTAACGGTGCAAAATCCTGCAAAATTGGAACATAATTTATTTTTGAAAAATATTCTTTATGAACTTTATCTTCCTGTGTAAGCTGAACTTCTTTTCCATCTACAATTTCTTTTACTAAATCAAGTGTAAGATAATTATCCTGAATTGAATATTTATAAAAACGTTCTGTTGGAATGGAAAGTTTTTCTGTTGGTTTATCATCCCAATCTTTTGATTCATCATTCTGTTTAATACTTTCTATATAAATATGAACAATATCATCTTCCAAAGCATAGTGACCAATTTCCCAGAAGCTGTCTCCACCTTTTTCTCTAAAATCATAATAGTAATCATAATAACCATCACGATTAAAAAAAGCTTCTTCCCAGTTGCCAAGTTTACCTGTGCTGTATAAAGGTTTTACTGCCCAATGTCCTGAAATACTATCTGCTTTCATAAGTGCACGATTATAGAAACAAACTGTACCCCACTTAGTTGACTGATATTTTGTTATATTTGGTCCTTCTGTCCAGACTAAATTTGTCCACTGCATTGGTTCTTTCATCTGTTCATAATCAGCCTTTTCTTCATATTTTATCTGAGTATAATTAAATGTAACTTCAGAACCAGCCTTTGTATTTTTAATTGAATAAGTTCCTTTGTACCAGCAAGTTTCGTTAGCGTCAAAATCCTCAAAACAAGATTCAACTGTATCATCTTCATAGAATTTAAGAACTTCACGATTATTTAGACCAATTTCTGTTTCTTCCCAAAGACCAAGCAAATCTTCTTTTGTTACAGGATTTACACGATGAAAATCACTTCTTCTTTGAAAGTCAACTTTTCCTTCATGTGAATTTTCTATCATTTTACAAGTAAAGTAATCATAAGAATTAATTTCTATACTCAGTTTTGCAACAACATTGGCTCCTATGATTTCATCGTAATCTTTATATTCTTCTTCCTCTGAAAATTTAATTTTGTTCCAGTTTATACTTAAATACGTTTTGCCGTTTTCCTGAACAATTTCATAATCTGCCAGCTGAAACACCGTTGACTTTTCTTTAAAGTTCGTAAATTTTAATTCAATTTTATTTTTTTCGAAAGTCCATACTTCCTCCGAAAAATTCCAAATGTCAAATTCTGTTGTATAAGCCCAAGTTCCTTCCAAAAATTCAACATTTGCTGTTTCTGGAACAATTTTTGTGTTTGAATTTATTTCACCTGTTGATGCACATGAAACATTCAGTAAAAAAGTTAAAATCAATGCTGCCGAGAAAAGTGTTGTTTTTATTTTCATAGTTTTTCCTTTTGTTGTAAGATATTTTATTTTCTGATAATTAGGAAAGATTGTCAATTTATATAAGTATTTGTTCATGATGTAACGGTTATTTACGGACAAGGGATTGTAGCAGCGCTGAAGGCGTTCTAAATATACGGTGGTTGAGTTTGGCGAAACTACCGTATATTTAGAATGGAGGCGAAAGCCGGAACTGCGGAAAGCCCGGTTTTTTGCGAAAGCAAAAAATGGCCCATTACTGCAAAAGTTTACGGAACAAAAGACAATCAGAATGCAGAGCATTTTTTCCATGTAAACATTTCACTGGACATTGCAAAGCAGTGTAATGATGATGAATGTAATTTTTTTACTTCAATAAACTGAATTTACCAACCTAGTAATTTTCATCCCCGTTTTCAGAAATGATTTTTCCATCAGTTTTTTCTCCTACATCTGAATAATCAGCATTACTAATGAAAATATTTTTTTCCTCATTACTTGTGTAATAATAAATGTATTTGGTGCCTTTTCTGGAAGTTATGCCTTTCCATTTTTGATCAGAATTGTAACTGTCAAAAGTGATGTTTTTGTCCAAACTTAAAGTACCGCTGCCTGTATCTGAATAAATTGTTAATTCTGCGGAATTAAACAAAATTTTTGTAGGATTTTCTTTCGTTTCGCCACCTTTTATCTTGAGAGTTCCATTTTCTTTTATTTCAAGATTATAGCTTTCGTGCATATAACAATATGGAACTGACTGATATGTCCAGAATGTATTTTCCGGATTTTCTTCTGTAGCATTGTGCCCAATTTTTCTTTCGTTATCATACTCAACATAAATTCCCTGATATTTATTGTCTTCAAATTTGTTTGTTGAATCTGGCATAGAAAAATCTGTTGGAATGCTTAACGGCCAGAGATTATTTTTGAATGTACAGTTTTTAATATAATTGTTTTCTGAATTATAAGGTGCTGCGTTTTCTCCAAATGTAACGGCTGCTGTTCCATCAACTGCAGAATCTTTTCCACCGTTATTTTCAAAAAGACATGACTCAATTTTCATTTTGCCTTTTTCGCCATTATTAATTCTAGTATCTTCATAACTGTATAAAACTGACCTGTAAGCATATTTTGAAATCTTTTTACCGCCATATTTAAATTCACATTCGGTAAATTCCGCTGTACCTCCGTCCACAACAATTCCATACCAGTCATTTGCGGCAGGGCTTCCATTTGATTTTTTTAGTTTTGCACCAATTGAATCATCATTGCAGGAAGTAAAAGTTGTAAGTGAAGCAATTAATTTTCCGTCAGCTTTTACAATAAGTCTACCGTCTGGACCAAATTTAAAAATGGCACCATTGCAAGTTAGTGTTGCACCGTCTGTAATATAAACTTCGTGATTTATATATACTGTTGTGCCCTCTTCTATAGTCAGCGAAGTTTTTATATCATCAGAAAAATATTCTTTATCGGCTGACTTATTTTTGTCATCAGAAAAATCTTCTGGATTAGTCGCAGGAACACATCCTGTAAAAAATGATGTAATTAATGCCAGGATAATAAATACATTTATAAACTTTTTCATTTTTAAACCTCTTCAAATGATTTTCACTTATAAAAATTTTCTATATTAATTTTCGTACTTTTAAAATGAATTGTCAATTTTCTTATCAATGACGCATACAATTTTTTCAATAAATTCCAAACTTTTTTACACATTAAGGAAAAAAAAGATTATTTTATAAATATGGAAGTTTTACCTATTTACTTGTTACCGCCTCGTTCAGCATTTTTATTATTCATTTTGTTTGCATTCGTTGGATGGTGTTGCGAAGTTCTTTATGTCGGAATTTTCTTTGAGCATAAGTTTGTAAACCGAGGATTTTTAACTGGGCCGCTTTGCCCAATTTACGGGTTTGGAGGCGCCGTAATTCTTTTGCTTCCTGCAAAACTTTATTCAACATGGATTCCATTATTTGTTGCTTCCTTTTTTTTATGTTCGATTGTTGAATACATAATAAGTTGGATTTTGGAAAAAATGTTCCATACTTTATGGTGGGATTATTCAAAATACAAATTTAACATAAACGGTCGAGTGTGCTTATTAAATTCAACACTATTCGGCCTTATGGGAATGCTTGGCGGACATTTTATTTTCCCTTATGCTGAACAAATTGTATTGTATCCTTCAGAAAATTGGATTCGCTTTTTCTCCGACATAATCGCGGCAATTTTAGGAGCTGATATAGCACTTACAGTTAAACAACTTGTGGATTTCAATTCTACAATGGTCCACATAAAAATGCTAAAAGAAACAGTACGCGAACGTTTCGAACACGAAGCGTGGTTTCATGGTGAATCTTTATCAGATATGCTTAAAACAATAAAAGAACACATTGATTTAACAAAAGATAAAGCCAGCCAAAAACTTATTGAACGAATTGAAAAATTTCAATCACTTAAACATAAGAATGCCGAACGATTCCTTAAACGTTTCCCTACGATGAAAAGCCTTCATTATAAAGAAGAAATTAAAATGCTTCGCGACCGCATTCACTCAAAAATTGATTCTATCCGTTAATTTTTTTATTCAGACACAATGATAAAAAGAACGGCACTCCCAAAATAGCAGTTATAACACCAGCCGGCAATTCCGACGGTGCTATAACAGTTCGTGCCAAAGTATCTGCAAGTAATAATAAAATCCCACCAAAAAGCATACTAAACGGAATTAAAACTTTCCCACGCGGACCAACAATTTTCCTAACAATATGAGGAGCAATTAATCCTACAAAACTAATAGTCCCCCCCGCACAAACCGCACAAGAAACTGCCAAAGCTCCACAAACCAAAACCCAAATCCGCAACCTGTCCACTTCAACACCAAGACTAGCCGCCGTTCTTTCTCCACCCGAAAGCAAGTCAAGCGGCCCGCTAACAATAAACATAATTACAATCGACAACGCCGCCGGAATCAAAATAAATAAAAGTTCTTTCCACCCACGACCGTTAAAGCTACCTAAAATCCAAGTATAAATAGAATGCAGCTCTTTATCACAAGTAAGTAAAATAACTGAAGAAATTGACGAATAAAGAGTACCTAAGGCAGTTCCACAGAGCAAAAGCATAATTGAAGAGTTTTTTCCTTCCTTACTAAAAGCGAGAACTGTTACTAAAAATCCAGCACCAAGAGCCCCAACAAAAGCCAAAAAATTCACAGGCGACACTAATTTACAAACACCGGCCACCGACAATAAACCACCAGAAACACTCGCAATAACAGCTCCTAATGTTGCCCCGGAACTAATCCCCATAATTCCTGGTTCAGCCAGCGGATTTCTAAAAAACAATTGAAAAACAGCTCCACTTCCGCCCAACAAAATTCCAGTAACTAAAACCAAAAGAGCCCTCGGAAGCCTTAACTTTAATATGATTATTCTGTCAAACTTATTACCGTCGCCGAACAAAGCAGCCAAAGAAACTTTTTCAGCTCCAAAAATCAACGCCATCACAAAACATAAAAAGACACAAATCAATGAAAACAATCCTATCAAAAATATTTTCTTACAATTTTTCACAGATTCATTACCACATTGATTTAATGACTTATTATTTATACTCAAACCACGCCCCTAATTTCTAATTCAACTTTCTTAATTCTTCAACAACTTCCACAACTCGAGGCCCAGGTCTTGTTGTAACATTATCATCAATAATAAAAATTTTTTTGTTTATAACAGCAGGAATTGTTTCCCAACCGGCACGCGAACAAATATCTTCTATTGATATTCCTGTACTTTTTGCAATAAAAATAACATCAGGCTCACGCGAAATAATTGATTCTTCACTTACAATCGGATACGAATCTTTTAACTCTTCAAAAATATTCTTATAACCAGCCGCATTCAAAACATCTGAAATAAAAGATTTTCCGCCACAACTTATGTACGGAGAATTCCAAACTTCATAATAAGCCGTTTGCGAAATTCCCTCCGAACTCACACTAATCAACCGGACATTCATTTCATCTACAATGGAACGCGCAGTATCTACATGTCCTGTTAATTCACCAATTTCCAAAATTTCTTTTTCAACGCCATTAATAGAATCAGCGACCGAAACATAATATTTAATCCCATATTCTTCTAGTTGCGAAATCATAAAATTATGCATTCCATCGGTTAAATAAACTAAATCCGGTTTAAATGACAAAATAGATTCCATGCTTAAAGTTTTACCGTCAAATCCACCTACAACCGGCAACTTAGTCGCCTCTTCTGGAAAATCCGTAAACTCCGAAACTGCAACTACTTGATTTCCTGCCCCAACAGCAAACAAAATTTCTGCAGAAGCAGGTGAAAGAGCAACAATTCTATGAGATACATTTTCGTTTGTAACCGTAAAATCAGTTTTTTTCTTACAACCAGAAACTATGAGTGTAAAAAAAAGAACTCCCCAAACACCCAACTTTTTCATTCTTAATTCCACATTCATAATTATAAAATTACTCAGCTCCGTACTGTTTATAATACTCGTCAAGCTTTACTTTAATTTCATCAGTAATTACTTTTTTGTCGCCTTCTGTGTACAACGATTGAATAACATCAGACATAGCAACGATTGCTCGAGCTGGAAATCCGTATTTTTCTGTAATAACTTCCAAAGCAGGTTTTGTAGAATCTGGAGCACGTTCTTCACGATTCAAACTTACAATTTCTCCAACAATTTTAATACCGCCTGGAGTTGTTTCCTGTGCTTTGATTTTTGGATAAACTTCTTCAATTGACTTTCCAGATGTAGTAACGTCTTCAATAATTACAACTCTGTCACCATCTTTTATTTTATATCCGAGCAAACTTCCCTTATCTGCTCCGTGATCTTTTTCTTCCTTTCTGTCAGAACAATACTTAATTTCTTTACCATAAAGTTCGCTATAAGCAATTGCTGTGGTAACTGCAAGCGGAATACCCTTGTAAGCTGGTCCAAAAAGAACATCAAAATCATCACCAAAGTTTTCATGAATTGACTGAGCATAATAACGCCCAAGTTGAGCAAGCTGTGAACCAGAAATATAAGCACCAGCATTCATAAAAAATGGAGATTGACGTCCGCTTTTCAAAGTAAATGAACCAAACTTCAAAACCTCGCATTTTACCATAAAATCAATAAATTCTTTTTTGTACTGTTCCATAAGTAACTCCAAATATTATTCTTTCAGATAATTTCGGATTTGTTCTGCATTATTACCAATAGTTTCTGTTGTTAATAAACCACTGGCACAAGCAGCAACAAAGAATCTTGCATCATCTGCCTGAATATCATAAGATTCGCCTCGTAATGCAGTTGGACCTAATGCACTATTTTTAGAAAGTCCACTCTGAATATTTTCCGAAACTAAAAGATTTAATACTCCTCTGCATTTTACAGAAGAATTAAAATTCATGCAAATAATACCGTTACCTACAATACCATGGTCTAATCTTTTTCCTGTATTATTCTGCATAATTGGAATTTTTCCAGTAGCATATTCACGAATTATATTATAAGGATACTTTCGGTTTGCACTTAATGAAGTAAATAAAACACCAACCTGATTTACAGACATAAAGTAATCTATATCAGAATCAGTTGCCATATACCATAACGGATGCATCACACCAATTTTTGTCCAATGTTTTAACTTATTAATTGTTTCCAACACTAATTCATCTTCAAGAATATTACCGTTTTTCAATACATCAACATAATGGTTATAGCCGTTTGTTCCTTTTGTAGCTTCAATTAAGGCTCCAACCAAAGCAATAAGTGTATCATCATCTGAACCATTACAAATAAACGGGATAAAAACCTGCCCACTTATTTCAGTTAAATACTTTTCAAATTCCTCATAAGTTTCCGGATAATCAATTTCTGCATTTTCTGCCGCTACCGAATAATAATCCATTACATAAGGATTTAAAAGTAAAGGTAAATAATTTTTGCTTTGTTTCTTCAATGAATTTGGAAGCATATTTAATGCTTTTCCAGGAATATCTTTTGCAAATTTTTCCAAAGCTTCTGTTTCCTGATTTTTCCATGCAAACAACAAATCAATTTTTTTAACAGATTTAGAATCAAAATTTATAGATTCATAATCACGTGCAATAACTTTACCGCCAAAATTTTCAACTAAAGTCGACTTTATATACTCTTTCGTAGTTGCTGGAATGTTATAAAATCCAACATTTAAAACTGATTCTTTTTTCACTTTAGTATTTCTTATAAAAAACAAACTTATAAGACATACAAAAACCGCACAAGTTACGCTAATAATTACTGTAATTTTCTTCTTTTCCATATCGATATTATCGACAAAAAAAGGCCGTTTCCTTAAAAGAAACAGCCTTAATAAATGAGTTTATATTATTGAAAAATTACTCTTTAACACCACCAGCAGTAGCACCAGCAATAATATTTTTTGATAAACACAAATACATAATAATCAATGGTACAACAGCAACTGTAAGTAACATATAAATAATACCTAAGTCAAATTGCAAATAATCAGCATTTCGAGCATTTGCAATTACAATAGGAACAGTCCATTTTGCTTTTGTATTTATAACAAGAGCTGGAACAAAGTAGTTATTCCATGAACCAACAAAGCTGAAAATTGCCTGAACCGAGATAGCAGGCTTCATCATTGGAACAACAATTTTGTTGAATGTTCTAAACTCATGACAACCATCTACGCGAGCAGCTTCTACAATAGAAAATGGTAATGTTGCTTCCATTGATTGATACATATAGAAGAATACTACCGGAGAAGCAATAGACGGAATAATCAATCCTATATAAGTATCTATTAACCCGAGTTTTGTTAACAATCTAATAAACCCAAGAGTAGAAACTTGTGTAGGAACCATCATTACAGCCAAAATAAACTTAAATGCAAAATTTCGACACTTAAAATGGTACATATAAAGACCATAAGCTGTCATTGAAGAAAAGTATGTTGTAATAATTGCAGTTAATGAAGCAATTATTATCGAGTTAATCATACCGCGTAAAACCGGATAGTTTTCTGCATAGTTTACAATTTTCGAATAATTCTGGTTAGCAATAATATTCTGGAAGAATGATGATTCTGTTTTTTTATTTATTGCCAGGTTTACAAAGTTAGGAAAAAACTTAATTCCTGGTAAAATAGAGAATCCTGCCTGAATCTGCATATGAGCTCTTGTTGAGTTAATAAGCATGATGTAGAAAGGAAATAAAGATAAAAGAGACAAAATAATAAGGACAATATAGCATCCAATTCTTCTAACTGTTAGATTTTTTGTATGATTCTGAAGTTTTTCCATTTTGCCCCTCCTTATCGTTTATTCTGGTATTGGGCCATTGTTGTTTTGTAAACAATTGCACTAAGAACACCAGTAACAGCAAAAATTAACAATGATGTTGCACCTGCAGGTCCATAGTTTTTGTTTTGTAAATGTCTGTTCAACTTCATAATAATTGTCATAGTTGTACGGTTTGGTCCACCATTTGCATTAGTTAAAATCTGTGGAACATCAAACATCTGAATACCACCAATAAGTGAAGTAATCAAAACGTATACGAAGATCGGCAGAAGCAATGGCATTGTAATTTTGAAGAATACCTGTACAGGAGAAGCACCGTCAATTCTTGCAGCTTCAAAAAGGCTCTCATCAATACCCATGATACCAGCCATAAGAAGAATTGTTGTATTTCCGTACCACATTAAAAAATTCATTGTTGCAACAAGACCACGAGTCCATGAAGCAGAAGTAAAAAAGCGAATAGGCTCAGATACAAAACCTAAAGTTGTAAAAATACTGTTCATCGGACCATTGTCAGAGAACAAAGTAAAAAACAACATAGAAAAAGCTGATGCCATGATAAGGTTCGGCAAATAAATTACCGTCTTAAAAAACTGCTGAAACTTGAGACGAAGCTCGTTATTTGTAAACCAGACAGAAAGCAGGAGGGAGACGATTATCTGAGGAACGAATCCCAATATCCACATAATGACTGTATTTCCGGTAAAACGCAGAATATCACTGGAGAAAACAGCCTTGAAGTTTTCCAGACCAATAAAATTCGGACCAATAGTCATAAGTCCGACGCGATAATTTTCAAACAAACTGTTATAGAATGTTGCGCAAAGCGGAATAAGTGAAAAAATAATGTAAACAATAAAGAATGGAGCTATGAAAAAATATCCCCACCTGTCATACTGTACAGTATGCTTTTTCGGTTTTGCCATGGAAAAATCCCCCTGTTTTTTACAAATAACTACAACGTTGTAGTTATTAACATATTATCATAGTTTTTTACTTAGTCAAGTTGTTTTTGTGAAAAACATCACGTTTTCCAGTCAATTATTCGCTTTCCCGTAAAGGATAACTCTAAAAACTACCGTAAAAAACGATCTCCCCGTAAAAAATGACAAACATCATGTTATTTTAATTTTATATTCATAAAATAACTCCAACAAACCAAACTCATAACTGTTTGACAAAAAGCCGAAACTTTAATTATGAAAAAGATTAGAATATTGACGGCAGTCGTTTTGACATCTCTTGCAGTTCTGATACCTCTCAAGTGTTACAGTGCACCAAAGGTTTCAGACCAGAGACAGCAGCTCATAGATTTTGCACTCACACTGCGAGGCATTCCTTATGTTTACGGCGGCAAGACACCGGAAAAAGGGTTTGACTGTTCAGGATTTGTCTCTTATGCAACAAGCTACGGAGTAAACATTGTTCTTCCACCGAGTTCAAGAGGGATTTACACAAACAGCAATGTTACTATCATCAACGAAGAAGACAGGGAACCCGGAGATCTTATTTTCTTCAAGACAACTTCTTCCGGAGAAATTTCTCATGTAGGCATATATCTCGGCATCTATAATGGAAACGGAGTCCTTAAAGGCAAAAGACTTTTCATTCACTGTGCAAGCGATGGTCCCGAAACCGGCGTTATTGTCAGTCCGATAGATTCCGGCTACTGGAAAGAACATCTTGCAGGGTGGGCAAGAATCTTGCCAGAATCAGAGCAATGAAATAAAATAGACTGTTATGAAAACTTTACAGTCTATACTTCTGGCAATTGCCATCCTCTTTTCGCAGGCAGCAGAAACAGAATACACTGCTGCCCCGAGACCAGTTCCATCACAGCCATCATATACAGGCGAAAAAGAAATAACAGTATGTTCATGGAACATCAAGCGATGTCCGAAAAATCAAAACACAAAAGCAGAAATTCAGGCAATAACCGGCATCGTACAGAACGAAAGTATCGATATCCTTATACTTCAGGAAATTGCAGCAGACGGGGATTTTCTTGACTCTCTGCAGGAACGGCTTGGAAGCAGCTGGTACTATTTTTCATCACGTGACTACGCACTCAGAAAACCATATACTGACAAAAACGGACAACAGTACAAATCATGCCAGCCTGGCGACAGACTGGACAATGCGGTTTTCTACAACAGCGCAGAAATCGCAGCCAGAGATCTGTCAAGTGATTACAATCTGGACAACTTCGCAAGCTGCAAATATAAAACAGACAAAAACATCATGCAGTTCATAAGATTTGATACAGGAAACGCACAAACCAAACTGTACGTAGTAAACACACATCTTCCATTCAATGACAAGGAACACCGTGCCAGAGACCTCAAACAGGCTGTCAAATTCTGCAATGATATCGAAGGTTCTTCTCATCTGAAAATCATTGCAGGCGATTTCAATTACAAAAACACAGAGATTGAAAAATACACATCTGGGTATACCGTAGCCATCAACGAGCCGACAACACTTTCCAGCAAGAAAAACTCATTTGCCTCAAATTATGACCACTTTATCTACAACGACAACGTATCAGCTGCCATTTCTTCTGAACCAAAACGACTTGCTTCCTTGAACGGAACAAAAATATCTCTCGGCTCATACGAAATAAAAGATCCGAAAGGCAAATCCTCTTCCATCACATACTATAGGAATAATATTTCTGACCACGTACCGGTCATCATGACGATAACAATTCCTTAAGAAATCCATTTATTCAAAACAGAAAGCAGAACTTTCGTTTCCAGAGGCTTCGGCACATGATCATTCATGCCACTCTGGAGCGATTTCTGTATGTCTTCATAATACGAATTTGCTGATACTGCAATAATCGGTAAAGATTTCATATATTCGCTTTTTGCACTGCGAATCGCAACACTCGCCTCATAGCCGTTCATGATCGGCATCTGTATATCCATCAGTACAAGACTGAAAAAACCATCACCATTGTTTTCAAGGATTTCCAAAGCTTCCTTGCCGTTCTCGGCTTCATAACCAGAGATATCAAAGCTCTCCAGCATATCTTTAACAATCATGCGGTTTATCTCGTTGTCTTCAACAATAAGAATATGTTTCCCCTTGAATGACTTACAAAGATTTTCTTCTTCAACCAGAACTTCAGGTCGAATAAGATTTTTTTCACTGGCAGTCAGCGTTTTCACGGAAAACTGTTCCTGTTTTTTATCCTTTAGTGCACTCGGCGTATTCGGCATAACGAAAGTTTCCGGTAAAGACTCTTCTTTCTTTCTGCCGGATAATATTACTGCAGGAGCTGCGTTATCAGAAGAAGATATATTGCTTAAAAAACCGGCAATTGCAGCAGTCTGAGCAGACATATTTGCACTGCCGTTATCCTGTCTGCCGGACTGCATTATTTCAATATAGAACGTTGCCGTAAAAACAGAACCTTCACCAAACACACTTTCGACCTGTATGCTTCCGCCGAACTTATTTGCAATACTCTGTGCAATCGTAAGACCTAAACCGTTTCCGCTCGGAAAAGAATTATTTATCCTTGTATCATAAACTCTTTCAAACGGAATGAATATTCTTTTGAGATCTTCTTTTTTTATACCGATTCCTGTGTCTCTTACCTTAAACTCATAACAGCAGACTATCGGAGAACCTATCCTGTTTTCCTTGAGAACTATATCAACAGAGCCTTTCTCCGTAAATTTTACAGCATTTCCGATGATATAGCTCATCATTTTCTCAATCTGTTCTTCATCACCTAAAACACGATCATGAACAATTCCGCCTGTATCCACATTTATCTGTATGCCGGACACATCATACAAAGACTTTATGTATTCAACACTATTTTTCAGAATATTTAAAAGAGAACATTCCGCCTTTATTTCTACATCCTTATCACTTACAAGTTTTGCCATTCCCACAAGTTTTTCTGTCTGTGACAAAACTTTTCTGGCAGAAGTTTCTACATTCTCCAAAGCTTTATACATAGTGCAGGCAGACGCAGAAAACGAACAGTGCCCGGCTTCTTTTTTTGCAACTTCGATAAAGCCGAACAGTTCATTTAACGGAGTTTTCAAATCATGACTTATTCTGGAAAGAAAATCCGTTTTGACCGCATTGGCAGAAAGAGCACTTTCATAAGCTGATTTTAGAGTATTTCTGACACGCTGCTCAGTTTTATGAATTAAAGTCTCATCTTTAAGGTATGTAAACAGAAGTAAATCTCCGCTTGAAGTATCTTTTATAAAAATAAATTCCTGCCTGATTTCTATTTCACTGCCGTCTTTTCCCATTCCCCTGAAGGCAAAAGATTTTTCACTTCTGTTTTCATCGAATTCATGCAAAAGCTGTTCCAGACTGTTTGAATTTATATATCCTTCTTTAAAGTTTTCAGAAACAAGCGCAGACCATTTTTGAATCATAGATGAAAAAGAAACAGAACCTGAAATATCGTAATTTTCTATATCCGTATAAATATTGGCTTTTACGTTCTGTTTTTTATACCAGATAATTCTGTCTTCTGAAACATTTACAAGAAGAGAAATCAAGGCATCTGACAATAATGCCCTCTGAAAAATCATATCTTCCGTACTGGTCCGGCTGTTTTTATTTTCCGCAGATTTTACATCATTCCTACTATTTACCATGAAAAAACCTCTCAACCTTACATCATTTTAAACCATTCTTTATGAAAAAACAAGTAAAACTATAGCCTGCCTTTCAAAAGGCATCTCTAATAATGGCTTACAACTCTTGAATACATTAAAAAAATCCTTGCTTTTTAACCAATTCTACTCAATACTATATTTATAGAAATTAGAAACAATTTTAATTTTTTTCATAAAACTAAGGAGCTACTATGTTTTTCAAATCAAGTACAGGAGTAGATGAAAAAACAAAGAAAATCTTCAAAGTTTCATTCTTACCCATGGTTCTGCTGACAGTTTTGACCTGTGCAATCTTTGCCGGTATGCTTGTAAAGTCAATAAATGTAGCCGTAGAAAGCAATGTCTCAGAAATCGTACAGAAAATCAGCGATGACATAAATTTTGCAATAAAGGCAGACACAGACGTTGTTAAAGGTGTAACAGCTTATGCACAGATTGCAAATACGGAAGAAAACTTAAAGCCGTGCGTTGAAACACTTGCAAGAAACATGAACCTTTCAGACAATATATATTACCTTTCAAAGGATGCACCGACTGAAAAAGATAATACACTATGGGTTATAAACTCCACATGGATTCCTACCTTCGATTTAAGTACAAGAGACTGGTTTATAAATGCAATGAACAATAATGGAAAAATCACATACACGTCGCCTTATATAGACTCAATATCAGGTGACGTAATCGTTTCCATTACGCAGTCGGCATCTGATAAAAGCGAAAAAAAAATCGGAGTTGCCGGAGTTGATATTTATCTTGAAAAACTTACAGATTTTTACAGAGACATCAAGATTTCAAAATCAAGCGTCATCTATCTTATCTCTGACACCGGTTTATATCTGACAAATAACGATTCTTCAAAAATACTCAAAGCCAATTACTTTGAAGAATCCAAAATCCCTTTTTCTGCAAAAGAATACCTTGACAACAAAACAAAGGCAAAAATCGTAAAAGGCCTTAAATACTATGCCGTCTCAAAAATCGGAGACGCTCCATGGTTTGTCGTCGCGGAAGGAAACATGTCTGACTTCGGCGGATCATTCATGATTACCATGATAATCCTAATTGTTTTCCTGCTAACCTTAAGTTTTTTACTTGCAGTCTACATAGTCCGTTTCATCATGTCTTTCCAGAAAACAGAAAAGGAAGTCGGCAAAAAACTCTTTGACGAAACTCAGAACCTCGTCGTTGCTTCAAAGGAAACTGCCGCTACTTCACAGGATCAGAATGCTGCCGTCAAGGAAATCGTTGCAACCATGGAAGACACGAACAATCTGTCTGAAAACATCGCCGCCAAAATCCATGACGTCAACTCCGTCGCTCAGAAAACTACAAGCGATGTTTCTGACGGTGCCGTTGCACTCC
Organism: Treponema sp.; assembly: GCA_045615645.1. Classification (GTDB taxonomy): domain Bacteria; phylum Spirochaetota; class Spirochaetia; order Treponematales; family Treponemataceae; genus Treponema_D. The sequence continues at coordinate 18,810 of JAZLFF010000048.1, forward strand.
AGCACAGCATCGACAAGCT
>JAZLFF010000049.1:0-10458 GCA_045615645.1 Treponema sp.
CTCAAACATTTTCGGAAAAAGAAAAAGCAGAATGGGCAAAAATCAGACCGTCAAATCCATTGAGTATTTTGTGCTGCAATTTATGGAATGAGGAAATTAAAAAAGTTAAATTGGAAATCAGCAAGAATGTTTACACATTTACAAAAACAAAAAATATATATCCGCTTGATATTATTCAATCAGAACTCAAGCGTTTTCCAGACGGATTTAAATGTACCAGACAATTACCTATAGAGAACAACCCTCTTTTTGTTGATGCATACTTAAAATACATGAACTGGGAAACACAGACAGAGCCTCGGCGCCCTGAATATCATAAGGACAAAAATCCAGAGACTCCAACATCAGAATATCCATGGGCAGATTTTGTAAATCCAATAAAACACAAGCCAAAAATACTGGTTTACTCAACAGAAACCCTTATACCAGAAACAGTAGATGTTTGCTTTATTCTTAGAAATAACGGATGTGAAATGTTTATTCCATATTTACAGTTGTATGCTTTTTTCCGTCCGGATGAAATTCATCTCGTATATCCAATAATAAAATATTTGCAGAAAAATGCATACGAACTTACAAAAAAGTTTATTAATTCAGAATATAACAACGAAAAAGTAAGACGCATGCAGTATGAAAAAATTGATAATGCATTCCGACAGAAAATTCTTGATGAAATTGAACATACAAAATCTAAAGAAGACTATTTTAAAGAAAACAAACAGGCAATCTTGGATATTGCGCAAAAACATAATCTGGAATTGTCAGACTTTGACATAATAAAAAGTTCGCACGATAACTCAGAAACAGTTGGAATTAAATTTATTCCAAAAAATAAAAATCATACTTTTGTAATGAAATTTAGTTTTGATAAAAACGATATGTGTGCCGAAAATTCCAAAATGCTTTTTGATATAGAAGAAGGAGTAAAAAAACTGGTAAGTCTATATTGATTTTAGTTATCGTTGAAATTATAAAATTAATTCACTTAGTTGACTTTTTATAGGAGAAAAAATGAGCAGAAATTTTCGTGAACATTTAAATACTTACGATAGATCAATAGCAACGTTATCAAAAAATGAACTTTATTGCTATGTATATTATATTTTTGAGCTTTCAAAAAAATGTCCCATGACTGTATTATTTAAAGATGCTACAGTTTTTAATATACTTTTTGAAATTATTCGTAACCTTAGAATCGAAGATCATTTTTCAAAAGTTCTTAAACTATATCAAAGATATTTGTTGAACACAGGAAAATTACATCCAATCGATCGTGAAAATGAAAATGTATCTGCTCTAGAAATGTGTTTTGCAAAAGATAACAATGAAAAATTTAGTTATAAAGAAGATTATAAAATAGATAAAAATTGTGATTTATCTTCCTCTGAAGATAAGCATGGTATTGAACTGTATCGATGTATTTATTGCGGACCTTCAAATTCGTTTACATCCATTTTATGGAATACATTTTTTTCTGAGTCAATTGAAATTGGAACCGAAAATAAATTTAAAGTTTCAATTAAATATTTTCAATATTTTACAGCGATTCAGAAACAGTTTGATTTTCTAAAACAAGAACTTAATTTATCTAAAATGGAAACAGAATATCTTATTTTGAGATATCATAAAATGACTTTTTATGGATTAGAAGACGTGTTTTCAATAATGTGTCCTGATGTAAAAAGCAGATATTTGAAATTGCTGAAGATTTCATCAAAAGAATATGAATATATGCTTCGTCCTGATCAGAAATTAAAACGATTTTATTTAATCAGTCATAACAGAGATCTCGCAATTAATCCTTCTCTTATTGAATGTATTGATAATCAAGATTTTAGTTTGTATTTTAGTTCAACAACAACTACGCTTGAAAAATTTTCAACATACAGTTTGGACTCATTTTCAATTCCACAAGAAACAACAAATGTTTTTATTCAAATGCTGAATAGTAAAAATCCAGTTTCTTTACTTTTATACGGAAAGCCGGGAAGTGGTAAAACAGAATATGCAAAAGCACTTGTAAAAGCAACGGGGAAAAAAGCGGTATTATTTAGAAATGAATCAGAACTTGAAAAAGATGAATTTGCTCTTGGACAGATTAATATTCTGCTTTCGTTAAAGAGCCCTGATACTGTTTATATTTTTGATGAAGCAGATACAATTTTAAAAACAAGAACGAACAGCATTATTGGCAGTGAAATAACTAAAACAAAAGGAATTGTTAATAAAATGCTTGAGTCTGCAATTAATAAATCAATTTGGGTTACAAATCATACAGAACAAATGGATACATCAACACTTCGCCGATTTACAATGTCTTATAAGTTTGAAACTATGTCACCTCAAATGCTTAATACGATTGCAAGAAATAAACTTTCGATTTTAAATATTTCTGATGCTGTCAGAGAAAAAATTCTTGAAAAATTGAATCAATATCACATAACAGGTTCAAGTATTGATAATATAGCAAAAGCAATTGACAGCATACAAACAGATGATGAACAGGAACTTCTTCAAAATATTGATATTGTGTTGAATCAGAATTCACTTTTGATAAATGGTTCAACAAATATACAAAGAAAGGTAACAAAAAATTATGATGTGTCAATTTTGAATACGTCAATTTCTGCGCAAACGATAGTCGAAATGATAAAAAATGCTGTTACATTTGCAGAGAAAAATCAGAATATGCAAGATCCATCAAATGGAATTAGAATGCTATTTTATGGATTAAGTGGAACTGGAAAAACAGAGTTTGCACGATACATTTCTGAAACACTTGATAGAAAACTTCTTCTAAAGCGTGCAAGTGATATATTAGACAGATATGTAGGCGGTACTGAAGAAAAGATTGCAGAAGCATTTGCAGAAGCTGCAGCAAATAATGAAATTCTTCTTTTTGATGAAGCTGATAGTTTTTTTTCTGATAGAAAAAATGCTGAACACAATTGGGAACTAACCAAGGTAAATGAATTTCTTACACAAATGGAAGAGTTTCCGGGTATTTTAATTTGCACAACAAATTTAAAACGAATTATGGACAGTGCAATGATACGTCGTTTTCATATCACAGTAGAATTTAATGCTCTAAAAAAAGAAGGAATAGAAAAACTTTTACAAAAATATTTTTCTTTTTATAATTTTACTGAAAAACAGATAAATAAACTTTCAAGTTACAATTCGATTACACCAGGAGATTTTGGAAGATTGTCAGACACAATACGCTTTATGAACTCTGATGTAATAGATGCTGATTATATAATTTCAGAATTATGCCACATACAGGAAGAAAAACAAGAAGATAATAAAAAGCAAATAGGTTTTCTTAATTAAAAATTTGACAATTCAAAAAAAAAGACTATATTAATATTAATAAATCAGTTGTGGATTCGGTACTGGTAAAACAGTACTCGCGGAGGCTGGCATGGAACTTTTTCCAGCGTAAGTAGTTCGGGGTTTTGGGTTCCACCTTTTTTAGAGAGTTTTTTTAGATAATTTAAGACAATTGCGGGAGTCTCGAAAAATCAAAATTTCCCAATTGCAAGCGCTTTTTAATATGACAAACCCGCAATCAATCTATAATTTGGAAAATCCGAAAATGAAAAATCTTCCAAGAATTGATAATCTTGTTATTCTTGCAAAGTTTTATAATGTTAGAATTGATGATTTAATCATCATTAAGGAAGAAAAACGGGATACAAATTATCTGGCCGAAAACGAACCGACTTACGGTATTTCAAGGGAGACACTTTTGTATATTAAAGAAAATTCTTCTACTGATGTACTGAGCGCAATTCAAAGTTACTATCGAATTTCATTCTAACTTTTAAGTTAATAACTTAATGTTTTCATTCCACCAATAAAATATAATACTCTCTGGAAGGTAACCATAACGGGTGGCTTATGCCTCTGAATTAATTTTGAATAAGGAGGCCGCAAATGATTTTTTCAGACATTGTAATGATTATCATTGCTTTAGTTGAAGTAACATTTGTTGTGCTCTCTTATTTCAAGAACAAATAAGAAGGCAAAAAAATAAGCTCACCTACGAGTGTCGAAACCTAGGTGAGCTTTTAAACATACTCACAGAGGCATAAGCCGCTTACACGGTTACCTTCTGTATTTTTTACTATAATTCATATTCCCCCTGTCGTCAAGTTTTCGGTATGCATTTAAATTAAGTTATTAGCTTAATATTTTTATCTGCTTTATGAAGTATGATAATTAAATGAATAAAAAACACGCCCGCCCTCAAACCGAGAGCGAGCGTTTGTCACAAAATTAATTCTTAATTCTGCATTCTTAATTCTTAATTACTTAAGATTCAACATTGACTTATCATAATCACTTGGTGGAACGAATCCCATCAACTGCATAAGTGTTGAAGGCCAAGAAGAAATTCCCAAACCACTGTTCAATTCAAGTTCGTATTCCCCTTTATACTCAGGGTCATAAATAATACCTGGAACTGGGTTCAAAGAGTGAGATGTCTTTGGTTTTGGTTCGCCATTTGCATCTTTAGCAACAGAACCGTCTTTTTTGTGTTCGTACATATCATCAGAGTTTCCGTGGTCAGCTGTAAGACAGAGGATACCACCAGCTTTTTCAATAGCAGCCTTAAGACGGCCAAGCTGAAGATCCATTCCTTCCATAGAACAGCAAACAGCGTTGAATACACCAGTGTGTCCAACCATATCACCGTTAGGATAGTTCAAACGGATGTGATCATATTTTCCGCTTTCAATAGCTTCAATAACTTTGTCTGTGATTTCAGCACATTTCATCCATGGACGCTGTTCGAAAGGAACAACATCAGATGGAACTTCAACGTATGTTTCCAAGTTTTTGTCGAATTCACCAGGGCGGTTACCGTTGAAGAAGTATGTTACATGACCGTATTTCTGTGTTTCAGAAATTGCCATCAAATGTACACCAGTTTTTGTAAGATATTCACCCATTGTGCGGTCAATACTTGGTGGGTTTACAAGGAACTGAGCTGGCTTGTGGTTATCGCCATCGTATTCCATCATACCTGCGTATTCAACAGCTGGGCGGCGAACACGGTCAAAGTGTGGGAAATTGTCTTCTTCGAATGCAGCAGTAATTTCCAAAGAACGATCACCACGGAAGTTGAAGAAGATTACAGAATCACCGTCAACGATTGGACCAACAGGTTTTCCATCTTTAGCAACTACGAATTCGTGCATATCCTGGTCAAGCAAACCAGCGTTTTCTGTACGGTAAGTATTAATAGCTTCAACAGCAGAACCAAACTGGCGGCCATCAGCCAAAACGTGAGCGTGCCATCCGCGTTCAACCATTGACCAGTCAGCACCGTAACGGTCCATAGTAATGTACATACGACCACCACCAGAAGCAATCTGATAGTCTACATCAGTAAATTCAGCAAGGTATTTTTCAAGTGGTTCAAAATATTCAAGAGCAGAAGTTGGAGGAACATCACGACCATCAAGCAAAGCATGAACGCGCAAAGTTTTTACACCTTCTTTGTGAGCCTGCGCAATCATAGCCTTAAGGTGATCAATGTGAGAGTGAACATTACCGTCAGAAACCAATCCCATCAAGTGGAATGTAGAACCTTTGTCCTGAACATTCTTTACAAGCTTCTTCCATGTAGCGCCTTCAAACATTGTGCCAGAAGAAATAGATTCACCAACAAGTTTAGCACCCTGAGCAAAAACACGACCACAACCAATAGCATTGTGTCCAACTTCAGAGTTACCCATATCATCGTCCGTTGGAAGACCAACAGCAGTTCCGTGCGCCTTAAGCTGAGTGTGAGGACAGTTAGCTGTAAACCAATCCAAGTACTTCATTTTCGAAGCCTTTACAGCATCCCCTTCTTCATATTTTCCATAACCAACACCGTCCATGATTACCAAAACAACTGGTCCGCGGCGTCCTTTCCAATTTGGATTTTTTTCCAAAGCATGCATTGTGTCTGCCATTTATATCTCCTGTGGGCACCCCCTTCGCTCCCTTCGGTCGCTCAGGGCCGGCAGTTCCGCACTTCGCTAACGCTCTAAGTCCTCGCTCGCTAACGCTCGTTCCGGTCTTCGCCTTCGGCGGTGCTCCATTGCCTGGTGCTCTTACAAAATTACAAATTTTCTTCAATAAATATAATGAATTTCCTCAGAATATACAATTGAGAGGAATTTCTCACAAAGCATTTGAGCAAAAGAGAATTACTTAAATAAATTAATAACCAGATTTATTGTAATAACTGAAATTGTATTCATAACGTTTATATTTATTGACATATCTCACTACTACGTTTATAATTATAAACATTATGGGTAAAAACGCAGTCGTATTATTGCCAAATCAGCAGAAAATTCTCACTACTCTTGGGGAAAACATCAAGTTTGCCAGATTGCGCCGCGGATTTTCTACAGATCTTGTTGCAGAGCGTGCCGGAATCAGTAGAGCAACTTTGTGGGCGGTGGAAAAAGGTTCACCTTCTGTTGCAATGGGAATTTATGTTGCAGTTTTGAATGCACTTAAATTAGAAAAAGATTTGCTTAAGGTAGCCAGTGATGATGAACTTGGCCGAAAACTTCAAGATTTAAATATGAACGTTCGTATGCGTTCACCAAAGAAAGTGTAATAAAAATGAAATCTATTTATGTTTACGGCGACTGGGAAAGTCTTGGAGAACCAACCCTGATTGGCCAGCTCAATGCCGAACTTTACAAAAACAAAGAAGTTTTCTCGTTTGAATATAATTCACTCTGGCTCAAAAATAATCCATATTCTTTTTTTGATCCTGATCTGGAACTGTACCGAGGTCGCCAGTATCTTCCAGCCGAAAAAGAACTTTTTGGAGTTTTTACAGATTCCTGTCCAGACAGATGGGGCCGTATTTTAATGAAGCGCCGAGAATCACTTGATGCAAAAGATGAAGGTCGAAGTGAACGCACCCTTACTGAAAGTGATTATCTTTTAGGCATTCAAGATTTGGCGCGTACCGGGGCATTAAGGGTTAAAACAGAAGAAGCAGGTCCGTTTCTTGCAGAAAATTCAAACCACGTAATTCCAGTGTGGACAAGCATTCGTGAACTGGAAGATGCCGCTTATCATTTTGATGCAGGAGAAGGAACAGATGCAGAAATCAGACAATGGCTTAAAATGCTTTTAGAGCCAGGTTCATCTCTTGGTGGTGCCCGTCCAAAAGCAACAGTTCAGGATGTAAAAAATAATTTATGGATTGCAAAATTTCCTTCTAAATATGACCAGAACAACACCGGTGCCTGGGAAATGGTTACTCACGAGCTTGCAGTTTTATGTGGATTGAATGTTCCGCCTGCAAAATGCGAAAATTTTTCAAAAAAAGGCAGCACGTTTTTAGTAAAAAGATTTGACCGCACCGCAAATAACGGACGCATTCACTTTGTTTCTGCAATGACAGTTCTTGGAAAACAAGATGGAGCTTCTGCCAGCGAAGGAGTCAGTTATCTTGATATTGCAGAAGCAATTTTACAAAACAGTATTCAACCGTCAGCAGATTTACTTGAACTTTGGAAAAGAATAGTTTTCAGCATTGCAGTTACAAACACCGACGACCATTTACGAAATCATGGATTTTTATTCGACTCAAACGGTTTCCGTCTTTCTCCACTTTACGATGTAAATCCAAATCCAGAAGGAACAGGCCTTTCGTTAAACATTGATGAAAATAACAATTCCTTGGACTACAATCTTGCGCTGGAAGTTGCCCCATATTTTCAGATTAAAAAAGATAATGCCGCAGCTTTTGTAAATTCTACAAAAGAAAATATAAAAAGCTGGAAACGAATTGCAGAATCACTTGGACTTTCCAGACAAAATATTTTGAATATGGAAAATTGCTTTAGAATATAAACTGATTTTTAATCATTTTTTCTCATAAAAAAGTTCCCTGAAAGATATTTCGTCTGAATTGTATTGATAAAGGCTTCAGAATCAATTTTTTTAATTGCTTGCACCACTTTTGTTTCTTCATCACTTGAAATTACAGTGTAAATCATTTTGCGAGAAATACCCGTATAACCACCCTGCCCCTCGAAAATTGTAACTGAATGATTTACAGTATTTCTAATCGCTTCAACAATTTCGATTGGCTTTTGTGTGACAATAAAAAGTGTGTATTTTTGATAGCGATGATAAAGTGTGTTCAAAATCTGTGTGCTTGCAAATTGGAAAATAATTGAATACAGCGCTCTAGTCCAGCCGAACAATATGCCAAAAATCACCAGAATACAACAGTTTCCAATAAAAATGTAATTCCAGATGCTTTTGCCTGTTTTTTCAGAAACATAAATAGAAATGAAATCAGTTCCGCCGCTTGTAGCTCCTGCAAAAAGGCATAAGCAAACTGCAATTCCATTCAGAATACCGCCAAAAACTGCGCATAAAAGAATATCATCTGTAACGTAAAAGCCTGGAATAAAATCTGTCAAAAGTCCGCTAAAAATAACCATCCAGATTGAGTAAAGCGTAAACTTTTTTCCCACGTGCTTAAAACAAATTATTGCAGGAACAACATTTAATCCCCAGTAAACAAGACTGTACGGAACATTCACGTTGAAAAATTTTTGAAAATATCCTGAATAAGAATTGTAATTCCTGAAAATCCGCCTGGCAAAAGTCCGCCAGTATGTACAAAAGTGTTGATGTTTACTGCCATTAAAACAGCAGCAACCGAAACAAGCAGAAATCTAAAAAAAATTTTCATAACGCCTCGCCTTACTTAAAATCTAGTAATTAAGCGGAAAGAAAACAAGAAAAATGATGATTTCAGTTCTAAAACAGTCCTTTACCACCCAATAAAAATTTTATAAGAAACAGTAGATTCGGTTGGCAACAGTTTTGCAGTATAACCTTTGCCTTCAAAATATTTTAGAACTTCGTCAATGTAAAAGTTTTTTGGGCCGCTGTGATGAACGTAACTGTTCTCTCCAAGGTGTTTTTTCATGTCTATGCCCTGAATAATCTGTTCTATTTGTTTTTTTGTAGATTCTAGTCGTTTATCAAACTGCGCTTCGTGTAAAGTTTTATTTTTCTTTTCTGAAATTGAATTCAATTTATAATACCTTTTTTTCTATTTTATCATCAATTCCTTGCGAGATTCAATTTGTAATTTTTCAAAAATTGTCGACATATGGCGTTTTACAGTTTCTTCGGAAATGTACAAGTTTTCGGCAATCTGGGCATTTGTGTATCCTTTTGCGGCAAGGCGGGCAACTTCAAGTTCTCGGCGCGACAAGGATGAAAGGTCTAACTGGTGAGGAGCAGTGGAAGTCGCGGGGGAAAAGTTTTCCACAGTTTCATTTAGATTATCAGCTTTCTTTCCTAAAAACATTTTCTGTACAATTATAAAAATCAATTTGTATAATGCACCAATCATCAGCGGGCGCAGGCGGACAATTATCATTATAAAAAGTGAAAGAACATTAAAATCGTTCAAATCAATTTTTTCTAATTGTCCTGCCATCAAAATCAACTGGATGATTGAAATTAAAGTTCCGGCAATTAATGAATTTTGAGAAAGCTGATTTAATTTTTCGTTTTTTCTTCCCGTGAGCAAAGTGATTATTACAATGCTCACAGTTACAGCAACTAAATCCAAAATCATAAATCGTCTATTGTGATACCTTAATAATTCTATTTTCTACTAACAAAAGCAAAAGATTAAGCAAAATAGCATAAAATATAACAATTAAACTTACGGCAATATTTGGAAACAGCATACTTGCATCTTCAAGATTTCTCATCATTCCAATCCAGCCGATTACAGTAAAGGTGATTGCTCCATACCAGTTTAATTCAACAGCTTCTTTTACCGCATTCAAATACAGATTCTTTTTTGCAACATTTAATCTAGCGTTAGAAAATAAGGTTGCAAAACTTTTCCAGAAATTTGTAAAATTACCAGAAACCGCAAGCAACGGAAGTGTAAAAATCAAAAGGCTTAAAAATGATGGTAAATCAATAATTGTAGAAATTACAAAACCATTTGGTACATAAAGTCCAAGATTAGAAAAAGCGTATAACCAGCAGATTCCACACAAAAGCACAATTCCAACAACAGTTTTTATTATCTTTTGTGAAGAAACTTCTATTTTTTCACCGGCCGCTTCATCAGTTTCTGCCATATATAAAATTACCGATTTTTTGACTTTAGCCTTTAGCGTACAGATTATCATTTCAAAAAGACAAAGATACACAACAGATAAAAAACAGATTGCAGAATTTGGTCCAATACCATGCATTTCCACACTATCGTATGGAGTACAATAAAGTAAAGCAATGAAAACCATTGTAGGGAAAAACAAAGATGTGTACAAAAGAATTTTTCCTGCAAAGTAAAGTGCATTTTCAATTTTCTGAAGTTTAATCAAATCAAAAGAAGCAAATTTCTTTTTTGAAGAAAAAATTGTACAAAAATCCTTTCCATAT
>JAZLFF010000050.1:0-116761 GCA_045615645.1 Treponema sp.
GTCAAGAGCTGGCTGATAAGCACCGTCTGTTGTAGCAATGATTGTTGTATTAACTTTGTAATTGAAATCTGGATGTGTTTCAATGTACTTGTTAACCATACCTGGAACTTCGTCTGTGAAAGCCCACAAGTTAATTGTTTCTACTGCACCTTTTTTAGCTTTAGCTTTCTTAGCTTTTTTTGGGGCTGCAAATGCAGATGCAATCAAAAGAGTTGCTGCTGTTAAACATACAACTTTTTTCAAATTGTTTTTAATCATTTTTTATCTCCTTTATAAATATTGGTGTGATTACACCTTTAATAATTTTAAGCCCAACCATAAAAAAAACTAATCGGTAAATTACCCTATATTTTGCGTTGTAAAACGATTAACTACTTTTATCATCGTAATAACTCTCCGAAAATAAGAAAATTTAATTTGATTTAGTAATAATTTAAAGAGAAAAAGTTTACAAATAAAAATTCTGTGATAAACTGATTATGGGTTTTGAGGGGAATAATATTTCTTCTTTATTAAGGGATTTCATGAAAAAGAATTCAATTAATCCGAATAAAGCAAAACTTATTTCTTCGCTTTTAATAGCAATTCTATTCACTACACTCATAATATCACTGTGCAGTGCAATTCTACGCTCTACACTTGAACAAAGTCATGAACAATATTTGGAAAGCTGCAGTCACGTTGCAGACGGTTACGCACAAACTGTAAACACATATCTAGATAATTACGTAAAAATTTTAGGCTGCTATTACATTCCTGATCAGTACGAAGAAAAAACACCTAAAGAAATTCAAGAAACTTTAATAGGTTTAAAAGATTTTAACGCCAAAATTGCCCCGGACTTTTTTGATGTAAGTTACGTAGACTTAAACGGTATGGCCTATTCTCAAAACGGTTTATCATATGATGTTTCTGACCGTGATTATTATTTAAACATTATAAAAGAAGATTTAGACACATTTGTAAGTGATCCTGTTCGTTCAAAACAAAACGGAGAACCAATTATTAATCTTTCTATTGCAATTTACAATTCTAACCATCAAAAAACAGGATTACTTCTTGCCTCAATTACTTTAAAAACAATTTCGAATTTTTTTGCCAACATTCAAATAAGCGACATTGGTAATATTGTCCTTATGGACAGCACCGGTAAGTTTATTATTCACTCAGATGAAAACTGGCTTTTTAAGGAATTTAATCCAACCTTTTATGGTGTTGAAAAACGCAGTTCTGAAGACGTTATCAAAATGAACACACCTTCTTTACAAACAGTAGACGTTTACGGAACTCCAATCCGATTATTTATGGAAAAAATAAAGTACGGAAACTGGACACTTGGTCTTTCCGTTCCTCAGGAAAACGAAGCCGTAATAATTGAACAATACAAGCACAAAATGGTCAATCTTTTATTCATTTCATTGGCTGCCCTATTAATTTTGCTTTTCATTGAATACACAATTCTTGATCAGTTTCAAAAACATCAGCTACTTTCTACACTTTATGATCCGCTTACAAACTTGTGGACTCGTCAGCATTTTGAACACGAAGCGACAAAATGGTTACGTCACTCACCGCACAATAAGTTTATGCTCATTGACTGCGATATCCGTGGTTTTAAATTCGTAAATCAGAATTACGGAGAAATTGAAGCTAACAAAATGCTCGTTCGTTACTCAAAAATGTTGATCCGCGTTACAAATCAATATCACGGAGTAATTGGCCGCGGATTTGCCGATCGTTTCTACATTTTGTTTAAAATTTCATCAGTTCATAAAGCAATGAACACTTTTAAAGAAACCCTTCCAAGTTTTAACGACGAAATCAAAGAGTTTGATATGCCGTTCTTCCCAAAATTCGGAATTACCTTCCTTATGCCTGAATCTAACCGACACTTCGTTACAATTCAAGGTTTAATCGGCCAGGCTTCTTTTGCAAAAACTACAATTAAAGAAAATATGATGGTTCAATATGCAATTTACAACTCTCGCTTAATCAAAAAAGTAAATGAAGAGCAGTTTATTGAACAACACATGAACCAAGCGCTCACAAACGGCGAATTCTTTGTTATGTACCAGCCGAAAATGTCACTTACAAACGATAAAATTGTTGGAGCAGAAGCTTTAGTTCGCTGGAAAAATCCGGAAATAGGAATGCTTACACCGGATAAATTTATTTCGCTTTTTGAACGCAATGGATTTATTACTAAGCTTGATTTTTACGTATACGACAAAGTTTTTCACTTTTTGGAAAAGCAGATTGCAAATGAAAAAAAAGTTGTTCCAATTTCTGTAAATATGTCACGAAATCACAGTAAGCCAGACCGCTTTATGCATCAGTTTTTAGAAGTGTTTAAACGCTACTCTATTCCATCGGAATTGATTCAGATTGAGATTCTTGAACGTTCCTTTATGGACAATTTCAAACTTAATGAGATTACAAATCATTTGCACAATGAAGGTTTTACAGTTGCCATGGATGACTTTGGTAGTGGTGAATCTTCCTTGAATATGCTTACAAAAATACCTGTAGATGTGCTTAAGTTTGACAGAGAATTCCTTAATTCTTCAACGGATGAAAGTGGCAAAATTGATGAAAAATCTGCAGGTTTTATTGAAATTCTTGTAGAACTTAGCAAGCAGTTAAATAAGGAAACTGTTTTTGAAGGAGTTGAAACTCAGGAGCAGCGAGATTTTCTTAAATCTATTCAATGTGATCAAGCACAGGGTTACTTCTATTCAAAACCGCTTACTGAGGAAGATTTTGTTAAATTTATTGAATTACACAGTTAGGAATTTTTGTGACAACGATTCAACTGATACTCGAATGAATCTGAAAGTGCAATCCAAGAAGCTTCAATCAAGTCGGCAGAAACGCCTACAGTTGTCCAAGATTTTTGACCGTCGGTACTTTCAATAATTACACGAACCTTTGCAGCAGTTGCTGACCTTCCATCCAAAACACGAACCTTATAATCCACAAGGCGGATTTTTGACACTTCCGGATAAAACTTTTCCAAAGCTTTACGAAGCGCAATATCGAGCGCATTTACAGGACCGTCACCTTCGCCTGCATTAATTTCTATTTTTCCGTCAACTTCCACTTTTATTTGCGCACAACAACAAACCCCTTCTTCAGGGCGCGGATTAGAACCTGTTGTATTATAATAGTGAAGTTTAAAAAACGGTTTGTATTCACCTAAAACTTTATTAACAAGAATTTCAAAACTGCCGTCAGCACCTTCAAACTGATATCCCTGTTTTTCAAGGTCTTTCATCTGTGCAATAATTTTGTCTACCATACGGTCAGATTTTTTTACTTCTGGAGCAATGCGGGAAAGTTTTTCCATAATTGTTGCTCGACCTGCAACTTCGCTCATTAAAAACACGCGGTTATTTCCAACTGATTCTGGTTCAACATGTTCATAAGCAAACGGATTTTTTAACACTGCGTCTATGTGCATGCCGGCTTTATGAGCAAAAGCATTTTTTCCAACATAAGGGTTTTGCTGATTCAAACTGATATTTGTATATTCTGCAATCTGATTACAAATTGCAGTAAGCTTTTTCATATTTTCTGCAGGAATACATTCATATCCCATTTTCAACTGTAAATCCGGAATTATAGTAGAAAGATTTGCATTTCCTGTGCGTTCACCAATTCCAAGCATTACCCCTTGTACTTGTGTAACACCTTCTTTTACGGCAACAAGTGAATTAGCAACTGCAAGTCCACAATCGTTATGCGTATGAATGCCAATTTTTACACTATTTCCAAAACGTTGCACAACTTCAGAAACTGCCTGCCGACATTCATCAATCATAAAACCACCTTTTGTTTCGCAAAGGCAGATTACTTTTGCACCACCATCTACGGCAGCTTGCAAAGTCTTAAAAGCATAATCCTTGTCGTCTGCATAAGCTGTAAAAAAATGCTCTGCATCATAAAAAACAGTTTTACCTTTTTTCGTAAGATAAGCACAGGTATCTTTTATCATTGCGAGATTTTCTTTGAGCGTAGTTTTGAGAATTTCTGTAACGTGGAATCCCCAGGATTTTCCGAAAATAACCACGGTTTCGGTATCGGCCGCAATTAAACTCTGCAGATTTGCATCTTCGGAGCAATCAATATCTTTACGGCGAGTTGAACCGAAGGCACAGATAGTGGAAGTTGTAAGGGGAACTTTTTTTATTTCCTTAAAAAACTCTATATCCTTTGGATTTGATCCAGGATTTCCAGCTTCTATATAAGTTACACCAAGTTCATCCAGTGCTTTACATATATGGATTTTATCCTGCACTGAATAACTGACTCCTTCGCCTTGAGCACCATCTCGTAATGTCGAATCAAGTATATCTATTTTCAATTTGTAAAAGCCTGCTCTTATGCTAACCTTTTTACAAGGTATGGAACGGCAGCCTCAAAATCAACTCCATACCAGCTCTAATCAAAAGCAGCCTTAAGCTGCTTTTTCCTATTAGCAAGGGGCAATGGGGGCGGCGATTAGCCCCCATTACGACAATCTTTTAATAAGATACGGAAATGCCGCTTCAAAATCAACTCCATACCAATTATAGTTTTCATGGCTCAAAGTTTCTTTGATTGATTCTACGACAAAATCCGCAGCCAATGAATAAGACTGTTCCAAAGTTTTACCACGCATTAAAGCACCGGTAAGAACACTTGCAAAAATATCTCCGGTTCCGTGGAAACTTACCGACATTTTTTTGTGGAAATACCAACTGAAAGTATCTGTAACAGAATCGTAAGCAGCAATACCAATTTTTCCGCTTACACCTTTTACTTCTTTCTGATCCTGTGCAAATTCAATTCCCTTAAGAACAACTTTCTTTGCACCAAGAGTGGCTAAATCCTTAAGTATTTTTTTTACATACTCTTCATCATAGCCTTCTGCTACATAAGGAATGCCTAACATATAACTTGCTTCTGTCATATTAGGAACAATTACATCTGCAAGTCCACAAAGTTTTGCCATTGCAAACGCAAAATCCTGAGTAAAACCTGGATAAAGCTTTCCGTTATCGGCCATGCAAGGATCTACAATTGCAACTGTATCTTTTCCGCCAAAATCAGCAATAAGTTTTTTCATTAAATCAAGCTGTTCAAAAGATCCCAAGTAACCTGTATAAATTGCATCAAAATGGATTTTTTCCTGCTTCCAATGCTCACAAATAGGTTTAATATCCGAAGTTAAATCGCGGAAGGTAAAACCTTTAAAAGCAGTATGAGTTGAAAGGACTGCAGTTGGCAAAACGCAAGCTTCAACTCCCATTGCAGAAATTACTGGCAATGCAACTGTAAGAGAGCACTTACCAACACAAGAGATGTCTTGAACAGTGATAATACGTTTCATAATAAAAAAGCCTCGTTAGTTATTTGCTAACGATTTTAGCTCATTTAGCATTTTTGGTAAATCAGTTTCCATATTTTCGTTAGTAAACTGACAAGTACCTACCTTTTCGTGACCACCGCCACCATACTTGAGCATAAGACTTCCTACATTTACATGGCTTGTTTTATTCAAAATACTGTAACCTACAGCTGCAGAACAACCTTGTCCACCTCTTCCACTTACAATCCATGCGGAAATATTCTGCTGAGGATACATACTGTAAATCATAAAACGATTACCAGTATAAATTGGATCAATTCCACGTAAATCAGAAATAATAAGATTTCCTTCTACTACGGTGTGAGCCTTTACCATTTCTTTAAATTTTTCTGTCTGTTCGTTGTAAACTTCAATTCGTTCTTTTACATCCTGCATTGCAAGAATTTCCGCAGTTGATTTATCCCGGCAGGCAACCATCAGTTTTTCCATTAATGCATAGTTTGGAACTGTAAATTCACGCCAGCGTCCAAGCCCTGTTCGCGGATCCATTAAAAAGCCAACTAAAATCCAACCTTGCGGATTTTGAATTTCGTCAATTGTAAGATTACCAGAATCAACTTTATCTACGGCAACCATCATTTCGTCAAAATTTGGGAACTTTTCTTTACCGCCATAATATTCGTAAATAATTCGTGCGCATGAAGGAGTCATACGACTTTCGCCTTTAAATTTTCCAGCCAATTCCTGACGCTCGTGTTCGCTTGAATGATGGTCGAACCATAATCCGCAGCCAGGAACAAAAGGAACATTTGCAAGACAATCATTTGAGTCAATAGGAACAAGTCCATCCTGTAAGTCTTTTGGATGCGCAAACTTCCACGTATCTATTACTCCAGCTTCTAGTAAAAGTGCACCACATGCTAATCCGTCAAAATCTGAACGTGTTACTAATCTCATTGCCATAATTGCTACCTCTCTACGTAAAATTATAACCTTAGATAAAATTTTAGCAAGAAAAAATCTAAATTATAGTGTATAATATTATGTTGTTAGTATGAGAGTTTTATTAATTTCTTTACTTTGCAGTTACATTTTTGGACTGCTGATATGTTGCTTATTCTCTTTTTCTCACCATAACAAATTTAAGCATCAGGTTTCTGGAATGCTTTACGTAACCACAATTTCTGTAAGTTTATTTCTGGCACTTATGTTATGTAAAAATCCGAAAACCGTAAACATTCTTTACACACTCGTTATTATGCTTTTCTTCTGGTTTTTATACCTTTTGAATATGTACGTAATTGCGCTTACTAAAAAAACTTATGCAAAACAACCAAACAAAAAAAGCATTCGTGAAGTTTTAATCCTTATTATAAACAGTATTCTTGCAATTCTTATTATTATAGACACAATTTTCATTGTTTCGAATATTAAATACCATACCTATTTTACGATGGAACAAATTGTCGATATTGACAAAGCATACTTTCAATGGAGAACACAAACTACACCGTTATATTTTATCCACGGACTTTTGTACATTATTTTTGTAATTGATATTATTGCTCATATTTTTTACAGGTTGGTTACTGCAGAAAGATATTTCCGTAAATATTATTCAAGAATCTTGTTTTTTCTGCTTGGAATTGTTTTTTTGAACATTTATTACGACGTTTTGCACTTTCCAATTGATTATTCTTATCTGCTTTTTCCGCCACTTACCTTGTATATTTTTTACTTTACTTATTATGTTCTGCCAAAGGAAAAATTTAATCAGCTTATAAAATCAGCAGCAGACAACATTAACGATGTAATTGCATGCTTTGACTGTGACGAAAAATGTATTTACGAAAACACTAAATCTATGCAGGTTTTCAAAAGCCCAGACGCTACACATAATGCAGTTGATGATTATATGCGGTCTGCCTGGTTCCATGAATTTATTGCAAATAATTCTGATTCAGTGTCTGGAGAAGAAACTTTAGCGATAGATGGTATTGAACATCACTTTCTTATAGATTATCAGAAATTCTGGGATAGAAAAAAACGTATTTTTGGAAGTTATATTAAACTTGAAGACAATACGGATGCATATAAACGACTTCATGAGCAAAAATATAAGGCAACTCACGATTTACTGACCGGGCTTTACAATCGCCGCGAGTTTTTTTCAAAAGTAGAAAAACTTCTTGATGCAGAACCGGATGTTCCGCGCTACATGGTTGCAACAAACATTAAAAATTTTAAACTGATTAACGATTTGTTCGGTTTGAAGCTTGGAGATACAATTCTAAAAACTCAGGCAAAAATGCTGCAGCAGGCAAACTTTCCAGATTGTATTCAAGCAAGGATTTCAGCTGATAAATTTGCAATGCTTATCCGCAAAACAGATTTTAATCCGGCTCTTGCTGAAAAAAATACGGAAAGTATTCAAAACATTACGAACTCGCTCAACCTTAAGTTAAAAATTTACATTGGTGTATATGAAATTACAAACCCGCAGGAAAGTGCCGCAAACATGTACGATAAAGCTATGCTTGCCATTCAGGACATTCACGGCGACTACGAAAAAACAATTTCTTTTTATAATATTCTGCAAATGGAAAAGCTTTTAAAGGAAAAAAGTGTATTATGTGATTTTTCGCCGGCCTTGCGTAACAATGAATTTCAATTATATTTTCAACCAATTTTCGATAACAAAGGTAAATGTAAAACTGCAGAGGCTTTAATCCGCTGGAAACATCAACTTATTGGAACTCTTTCTCCAAATTACTTTCTGGAAATTCTTGAAAAAGCAGGATATATCCTTTCGCTTGATAAAAACATATGGGATTTAGCAATTCAAAAAGTAAAAAAATGGCAAAATAACGGCCATAACGATTTTTCTATTTCTCTCAACATTTCGCCAAAAGATTTTTTATACGATGACTTGTATATTGTCTTTACAAATCTTGTTGAAAAATATGATGTTCCTCCACAATGTATTAAACTCGAAATTCCGGAAGCTGCATTTATGGAAAATATAGAATCAAATATTGAAGTAATAAATTCTTTACATAAATACGGTTTTCAAATCGCCATTGATAATTTTGGAAC
The DNA here is from genome assembly GCA_045615645.1 of Treponema sp. Taxonomy (GTDB): domain Bacteria; phylum Spirochaetota; class Spirochaetia; order Treponematales; family Treponemataceae; genus Treponema_D. The sequence continues at coordinate 8,447 of JAZLFF010000050.1, forward strand.
GGGCTTTTCTTCCTTTAATATGCTTAAACAATTAGATACAAATGTTCTGAAACTTAACATGGACTTTATTGATAACAATGAAAAGAATACTAGAAGTTCTACAATTTTAAAATCTATGGTTTCAATGTCAAAAGAACTGGAAATGGAATTGATTATTGTGGGTATTGAAACTAAAAAGCAATACGAATATGTAAAAAAGGCCGGGGTTAAATTTTTCCAGGGATTTTATTTTTCAAAGCCAATATCTTCTGAAGAATTTGAAAAGAAATACATGGGAGGTAAATCATAATGGAATCTTTTATTATTCTGATTGCTGCATGTATTTTTGTAACTTTAGGCGTAATCTGGATTAAAACCTACATTGAAAATACCCGCATGCCTTCTTATGTTGGAAAAGCGTTTACATTTGCAATTATTGCCTTTTTGTTTTATATATTCTTCCTCTTTTCACAAACTGTAAATGAAGCAATTCTTTTAAAAAGTCTTTTTTACACGTCAACAACGTGGCTTTTATATTACGATCTTTTGTTTACAAGATATTACACTCATTATTCTAAAGATTCTAAAGTTATTGATAAAATATACTACTGTTTTTGTCTTTTTGATTCATTACTCTGCATAATCAATATTCCAACACACTTTATGTTCTCGCTTGTTCAAAAGTATTCAAAGCCGTTGAACATGATTTATTGGAGCATTCAGTCGTACACTTTCCATTGGATTCACTTTTTAATCTGTTCACTGTTTATTCTGCAGACTATTGGAATGCTGGTTTATAGAATTATTAAAATACCGAACGGTTATAAAAGTAATTATTTTGCTTTTATTTCCAGTTATTCAGTTATTATTATTTTGAGCGTTTTTGCACAACTTTTCGATTTTCCAATTGATATTTCCTCTTTCTTATATGGTTTTATGGCTTCGAACGTTTTTCTTTATGCGTCTTCGAATGCCCCAAGAAAAATTATTTATAACTCGCTAAACATTTCCCTTGAAAACTCAGAAATTGGTATTTGTTGTTTTGACGAAGCAAAACACTTACGCTTTGCCAATAAAAAATGCCGTAGTATTTTTGGTATTAAAAAGAATTACAATCAGGATGCACTAAATATCTTTTTAATTGATTTTATAGAAAAGCATAGAATTGGTCACAAAAAATCCTTTGTAGCCGAAGAAGAATTTTCAATTGATTGCGAAAAGCATATTTTTGAAATTACCTATAAAATTCTTACAAACTATAAATCCGAAATTGGAATTATGCTTACGTTTAATGATAAAACGGACATAATTAAAGAATACGAAAATGAACGCCACATTGCCGAACACGACGAATTAACAGGTCTTTACAACAGAGACAGCTTCTTTGAGAAAGCAACAAAAATCGTTCGTGAAGAACCTTCCGCAAAATGGGTAATGATTTGCACAAACATTAAAGATTTCAAACTTATAAACGAAATAAACGGCGATAAAGCTGGCGACGACCTTCTAAAAGTGCTGGCAAAATACCTTACCAACAATATTCACGAAGATTCAATTTATGGAAGAATTGTCGACGACAAGTTTGCCGCTTTAATACGTGGTAAATTTTTTGACAAAGAAAAAATTCTTACCGCAGTTAAAGCAATTGCAAAAACCATAAAAATTGAAGGGTTTCAATTCAGAATTAACGTTGGAATTTACAAAACTGAGTTTGCAATGGAAAGCGCCCTCCTCATGTACGATAAAGCACGCCTTGCACTTGAACATCAAACCGACAGCTATTTACACACTTTTGCCGAGTATACCCCAGATTTAATGAACACAATCATTACCGAAAAAAATATACTTTCTGATTTTGATTTTGCCCTTTCATCCGGTCAATTTAAAATGTTCTTACAGCCTCAAATAGACAAAAACGGAAAAATTCATGGCGCTGAAGCACTTTCCCGCTGGATTACACCTGGTGCAAAACCTCTGCCACCTTCTTACTTCATACCAATTCTAGAAGAATCCGGATTAATACATAGACTTGACGAAACAATTTGGGAAGAAGCCGTAAAGCTAATAAAACAGTGGGAAAACACCTCGTTGAATAATCTGACAATTTCTGTAAATGTTTCTGCAAAAGATTTTTACTATCTTGATATTTACAGTAAATTTGTAAATCTCACAAAAAAATATAAAATTTCGCCAAGTAAAATCAAAATAGAAATTACAGAAACTTTCCTTCTTAAGAACATAAAAACTTGTCTGAAGCCTCTCAAAAAATTGCAGGAAAAAGGTTTTAATATTGCCATTGATGACTTTGGAAGTAAATACTCTTCTCTTCTTATGTTAAAAGATATGCCGCTTGATATACTTAAAGTTGATATGGCATTTTTGCAAAAAAGTGATGATCAAAAAAAAGAAAAAATCATCTTGAAAAATATCTTCGAAATGGCCAAAATGATGAAAATGCAGATTATTGTTGAAGGTGTAGAAACACAGGAACAAATTGATTTACTGTCTCCAATGCAGTGCGATTTATTCCAGGGATATTATTATTCACTTCCAATATCTGTAACTGATTTTGAAAAAAAATATTTATAAGGAAGTATTTATATGTCTAAGAAAAAAATTCCAATTACTCTTTTATGCGGCTACTTGGGAGCTGGAAAAACAACTTTATTGAACCGTGTTCTTACAAATCAAAAAGGCTATAAAGTAGCTGTTATTGTAAACGATATTGGTGAAGTAAACGTTGATGAACGACTTATTTCAAAAGAAGCAAAAATTGAAGATTCTAGTTCTTTAGTTCCGCTTACAAACGGTTGTATCTGCTGTACATTAAAAAGTGACATGGTTCAGCAGATTGAAAATTTAATGAAAACCGGAAAATTTGATTACATTATGATTGAAGCTTCTGGAGTTTGTGAGCCAATGCCAATTGCGCAGGCTATTGAAACTATTGAAATTGGTAAACTTGATAACGTTGTTGGCGTTGTTGATGCAGCCCGCCTGGTTGATGAATTTGATGAAGGAAAAGCTTTACTCAAAGAAGATATTGATGAAGAAGATGTAGAATCTTTGCTTATTCAGCAGATTGAATTCTGTTCTACCTTAATTGTAAATAAGCGGGATCTTGTTACAGATGAACAGATGAAAATGGTTCGTGCCGTTATTAACAAAATTCAGCCATCTGTAAAAGTTATTGAAACAACTCGTTGTGAAGTTCCTGTTGAAGAAATTATTGGAACAGACCGCTTTGACTTTGAAACAGTTTATGCAAGTGCCGGTTGGGTAAAAGAACTTGAAGAACACGAAGCAGAAGAACATGACGATGATGACGACGACGATGACGATCACGACGAACATGAACATCACCATGAACACGAACACCATCACGAACATAAACACGAAGGTGAAAGTGAAGATGAATACGGAATTGGTTCCTTTGTTTACTACCGCCGCCGTCCATTCAGTCGCCAAAAACTGGATGAATATGCAAGCCGCTGGCCAAGAAACATTATCCGTTCAAAAGGTGTAATGTGGTTCAGTGATGAAGATGACATGGCTTACGTTTTGGAAACTTCAGGTCGTCAGATTCAAGCTGGATATTCTGGAAACTGGCTCGCAAGTTGTCCTCCAGCTGAACAGAAAAAAGTTTTAGCAGAAGAACCAGAAATGCGCAAAGACTGGGACGAAAAAGTTGGTGACAGAATGATTAAAATGGTAATTATTGGACGTCACTTAGACCGCGCACAAATTGAAAAAGATTTAGACGCGTGTCTTGATTAATACTTTCTTCGTTCAATTCCGCTTGTACGGTAATATTCCTGTTTATTATCGTACATGCGTTTGTCTGCAATTTTTGAAAGTTCAAGAATTGAAAGACCTGGCATTTCGCGGGCTGTAGCATAACCAATCGAAATTGAAAGGGATTCTATTTTATGGCCCATCCACTCACCTTTCACCTTTTCAAATTCATATTGAACAACAGGTAATTCATCTTTACTTACACTAATCATAACTGCAAACTCATCGCCACCAATTCGGTAAGCACGTCCATAATTACTAAAAGAACGTGAAATACAATCGGCAGTACCAATAATCATTTCGTCACCGGCATCGTGTCCAAGATTATCATTTGCAAATTTTAATCCGTTCAAATCCATAAGAATAAAAACAAAGTCTTCGTTTATGTCCAGGTTTTTAATATCGTCTTCATAAGCGCGGCGATTATACAAACCAGTTAATTCATCAGTATTAGAAATTTCGATAAGCTGCTTTTCGCGGATTTCTTTTTCTTTAATTGATTTATCCCTTTTACGAATTGTTCGCTTATCTTCATACATTGATTCCATATAATCAAGTATTAGCGAACTCAAAGCCGTTCCTGCAAGAGTCATAGCAATATATTCAATTGTATATGATGAAGCATACGTTAAAAACCAGCTTAGTGCTGACGAATAATCTAAACGCAGTAAGTACACTTCATCAGAAATGTCAAAAAGACAAAGTAACATTGTTATATAATTAAAAAAGCAGGCATTATAATAAATTTTTTTATTGCAAAAAAACAAACTTAAAAGCGGCACAATAAAGAAAGAAACATTTATCGCAATATGTAAATGATTCATCATAAAAACTAAAACATCTAACGAAATTAAACAAAAATATGAAGTTATGCGACTTGCAGGAAATTTTTTAGTCAGAAAAAAATGAATCAAAGCCATTAAACCCACAAAACAGGTAACAAAAATACAGGAAGAATATTTTACTTTATCAAAGAAACCCAAATAACAACAAAGAGCAATACAAGGTCCTGCTGCTGCACATATCCACAAAACCTTGTTTAAAGTAATATTATTTTTTGCTCTATTAATGTGAAGAAATTTTTCGTAGCCGGAAATATTTTTTTCCTCTACGGCTGAATTGCTCATATCCATAGAGGAAAATTATACCACTTATTTTTGCGGCTGCAAGTACACAGACACAAAATTTTTAATATTAATATATTTATTTGCAAGAAGTTTTATACTTTCTGGAGTAATTTTACCAGGAATTATTTCACTATTGGTTACAACTGAAAGAGGAATACAGTCGTAAACTTGAGAAGCAATAATTCTGTCTGCCCACCATGAATTACTTCTAAGATTTATTTCAAAATTGCGGCGATAAGCTTCTGTTAATTTTTCAATATATGAAGCACTCACTTCTTTTGTCTGAAGTTCTTCCAAAACAGCGAGAACTGCATCAGTTAACTCTTGTTCGCGTTCCGGTTCGCAGCCAAAATAAATTTTAATTTCACAATAGCGTTCATCTGTGCCATCAATTAATGAGTAAACTTCAACACCGTAAGTTCCACCCTTGTCTTCACGGATAATTTCTCGTAAACGGATATCAAGAAGAGCACGAAGTTGTTCAATCATTTCGTTTTGTTCCCAAGCTTCTTCAACACTTGCCGCAGCCGGTAAATTTCCACCAAAACCAATGAACACTTGACCTTTATTTTCAAGTCCCTGCTGAACCACTTGTGTAGTTATATTTTTAGGAAAATTGTAAGGCTTGTACAAATCTTCATCAGCTCTTTTTGAAGAAGGAATTGTACCTATGTAATATGCACAAAGTTCAAGTAATTGTTTTTCATTAAAATCGCCAGTAAATACAAAGGTAAAATCAGAAGGATTACAAAAGTGTTCTTTATAAATTTTCTGAGCATCTTCACGGTTCAAACTTTTTATTGCATTAATGTCTATACCGTGGTGGCGAACATCATCTCCATAAAGAACTGTATCTACTTTTGTATAGAAAGCCATATCTGGAGTAAGACAATAATTGTTTGCAGTCTGCTGAGCGTTCAAGTTAACAACATTCCAGCCTTCTTCTGTAAACTGAGGTTCACTCATAAATCTGTTCAAAACCTGCATCATATCTTCAGTATTATTAAGTGAACAGTTTGCATAAATGGCTTCGTAATGTTCATTTAACTGAATTGAAAATCCAAGGCGTTTATCCGTAAGATATTTCTGCAAATCTGAAATTGTAAGTCCACAAACACCTGAATAAATTGCATAGAATGGAGAGTAAACACCTGAAATCCATTTATCATCACTTTCAAGGGCTAATCCACCTTTACTGATTGCCTTCATATAAACAAGGTCTTTATCAAAGTCACTTTTGCGGAAGATAACTTTGGCACCGTTAGCAAAAGTATATGCAGTAGCGTTTAATTCTGGAATTTTACTTACTTCAATAACATCGGCTTTTTTATTTGGACGAGTCATTAATGAACCTTCAAGATTAGAATCTTCGTAGTTTTGAATTTCTGATTCACTTTGATAGTTTGTCCAAATTTCCATTAATTCATTGCGAGAAGGAAGAACTTCTGTTGTTTTTGAATCAATTTGAAGCATTGTTCCGCGGTCTGGCAAAAGTTCATTAAAAAGCTGATTCACTTCTTCAATTGTAATACTCTTTAAATATTTACACTCCAATTGATAGTAATATTCATCAGAAATGTAAGTTTTACCAGTAAGAATTTGAGTACAAATTTCAGAAGCTTTAGTACCGGAAGAAATTCCGTCCTTTTGATTGTGACGCTGTTCTTCTTCTGAAAGAATGCCTGCTTTAACCCGTTTAAATTCGGATGCATTAATTCCATGTATTTTAAGGCGATCATATTCATCTAAAAGTGTCTGCATAGCTTGAACAACCATTCCTTCCTTTGGAACACAGTAAATAGATGTAAAAGCGGAAAAGTTTGTTTCAATAAAATGAGTCATTCCGGCTTCAAGCCACGGAGAGTCTGTTTTTAAAGTGATTTCAGACATACGCTGATTAAAAATTCTACACAGAATGTCAATTTGATTATTGCGGGAAAGGCCCTGCTCTGTTGTTCGTGGCACAAACGCTTCATCCTGCATGGAAATGAACATTTGTGTGTAAGGCATTTCATCATCTTGGAAAATATGAATATCTTTTTGAGTTCTTGGTGGAATATTAAATGGATGAGTAGAAATTTTTGTTTCAGAAGCAGGAATTGACTCCATTGCATTTTTGATTTCGGTTTCGAATTTTTTAGCATCGCCAGTTCCAACTACAACAACTGACATAAGTTCTGGACGGTACCATTTTTTATAAAAGTCGATTATACGTTCATAACTGATATTCTGAATTACGTTCATGTCGCCAATTGGAAGGTGACCGACAAACTGTGAATCTTTTAATTCAAATGGTAAAATAACATCTGTACGGCGTGAGTTTAAGCCCTGTCTTGAACGCCATTCTTCAAGAATAACTCCACGTTCTTTGTCAATTTCTTCAGGCTCAAAAGTTACTGCACAAGCCCAATCGTGCAAAATTAAAAGGGCAGTTTTAAAATATTCAGGATTATCAGCTGGAACTTCAAATTCAAAAACTGTTTCTTCAAAAGAAGTATAAGCATTTACTTCAGGTCCAAAGCCCATTCCAATGGATTCTGCGTAATCGATTAAAGAATTTTTTTCAAAATGCTCAGTTCCATTAAAACAAAGATGTTCAATAAAGTGAGCAACACCAGACTGATCAGCATCTTCCATACAAGAACCAGCTTTTACTACAAGCTTAAGCGAAATACGGTTTTGTGGTTCATTATTACTCAAAGCATAATAACTCATACCGTTTTCCATCTGTCCATAAACAAGATTTGGTTCTACTGGTAAAATTAATTCCCCAGAAGTTTTTGTTGAATTACAGGAAATAAACAAAAAAAATACAGTTAGTAATAATGCTGTTTTTTTTAAAAGCGAAAACTTTTTCATTTTTCTCTCCTATAAAAACACCGCGTTAGCGGCGAGCCAAGGATGGCGAGAATTAAAGTTTGAAGATGCAACGCAGATTCAAACTTTAATGATAAAAATTACATGGATGTAATTTTTATCATGCCTCCCATAAAAACACCGCGTTAGCGGCGATTTTTTTAATCTTTTTGAGTAATTATATAATCATTCGTAAAAACTTCAATATAAAGAGTTTTGTCTGAAACAAATTTTGCGCGTGGGTCGGTCACATTTCCATTTTCATCAATCATTTTTGTTTTACTGTCGAGAAATGTAAACTCTCTTCCATTTAGATTGTAAGAAAGTTTGAAGTTGGAAGTAAAAGTCTCCAAAACATTTGCTTTAGAATCGTTTAAAATTACTGCATAATCATCACTTTTTGATTTTGCATAGATTGTATCAATTATTAATGATTCTTTTCTTCCATTTTTATCCCACTCAACCGTAAAATCTGTAATATTACTATCTGTGTAATTTTCTACATAAAAAAATCCGGTCATTAAATATGAACAAGAAGTAAATCCAAATCCAACAATAAAAAGAAGTGCAAAAAGTATTTTCTTTATAATTTTTTTCATAATAAATCTATCTCCTTTGCCATTGTTCTATAATAGGTTTTCTCTCGATATTCTCTCATAACATTAATTCTTTCATATTTTACTGCCTCCCAGTTTTTAGAAGAAGGTACATAAGCTCCTATATTAAGAGCAATTGTAAAATCTGGAGTAAATTTTCCGTTTCGCCAGTAGAAATCCCATTTTTCTTCAAAACCGAACAGTAAGTTTTTATGTGTAAAAGTTCCTTCTAGAGCGATTGAAGATTTTACTTTAAAATATCGGTCACCATAGGAAGTGTAAACTGGAATGCTTGCCGGATAAAAAATTAAGCCCATACCTTCAAGAGGAAGACTTTCGGGAAGTGAAAAAACAAAACCTAAGCATGGTTCCAAAAAGTATTGTGTTTCGAAATGCTTTTCAGGTTGTCTGCAAGAAAGGTAATTAATTTCAAGATCTGTACCTGCTACAATGGAAACTTTTTCTTTTGTTTTAGGCTTTCGAAAACCAGTTGATGCCATATATTCGAAAGTGTGAATGCTGTTTTTATTTTTTAATACTATTGGCAGCAAAGATAGAACTGACATATCTTCCTGGATTGCAAAACAAGATAAGGCACCTTCAAAAACCGTATTTATTGGAAAGTTAAAATAAAATGTATAATCAAATGGAAGATTTGAAGTGCGAGGTTTCATTTTATTTAATTCTTCTTCAACATCAAAAAAGAATTCTTGATTGCCCCGCGTACGATTTTCTGCCGCTTCAACTTGAACGAGATTTGTCTGCTCTAAAACAAATGCTTCATCTTTTTTAACTTCAAACTCACCTTGAAGGGTGGAATCACCAATAATTACAACTGAATATTTTCCTTGCGGAAGTGCGAGCATAATTGGAGTTTGTTCAGTTTTATTGATTTCAGAAACAAGCTTTGCATTTTTGTCGCGAATAATCACTTTACCTTGAACATTTTTTGCAATGGAAACTACCGAATCAGATTCAGAAAAATCAGAAAGAATAAGGTCGCCAGAACCGACAAGTGTAATGTTGTAGTTTGGATGCTGAGGGCCGGCTTTAGTTTCTTCAGTTTTGCGGAGAGTATCATTAAAGGCGTAAGAATAAAGTTCGTTCAGTGTAACCTTTTTATCTCCGGAGGTATCAGCTGCACCGCGTAATCCGGTAATAACAGCGTTTGTAAAATAACTTGCTTCAATATCATCCGATTCCTGCGAAAACTCGGTTTCTGAACTTGAAGAAAGATACGCGTGACCTTTAACGACAGAAGAATCATCCATTAAAAACGGCTTCTTTTTTTGACCACCTTTTGTACGTATAAAATTGCCAGAATAACAGGAATCGAGAATAACTACATGGATATCACTTGGGATATTGGAAATAATTTGTTTAAGCGTTGAATAATCGTAACGGTTTTCACCTAATAACAGGGCTTCTTCATCGGAATGACCAGAATAATAGAATAAAAACTCCGAGCGAGACACTTTTGTCTTATTATTTTGGATTTTTTCCGAGATTTCTTCTATGGCCGCATTGATTTGTTTTTTGCTTGGATCGATTAAAAGATAAGAATTTGTTTCTGAAATACCGCCTACATCGACCATAACATTTTTAATACTTTCAGCATCGCTGCCGGCATACAAAAGTTTTTGTCGAGACTTTCCTCCGTTGTTCGAACCAACGTAAATTGCATACCTTTCTACTCCAGCTGCAAACACTTCAATTTCTAAAATCACCAAAATTACAAAAAAACTGATGATGTACTTAAGTTTACTCATTTTGCCCCCTACTTTGTAACCAAAAAAGTAGTAAAGATTGAATCGGCAGGAAGATATTTTCCTTTCTGCAGTTTTCTTAAAGAAAGACCTTCCAGTTCTTCTTGAGTAATTGAAAACGGATAGTCAGAAGTTACCATGATAAAAAGTTCAAAATCCGGCGCGTCGTCAAGTTCGTACGAATAATCTAGGTAAGTTGTGCCACCTGAGGAAGGAAGTTTAACTGCATCTAAACTTTCTGAAGGATAATGACTTGTAACGTTTCCATTTCCGTCGACACTAAAAATCAGGATATATCCGTAACGATTCGCATTGAATGCAAGTTGCAAAGTATCGCCGGTAGAAACCTGGGCTTTATTTTGTAAAAGTTCGGCCGTTTGACCATTCTGACGATAAACGAAAAGTTCTTTTGCGTTTCCACCTTTTACGCGTTCAACAATTGCAGAATTGATAGCCGTTCTATTACTGTAATATCTAAAGCCAGCAAAAAAGAATGAAGCGGCACAAACGGCAATTGATAAAACTCTTTCGATAAGATAATGTCTGTATTTTTTTGAATTTCTCTCAGGGATATTATTGTAAAACTCCATGTTTGAAATTTGGAGTTTTTCTAACTCCTCTTCTAGATTTTCTTTTCCGTATTTTGCGTAATAATTCTGAGCGGGAATTTCACCTAGATTGATTTCTTCGAGAATATGCTGCGGGATTTTTGGTTTAGTTTCCATTTTTGTATCCTTCTGCATGTTTTTTTAGAGTCGCGATTCTTTTTCGAACTCCTGAAACAGACATCTTCATTTTTTGGGCGGTTTCTTCAAGTGTATAACAGTCAACAAAATGATAGATAGCAATTTCACGGTCTTTGCTGTCACGTTTTTGAAAAATGCAGTCTAACAACAGAGAAACATCAGTGACTTCTTCCTGCAACATAGACGCGTTATCGATAATTGTTGCAGACAATTGATCGATTTGAGGGCCGTTTCGATATTTGTCTGAACGGATAACATTCAAACAAACTCTAGTTGCAGTTGTAAAAAAAAGACTTGCACACACATTTGAAAGCTTTGTTCGTCTTTCGAATAATTTGAGAAAAGTTTCCTGGAATGCATCATTGGCTTTTTCTTCATCTTTTAGGATGAAACGACAGCGACGCATTACCATAGGGCCGTACTTTCTGTACAATTCTTCAAAATCTTTTTCTCTTATTATCACTTTTTTTTCCTGTTTATTAATTAAACACTTGAGACTGTTAAAAATGTTACTGTAATTTGTTTAATTTTTCAAAAAAATCTGGAAATTTTTGGGCTAGAATTACGGGTTTTCCATCTTTATCAATAAAGCAATGCGTGCTTGTTGCTGTAAACACTTCGATTGCGTTTACGGTGAAAGTGTACGCAAGCGTTAGTTTGACGGCGGAAAGTTTTGCTACTGTGACGGCGATTGTGAGTTCGTCGGGAAAAGTTGTAGTTTTCTTAAAATCACAAGATATACTTAAAACTGGGGAAACAATTCCTAACTGTTCAATTTTTTCATATCCCCACCCTAACTGTTCTAAAAAATCGACTCTTGCTTCTTCCATCATTCTGACATAATTCGAATGATGTGTAACTCCCATTTTGTCTGTTTCGTAATAATTCACTTTTCTAACATAATTGTTCATGCTCTTACTCCTTGTGACAGTTTAACATTTTTTGTCGAGGATGGGAATGTGTGAAATGGGGGACGGTTCCCTTTTTCACATTTTTGTGAAAAAGGGGACGGACCACAATTTCATAAAAACATGAAAAAGGGGACGGACCTCCCTTAAAAACTTCCTATTTTGTTTCGAGTTTGTCCATTATATATGTAGGAAATAAATCAAAAAAAAATTAAGGAGCTATTATGCCTAGAAAACAAAGACAAACATCTTCAAAAAACTGTTATCATGTTATCAACCGAGGAATAAACAAAATGTTTATCTTTTACTCAAATGTAGATAAATATATTTTCCTTTCAAAAGTCAAAAAATATTCAAAAGAATTGAATATCAAGGTTTATGCATATTGTCTTATGGACAATCACTTCCATTTACTAATTGGAAACATTCAAAACAATCTATCCACGTTCATGAAAAAAATTGGAGACAGTTATGTTTCATACTATAATAAAAAATATGAAAGAATTGGTCCTCTTTTTCAGGATCGATTCAAAAGTGAACCCGTAGAAGATGAAAAATATTTTCTTACTTTAGTCAGATATATTCATCAAAACCCTCAAAAAGCTGGAAAATGTAAAACAATTAACTACCAATGGAGCAGTATCCGATGTTTTTGGGAAAAGCAAGACTTTATTGATACTGATTTTACGATTCAACTTATCGGAGGTCTTAAAAACTTGATTAACTACCTTCTTGAAGAAAACAACGACATTGTTATGGAATATCTTCCTGCAAAAGAAACAAAATTATCAACTGATGAAAATATTCAAAAAATTAAGTTTGAACTAAAACTTGAAGATCCCAAAACCATAGCGGATTTTTCCATTCCAAAACGAAATAAATATATTCATCGTTTACGTGAAGCTGGCTTTACCATTCAACAAATTATTACCTCAACCGGATTAAGTCGGGGAATAATTCAAAACGCATAGTTTTATTTTTTTCAATTAGCAAAAATTAGTAATTGAACGGATGTTTATTGAAGAAAACGGGGACGGTTCTTTTTTTCATAAAAAAGGAAGGTCCGTCCCCAAATTCATAAAAATATGAAATCAAGGTCCGTCCCTTTTTTCACATTTTTATGAAAAAAAGAACCGTCCCCGTTTTCAACCATCTTAAAATATGGTATATTTTACCTATGGTTACATTCAACAAGGATCAAAAAACATTCCGTTTGGAAACTCCTAACTCAACCTACGCAATTACAATTGCAAAAAAAGGGTATGTCGCACACACATATTATGGACCAAAAATTGGCCCAGACGACATTTCATATCTTACACGCCAAACAGAATATGGCTTCAGTGACAGCGAAATCTTTCGCGAAAAACACTCCCTTCTTGATTTTTTACCACAAGAACTTCCAACTGATGGCGTAGGCGATTATCGTCAATCCGCACTTGCAATTACAAACTCCACAGGCCACAATGCCGTCGAACTCAAATACGTCTCACACAAAATTTACAACGGCACAACCACACTTCCCAGCCTACCATCAGTTTTCGACACAGCTAACGATAAATCCCAGACCCTTGAAATAACCACCGAAGACCCAATTCTAGGCATACAAGTAAACCTCCTTTATACAGTATTCGACAACATAGACGCCATTGTCCGCTCAACAAAAATCATCTACACCGGCACAGACGTTTCACAAAACAATCCTATTTACATCAAAAAAGCCCTGTCACTCTCTTTTGACATGGACAACGAAAACTACGACGTAATTACCTTACATGGCAGTTGGGCTCGCGAACGCCACATCGACCGCCACCCAATTCACATGGGACTCCAAGGTGTAATCAGCATGCGGGGCGAAACCTCACACCAAGAACATCCTTTCCTAGCAATTCTCGACCACAACGCCGACCAGAATTCCGGCAACGTTTATGGAGTAAACTTTATTTACAGCGGTAACTTTATCGCCCAAGTACAACGCAACCAGTTTGACACAATCCGCATACAAATGGGAATCAATCCAGAAAACTTCAGCTGGAAACTCACCCCAGGACAATCCTTCCAAACTCCACAAGCCGTACTTACATTCAGCAACACCGGCCTGAACGGAATGTCGCACGCCTTCCACGAACTATACCGCGAGCACATCATCCGAAGCCCATACAAAAAAGCAATGCGCCCAATTCTCATAAACAACTGGGAAGCAACCTATTTTAATTTTAATACCGACAAACTTCTCTCCATCGCAAAAAGCGCAAAACAAGACGGCATCGAAATGCTTGTTATGGATGACGGATGGTTCGGCAAACGTAACTTCGATGATTCCAGCCTTGGAGATTGGTTTGTAAACGAAGAAAAAATCACTGGCGGACTCAAACACTTAGTCGACGAAGTAAACAAAATCGGATTAAAATTCGGTATTTGGTTTGAACCAGAAATGATTTCACCAGACTCAAATATATATCGTACACACCCCGATTACGCAATACAAATTCCAGGCCGTGAACCAGGGATGAGCCGACAACAGCTTGTAATGGATATCACCCGTAAAGAAGTGGAAGATTATTGTTACGAATCCGTTGCAAAAATCTTACGCAGTGCAAACATAGAATACGTAAAGTGGGATATGAACCGCCAGCTTGCTGACATCGGCTCACTTTCACTTGCACAAGACCAGCAAGGCGAATTCTACCACCGTTACGTACTCGCACTTTACCGCATGCAAGAACGCCTCCTTACCGAGTTTCCAAACCTTTTACTCGAAAACTGCAGCGGAGGCGGTGCACGCTTTGACCCAGGAATGTTCTACTACAGTCCACAAATCTGGTGCTCGGATGACACAGACGCAATTGAACGCCTTTCCATCCAGGAAGGAACAGCACTCATGTATCCACTTAGCACAATGGGTGCACACGTCAGCGTTTGTCCAAACCACACAGTTGGACGCGTAACTCCATTCAAAACCCGCGGTTACGTCGCACTTTCCGGAACATTCGGTTACGAACTTGACATTACAAAACTTTCCCCAGACGAACACGAACAAGTAAAAAAGCAAATCACTTTATACAAAAATTACAGCGATCTCGTCCGAAACGGAGATTACTGGCGCATTGCAAGTTACAGTCAAAATAATGAATACGATTGCTGGATGAGCGTAAGTAAAGATCAAACAAAAGCTTTACTTACTTTTGTACAAGTCCTTAATCATCCAAATTTCAAAACAAGATTCATTAAAACACCGGGACTAAAAGATAATACAAAATATCGCCTTTCATTCCCAGATGAAGACCAGGATAAAAATCCACCAATGGAATTAACAGGCCTTACAATCCGCACCGCCGGCATTCCAATGCACCGAGATTGGGGCGACTTCCAAGCTAGATTAATTTTTATTGAACAAATAGATTAAGGAATAAATATGCGTGTTGATACAGACGGCAAAAAACTTCTGAAAACAAAAAATTACGAAATTGCATTATTTATCAGTATAATGATTGCCGTTCTAGGTTCATACATGGGCATTTTAGGCATTAACGACAACAATCCTTACATCATCAGGTTATCATTCGGATACAGCCTTTTTATGCTTGTAACAGCCGTCATCACCTATTTTACAAAGCGCCCTTTCGTTTTTTACATTACCGGTTCCATACTTATGCTTTTCCTCGAGGTAAGTTTCATCTTTAACGGTGGTTCCGAAGGATTTGGCATTATCTGGCTTACAATCATTCCACTTTTTGCCGTCTACATTTTTGATTATTGGCCTTTCTTTTTAATCAACGGAATTTACCTGATTGTACTTATCCTTTTTTTTTGGACACCATTACAAAAGTACGCATATGAGTTTTCACCAGCTTTCGTAAAACGTTTCCCTATAGTTTATATAGTTGATTTCCTCTTTGGAGCATTTTTACAATACCGTATTTATACAACAGAAAAAGCTTTACAAAATCAGCGTTCACTTTTGGATAAAGAAATTCAGAACGCACGCTTAATCCAAAAAAACTTTTACCCGGAACTAACGGCACCAATTGAAGGTTGGGCAATTTCCTACAAATCAAAAGCAAACGCAGGTGTTTCCGGCGACCTTTACGATTTTTTTCTTAAAGATAATAAACTTCACGGATTAGGAGTTTTTGATATTTCCGGACACGGCATTTCATCGGGCATTTTAACTCTTCTTGCAAAAACAATTATACAGCAGGAATTTTTTGCAGATGAAAAATGCGAATTATGGGAAACAACAAACAGAATTAACGACCGCTTTGTTGAAGAAAAAGGCGAAGTTTCAAACTACCTTACCGGAATTATGCTTAAAATAAAAGATAACAACCTTGAAATTGTAAACGCCGCCCACCCTTCTCCAATTTTATACCACAAATCAACAAACACCTTCGAGTTTTTCAAAAATCACCCGAATGCAGTTGGCCCAATAGGATTAAAAGGACTTCCATCACTTTACGTTTCGCAAAACATTAAAATGGAAAGTGGCGACGAACTTTTAATTTACACCGACGGAATTATAGAATGCCAGAACAAATCCGGCGAATTATTTGGTGAAACAAGACTCTTAGAAACAATGCAAAAAAATATTGAAAACAATGTAGAAACACAGCGTGATGAACTTTACCAGGCGCTAAAAGATTTCCGTGGCGTAGCACCAGCAACTGACGATATTACTTTTGTAATTCTTCAGAAAAATTAGCCTTACGCTTTTTCTCTTCCTCTTCCGCTTCCATTTTTTCAATTCGTTCTACAAAACTTTTTCCCCAAAATTCACAAAGGATTTCCCGTGCTCTAGGCATAAATTCTGGTGAACAGGCAGTACGCATTTGCTGCAAATTATTACGAATAAAAAACACAGCTCTTTTTTTAACTGCTAAAATTTCTTCTTCAGTTATTACCGGATTTTCTTTATCAACATTCTGCTCATCTATCCAAGTGTACAAAACAGAAAATAATGAAGATACAGAAACAATAAGCTTCCACTGCGCTTCCGAAGTAACCTTTTTATTTGAAGAAAGCCCCGTATTTATGCGGTAATAATACACAAGTTTATCAACACCAATGTAAGATTTAGACATAAAAGAAGTGTAAAAGTAAATAAGAAAATCTTCACCGTAGTTACAAAAAACTTTAGGAATAAGCTCAAACGCACTAATATAAATGTCACGTTTTATACACTTAGCCCACAAATACAGCGAATGATTTGACTCCAGTAAAGCGCCGTCAAAAATATCCCGACCAAGCAGAGTACCGTTATAAATTTGAGTTGGCTTAAAATCAACAAATTCCATTTTGCCATTCTTTGCATAAAAACTTTGTGATTTTCCATGTACAATGTCAAAGCCACCTTCCGGCGCATTCTCCCCTTTTGCAGCTTCATACATTGCCCTTAGCGCACCTTCCGCCATAACATCATCACTATCAAAATAAGAAATATATTCGCCGCGAGCAGTATACAAAAGATCGCGTCGAGTTTCGAAAATACCTTTATTTTTTAAATGTTCAATATAGATTATATTTTTACGCAGCGACCGAGGCGCCTTAGCCGCGCACTTTCTGACAATTTTTTTGCAATTCCACCCGTTCTCGTCCAGAGACGGGCTACAATCATTGCAAACAATAATTTCAAAACAGTCCAAATCCTGTTTTATGGCACTTTCCAAACATTCCGCAAGAATTGGCTCTGTACCATAAACAGGAATACAAACTGAAACTTTAGGCCGCTGCTTCATGGATTAGAATTCGCAGAGGTAAATAAAGGTTGAAGAATTATCTATCTTCGTTTCGTTAAAACCGTTTCCTTTATTTTCTGCTGACGCAACCATGTTATGAGTTCCTCCATGATTTCCAACAGATATTTCATTAATTCCTAAATCTCTATCTGTAACAAAACTACTCATAGTCATAGACTCTAAATCTAGTTCTACAATTCTGTTCATTTTAATCCAGGTACTATATCCTATTTTAGAATCTTCCCACCAGCCAAAACCGTTATCAGCAAAAACAAGTTTTTTTGGTTTTACAGCAATAAATTTTGTAGGCCCAAAAAGGCTTTGCGAAGAAGACTTTTCTGGTGTACAGAAAGTATAATTATAACCTACATTTTCTCTTTTATTATTATTTTTTACTTGTTCAACATCTAGCATACCAAAGAAACCATCTTTTCCAAAAGAAGTGTCAATACCAAATGTATCATCAGATGATTTCAGTTTACATAAAGCTCCATAACTATATACAATGTTATCATCCCAATCAGTATCCAATTTTTTGAATAATAAATAAACTGAACCATCTTGTACTTGAATATCTGTTAAAGTATCAAATTGAATCATTCCAGAAGCATCTGTGGCAAGATATGAGTCAACGTTGAATATTTTTTTAGTTGAATAGTCAATTACAAACTCTCTATTTTCAACAGAAACAGAATAGTTAAATCGGAAAATGGCATGTGTATATTCGCTTTCCTCTCCATTATTTTTGACATAAACATATAAGTATTTTTCATCAATTCTTAACTTGTCGAAGCTTACCCATTCACTTTCATCGCCGGTCAAAGATAATAACTCTGCTAATGATATTTTAGTATTCATGTTGTCCCCATTGATTTGTCCAACTAAATAAATGCTAGAATCATCTCCATCTTCATAATTCGATACAGTAAAAATTGCATTATCTTGTTCGTAAACACCTTCTATTCTTATATTTTGAGTTTCCCACCATTCATAGTAAATCTCTGTAGATTCTTCCGCATCAGATACATTAACACGTTTTAAAAGATAATAATCATCAGCTTCTTCCCAATAATAGGCATATTGCTTATTTTCATTTTCTACAGGAGAACCTAAAATAATCTTATAACTACTAGACTCAATTAATTTTTGAGAGTTTATTCCATATGAACTTGAAAATCCTTCAAAATATATATTGGAATATCCTATAGAATCTGTTTCATCAAAACACATTGGATACTTTTCAATTTTTTTTGCATAAAGCTGAACATTTCCAAAAGTTGCCCCAAAATCTTTTGGAGTAGCAACAGGTTTTGTAAACTCTTTATCCAAATACAAACCGGCATAATAATAAGGCTTATCATCTGTAGCCTTAAAATTAAGATAAAGAAAATTTCCAGAATTAATTGTATATTGTCTTACAGCATCTGCAGGAACATCATCAACATCGTAATATATAGAATAAACTTCTTTTGATCCAGAATCTTCAAATGGTGAATAATATTTTAGTTCATTTTTAATAACATTTTCTTCATTATCTTTAATGAAATTAGAAGTTGTTTGTTTTGGACTGATTACTACTACATCGGAACATAAAGCAAAAGTTGAATAAGAAATATTAGCATCAAAATAATCATACATACAACAATTGTTTGCAATAACAGTTAAACAATAATTTCCAGCTGGAATATTGTCTATATATAATTTGTATACAATCCAATTATCTAAATCAACCCCGTCAAAAACATCCTCACCTGAAAAATCATCTTCCTGTGTAAAAAAACATTTATCATCTAAAGGTAAACTCGTATTGTCATCCATATTTACAAGGTTTACAGAAAGACTTGGATTTGTAGTAACTAAACTAGTTAGTTCTGAAGTTTCCCCCTTCTCAACTAATATAGATATAATATCGTCTTTATAATCATTGTACCATGCATAATCAAAATTATAATACTGTTCAAGCACAAAATAATACTCCAAATCACCAGTAGCATCAGCTGTCGGAGTTAATACAACACAAATTTCAGCACCATTTTTAGAAACCTCTTGCGTAACAGAACCACTGTAAATTATGTTTACTCCGTCGCTATCATAAGCTTCAACTTTAAATGTGTGTGTACCACATTTAATTTTTCCAAAAGAAGCTGGAAGTTCATTAAACCTTAATTTTTCTCGTATTAATTCATTATCAACATAAAAACTGTAACAAAATTGTTTTAGTAATTCACTATTAGCTTCAGGAATAACCTTTCTTGCAGAATCTATTAAGGAAGCATTTACAGTTACTGTTACAAAATCATCTTCCGTTTTTGAAAGAAGAAAACCATTTTCGCAAGAAATTAAAAACAACGAAAATAATAAAATAAATAAATTTCTAATTCTTTTCATTAAAGCCACCTCTCTTTATAGACTCTGCTTTACTGTATACACATCTATAGAACAATCATCCATATCAGAATCATTTATTATTCCTATACAAGTAATTACTTTTTGGTAATATTCAGAACCAAGCTGAGCACAATAAACAATAAACTTATTATCATTTACTTCAAATACAGTTTCATCATTATTATTTGTTTCAGGCCCTTCAAATAACTCACCATCCACATACCAACGAATTTCTTTGTATTTTTCTGGATTTTTTACAGTTAGTATCCTATCGTTTCCGTCAGGAATTATCTCAAGGCTCATCGTATTTTTAGAATAGTCTATTGTAGGAATTTTAAATGAAACAGTACCTTCCTTAATCATAGCGTTTATGCTATAAGGTTTTCCTTCACTATCCGGATAAATTTTCTTGTTATCGTGAGCGTAAACTATTAGGGTACAATTACCAGTAATTGGAATTAAGAAGTTTTTACCAGATTTTTGAGCAGCTACAAACTCTTTTGATGTATCAGTCTTTACTTGGTAATATACAGTATAATCATTACTTAAAGTGAACAAATCTGTATCAATTGTTACAACAAAATTATCACCTACATCTAATGTGTAACCTTTATCCTTTAGTTGTGTAACAACGCTAAATTCAAGTTGAGTACATTCTGACCAGCGAGCATACAAAACTGTATCGGCTTTAATTTCCATTTCCAGCCCAGGTTCCAATAATTCGTCTTTTTCAAGATCCGTTGTCCAACCTGCGAAATAATGATAATCAGGAGCCACAAAAGTACAATTTGGTAAAGTAAATTTAACTTTTTCCTCACCTTCTTTTAATTCATCTACAAGAGTTTCCTGTGTACCACTTCCTTTGTTAGAATCAAAAAGAAGAGCAACATAAACTGGAGCTTTTTCTATTTTTACAGACCATACAGCTGGTACACTATTAGGATAGCAATTGTTTTTATCGTGAGCGAACGCTGTAAGTTTAGAATCAGCTGTAACGGGAATTGAAGCAACACCGTTTTTAATTTCTACAAAAGCGGATTTTTCAGTTGGAGCTGTTCCATCAGTTGTATAATAAATAACGTAATCTTTACTGAGCGAATAATCTTTTTTACCAAGAGTTACTTTGAAGGCTTCATTTTCGTTTACTGCATAAATGCCTTCAACTACTGGAGTTAATGGAAGTAGTTCAAGTGCTGAACGAGTTGCCCAGCGCGCATACAAAGTTGTATCTGCCGAATATGTAACCTTGTCGCCGGCTTTTACAATTTTATCCGCATTTTTAGCAAGTGCCCAACCTTCAAAATATTTATATGAATCTGGCGCTGTAAAAGTACATTCTGGTAAAGTAAACTCTACACCGGCAGCTGCGTCTTTAAGTTCAAGCTGCTGCGCTTTCTGTTCGCCACTTCCGCCGTCTGCTTCAAAAGTCAAAGTAATATAAATAGCTTCTGGTTCTTCAGGTTCATCTGGATTTTCAGGTTCATCTGGAACATCCGGCTCATCAGGAACATCTGGATTTTCTGGTTCATCTGTTTTTACAAGTTTGAAGATAAGTTTTACATCTGATGTTTTTCCTGCTTCAACTGTAACTAATGAATCTGTTTGTGCTTTATAACATTCTTTTCCTTCGGAATCATAAGCTACAGCTGAAATCTGATAATCTCCTGCAAGAACTGTAACCTGAGCTGTCTGTCCTGCTGTAACATCAATTACTACTTCTTCCTGACCATTTACATTCTGAGGAGTAACGTAAAGCTTGTACGAATAATCAGCTGGATTAACAGCTTCACGTGCAGCTCTATTTTCTGCCGGAAATTTAACACTGATTGTACCTTCTAAGTTCAGGTCTTGTGAACAACCTGCAATTAATAGAAGAGACATCAATACCACAAAAAAGTTTACAATTTTTTTCATTGAACTTCTCCGTTCTTTATAAGTTTGTACGAAAAACCTGCTTGCAATAATGCCTGTACAAGTTTTTCATCTTTTTTTCCTTTACGAACAAACCGTTCGTATGCCTTTTTGAAGATTTCCTCTTCGCTATTTTCGGTAAAAAAATCTTCTATTGCTGTTGAGGCAACTTCTTTTGAAATGCCGCGACTAAGTAATTCTGAAAGAAGTTTAGTTCTACCTTCATAATGATTAATCTTTCGTGAATTCAGCCATGCTCTGGAAAAACGAGCATCACTTAAAAAGTTTTTTGTTTCAAGAAAAGTAAGTGCATTGTCTATAAACTTTTTTTCATATTGTTTTTCAAGCAATTTGCGAGTTAATCCAAAACGGCTTTGTTCGGCGCGTGATAGATACTCAACGGCTTTCAATTCAACTACAGAAGTTAATCCGGCATCTAACAATTCATCAGCTTTTTCGTTGGTGAATTCAATACCAGGTTCCAGAAAATTTAACTGTATACTCGGAAGATATTCCTGGCGAACATAAAACTTTGTCTGTTCTGTTTCTACCTTAAACATTCCTGAATACGAAGTTTCTCCTATACTTCTGATAATCATGTTAATATTTTAGCACATTTCTTTCTCTGTTACTATATTTTTTAAGTAAAATATGTTAGAATTCAGTATATGGAACAGAAGAAAAAAGTAAGACTTTCAGATATCGCTGATAAATTAAATGTTAGTACTGTTACAGTATCCAAAGCACTTGCAGGTAAAGAAGGCGTTGGGGAAGAACTGCGCAAACAGATTAAGGATCTTGCCGGACAGATGGGGTACCGTTTTAGAAAAAATGGACCGAATACTCGAGGAAATGGACGTGTAACTGGTAACATAGGAATTCTCATTCCGTCAAAATTCTTTGGCATGGATTATTCTTTTTACTGGTATTTATTCAATTTTCTTTCTAAAGAGCTTTTAAACCGTAATTATTATTCAATTATGGAATTGCTTACCGACGAAGACGAAAAAAATCTTATTTTGCCTAGAATGCTTTTGGATGAAAAAGTTGACGGTGTAATCATTCTGGGACAAACCAGCAACGAATACCTTGATGCAATTGATGCTTTTTATAAAAACTTTATTCTTCTTGATTTTTACACAAACCGCATGCATTTAGACTGTGTTTCTAACGATGACTATTACTGTTCATACATGCTTACAAGTTACGTCATTTCACAGGGCCATAAAAAATTAAGATTTGTCGGCAATTTTGGTGCTACAACTTCAATTCGCGACCGCTTTATGGGCTTTCAGAAAGCTTTGCTAGAGAATAATCTTGAAGTTTCTGTAAACGAAATTATTGATGACCGTGATGAAAAGGGTTCTGCCATTACAATTCAGCTTCCGTCGAAAGAGGATATGCCAACAGCATTTATCTGTAATAACGATGAAACTGCTGTAAACTTAATTGCTCAGTTGAATGAAGCTGGTTATAAGGTGCCTGATGATATTTCTGTTACAGGTTTTGATAACTACATTCCAAAGAATCAGCCTCCTGTAGCGTTAACAACTGTTTATATTCGTCCGGAAGATACGGCAAGTGTAGCTGCAGATCTTATTATTAAAAAGATTTCAGGTGTACCATATATAAAAGGCCGCCACTTGGTTAGCGGCAGCCTTATTATTCGAGATTCTGTTAGGAAGATTTAAACTTTAGCGGTTTAAATCATCTAATAATCCTTGCCATACATTATAGCAAGCCTCGTACTCTTCTTGAGGTGTTCTCCAGCCCCAGCAAATTGAGTTACACATATCTTCTTGGCTAACGCCTGGAACAAGATTGTCGTAACGTGGATTTGGATGAGCAGCCATTAAAACTAAGGTTTCTTCTACTGCACGAGAATCGCGGAAACCTGCATAGAATGGTTCTTTCCAAGCGTCTGGACCATCATATCCTGGTGTTGGAAGATTATACAATTCTATAGCTTTTGCCATTTTATTGATTGTTTCTGCATCATAGCAAGAAGGAATAATCCACATTGGAGTGTCGTGAATTGTTCTATACTCTGTGTTTCTTGGACCTAGAGGGAAGCATACAAAACCCCAGTCATCTGCCATTTGTGACAAAGCTCCACCTGGCTGTGCGTTGTATTCCTGATGACACATGAAGGCTGTTTCTCCGTTTACGAAAGCCTGGAAGAAATAATCCCATGCTGCGTCTTCTGCTTTTGGAAGTTGGTAGGTTTGGTACATACGTTGAATCCAGTTGAAAGCTTCCATTGAGTTGTCTGAACCGGCATTATTGTAGAATTTTCCGTTTGCATCACGACTGATTTTACTTCCGTTGTTTGAATCCAAAGCATTTGCTGTAAAACAGGTGTAGAATGATGACATAGCATACTGATCTACAATTCCGTCGTTATCTGTATCGCGAGTTAACTTTTTGCACATTTCTTCGAAGGTATCCCATGTCCACTTACCTTCCTTCTGCAAATCGTAAGGATAATCAGCATCGTAACCTGCTTCCTGTAAAATTCTTTTATTAAAGAAGATTCCTTCACGAGGCTCAGGTTTTCCGAAGTTGAATGTATAGAAAGAATCACCTTTTTTTAGAAGATTAACTACTGACTGATCGTAAAGTGTGTCGTCGTGGAAATTAACTGTAGTTACTTTTGAAAGATCGTAGAAAAGGTCTGCTCTAATTCCAACACTTACTGAACGGCCATCAATACAGAAAACGTACAAATCTTCGTCGGCTGTGCTACCTGTCATACAGTAATTTGCTACAAACTGTGGCTGCGATTCCCAGCTGGCAGATGCTTTCTGAACGATTTTTACATTGTAAGTATCCATTGTCCATTCATGAAAAGCCTTCTGATCTTCCTGCATTTTTGAAGCTGGCGGTGTTGAAGGGTCTGACCACCAGTCTCCAAGAACAATGCTCATACCTTTAAAATCATAAACTTTCTTGGTAGCAGGATCTTTCTGCTTTTCAACGTCCTTGTAGGCATTTCCTTTTTTGCCCTTTTTCTTTGCTGCAAAAGTTGGACTAACAACCAATAATGCAACCAATGCACAAAGCAATGCTTTTTTCATTGTACTTTTATTCATATATTCCTCCTATTAAAGAACCGCGTTAACGGCGAGCCGGATTTTTTTTCTCCGGCACATATTCAGAATATATCGGTTATTAAATTTTAGCAAGGATTTTTTGCTAATTTTTAATTATATTTTAGTTATTCGTTTAACTTTTTTTAAGTTAGTTTAAGTAATTTATTTTAACGTACGGATGAAATCAGTTATTTTCTGTGCAGCAAGATAATGCGTTTTTGGGCCTGGATGTCCGCGGCTTCCTTTATCCTCTGGATTTTTTTCAACATTTTCCATTGCGTCAAGTTCAAGCGTATAAACATTAGTGTCGCCCGTTTCGGTTTTATAATCAGCGACACCTTTTGTAATATATGGTGGGACTGCGACCAATTTTATCATGCCCCAGGTCCAGATAATTTTTGCCGTTGGATTGTGTTTACGGATGAGTTTTAGGAAAGCGGTTGTGGCGGTGGCAATTTCGTTTCCGTATTCTGGTTCGGCAAGCTGATTTTTATCGGTTTTAAGGAGATATTCTTTGCCGTTTTCGTCGTTCCACGGTGGTTGAAAAAATGCTCCGTTATCGTTCGTTCCAAGGTTGAGCACTACATAATCGGCTCCCCTTCCAAACTCACAATTCTCTTCCGCTCCAAGTTCATTCTGCTCCGGTCCGCTCATAACTGAGCAAACTTTTTCATAATGTGGCGGCATTTTCGAATAACGGTTACCATCCCAACCCCAGCATAATCCCCATCCGCACTGACTAAAAACAGACCAATCTGCGTTTAGTGCATGTGCTGTCTGCATCGCATAAGTTTTGCTTGCACAGAACCATTGTGTAATCCACTCCATTTCATCTGGTGAACCGGCAAGCCCTTCTCCGCTGGTAATACTGTCGCCAATAAATTCAATTTTTAGAGGGCGTTCGTGCAATGGAAGGAAAAATCCGTTTTCGTCCATACCAATTTCATGGATTAAAAGGGAATGACTTGTGTCTCCGGGCATTGGTTGCGTATCTTTTATAATTGAAATTAGATTTTCTTTTTGCGGATTTAAGTTTCGGGCAATACAAACCCAGTGAGTGTCACCTTTTGGAACCATAATCCTTTGGGTTTGAAATCCGTTGATTTGAACGGCAAGCCACGGTTCGTATGTGTTATAGTCGGCGGAGATTTTTGCCCAAACTTCGGTGGCGTGGACATTTATTTCTAGTGCAGCAGCTCCCCAAAAAAGGCAAAGTGGTTTTTCACCTGTATTTTTTACATTTCGACCAAGTATTCGTTTATTTTCAATTTCTGATATTTTATATGTTTTCATATTTTCATCTTAGTCTATGTCTTGTAACGAATCAAGAAAAAATTAACTTAATTTAAGTAAAAACAATTAAATTATTTTATGCGGAGGGACTGTCCGCTTTTTAGAGGGGGAAAATGGAGGTCCGTCCATTTTTTCATGTTTTTGTGAAATGGAGGTCCGTCCCCTTTTTCATGTTTTTGTGAAATAGAGGTCCGTCCCCTTTTTCATGTTTTTGTGAAATGGAGGTGCCTCCCCTTTTTCATGTTTTTGTGAAAAAGGGGACGGACCTCTATTTCATATTTTAAGTAAATTTTTTACACATTTTTTAACTAAATTTTCTTGACAATTTTAAGTGTTACGGTTAAGTTTAATTTGATATAACAAGAAAAGGTGCTATACATGGCACGCCGGTAACGCGGAATTTATAATAAATATAAATATTCATATAACTTTTTTTACAGGAGAATGAAAATGGCTAAAATCATAAGTGGTGGTAATTTACAAAACATTCCTTGGCAGGATAAACCAGCTGACTGGTGGCTTCCAATTTGGCGCTATTCAGAAAATCCAGTTATTGGACGCAATCCATTTCCAGGAATGGGTCGCATTTACAATTCTGCAGTAATTCCATGGCAGGGAAAATTCAAGGGAGTTTTCCGTTCGGAAGATACTTCAGCAAGACCTTTCCTTTATATTGGAGACTCAGAAGATGGTATTCACTGGAATTTTCAACGCGAAAAAATTCATATGCACGATCCTGACGGTACTCCACATGATCCATTTTATGCATACGATCCACGTTGCGTAAAAGTTGACGACACATATTACATTCTTTGGTGCGGAGATTTTGACGGAGCCTCTATTGGAGTTGCAACAACAAAAGATTTTAAAGATTTCACAAGACTTGAAAACCCTTTTCTTCCATTTAATAGAAACGCAGTTCTTTTCCCAAAAAAAATAAACGGAAAATTTGTAATGCTCAGTCGACCTTCAGATTCTGGACATACTCCATTTGGTGACATTCTCCTTTCACAATCACCTGATATGAAATACTGGGGGGAACATCGCCTTGTTATGCAAAAAGGCGGACAAGGCTGGTGGCAAGGTGTAAAAATCGGCTGCGGACCTGCACCAATAGAAATTGAATTTGAAAATCCAGAAGGTAAAAAAGAACAAGGTTGGTTGATGTTCTACCACGGAGTTGCTACAACCTGCAACGGATTCGTTTATTCTTTCTCAGCAGCAATCCTAGACCACGACAAACCTTCCATCGTAAAATATCGCTGCGGTGACTACATGCTCACCCCGGAACAGCCATACGAAACTACAGGATTTGTTGATAACGTATGTTTCCCTGTTGCAGCCTTAACCGATGAAAAAGACGGCAAAATCGCAATTTACTACGGCTGTGCAGATACAGTTGTAGGACTTTGCTTTACCACTGTTGATGAATGTGTAAAATTCATTCTTGCACACAATGAACTTGGCTATTGGGATAAAGACGAAGGAAGATTCTAATGGTTAACTTCAAATCCATAATTCTAGTTTCAGTATTAATACTGCTTACAGGATGTACAACCGTGAAAAAAACAAATTCGAACGATAAAAAACTTCTTCCTCCAAACATTAAGCTAGCAGATCCAGACGCTTGCGATAATGCAAAAAAAATTATGGGATACTTTCGTGACGAAGTTTATGGTAAACACATTTTGAGTGGAGTTATGGATTGTGCCTGGAGCAATCAAATTGACATGGACTATAAAGTTTTTTCCGATACTGGCAAGCATACTGCCTTAATGGGATTTGATTTTATGGATATGACAAAAGCTGATGCAAAAGGCTGGTATAATCCGAATCAGGTACGAAAAGCGATTGACTGGTGGAACAACGGAGGTTTAGTTACTTTTTGCTGGCATTGGCGAGATCCTTCAAAGCAAACTTCAAAAGGTGCCGAATTTTACACAGAAAAAACTGATTTCCGCATTCCATACGATGAAGAAAATGACTGTCTTGATGAATCTTCTCCAAATTTTCAAGCCATCAAAAAAGATTTAGACACAATCTCTCTTTACCTTTTTGAACTTGACTGTAACGATGTTGTCGTTCTTTTCCGTCCATTACATGAAGGCGCCGGTAACTGGGGCAAATACGCTGGACTTGGAAAAGCCTGGTTCTGGTGGGGTGATAGCGGACCAAAACCGTACATAGCTCTATATCGTTACATGTTTAACTATTTTACAAAAGAAAAGAATTTGCATAATTTAATCTGGATTTGGAACGGACAACACAAAGAGTATTACCCTGGAGATGATTACGTCGATATTATCGGATGGGATCCTTACCAGAAAAATCACAGTGCCCTTACAAACTATCACGACTCCTGTCTTTCAATGAGTGATAATCCTATTGATAGTCCAAAATTCATTGCCATTACAGAAAACGATTGTGTACCATACGCAGAAGCCTTAAAAAAAGCTGCATCAAACTGGCTTTTCTTCATGATTTGGAATGACAACGATTCACTTTTAGATGATTCCAAAACCGACAACGATAATTTCTGGGGTGGTCAAACTTTTAACTCCCTCGAAGATAAAACCGTAAAATGTTTTGACTCTCCTTACGTCATCACATTAGACACTCTTCACTTAAACGAAATTCTAAAATAAAGAAAGGGCCGACCGGCACTCGCCAATCCGCCCTCAAAAAACTTTTTTTACCTATTTACAACACTCAGGACTTGTAGAATCTGTAGCTTCAATTTCATATACCCCCAGGAATATTCCAGCCCAATTACTTATACTGAAAATACCGTCTTTATACCCACCTTTCAAATCCATCTTCATATAACCACTTTCAGTACTTTTTCCATTTGAATGCCCTTCAATATAATAAACACCAATAACATTTCCGTTATCGTCATAATCACAGGCAATTACAGTAACTGTATGCGATTCACTTTTTTCAGTTGATGGATCATCGGCAAATACAAGAACAGAACCAGGAGTTACAATGGCAGGATTATTAATATCATTAACATCACCAGTTTTTCGAACATTTTTCTCATAATCGCCAGTATAATAATCTCTCGAATTAACATCTTTCTTCGCTTTTGATAAATTCTTATTGTTATAATCATAAACAAAGTTTTTCTGCATTTCCGAGGTAATTAGTCCCCCGGCCTCTTCCGTTGCGACCAAATCAATTAATGAACTAACATCTGCACAATCAAGATTTTGTACAATGTATTTACTTCCACCCAAAATATGATATTCTTCTTTATCAAACTCGCCGACTTTAGCAATACCTACATTATACAAAGCCTTTTCTTTTTCTGTAAATGATTTTTTTTCACGCCCAGTCACATCAACATAATTTACAGGATCACATGCACAATACGCAAACCAGTTTCCACCATCACGTTTTTTATCCATAGTTGTAAAAGTTTTCAACGCCGGAATATAATCTCTTTCGCCCAAATTCATAAGTTGCAATCCACCCCTTTCTGTGCCAATAGCATAACAAAAAGATGAGTTCTTTCCTTCTTGAATTTGATTTCCCCACGTATCATACTGACATTCAGAAATACATTCTCCAACTCTATTGAAAGTCATTATTATACTTCCTCGCCAATCTTTATACATAAACTCATTATCACGGCCATTCGGATTTCTACCGTCCACGTACGATTTTACAAAAGGAAATCCAAAACAATACAAAGTAGCACAAGGTCGTCTATCCACAATAAAAGAATCCCCGTCCGATTCATTAACCGAATCTTCAATTCCACGAGTTCTTCTGGAATTATCCTCAGAAACAAAAGCATCATTACCAAACCATTTAAAATCATATTCTTCAGTTCCTAAGTTTTCACTTCCACTTTCTTTTATCAGAACACGTCCGTTTTCCGTTACCTGTGTCGTCATTAAAATTTCATTCGATAAAACATCGTAAACATAAATAATCTTTTCACCATTATAGATTTCAGCAATTCTTCTTCCCAGCGAATCATATTCATAACGATACACATCTTCCTTTCCCGCAACATAATCATTTACCCTAATACAAACAGGTCTCAAAAAAGCACCATATTCAAATTTCACACAACGTATACGACTTTCTGCCTTTACTAAACAATTATCCTTGTCCCAGTAAAAAAACATTCCATCATTTGTATTCGTTCCATGCTTAGCAGAAATTCGCCCCATTTTATCATATTCATAAACAATACTTCCAAACGGATTAGTTACTTTTACCAAGCTACCCTTTTTCGAATACTCATAACGTTCAAACCATGAATACTGTACCCCATTTTCAATTTTCAGATAAACGCCAACCGGATTCTCATTTTTAATTCCAATTCCGCATTCAACCGCTTCATTTCTAGCAATTTCTTTTATACTTTCCTTATACGGGGAACGAACTTCTACAAGTCTTCCCTCCGAATCATACAAATACTCCCAAGCTTCCTTCATTTCATTTTGCACAAAACAAATTCTACCATTTTCGTCATATTTAAGTGATTCTTCATGAACAGTTTCACCAGATTTATTTTTCAGTACAACATTTTTTTTCTGCCCATTGTCTGCATAACTAATCTGATTTACCATTCCATTTGAATATTTTTCTTTCGTTACCTTTCCGGAAATATCATATTCAAACTCAATCCAAGCCCCACTTACTACATCCAAGATTTTTTCTACAAAACCGTTTTTACCATACTCATACTTATAATCAAAACTCGCTGATTTTTTCTCTGTACAACGTCCAAAATTATCGTACTCATAAGCAACCCCAATTCCATACAAACAATCAAAGCTTTTCGTAAGCCGACCATTTTCATCATAAGAAAATGCAAAATTACTATCATCCGAAACAAGCCGAACAACATCCCCTCGCACATTCCATCGAACACTAACTTCCTCGCCATTACCATAGATAATCTGCATAGAATTTTCTTTATCATTGTAAGACCTTCTTTCAGAATATCCTGATACACTAGTCAATTCTTTCAATCGTCCCAATTCATCATAAGCATAATTCTTATAATTTCCCAAACTGTCAGTTTCTTTCAGAACTTTTCCACCAAAACCTACTTCATAAGTAATTTCATTTCCAAGAACATCCTTTTGTACAAGCTTCGTTCTATCCGAACTAACTATATAATCGGATTTTCCAGTATCATATCTTTCCACAGATTTTACAAAACCAGATCTATCATAAGAGCGTATATTTTCATTTCCAAATTTATCCACAGTCTTTAATAGTCTTCCAGACGAATCAAATTCAGCCCCATAAATTTTTCGATTTTCTTCAATAATACCAATAAGTTTACCAGCATCATTATATTCATACACCTTCTCACATCCGTTTTCCTTATCTGTTTCAGTAATTACATTTCCACCAGCATCATAAGTATACAAAGTAACATTTCCTAAAGAATCAGTTACACTAGTACAATTACCAAACCAGTCATATTCATAAGTTTTTACGCCATCAGCTCCATTTGTCCTAACAATTCTGTTCCATGCATCAAAGTAAAGTTCCCTACAAAGATTTTCACCTTCATAATCACTTCGTTTCCTTTCAGCATCTTCATACAGATATTTTTTTTCAAACTCGTTATCCCCATTCCTATCAGTCAAAACTTCAGATATCAGCCTTCCACTGTTATCCCATTTATACTGCTTTGAATAAGAAACTCCTTTTTCAAATATCTGCCTACCATAGGAATCATACCCATACTCGTAAGTGTTTCCTAAAACATCTTTTACTAAAACAATTTCTTCATCTGAATTATAACTTAAAGTAGTTGTTTTCCCTTCACCGTTTTTCCAGACAACATTCTTTGC
This sequence comes from Treponema sp., assembly GCA_045615645.1. Lineage (GTDB taxonomy): Bacteria > Spirochaetota > Spirochaetia > Treponematales > Treponemataceae > Treponema_D. Next base: position 40,467 of record JAZLFF010000050.1, read on the forward strand.
CCCGTCCGTCAAATATTTCACCGTATAAACATTTCCATTACTGTCCGCAGTTGTCATCAAACGCCCAGCCTTCGAATAAGAATAATTCTTCGTAAATCCATCAAGTTTAGATTCTTTTGTTAATCTGCCAAAAGCATCATAAGTATAAGAACAAACTTCATTTCCTCCGCAGACAACAAACACAACCGTTTTGTCACTGCCTCTAGAATATCTGTACGAATATTTCTGAACATTTCCAACACTAACTCCAGTCACATAACCAAAATCATCATACGAATAAACATTTTTCTGCACAGGCCCCGGAATCAAAACTGTACATTCAGTCATTTTCCCAAATCGATTGTAAGCATAATGCACATATTCTTTCCCATTCAAATAGACACTCAATACATTTCCACAATAATCATAAGAATAAGAAAGTGTATAACAGTCCCCAGTTTTCAAATCTTTTTCAGTTCTCTCGCAAACCCAACCACGTAAATTATACTTAGTTACAATTTGCTTATTTGAGCCACAAACCTCAGTTTTTACCAAATCCGAATACGAAAACTCCGAAACCTCTCCATTTACCTTCACATGTTTAATCACTCGGTTTTGTCCATCATAACTCCAACTCTCACTACAAGCCTTACCGTAAGAATCTATCCATTCCTTTTTCGTTACATTTCCAAAACTATTGTACTCGTAACAATAAGTAATTCCCTTTTCAGTAAGATTTTTCATAAGACCATTCGGATAATACCCAACCGTTGTAATCAAATTACCACAAAAGTAAACACAGACAACATTTCCTGCATCATCATACTCATACCTCGTCGAAAAACCATCCCTGTCAGTCATCATAACAAGCTGTCCAAAATCGTTATAACTCATTGATTCATAACTGCCGTCACTAAAACTTACTCTTACAGGATTTAATTTTTCATCGTAAGTAAAAGTTCTCTTCAATCCATTTTTCGAAACAGACTCTATCAGCCCGTACTGACCGTTAGTAAGAAGCGTTTTATTCCCAAACACATCAGTATGTGAAGTTGTAAAACCATCCTCGCTAAAAGTGTAATTTTCGCTCAAACCAGAAAAGTTTTTATGTGTTGCACAGTGATTTTTAAAGTCATATGTAAAATTCTCTGTATAACCATTTTCATTTGTAACTCCGGCACACACTTTCTTTCCCTTCCAACTCTCATTTTCATAAGAAATTATTACACGCCCGCCGTCCGCCTTAATAATCTGCTTAAGAAATCCATCAGAATCATACACATAACTTACACTTATTCCGTGATTATCAGTTACTTTCTGTATAAATCCGTTTTCATAAACATAAACAACTTCACCAGACACCGGACCAAATATTTTTCTAATCGAGCCGTTGTTTTCACGTTCAATTTTCAACTTTTCGCCAGTCTTTAGAGTTACTCCGCAGATTCTTCCATTCAAAGCCTCATATACAACAGCATTTCCGTTTCGATCAACTTCCTTTTCAAGAACACCGTATTTTGAATATAATCTTTTTACGCCATTCTCATATGACAGTACAAAACTTCCATCCTTCTGTTGAATAATCTCCATTTTCGAATCATATAATCCACCGCCAACCTTCCATTTATTATTGCCCTCGTTCACAAATCTATATTCTTTACCATTGTCATCAACATAAATCAACATATCGCAATAAGAGTAATAATTCATCGGATCAGCATATCTTCCATATGTAACAAATTGATTCAACTCGTCACTTTTTTTCAGCTCATTTTCATTCTGCTGCAAAACCTGTATATAAACATCGAGCATTTTTACGCCATATTCATATTTCGATTTTGAATTTTCAATTTCTTCACGCGGATAATCATCAAATTCTTCTATATAATTATCACAAGCTTGAATACATTCAAGAAAATCATTTTTTACAAGCTGATACTGTTGGATATAATCTTGTGCACTCAATCTCCGAGAATGAATAATTCGACTATCAAACGGGCAACTCCAGTTTTTGCCAAAACTTTCACCTGCCGGTAAATCCGTAAGCTTTCTAGTTACCGTAAACCTTTTCAAATAATCCTCAGCAACAAAATCATCATAAGAAGCGAGAAATCGTCCCGAGCTCATTTCAACCGGATCTCCAGTTTGTGCAAAATCCTCGTAGGCATTTGCCAAAAGAGTATACGCACTTTCCATATCTCGAAGTTCATTCACCAGTTTTTCATGTTCCCGTTTTTCTTTTTCCTTCAGTTCCAATTCTTGCCGTAATAAATCTTCCTTTTGAACCAAAAGCCATTCTACAGTTTCACCAGTCACTTCAATTGAATCGTTTTGCTTTTCTTCAAGAGTTTGCAGATAATCATTGTACGACGCATCAATTTTATCCTCCGATGTAACAAATTCTATAAGTTCTGAAACATCTTTATTTATTACCTCCTCAATTCTTTTTGTTTCCTTTTCTTTCTGTTGTTGAATTTTTTCATTGATTATCTGATTTATTTTTTTATCAATTTCCGCAATTTCATTTTGCTTTTTCGAAATAGCATCAGAAACTTGTGAAAGTTTTTTTCCAGCCTCAGCTGCAGAATCTTGAGCTTCCTTTGCACGTTCTTCCATCGCTTTTATTTTTGCAGCCTCTTCTGCAGCCATTTTTTCGGCAGCTTCTTTTTCAAGACGTTCAGCTTCCTGTCTTGCACGTTCGGCTGCTTCTTCAGCCTGTTTTTTCCTCATTTCCGCAAGAGCTTTTTGTGCTGCAGCATTACTTTCTTCACTATCATTAACAGATAAATGCCCTTCTTCCGCAGGGGTTTGTTGGGTTGTGTTTACCCCCCCACTTCCTTTCACAATCTGTTTTTGTTCTTCTTCTTTTTTCTGAGCTTCTTCAGCTGCTTTTTTCTGTTCTTCTTCCATAGCAGCAATTTCTTCTGCCGTTGGGCCGTGATATTCCTCTTGCTGACTATTGTTATATTCAGTATGGTTTTGAGCTTCATTCCACGCATCGTGAACACTTTCAGGTTCTTTTCCAGAACCGTCAGAATATCCATAGCCATCACCGCTAAGCCATCCAGTTCCATTTCCACTGCCATTTGAATATCTTGCTGCAAATCCAACTCCAAGAGAAATTAAGAACAGCAATATTTGTATAAGTGATTTTTTGTTTCTTTTCATTTTCCCCTCTCAAAAACGACTAATCAAATGCCGTAAAAAAAATCTTATCAAGCAAACTATCCTGTGTATTTTCTGCAGGAACATATCCGTTGCTATCCAAAACAAACTTATTTTGATCTACAGTTCGGCCTTTTATATATGCTGGAGAATAAGTTGTAGTTAAAAGATTTCCTTCCGTAAGTGACGAAAAATAAACTCCCAAACCGCCACGAAGTCGGTCAGATGCCCAGGAATTTACAACAGCAGTTTCTTCTGCAAGGAAAAAATCCTCCGCCGAAGTTTTTATCAACTGATTTGAATCACCAAAATAAATTTTTAATCTGTTTACTAAAGAATAAATATCCAGGTAAATATCATTTCCTGCCGTTCCGTACGTATATTTTTCAGTTTTACAGTTAGCTCCACCATACATTGTTCCAAGCACTGCATCACGAACTGATGAATCCGTAATTTGCGAAGCTACCTTCAAAGAAAAATCATCAAACGCCGTAAACAAACTTTCAATTTTTGACATTTTCACAACTGCAATTGAAGCTCGGTACGAAAATGCATACTGTTTTTTAAACTGATTAACAATTGCATTACACAAAGCCCCTACAGTCCCTTGTCCATCTGTCTGAAATTCATCAAATAACCACTGGTAATTCCATCCAGAAGACATAATCAGTCCTTCCGAAGCAACACAATAATTTGCATAGTCTTTAAGTTCGTACATCACTTCAAGCTCACCGCCAAAACATGTATCAAAACCAATCAAATCAAGTTTCAGTTCCCCAAGACCTTTTTTAAGTCCTTCTCCCAGTTGATGAAGCGTCATATACGTTTTTGAACTTTCATCATAAGCAAAACCTTTATAGAGTTTTTCCGAATTTTCTTCACAGCTTCGCCATCCAGTTCCATGTCCCCACATAAAAAATCCAAAATGTTCAGCAGGATATTTATTTTTTGCATACGAAATAAAAGTTGAAAGGATATAATCCGAAGATAAATCCAATTCCGTTTCTTTTTCGAGAGTTAATCCTAAATCTATACAATCGAGTTCTTGCGAAATAATTCTTGAAGTGTTTTCAATTCTTCCGGTTTCAAGTTTATAAAGTCTTGTTCCACTCCAATCTCCGTCCGATGTATCATACCCACTGTTTCTATCTACAAGAAATAAAACTGTTGTTGTATTGCAATTAAGCGCAGAACTTTCCATTTCGCAAATATCTTCCATAGCAGCGGATTCAAGATTATTGTCTGCGGACATGTAAATCATAATCGTCCATTTTCGGTCAAAAGTATTTAACGGTAACGGAGCCTCAATATCCTGCATGGGCGAATTCTCCTTTTCAGAAGTTTCGCTATCAGGTGGCTCAGCATTATCGTCAGTTTCAGTAGAATTATCCTCCGTCGGAACGGTTTCGGTAGTTGTAGAGGAATTATCTTCCGTTAAATCAGTTTCATTATTCTCAGGCTGATTTTCAGTTGTAAGGTTTACTTCACTTTCAGATTCAACAACCTTTTCCGAATCGGTAGATGCATCAACAACAAAATCTTCCTGCGTTTCGCTAGAAAAATTGTCAGATGAAACAGTTTCCGTAACATCTTCCGGATTCTTTTTTTTCTTTTCAACAACAACCGTATCACCCCAATAATTAAAATCACAACTACATACGAGCAGGAACACAATTCCAAGTAAAATTTTCCAATTTCTTTTCTTCATCTTGCCTCCCCCTCAAAACTTTAGAAAACCTGCGTTCCAAACGGATCAGTCCACTGCGTTCCATTTTCATAAACAATTTTGCTCAAATACATATAATCCACAAAATAAGGCTCATCCAAAACGTAATAAACATATTTATCAAGTGAAAGACACGTAGAAAGTGAATCATAAGGTTCAACTTCCGCCGACACCGTAAGAACTATAGAATTTCTAGCTCCTTCAGGAGGATTTCCATCTTCATCAAATATAAAAAACACAAGTGTAAATTCACTAATTTTTTTATCACTTTTATTCATCAAAAATAAATCCAAACCAGCCACATCATAAGCAGCAGATTCTTCAGTAACCATTTCTCCCCCAATTACATAAGGAGCCGGTTCTTTTGCAAATAAACTACAACTAAAAAAAATAAAAAGAGATAAAAAGATTAGCACCTTAAACAAAAAGTCATTCTTCGTCATTCATCATCTCCTCTAATAAATTGATTTCATCCGTCAACTTAGGAAAATATTTCTTTCGTATTCTCCTAAGTTCAGATGAACTAACCCATTTTTTCCTCGATTTAATATCAAGAACGGTTTTGTAAACATAAACAGCTGCTTCTACAGATGACCCCTTTTCAAAACATAATTCATCCAGTAATTTATAACCTGCATCATAATTTTCACTTTTGATTTGTTTTTCCACCGCAGATAAAGCACCATCAACACTGTTAATCTTGCAGCAAAACATTTTATTTCTTGCATTAAACAAAAAACTTTCATTATCAAGTTTTGCATATCCATTCTTTTTTCCGGAAAAAACATATTCACCAGCAGGTACATCGTTAATAATAAAAATTCCCTGATTATCAGTTATTGTAGTAAAACGTCCATTTCCATCTTTACGTTTACATTCAATAACAAATTCTTGAACAGGCTTATTCTTATCATCTACCACAAGCCCACATAACTCACTTTTTCCTTTAAACTTTGGAACAGACGAACAAGATATAAAACACAAACAAATTCCCAAAAGTAGAATTACCAGCCTTTTTTCCGAACAGATTTTCATCTTGAAAACTCCTTATTTTTTATAATCTTTCCGTCAGAATTCTTATAAAAAACAATCTTCGATCCATCCGCATAAGCAACCTCTCCCATTTTTGTACCAAATGCTTTAGTCGCAACATCCACTCTTTTCGCAGGCGCAACATTTTTTTTAGAAATTTTCTTTCCATAAAATAATTGCAGATAATTTCCCACCAGCTCTAAATCAATTCCTTCATATTTTGTCTTAGCAAAATTGATTTGAACCTCAAAAGATGAATCCTCGCAATACCTCAACATTAAATACGAAATAGAAACTTCATTTTCCTTCGCAACTTTACCAATCTTCGAAATAACATTTTCCTTCCCTGCTTCAATACCTTCAAAACTGAATTTTATCGAAAACGGATTTGCATTCTCCTCTCTAAAAACAGCCTTGTTTTCTTTCAAAATATCTCTTATTAAAGGCACAAAAAAAACATAGTTTACATCAGCATCCTTTTTTGCAGACATAGATTTCCTTGCTTTTTGTGATACAACCATTGAAGGTAATCCCTCTGAATAAGACACAGCAGAAACAACAATATTTTCCCCAGACTCATAAAATTTTTCAGGATAAACTAAACTCACAGACGCAGTATAATTTTCAGTCATTTCTTCAGAACGCCACTCAAACCAAGTACAACGTCCCTTATTTTCCGTTACGATTTCAAAAAACTTCTTCACATCAATTCTTTTATCAACATCCGCCCCTTCCAAACTTCCGCTCCCCGTCACACTTTCAACGTTCACAGAATTTTTCCGACAAGCCGCAACACCAACACAAAGCATCAACGCAAAACTTCCAACCAAAACAAAAAACCACACTTTTTTCCAAAGCAAAACCATTCCAGAATCAAACACGTACCCTTTTCTTTCTACAACGCACAATCTTTTTCCCAAATTTTCATTACGAAGCTCAGTCAATCTAAGTTTATTCATCACAACAACATCCGAACACACCCCTTTCAACTTCAACGAAATTCTAGAATCAAAACAGCATTCATCAGAATAACAAGGATGTCTTTTTCCTAATTCACCTGCAATAAATTTTTCTCTCCGTTTTCCAAATAAAAACGAAACAGGTAAATCAAAAGAATAAACATCATAGTCTCGTTTATTTAAAATAACCTTACTATCACGCATTATTTTCTCCTGCAATAAACTTCACCTTCAGTCCAGTTTCCATTCCATTTTCCATACATCAACTTTTTCTCAGAATATGCATAACTCACTTCAATAAAATCAGAAGCATCACACCAACCAATATAATCAAGCTTCCACATAGCCCTGCAGGTAATCTGCCATTCATTCAAAGATTTAAAACCTTCACCTTTACAAGTTTTCCTAAAACTCTCCGAAATAAATTTCTGAGCATCCGTTTTTCTTCTATACTGATTAGCTTTTTCATTCAATTTATAAAGTGATTTAACACCACATTCTGCAGATATCACTAACGAACAAAAAATCACTAAAACTAAAACAGCATCAGTAAATTTCATTCCTTAATTCCCTTAATTTCAATTTGATTCAATTTTTCCAATTCAACTTTAGCAACTGAATATTCTTTTTGACTTTGATTTACCTGTGCGCTTAAATTCATCCTAACAGAAACAAAAGTTACGCCTACCAAAACTACAATCAAAGACATAACCGCTGTAAACGGCCCTTTATTCCCAGGAAACGATGTCTGCGTCATTACCGTCTCCTCCTTTTTTTCTGTCTGCACCATATGAAATAAGTACAAAGGGCAAATTCGCAGGAACCTCTGCCGGCATAATGGAACTTTCAGCGCAGATATACTCAAAATTGGTTCCCCACGGATCAACACCGGGTTTACGTTCAACGTATGGTCCATCCCAACTTTCTGGTACCGGATAGAAAACTGGTTTTTCCCACAACGCCTGCAATCCTTGCTCTGTTGTTGGAAATAAGCCGCAGTCGAGGAAATATGATTGCAAGGCCGAACTGAATTGCTCAATTTGATTTCTTGCTGCAGTTTTTCTGGCGAGTGCAATAAGTTTGGTTGCTGAAACTGTTGTTCCTGCTGCAAGTATTGCACCGATTGCAAGTACCGCGAGTGTTTCAACAAAAGTAAATCCTTCCGATTTTTTGCTTTTAATTTTTGCTTCATGAACATTCTCCTTAATTTTTTTCATTTTTTACCTCCCGTTTTTTTATTAACTTATCCACGATGTATCATTCATCAATGGAATAAAGTAGATAACTAATAAAATCATCAAAAATAATCCTGTAATTCCAATAAAAACAGGTTCCACCATTGCAAGACATCTTTTTTTTCTTTTTTCATCTTCAATTCCCATTTTTACTGCAATTTTTTCAAACACATCTGATTTATCCCCTGCCATATTCGCGTAATACAAAGCATTTTTAATTCTGTCATTAAACCCAAATCCACTAAAAGCCGCAAAAACATTCATCCCACATTCCAGATTTCTTTTTGCCTGCTGAAAATAAAGTCCAAATTTTGTCCCCGGCCCCGCAATAATTATTCCAGCCCCAACCGCAGCAGAAACATTTATTCCAGATTTAATCAAAAACGCAATTGCCAAAAACGCTTCATACAATTTATCTTCACATAAGTTTTTATGTAAAATCATAAAAGCAAAACAGCATACACTAACCACAATCAAAATCCCAGTAAATAACGCACCACCATCAATACTTGCGCCCCCCATCTCAAAACTAAATCGATTCAAAAAAATACAGCCAACAATCGCAAGCGTAACAACAAACGACGGATACATCGCCGCCTCAACAAGTTTGCTTCTATTTAATTCAATTCTCTCTTCCCTTTTTTTCAAAAACGCCAGCGTCTCCCCAAGATTTCCAGTCACCTCCGAAAATCCAATAAACGAAATGTACACAGCATCAAAATCTAAGTACTTACAGGTGCGCAAAGCATTTACAAAAGAGCAACCATTTAGTAAATCAGATTTTATTTCATCGCAAGCCTTTTCAAACGAAGACTTTTTTTCATGCGCCATTATTTCCAAACTTTTTATCAACGTCACCTTTTGCTCAACAAACAGTTCATATAACGAATCCGTAAAAGTTTTTGCTCTATTCACAATTATCCCTCCATCACATTTTCAACAGCATTTTTTCCATTTAAAAGTGGTAATACTCTATGTCGCGTACGATTCACAAAAGTTTTAGACAGCACTTCACTGTAATTTGTCAAATGATCAAACAATCTCTCAATTTCCGTCTCAGCCATATCATTTCCAATATCAGCTGCAAACGAATAATCCGGAAGCGCCACATCCGCAAGTAACATTGCTTTACCCGCTGAATAATTTAAATCCTGAACAATTACCCCTCGCAGCACAGAACCAACAATTTTCCGCCCAATTCCAAGGTTTTCCAACCGAAGTACAGAACCGGCCGCACTTGAAGTATGAAGCGTTGCAACGACCAAATGTCCAGTCAATGAAGCTCGAATAGCTGCAGAAGCACTTTTTTCATCACGGATTTCACCGACCATAATTACATCAGGATCCTGTCTGAACACATGCTGCAATGCATCGTCATAAGTATTTTTCCGAGAATCATCAATTTGAATTTGTGTAACACCGGGAATAACATATTCAGGAGGATCTTCCAAACTAATAATTTTAAGTTTCCCGTTTTGCTGTTTTTGAATCTCCAGTAAAATAGAAGCCGCCGTTGTAGATTTTCCAGCTCCAGTTGGCCCGCAAATAATAATTAATCCGTTTTTTTCGCCACATAAATTTTTAATTCCTTCATATTGAATTAATGAAAATCCAAGTTGCGAAAGTGAAAGCGGTATTCGAGTAGTATCAAGCAAACGAAGCACCACAGATTCAGGTGACTCTATTTGATTTTCGCTTATAATCGACATGGATGAAACTCGAACAAACAGCGGATTTGCTTCTCCATAAACAAAATGTCCGTCCTGGCTTTTATTTTTTTCAATAACATTCATTCCCGCCAGCAGTTTTATTCGTTGAACAAGTTCAACACTTTTTTCACTCTGTAAAACCGCATGTTGTTCCAATTTACCGTTCACCCTAAAGCGAACAACATTATGTTCAATATGAATATCGCTAGCATTTTCCGCTTTTGCTTCCTGCAAAATACTATCCAAAAGTAAAACGGCCGCAGCTTCTTCACCACTATTTATTTCTCGTTCCCCTTCCGATATTACTTTTCTTTCGCCGAACGAATCCGGATTTTCTTTTTCAAATAACTCACTTACATATTTGCGTAATAATTTTCTATTTCCCTTCTGAAAATCCACCTTTGTTAATCTTTTATAAATTTCAGGACAATCTTCATTTTTCCTAATATTATCAAGATGATTTTCAAAGGCCTTAATCAACCTTTCTTGCAGAAGCAAATCCTTTTCATCTTCAACAAGAAACTTAATTTCAGTTCCATTTTGTTCAATAACGGCAGCTCCATTGTAAAGACAATAAGCCGGTGTTAACCTAAAATCATAATTCTTCATTTTTTTACAGAAACTCCTTTTATCAAATTAATTACTCTGTTTTCAGCCCATTCTTGTGTATAAACTTCTGTTCCCAGTTCGTTTTCATATCCTTCAACATGCGGAACAAGATAAATAACCATTTGCGAATCTTCAGCCGTTTTTTCTTTAGCACTAAACAATGGTCCCAAAATCGGAATCCAATGTAAAAATGGCATTCTTTTACGTTTCACAGTCTGTGAATTTTGAATTAACCCGCTTAAAACTACGGGTTCTCCACTTTTACAGCAAACCTCCGTTGTTACAACTTTTTCAGAAGTTGGTGGCGGATTTCCCGTCGACGATGATAAATCCGAGCCCTGCCGTGAAACAGTTGCCGTAACAGTGCTTGTAACCATATCATCTCCACTTACCCAGCCAAGAATATCAAGTGTAATTCCCGAAATAATTTCTTTTGTAACCCCCGAATACACCGGTTTTCCAGTATCCGGATCAAGATTATTATCACGATACCTGTAAGTATTTGTATTTTGAAAACATATTTTTTTACCAGAAATGCCATGTATAGTTGTATCCGCAAAAACTTTCGTTGAGCTATCTTCAAGCGAAGCCTGCAAAGCAGAAGCAAATTCAAGTCCAAACGCAGAAATTACATTCAGATTTAAGCTCATAACACTTCCCAACCCCGCCGAAACAACATTTCTATCACCCATTTTCAAAGTATCAACGCCAAAACTACCATTCCACATGTTCTGCTTAGATTCATCATATTGAAGGATTAACAAATCATAACTTATACGTTTTACAGGTTTATCAATTAAAAAAAGTTCATCACATAAATTTTTATATTCCTCGTCACTGCCCTTAAAATAAACACATCCGTTGTCATCAGATATAAAAACATTTTCTTTTTTTACAGAAGGAGGAATTTGCTGCAAAAACTCACCAGGGCGCAAATATTTCAATTCAACCAAAAAAGTCGAAATCTTAACATCAACTTCTTCAATCAATCTAGAAATTTTCTCGTACTCATCCTGATTAACCCTTGCAAAAAAATAATTTTGATCAGGAACTTTAGAACACTCTATTTTTCCAAATTGAGAATAAATAACAGGGAAGATAACTTCTGCCGAAGTGTACTTAAGGAAAAATTTCTGCCATTGACGCTCACCATTTGCAATTTCATCTTTAGGTCGTCCACCATTCATAATGTAAAATACACCATCTTTAAAAGAGCAAACAAAACCATTTTGTGCACAAACCTTTAACAATGTATCTTCAAAGTTTTTACCTTCAAAAGTACATCTTTGAATCCTTACATCGGCACCGTCCAACAAACAAAAACCAAAAGCCCCATCATCGACACACTTCGTAAAAAGCGAATCAATAACCTCAGAAAATAACGCATCCCGTAAATCTACAGAAACCGAATCGTTTTCACCAACATCCACTTTCACATAGCCACTTGCCGATTCAATACTTCGAACGTCCACTTTTTTTGCAAAATGAAGACCAGTCGAATTACCAATTACTTCGTAAGCCCCGAAACGCCTAGCCAAACTTTCAAAAAACTCACTTTCCGACAAATCTCTAAAATGAACAGACATTTTCCCATTCGGCAGCGAATCATAAGTAATTACACTGTCAACGAACAAAGAAACCTTTTCCAGAATCACCGCAGGAGATAAATCACAAGCATCCAAAGACAGTCGACCAAGTCCATCCCGACACAAGCTACATCTACTTACAGTCCATACATTTTCCTTCTTCTCCACATACAGCCTAGATGCCTTCAAAAACGAATCAAAAGCCACAGAAAAATCGCTACCAGCAAACTTCAAATCGCCTGTTCCTTCGACAGTATCGTCTGGGACAATCGAAATTCCAGTATCCAAAGAAACCGCGTACAAAATATCCTTAATCTCACAGGCAGAAAAATCCCAACTATAATGTCTGGTTTGACTAACTAAAAAGAAATTCAAACTGACCGCAAACAAAAAGCATATTTTTCTTTTCAACATTTTTGCCTCCATCTAAAGGCCTTCCGCAGAAGCCAATCCCTCAAGCACAAACTGTGCTCACTATATAAATAGCCAACTCGAAACATTTCTGACAAAAATTTTGAAAAAAATTTAATTTTTTAAGTTATTTTTTTTGATTTTTCCCTCAAATCATAAAATTTGCAGTTAAAATCCGTTATTTTACTTTTCAATTGAATAGTAAAATCAAAGTTAAAATCCACCTATACATCTTGTTTACTATCCTCACTTTTTCTGCTAAAATTATTTAGTCAGTTTGGCAAAAATCATTTTAATTTAAGGAGGCGATTTATGGACGGCGGGTCGAGTTATCCCATACAAATTAGAAAAATAAATAGTCTCTGGAGAATTCAAAATGATTACATATTGGCAGCAGGAAAACGGACAATTTAGCAAAGTCCGAAAAGAAGAAATTGACCAATCTCGCCCACTTTGGGTAGACGCACGTAACGTTAACCGTGACGAAACAACAGAACTTCAAACAACCTACGAAATTGAGCAGGATCATATCTTAGATATTTTAGACCCTGATGAACTTTCGCGAATGGAAGACGGTGAAGGATATATTCTTACCATCGTTCGAGTTCCAGTTTACGATCCAAGCACAGAAACTCCATATTTTACAGTTCCAATCGGCATTATTATTAAAGGTAAAACAATTATTACAATATGCTGGACAGACAGTGAAGTTCTTAAGGATTTTGGTGCCAACCGAGTAAAAAATATCCGCTTAACTGATTTTCCTTCTTTCATTGTTCAGATTATCAACCGTGCAAACTTAAATTTCCTTCGTTACCTTAAAGAAATTAACCGCAGATCAACTAGTATTCAGAACGAAATGCGCATGGAAATCGAAAACAAAGAAATTATGCTCATGCTTGGACTTGAAAAATCCCTTGTATACTTTACAACATCGCTCAAAAGTAATTCACTTTTACTTCAAAAAATGAAAAGCACCAAGCTGATTAAATTCGACGAAGACGATCTAGATTTTGTTGAAGGTGTAATGATAGACAATCGCCAGGCAATAGAAATGGCTGACACCTATTCAAACATTTTGTTCGGTGTAATGGACGCCTTTTCTTCCGTAACTTCAAACAACTTGAACGTCGTAATGAAAAAGCTTGCCATTATCAACTTAGTAATGATGGCTCCAACCTTTGTTACAAGTTTCTTCGGAATGAACTACAAGCTTCCATTTGAAAACTTCCCAGGCTACATCCCAGTACTGATTGCAACCGGATTATGTATTATTTCAGTTTTTATCTGTTGGGGACTTTTGAACGTAAACAATAACAACTTGGAAACTCTAAAACTTGCAAAGAAAAATAAAACGCATCAAAAACATCTCCGCAAAGAAACAAAAAAACTAAAAGCTCAGGAACGAAAGATTAATAGGATTAAATAAAAGATTACCTATTTTGTGCTAACGCAAATCCCTACCTATCTGCGCAATCTGCGCTAAAAAAAAGAATATTTCAGTTTTCTTTTTTGTTTCACCCCAAACAGGCAATTTTACTCAGCGCTGCAAGCAATTCTGAAACCAAAATAATTGTAACATTCGTTCGGGTCGTAACTGTAACGATCGCCGGCGTAAAGGAACATTGTGTAAGGAGAACAACTTCCTCCACGACTTACACGCTGGTCGGCAATTCTTGGACCATAAGGCTCAGAATCCTTGTATGGCGCAAACCAATCCCAACAGAATTCAAGAACATTTCCAGTCATATCAAAAAGACCTGCAAAATTTGCATTTCCCGTAGCAGGTTCAGAAATTGAATTTGGATCAAACGGAATTCCTGCAGTTCCAACAATACGTGTAGCACCAGCATTCTCATCAGTCCATGCAAAAAGTAAACCTTCCTCTGCAGAATCAGCTTCAAGACCACTTATTCTGTCATCAGCTTGAAAACCAGTTTTTGTTCTACGAGCAGCATATTCCCATTCCGCTTCGGATGGAAGCCTAAAACCGTTACAGTTCCAATCACATTCTGCTAAATCGCATGCAGCTGTATTTCCAGAATCTCGTAAAACTTCTCCTTTATACGTATAACACGGAGTTCTTCCTTTTAATTCACTCAAAGCATTACACCAGACAATTGCATCATACCAGCAAATCATTGTTACAGGCTGACAAGTATTTTCTTCAACTGGAGCAGCACCTCTTTTTCCGTAACTACCGCCCTGCCCCGGATTTTCAAAATAATAACCGATTTTTTCGGCTTGAATCCTTGTCTGATACCAAAGTCCATAAGTAGTTTCGTACTTATTTATAGAAAATGGATTAAGCGTTCTATTTATTCCATCAACTTGAGTTTTTTCTCCTTGCTCATACGAAAGATTTCGTTTAAATGTCAAAAGAGAAATATGAGAAAAACTTGATTCCGCAAAAGCAGAAACACATAAACAAAGTCCGGCAATAAATAAAAAACGCTTCTTCATCATTTTAAAAATTAATCCTTATTTTCCGTTTACTAATTCCGTGTTTGTAATTTTCCAGTCGCCGTCTGCATTACGTTCCAAATCAATCCATGCATAACTGCCTTTTTCACCAAGAGACCCCGGATTTATTACAACCGTTTGTCCAATAGTTTCAATTCCAACGCCTTCGTGAATATGTCCACAAATTACAGCAAGCGGTTTATTTTCAAGAATAAAATCCGTAAATTTCTGACTGCCAGCATGATGTTCACCGTCAAAAGAATCAATTCCTTTTCCAACCGGCGGATTATGACTGATTAAAATTGTATTATTCCACAAAGATTTATCACCACTATCGGCAATTGAATTTACAAGAATATCAAAATCACTCAAGCATTCATCTTCCGTACGTTCAAACTCAGTTTTTCCTGTAAACTTTGTTCCACCGCCACTACCGGCAATTGCAAGCCCTTCAAAAAACACCATTGATTTTTCAACGCAAACATCCTGATCTTCCAAATCTTCAAGAAAATCTTCATTATCGCAATTACCTAAAACCGAAAAAATTGTGTCATGCTTTTTACACATTTTGTTTAAAGCTTCAGTTCCAGTTTCAGGCTTAAAACATTCGGCATAATCCCCTGCAAATAAAACTGCGTCGGCAGCTTTAAACTGTTCATCCATTGTATCTAAAACATCATTATGTGCATGTAAATCGCTGATTACCAATAATTTCATTTTTTCTTCCTTATTAACTTCCGTTTATACGGATTATTTTGCTTCTTTTAGAACCTTGCAAAAAGCTTCGCGCAAAGCGTTCATCTGCTGTTCAGTTCCAATTGTAATTCGAACGTAATCTTCAATACCTGGGGTTGCAAAGTGTCGAATAAGTAATCCTTCCTGTTTAATTTTCTTATACAAATCATCACCACTAATTGAAGGATGTTTTGCAAAAAGGAAGTTTGTTTCACTCTTTAAAACTTCAAATCCCTGTGTTTTCAAAAAGTCATAGAATTTGTCGCGTTCATCGGCAACTTTTTTTGAAGTTTCTACATAATATGCAACATCATGGCAAGCTGCTGTTCCACTTACCTGCGCAAGTGCATCAATTGGAAAGTGATTAACACTATTCTTTACAGTTGTAACAATATTTACAAGTTCAGGTGATGAAACAATGTAGCCTAAACGCTGACCTGCTCCGCACAAACTCTTACTGAATGTTCTAACAATTACAAGATTTTTAAATTCCTGTAAAAGAGGAATGCACGATTCTCCACCAAAATCAACATAAGCTTCGTCTACAATAAAAATTTCATCCGGATTTGCCTTTTTAAGCATTTGACGAACTTCTTCTCGTTTTAAACCAAGTCCTGTTGGTGCGTTAGGATTAGCAAAAATTATTCCGCCACGATTATTTGCCGCACGCTTAAGCATTTCGTCCACATCCAAAGACCAATCGTTTTTGAGTGGAACATTATCCATTGGAATATTGTAAAAGCCTGCATAAACCGGATAAAAACTATAGGTAAATTCCGGCATTACAAACTTTGTTGCACTATCAAAAAAAGCGTAAAATACAAAAGACAAAACTTCGTCCGAACCGTTTCCGCTATAAATCATGTCTGGTGTAACTGTAAAAGGGATTTTATCCTGAGGTGCTGGCTCAACCTTTCCGTTTTTTACCTGAGCTCTACACAAAACACCACCGCATTCGTTGAGCATTTGAGCAATTGCTGCATGAAGTTCATTTGAATCCGGGTCAGGATATAATCCCATTTTTTCCGGATTATCTTTGATAAAATTGATTACTGCTTCCGAAACTTTTGGGCTCGGTGCATACGGATTTTCATTTGCATTTAATTTAATGTACACTCTATCCTTAGGCTGTTCTCCAGGCACATAAGGGTGTAAATTTTTCATTCTATCTGATATTAACATAGTTTCAATTTTATTCATTATAGAAGGAAAATTCAATAATGCAGAAGTTTAAAATTATTTGGAATTGCTTACCAGACGCAGAATGTACAGTGTTACATATTCGGTAAGTGCTCGTTCTTCTTTAATTTTTTGCATGTTTGGAGTTCGTACCAAAGTTTTTGCAAGATTTTCTACTCGCTCGCGGGTAAAAGATTGACTTGAAAGGGTTCGAACAACTCGGCGAGTATAATCCCTAATAAGAGCATTCACGTCTTCTGTAAGCGACATGCTTGCGTCTTTTGAAATCATTTTATTCCATTGTTTGTTTAAGAAATCCAATTCACGGTCAATTGTTGAACCTTCAGGAATAATCTCTTTTGCAATAGAAACTGCACAATTAGCAAGAGCAGCCTGCTTGTTTTTCGGATTATCATCTACTTTTGGAGCTTCTTCCTTTTCTTTCTGTTTTGCTTCAGCTTCGAGCATTTGCTGTTTTTGTGCAGTCTTCTTCTTTTTATTTGTTCGGAAAAGCGAAATAATCCATGAAACAATTGGAATTGTATAAATAAATGGTAAGCGGGCTTTTGCATTTGCGTAAATTTTATTGTTTCGCAGCATAAGTAAATCGCTATATGGCAACAAATGATTGTCTACGAAAATCTGAAAACCTGACATTGTTTCATCATCTTCTTTTTCCAACGAAAGCAAAGTCATAAAGTTTGCATTAAGCAGTGAATACAAAACCGGAGAATTCTGTTTTACAAGTTCTTCAAGGGTTCGTTCAAATGCAGCATTATCTGACATTTCCTTTAACTTTTCGTAATTCAAAAGATATTTAAGCCACTTTTCTTCAAGAATTTTTTCTATTGATTCATGAGCTTCGTTACAAAGGCGGACAACAACTTGAATAACCTTACGTTTGTAAACGTAATAACGTGTTCCAGACTCTACTCGGAAAATAAGAAGCGGTGGAAGTTTGTTCGGATCCCCTTCAGTTGTAAGGCGCTGTAAAAATTCTTTAAAATCATCTTCTGAAAGTTTTGTATAAAGAACTTTTCCATGTTGATCCTGAAATTTCATAATTTGATTTATTGAGAAAAAGAATGGAGGCTTTGCAAGAGCTGTTTCAAGTTCTTTTATGGCTTCATCCCTCTGCATTTCAGTTTGAAACTTTTCTTTTAAATATGTTGAATGAATTTCCGAAATTGATATGGCCTGTAAAACGTTTGTATCCTCGGTTGTTCTATCCTGAATTTTTTCAAAATCCTGACGAACAAAATACAATAACTGATTCCAAAGGTAATAATCATCATTTTGCTGAAAATCAAAATAATTATTTTCGTTTTTATCTACAAAGTGGTCAAAAAAGTTTCGAATTGAAATTTCCTTTGTAGGGTTTGTTGAACGCAATTTTTTCAGGAAATAATCATGATATTCTTCTTTTTTGAGAATTTTTCGGATTTTCCACTGTGCAGTTTCAATTAACTGATGAATTGGAACACTTGCAGGTAAAATCAGCTGTGGAATTTCGCGTGGAAAGTCCAGTACATAAAGATATGGAAGTTTTGAATTATCCTTGTCCATATTTGCAGGGATATATTCGTTTGCTAATTTTGTTTCAAGTGCATGAAGCGGAAAAGCCTTTGGCATATCCATAGCAATTGGGTAAGGAATAGTTTCGTTTGTCAGCATTTCTTTATACTGATTTACATATTTTGCGGAGAAAAAGCCGATTGAAACGATTACTTTTTTATTATTTGAGGTTACCACAGCTACTAAATGTTTATCTGCCAAACCTTGAAGTTCTGCATTTACTGTGTTTGTAGGATCGCCTAAATATTTTACAA
This sequence comes from Treponema sp., assembly GCA_045615645.1. Classification (GTDB taxonomy): domain Bacteria; phylum Spirochaetota; class Spirochaetia; order Treponematales; family Treponemataceae; genus Treponema_D. Next base: position 59,084 of record JAZLFF010000050.1, read on the forward strand.
GATCAGCCTGTTCTTCTACGTGGTGCTCGGCATATTTTTTTACATACAGACAAAATTCTTTATGATCTATAAATGGAGAATTTTGCTTTTCTGCATAATATCTAATAATTGAACTTAAATTTGATGTCGTCGCCATACTTTTTTCCTTTCCGTTTATTATAATGGAGAATACCGGATTTAGCAACGAAAGAAATATACGTAACAACATATTCAAAGAAACATACGAAACTTTATTTCCTGAAGTGTGTAATTATAATTTTTTGTTATATTTGGATTTTTTTTCACTTTTTTTCAAAATTTTTGACAGAAATGCTTCGAGTTTGGAAATTATATATGTAGGGACTTTCTTAGTCCTGTATGTGAACCGGCCGGTCGCGATGATCTAATTTTTAGGGGTTGTGTATGAACCAATTAAATTCTGTAATTGTGGAAGGGAATGTTGTTAGGGAACCTGTTTTGAAGGAACCAGTTAAGGATTTTAAAGTTTGCGCTTTTAGCGTTGCTGTAAACCGCTGGTATAAAACTCAAAAAGGGAATGGTGAAGAGGAAGTTTCTTTTTTTGAAATTGAAACTTATAATCGAATGGCTGAAGTCTGCATGAAAAAGCTGACTAAAGGGCTTGGAGTGAGGGTTGTTGGGCGCTTAAAACAAGATAGATGGGAAGACGAGTCTGGTAAATCTCATTCAAAGGTTTATGTCATTGCTGAACATGTCGAGTTCCGTCCTTTGTACTTAAAACCTGAACAAACAGCTGGAAAGGAAGTTAATAAGGAATCTGTTGTTGATTCAGGCGTAAAGGCTTCAAATGAGGAGAAAACGGTTGAAGAAAACAATGCTGAGACTGAAATAACTTCTGAAGAGAAAGTTGCTGTAACAGCAGAAGGAACTGTGTTCTAATCGACTACTATCTTTTAGACCGTTTCGAACCGGCTTTTCTGTTTTGATTTTTTTGGGTTCTTTTTCCCATAGCTTTTGAAGCGGCTGCTCTTTCGTTTGCAGCTTTATATTCTTCAATTTGCTGTGGGGAATAGAATCCATCCTTCCAATTAAACCTTGAAATATCTGGAAGGGGTTGTCCTTTAGTCATGGAAACTGTAATGGCTTTTATTTGACTTCTTGTAACTTTTGTTTTTGAAAAATCTAGAAGAAGTTTTTTAAAACCTGCATCAGTTATGTATTTACACTTATCGGCAATGCAAAAAGGTTCTTCTGGCATTACAAATGAACCGTCTGGTGTTGAATTTACTTTAAAAACCTTTTCTTCCTTATCTTCAAAATACGTAAAATCATAATCCTGAGGAAGCTTAAAACGCATTCTGAACAAGGCTGGATATGCAAATATTGGAACCAACACCCGGGAACGAACATTCATCTCATAAGTTGCTTCCAAATTACGTCGAGAATTTTCATATGGCATAACAAATGCACCAATATTCTGATTTTCAAGCCAAGAAACAGCCCATCGGTTAAATGTATACAGATACGGCCCTGCAACAATATTCACTTTTTGCTGTTTAAGCATTTGAATATGAGCAATATTATTCACAACAAAATTTATGAACCCATCAGCTATTAAAGTTTTTAACTCTTCTAAAAGTTTATCTTCCTGTGCTGCTGAACAGAACGGATCGAGAGAAATAAAAATCTGTTTTTTCGAAAATGGTAATACAGTTTTATGATTCAAAATATCATAAGAAGTTTCTGAATTATACTCTATTATTACTCTTACGGGATTCAAACCTTGAACTGCAAAAACATCAGCAATAGAAGAAACTTGAGCATATATACCATCTGGGAAAAATTGTAATTCCTTATTCTGAACAGGAGTTAAATCTAAAACTGGCAGGATTTCGTCTTTCGGTTGTTTTCTATAACGGCCTATATCATTTGGTAATACATGGGAATAACGTTTTGACCCCGATTTTATCTGTAAAAGATAAACACTATCACCAACTGAAAATCCTCCAGGAATATCAATCCAGCGTTTTTCATGTTCTTCATCAATTTCAACACTTCGAACTTTATGACTTAAACGTCCAGTATCATCTTTTTTATGAAGACGGATAGAATCCCCCGGATCAGGATCATAAGAACCACCTTTTAAACAAGCCATTTGTACATTACGCTGCTCTGGAGTTAAATCCGTATTGTTAGCAGTTGCTTCACGAATTGCAGCAACTAAATCAGGAGCAGCAGCTTTTGTTGCGGAAATTTTTCCAAGATAAATTCCAGTTCCACCAGCTTGATCTGGATTCAAAATTTTCGAAGCAGCAGAATTGATTCCCTCCTCCAAACTATCAAATCCATACCAATAAGTTGTTTTACTACGAGCAAAATCACTTGCCAGCATTCGTTTTCCCGCCGCAATTGCACCCTTTTTGTCTTCTTTATAGTGATCAATAACGTAACGATAAGCCGCAACTACACTGCCGACATACTCTGCACTTTTCATTCGGCCTTCAATTTTAAACGAATCCACACCAGCTTCTATTAATGCTGGAATTTGATCAATAAGCTGAAAATCACATGGAGAAAAATAATAACCTTGCTTTATACCACCAGGAACTTCAGCAGTATAAAAACGGCGGCAAGCCTGTGCACACATTCCGCGATTAGCAGACTTTCCGCCGAGAAAACTAGAGAAAAGACATAGACCTGATTCACTTACACAAAGTGCTCCATGAACAAAAACTTCAAGTTCTGCACCAGTTTCTTTCTTAATTTTGGCAATTTCATTCAAGCCCAATTCTCGAGCAAGAACCATACGTTTTACACCAACATTCTGAAGCAGCTTTACTGCAGACGAACTTTCAACATTCATCTGAGTAGAAGCATGAATTTCCAGATTCGGAAAAAACTCCTGCGCCATGCGCATAACTGCATAATCTTGAACAATCAATCCATCAGGACCAACTTCATTTAAGTAATTCAAAAATCTATATAAACGTTCAGTTTCACGTTCTTCACAAACCGTATTTACAGTTACATAAATCTTTTTATTCTGTCTATGCAAAGATTCAACAGCTGCTTCAAACTGATTCCATGCAAAGTTAGTAGTACGCATTCGCGCATTAAAACTTTTCAATCCCAAATAAACAGCGTCTGCACCTTCACCAATTGCAGCATCAAGAGATTCAATATTTCCCGCAGGAGCTAATAATTCTACCATGCGAAAAATATACCATATTAAAAGCGATTATTAAAGCACGCCAGGAGTTGTTTCGTCTACAATCCACGATTCTGAATTTACAATAACCGGATAATCAATTTCAATTCCATTCTGTAAACTTTCAAAAATCGACAAAGAATCCACACGTTGTAACGACTTTTTCGGAGTCATTCCTTTTGAAGAACTTGCATTTTCTATATTTTCCGATTCATAAATTCCACAATTTTCCAACATAAGCGCATAATCGCCTACCCCAGTTTTCCAATCAGTTTCAGAATCAGCAATATACATAACGCCATCCATAATAGAATCATTTATAGAATTTCTTAAAATGATTACATCTGAACCATCGTTAAATCTCGCAGCAGTATTTTCAGACCATAAATCCAAAATTCCATTACAAGCAAATTCAGCCGTAGCTTCATTAAAATCTTCACCTTCATTAATACACCCATCGCCAATAGTTCTTAAATGAACAAGAAAGATTTGTCCCTTTTCAACTTCAACAGGAGGAAATTCATATTTTTTTGCTTCCCCATCACTGGCACTAATCAATTCAATTCCCGCAAGATTTCCATCATTCAATGCTAAAAACTCTACATACTCACTTCTATAAACAACACCAGTTTTTAGCGAAGCTTTAGCATATTTAGCCTGAATTTCAGTCATAATAATCTTAGGAACTTCCGAATTAAAACCAATAAACGGTACACAAAAAGTCAACGAGTTTCCAATTTCATCATGAACAACGCCAAACAATTCATACGATTTACCGACTTTCGTATTTTCACAAAACCTAAACGTAAAAACCCGTCCGTCATTAGATCGTTCAACAGCAGCTTCAATTTTCCCCCGCATTCCACAAGCAGCAGCCAGCGCCATCGACAAATTTTCATTTTCCGAATGTTCATACGAATCAGACACTCCATTTATCACCGGCGAAATTACAACATCCGAAATTTCCACCGCTTCCGAAAATCTTGCTTCAACAGTCATATCGTCAACTACAAAAAAGTTTTCAAGAACCGGAGCCGCATAATCTCCACCAACAATTTCAATTCCTTCCGAAGTAACCCTACACGACATAGGAAAAACTGACATCACAGCAATTCCAACCAACAAAACAGATTGAGCCGCCACAACAGCAAGCTCCGTAAAAAAACGTTTTCTCTTCGCTTTCATTTTAAACACCTCTACAAAAAAAATAGGATATCCCGTTTTCGAGATATCCTATTTAGGAGGCTTATTTTAAAACTATTACTAAACAAATCTACATATATAATATAGACCAGAACGCTGCATTTCTGTCAATTTTTTCAGTTTTTTTTTAATTTTTTTTTAATTTTTTTAAAATTTTGTGGCTTCTACCATATATCTGATAGAAATACCAGTATCATCTTCAATCATCTTTTCAATTACAAAAATAAGATTCTTTTCTTCATTGTCGCAGAAGATTCTTTCAATTTTATAATTACTTACACCTTTTCGAACAATATCAGGAGAACCAACTTTCATCTGTGAAATAACATTTCCGTCAGCATCTTTTTTTACAACTGTAATATAAAAAGAAGATTTTACATTTTTTCCGTATCCACTAACAGAAGGTACAAGATTGATATAATATGAATCTGGAGATTCAATTTCAGAACCTCTAAAATCCTTAAAAACAATTTCATCTGTTCCAGCTTTATTTACATCATCAAGAATATATAAAACATGATCAATATTTGCTTTTTCACATTCAAAATTTTTCAAATAATAGTAATTTTTTCCTTCAAGAGCTTCGTAAACTTCAAGACCATTTTTGTCCGCAGTAACAGCAGTTGGTTTAATTGTAAAAACACCACCATCAACATAATCATTTGCAGCAATATCAACCTGATAAAGCTCAGCGTATCCCTGGAACTTTTTATCAGTTTTTCCATACTGACCAAATAAATAATACTTACCATCTGTAGTAAAACCCTTATCTACAAAGGTAGCAACATCTCCTGCTGTCAAAGAGCTAAAAAACAAAGTGCAAAACAATCCAAATATCAATGTTTTTTTCATATACATCCTCCCGCGATATAAAAAACTTTACATATCGTTATTTCATTCTCGGATTTTTTTTTAAACACTTTACTATTATTTATCTTCACGTTATCTTTTAAACATGACAATTAAAACAAGAAACAGAATTACCCTTTCCTTTTTTATTTTTTCTTCGCTTATTTGCCTTGCAGAATTAGCACTTTTACTATATCAGTTTTTGAGCGGAAAATTATTGATTCCACAAACAACTCAACCTCAAAATGCATCAACCCTTTTCATTTTCAAAAACATGGCCATTTTTGCAATTCTTGGAATCCTTCTCGAAAATTTATATACCTGTTTAACAACTCTTTTTACAATGCGTGCTTTTGAAAAAACACAAACCACCGAAATTGTTTACTTTACAATCTTCCTTTTTGCTTGTCTTTGTGATTCCAGCCGTATAATTATTACTTTATTCCATATTTCAGGAACTTACTCAAACTCATTAATGATTGTCGGAAACCTTACACTTTGTTCACGCATTTTAGTTCCACTTTCGCTAATGTGTACAGTTATTATGAACAGCGAAGATCAAAGACAGAAAGTCGAAAGAAACTCCGTAATAATTTTAATAGTTGGTATTTTCCTTTCACGCCTTATTCCACTTAATAACTCAACTATAGAACCAAACTTTATGGTTTCGTACAGTTATGCCACAACAATCAAAATTTCAACATACGTAATTCACATTGCAAATATTTTTACATTGTTTATGAGAAATAGAAATCAAAAGTCTACACAGCGAACAACAATCGGATATATTATGCTTGTAATTGGAAACACACTAATGTTTAACTGTATAAATCTTTTTTCACTTGTAATAGGATTTTCACTTTTGTGCATTGGAACTTTTGTTTTTCTACGAGCAATCCACAAATATTATCTTTGGAACGACTAAATCAACAAACCTAAACTGCCAACTGCAATTGGAATTATTAAATTATCAAAGTCACCAAGCGGAAGCATTTCTATAAACATTGCAGCTGCTCCCAAAATCAAACTCAAAACCGGATTTTTAGACCACAATAATATAGCAATAAAAACCGCAGCAAAACACGTTAAACTTCCAGCAATAGTTTTTCCTCTTGTAAAAGGGATTTGTATTCTACCAAACATACGCCCCGCCAAACTCGCAAACCCATCGCCAAAAGACAGAGCAAAAATTCCCATTGTTGCGTAAAAATGTGGCAATAACAAACATGCAAGCAAAATGCCTACAACCAAAGTTACAGGTCCCAACACAAACTTATTTTCATCCCGCTTACGTGCAGCAATTTCTGTAATTTTAGAAACAAGAGGCACATTTATTCCATTTAATCGTAAAATTTCACACACAGAGTATAAAATCAGAGCAGACAGCAAAAGAAAAATAGTTGGCCAATAAAAATAATAAAGTACAAGTGGAACAAGACTTGAACAAATATGTATCGATTTTCGAAAAAGTTCTTTTAAGAGGCTATTTATCCGCTGCCTTGTAACAATTCCATCAACTACATTTTTACTGTTCATACTAGAGTTTTTCTTTATCAGTTAAAGTTTTTTGAATTTCAGTGTAAATTGTAGGCTCAAAATCAGGAATTGGATGAGTAATATACTGAATATTTTGTTCAGCAAGATTACTTCCGCCAAGTCGAACAAGTGTTTCCTGGTTACGAGTAAGCGCATCCCAAGCACGAACCGACTGAGAGAATTGAACAATTGCTTCACCATTCTTTGAACTGTCTCCAGTACGTTTTGCAAGACGATATAAAGTTACACCGTAGTTATTGGCCGCAGTCAAATAAGTATTTACAATATCATAATCTTTAATATTTGCCTGAGGAAGTACAAGACCTTTTTCTGCAATTACCTCATCGAGCGAATGAATCAACTGAGCATAATAACCTTCAGCTGCGTAATCATCACCACGTATAGCAAGAGTATTTGCCATTGCAAGCATTAAGTTACGCTCCTTAATATTTCCATCCCCTGCTTTCATGAACGAACCTAAAGCTTCAACAAAGTTCTTATTATTGTACTGAATATATCCAATTCTATAACGAATAGAAGGAGAATCATTTTCCAACTCAACAGAAGCTTTATAATTCAACAAAGCTTCATCATAATCGCCGGAAATAAAGTATTTAAGATTTGCAAGATCTTCGTAAAGCTTACCAACATCTTTATTACCAGTAAATCCAGCATTATCACGTTCTGTAGTATAAAGCGAAATACCTTCAGCGTATTGTTCCTGAGCCTGTAAGTAATCTTCCGACTTAATATAATATTCACCAAGCAAACGGTAAGCATCAATATATTTGTAAATATCGCGGCGTTTCATTGATTTAGCCTGATTAAACATTTCAATAGAATTCTTCAAAGTTGGTTCAATTACGTTAGTTTCATTTGTCTGAATGTAATATTTTGCAAGATTATATAATGCAATCGGATTTGAAGGATCAGCTTTTACGGCTGTAATCAACATTTTGCGCAAACCTTCAATCTGATATCTTAAATACTCTTCAGACGGAGCTAAAGGACCATAAGCTTTATTCAACAAATATCCGCTCAATTCAGTCCAGTCTTCACTAGATAATGATTTTTCTTTTCCTTTTCCTTCAAAATTACCTTTTGATTGAAGAACCTGACGTAAATTATCACTGCGAATAAAATAGCGCATCATTCTTGAAAGGTACAAATTATCAGCACCGTAAAGCTGAAGTAATGTTGCATACTGTTCACGGGCAAGTTCAAGTTTAGCAGGATCCTTTTCAGTTCCCCATTCAAGGAAGATATCACCTAACATAAGAATTCCGCTTTCGTCATTAATATGGTAATCAAGCACTTCTCGGCGGACAATTTCTTCGGCACGGTCATAGTTTGCAAGGTCATTAAGCATCATATCTGCGTATTCAAGACCAGCCGCTTTATCATGATTAAAACACAACAATATATTCTGGTAGATTTTATCCGCACGTTGGAATTGTTTATGTTCACGGTAAGCACGGGCATAATTAAAGAACCATTTTTTATTATATCTATAATTTGTGGCTTCATTAAACTTCATTTCAGATTGAGGATATTCATCCTTTTCAATCATTGCGTAACCTTGTTTATAAAGTTTAATTGCTTTAAGTGGCTTATAAATGCAATTTTTTGTAAAGTTGAAAACACCCCATGCAACAAAAAGGCAGATAACTCCAATTAAAATACCAGGAATAATCTTATTTCGTAACTGATATGAAAGTGATTTTTTATATGCTTCATATTCTTCTGCAGTTCGGTTTTCATAATCTCTAGGAACTGGAAGAGAAATATCGAGCATTTTTTCAAGCATACTTGCAACACTTCGTGCAGGTGCTTTATTCAAGATTTTTTCAATAACTTCAAATTCGGCATCATCAGTAAATTCATCTTGAACAATTAAATCTTCAAAAGCAAGTCGTACGTTTAATGGATAATTGTGAAGATTTTTAAGGAATTCCTGATACTGCTCATCAGTTAAAGTATTTGGTGGTAAATCATCGGAAGGAATTGCCTTTGAAAAATCTGGTTCATCTAAATTTTTCTTTTTATTTGAAGCAGCTTTTTGATTTGGAATAACTTCAGCTGTATCACTAACATCGGAGAAGCCTGGAATTTCAAAATCCCCTTCCATTGCAAACTCATCACCTTGTCCAAGTTCAAAGTCGTGATTACCAAGCTGTGCATCAGTTTCAGGAATACCAAAATCCATTCCTTCCATTTCTGATGTATCAAAAGTTTCTACTTCACCAAGTTCATCTGTACTATCTAAGTTTTCAGAATCATTAAAATCACCTGCATCTTCAAAATCAGGGATTTCTTCTGAAACATCTTCAAAAGGTTCATTAGGTGTTGAATCAAAATCATCAAGACCTTCTGTACTCATTGTGTCAAAATCATCTAGCGCTTGTGTATCAGCTGCAGGCATTTCATCACTACCGGCATCATCAATTGAACCTAAAGCATCTGTAATTCCACCAGCATCTGCCATTTCCATATCGCTGGCATTAAATAATCCTTCAGGAACATCACCAGATAAGTTTTCCGAATCTAAATCCGGAAGATCTGTACCAAAGTCGGTAGAGTCGCCTGCATCTGGAATACCGGCTCCAAGGTCGGAAGTATCGCCTAAATCAGGCAAGTCTGCGCTAAAATCTTCTACGCTGTCAGTTTCTGGAAGGTCTCCGCCAAGGTCGGGCACGTCGCCAAAGTCGGTAGCGTCACCTGCGCCTGGAAGGTCTCCGCCAAGGTCGGGCATGTCGCCAAAGTCGGTAGCGTCGCCTGCGCCTGGAAGGTCTGCGCCGAAGTCAGGCATTTCGCCAAAGTCGGTAGCGTCGCCTCCGCCTGGAAGGTCTCCGCCAAGGTCGGGCATTTCGCCAAAGTCGGTAGCGTCACCTGCGCCTGGAAGGTCTCCGCCAAGGTCAGGCACGTCGCCAAAGTCGGTAGCGTCGCCTCCGCCTGGAAGGTCTGCGCCGAAGTCAGGCACGTCGCCAAAGTCGGTAGCGTCACCTGCGCCTGGAAGGTCTCCGCCAAGGTCGGGCATTTCGCCAAAGTCGGTAGCGTCACCTGCGCCTGGAAGGTCTGCGCCAAGGTCAAGCATTTCGCCAAAGTCGGTAGCGTCACCTGCGCCTGGAAGCTCTGCGCCAAGGTCAGGCATTTCGCCAAAGTCGAAAGCTTCACCTGCATCAGACGTACCACTTCCAAAATCACCAATATCACTACCAAGACTTGCTGCTTCACCTAAATCTGGCATATCAGAACTAAAATTATCTGTACCGCCCAAATCAGGCATATCAAAACCAAAATTATCTGTACTGCCCAAATCAGGCATTTCTGTACTAAAATTATCACTTCCACCAAAATCAGGCACATCATTGCCCAAATCAGTTTGCTCAGGTTCCGGATTTTCTGGTTCTTCAGGTTCATCAAAACCTGCCCCAGCAAGTAAAGCATCAAGGCTCATATCCGCAACAGAAATTTGCTCTGGTTCTGGTTCAGGTTCCGGTTCAGCAGGAGTTTCTTCTACCGGTTCATCAAACATAGAAAGGTCAGGCATATCCGCAATTCCACCATCTGAAGGAACTACAGGATTCAAGATAGAAGACATGTCAGGAGCTTCAAAGGAAGGTGAAGGAGTTGAATCTTCTTTTTTATTAGAAGAAGGAGAAACAAGACTTGTGATATCAGATAAATCTTCATCAACAGTCGAAACTTCAGGAGCTGCCTCGTTTTCAGGCATTCCAAGAACGAAATCTTCTGAGTCGTTTATATCTTGTATTTCTTTTGGAATTGGAACCGTTACTGGTTTTTCCCCTCTTCCAGCACGAACCGTTATCTCATCACCAATTGAGAGCAGGTCTTTATTAAATTGTTGAAGCTGACTTAAGCCTGGCATACCCTTATATTTTACCCCACTATACCTGTAAATTACAAGTCAAAATAATTCTACTCTTATATGAACGGATTTTTTTTTAATCAACTTTAGAGTTTTTTTCTTTTATAGAAAATACTAAATAATTTTTTTACAACTCCGATAAACGAAGTATGAAAAAGAAAATTTCTCTAGTATCAGCTGTATTAACGCTGGGATTGTTTATGAGTCCTGTTTTTGCTGCAGAACCGACAAACTATCAAAATTTCGAAATTGATTTATTGTTGCACGAAATTGAAAAACCATGTGCACCAATTATTACCGACGATTATATTATTTTCACCGCAGACGTTAATAATCGCCACGTAGGAATTGTCTTCGATTTTGAAAATTATCAGACAATTCATCCGTTTCAAATTCTTACACACACCGACGACGATGGAAACGTAACCCGTCAACACATGTTCTACTGTTACAAACGTCAGCATAAATTTACTTCAATTACGTACAGACTTATTATGGACGGATTATGGACCACAGATCCGTATAATCCAAATAAAATTTATGATGATTCCGTAAATCTTTATTTTTCTAAAATAGAAGACCCTGGCAGCATAAAAATCTTTACAGCTCCAACAGAAAACGATTGTGTTCATTTTATTTATAAAGGGGATTGCGGACAAACCATTCGTCTTGCCGGAACTTTTACAAACTGGGACCCTTGGATTTACGAATTAACAGAAACCTCTCCAGGTCTTTACGAACTTGAATTACCTCTTCCAACCGGAAAATATTACTACACTTATTATTTAGGACTTACGCCAGTTTTGGATAACACAAATCCGCAAAAAATTTATGCAGAAGATGGAAGAGTTGCTAATATAATAGTAGTAAATTGATTATTTGAAGCGTTTATCTAAAACGTTTTGCCAATTCCTGCAGTTTTTTCATGTCCATACCTTTAAGGCTGTTCAAATCCATACCTGCAGGAAGTCCGCCACCTAAACCACCGGCACCGCCAAGTCCGGCCATTGCACTTGGATCAATACCCATCTGATTCATCATACGATTCTGCATACCTTTATTTCTGCTCATTTTTTTCATCATCAGTTTAGTTTTTTCAAACTGTTTTAAAAGTTTATTAACATCAGCAACAGAAGTTCCAGAACCTTTTGCAATTCTCTTACGTCGGCTAGGACCAATTATTAAGTGATTTAATCTTTCTTTATATGTCATACTCTGGATAATAGCTTCATTTTTCTTGAGAGAACTTAAATCCATTTGAGAAGCATCCATTCCGCTCATTCCAGGAATCATATCCATAATTGACTGCATATTTCCCATCTTTTTTACCTGCTGGAATTGTTCCAGATAATCCTGCAAAGTAAATTCATTACGCTGAAGTTTTTTTGCCATTTTCATAGCAGCTTCAGCATCCACAGTTTCCTGAGCTTTTTCTACAAGGGAAACAACATCCCCCATACCAAGAATACGGCTGGCAATTCGTTCAGGATGGAAAATTTCAAAATCTTCAGTTTTTTCACCAGTACCAATAAATAAAATTGGTTTTCCAGTAATAGTTTTAAGAGAAAGGGCTGCACCACCACGGGCGTCTGAGTCAAACTTTGTAAGAATAACTCCTGTCAAACCAAGCTGTTCATCAAAAGATTTAGCAATATCTACAGCATTCTGACCAGTCATTGCATCTGCAACAAGAAGAACTTCAACCGGGTCTGTGGCCTTTTTAATTTTTACGAGTTCGGCCATCATTTCTTCGTCAATTTGAAGACGACCAGCAGTATCTATAATAATTACATCGTTTCCATTTTTACGTGCAAAATCAATTGCATCTTTTGCATTTTTTACGGCATCCTTATTATTTTCTTTGTAAACTGGAACGCCAATTTTTTCTCCAAGCTGAGAAAGTTGTTCTACAGCAGCAGGACGAACAAGGTCACAGGCTGCAAGCAGCGGATTTCTTCCTTCCTTTTTTAAACGAGCTGCAAGTTTATGAGCTGCGGTTGTTTTACCAGCACCCTGAAGACCAAGCATTAAAATAACTGATTGTGTATCCGGACCTTTTAAGTGCAAATCCTGCTTAGTATCACCAAGCATTGCAACCATTTTGTCATAAATTATTTTTGTAAATTGCTGGCCAGGATCTACTGCTTTAAGAACTTTTTCACCTTTAGCTTCTTCAACAGTAGAATTTACAAAGCGACGTACAACACGAAGGTTTACATCAGCTTCAAGAAGAGCCATTTTTATTTCTTCTACTGCATCCTCGATATTTTTCTCGGTAATAGTAGATTTACCGCTTAATTTTTTTACTATTCCGCTAAATGTACTTGTGATTTTTTCTAACATTGTTTATTCCTTACAGCTTTAATAATTGTTTTACCATTTCATCAACTGAATATTCTTTATTTAAAACTTTATATAAAGCATCGCATAACGGAAGTTTTAAATCTTTTTTTAGAGAAATCTGATGAACATATTTACAGGCTATTGCACCTTCCGGCAAATAACCGATTTTTCCTACATTAGCAATTAAATCGTCAATATTTTTGAACTTTGAAAGCATGTCGGTTTTTACGATATCCTGACCAAAACGTCTGTTTCTACCGTATTTTGATTTACATGTAACGTCTAAATCACCAACACCACTAACCGATGTAAAAGTTTCAGCATGAGTTGCACCCATTGCAAAACCTAAAGTTTGTATTTCATTTAATCCGGCAGCTAGTAAAAGCGATTCCGTATTATCGCCTACAATATCACTTGTTTCTGCAATTGCATCCATTGCGCCATAAACAGCAGCAATAACGTTTTTAGCAGCCGCACAAATTTGAACGCCAATAACATCAAAACTAGAGTAAACCATCAATCCTGGAACTCTAAGTAATTCGCGTACCTTAATTGAATTTTTCGGATTTAAAGAAGCTGCTACAAGACCAGTAATTTTACCAAGGGCAACCTCTTCTGCATGACTTGGACCAGCAACATAAACTGTACAATCTTTATAAACTTCCGGAAGATTTTCTTCCATTGTTTCAAGAATAAGTTTAGGACCTGTTTCAGCTGGAACAAAACCTTTTGTAAGTGAAGCAATAACTGTTGAACCATCTGCAATTGATGGAACGTTTACAATTTTTTTTAATGTACTGGCCAGGAACATGGAAGGTGAAGCTATTATTAAAAACTCTTTGTTTGAAGCAACTTCAATTATATCATTGGAACAAGTAATAGTAGGCGAAAGTTTATATCCCGGAAGAAAACGTTTGTTCTCGTGTTCATTATTTATTGAATCAACAACATCATCTTCTAAAGCCCAAATCTGAACTTTATGATTTCCGCGAGCAAGTGCTTGTGCTAAACCTGTACCCCAAGCACCACCACCAATAATTCCAACTGATTTACTTTCCATAATATGTTCCCACCAGATAACGATTATTGATTAATACCAACCGTTTTCACAATCGTCCCAATCAAAAATTTCTTCATCTTTAAACCACAAAGCAATTTCTCTAGCAGCACTTTCATCACTGTCAGAAGCATGGATTATATTTCTTTCTGTATGAATACAATAATCTCCACGAATTGTTCCTGGCTCAGCCTCAGAAGGTTTTGTTTTACCAACTAATTTTCTTGTAATAGCAACACAATCATCAGCCTGCAAAACCATAGCTACAACAGGACCTGATGTAAGATAGTTAACTAAACCGTCAAAAAATGGTTTTCCTTTATGCTCAGCATAATGTGTTTCAGCCAATTCTCTTGACGGATGAACCATTTTCATTCCAATAATTTTTAATCCTTTTTTCTCGAGGCGTTCAATTACCTCACCTACCAGGCGACGATTTACTACACCTGGTTTTAACATTGCAAAACATCTACTCATAATCGAAAATTATATCATAAAAATTAAAATAATATCAATTAGGATTTTATCAGCTCTTGTTCAACCTGTTCAATTATTTCGTCGGGAGTGCTTGCGCCTGCAGTTATGCCTATTTTTTTTAGCGTATAAAAAACTGGAGGTATATCTTCGGAAGTTTGGATATGAGCGGCAATAGTGGAGTTTGCCTGTGCTGTTTGAAAAAGTCTTTTTGTATTTGCAGAATTTTTTCCACCAATTACTAATACCCCTTCAACTTTTTTACATAATTCCAAAAGTGCATTTTGCCGTTCATTTGTTGCCGGACAAATTGTATTCATTACTGCAAGTTTTTTAAATTTATTTTTGAATAATTGTTCAATTTTTTCAAATTCTGTAGGACTGTAAGTCGTTTGGCTTAAAAGGATAATATTTTTATTTTCAGAATCACTTAATTCAAATTCTTTAGCTTCTTCAAAATTTTGAATCTGGCAGAAGTTTTTTCCTGCAAATCCTGCAATTCCAATTACTTCTCCATGATTTTTATCACCAGTTAAAATAACATAATCATTTTGATTTGAATAACGTTCTACTGTTTTTTGACTTGCTTTTACACGTGGACAAGTTGCATCAATAATTTTACATTTTTTCTGTTCAAGCACATCAGTTACTTTTGGAGAAACTCCATGTGCGCGAATAATTACTGTAGCATAATCTGGAATAATAGAAATATCTTTTTCTTCTACAGTTTTAAGTCCTTTTTTTTCTAAAGACATTAGGGCATTTTCATTATGAATAAGCGGACCTAACGAATAAACTGTATTTTCATTATTGTCATTCAGAGCCTTTTGCGCAAGTTCAACAGCACGCCTAACTCCAAAACAAAACCCTATAACAGAAGCACGGATTATTTCCATACAACTATAATATCATTTTTTAAAAGATTTGCGCAATCTGCGTTAAAAAAAAGAAAGGCGCCCCCTTCCGAAGGCGCCTTGAATTTACATACTAAAAAACTTAGTCTTCAGCAGTTACTGTTTTAAGTGAGTGATGAACACCAAATTCTGGTTTCCAATTTTTACGACAAGCAGAAATGAATGCGCTTGAAATAAAGATTGATGAATACATACCACTAATTAAACCAACAATCAATGCAAGAGAGAAGTCTTTAATGCTTCCAGTAGTGAAAACATACAAAGAAATAACTGCAAATAATGTTGTAACAGTTGTTAAAATAGAACGTACAAGAGTATCACTCAAAGACTGATTCAAGATTTCATTGAAAGATTTTACCTCTGGCATCATCTTCAAGTTGTAACGAATACGGTCAAGAATAACTACAGTAGCGTTGATTGAGTAACCTACAATTGTAAGAACTGCAGCCAAAGTTGTTGTAGAGAATTCCATTCCAGTCCAGATGATGAAAGTAAACATAATCAATGTATCGTGAATCAAAGCAATTACAGAACCAAGAGCGAAGTCCCAGTGGAAACGAATTGCAGCGTACAACCAGATTAAAAGAATTACACAAACAAACATAATAATTGATTTTGTAGTTGTTGATTTAGACATACCAGAACCAATAAAGTCTGTTTTTACAATTGCAACATTCTGTTTTCCAAAAGAACTGTAAAGCTTTTCATTTACCTGAGCCTGTAAATTATTCTGAGCTTCGTCAGCATTTACGCCCATACGAATCTGATAAGAAGCATCTGCACCAGAACCAAGCTGTTTAATATTAACACCTTCGTTACCAAGAGCATCACGCAAGTCATCAGTTGTAATTTCTGAAGTTCCAGCAGGATAAATATATAAAGAAGCATTTGTCAACTGATTAGTAACTGCAGAGTTCAAGAACAATTTTGTTGTATCATAAGAACCGTCAATTGCTTTCATGTTAACATCATTTACTTTATTTACTTCTGTAGCCAAAGCAGAAACTGTTGTAAATTCTGCAAAATTGAAAGAACGTGTTTCGTTAGCAGCACCAGTACCAGAAATAACCAAATCCATCTGTCCAGCAGATAAATCAATAGTGATTTTAGCAGAACCAGCATATGTAATTTCTGCAACAGGATTAGCTACACGAACTTCCTCAATAAGACCTGGCTTGTAATCCAAACCAAGGTTGATTCCTTTTGTACAGAAACCAACAATTCCCAAAATAATAAGAACACAACTGATAATAGTTGCAGGAACAAATCCTTTATTAAACTTTAATGATTTCATTGTTTAATCCCCCAACCAATGCTAACTTTCTTAGCATGCATAACATCTGTGTCGAAGTCGAACATTAAGCGAGATACGAACAATGCTGTGAATACAGATGAAACAACACCAATTGCCAATGAAACAGCGAATCCCTGAATAGAACCAGTTCCTAACTGTGACAAGAAGATAGCAGCAATGAATGTAGTGATGTTAGAGTCCATAATTGCCCAGAATGCGTTATCAAAACCCATTGAAATAGCAACTGCACGACTCTTTCCAAGTCTTAATTCTTCCTTAATTCGTTCAAATACCAAAACGTTAGCATCTACGGCCATACCGATTGTCAAAATCATACCGGCAATAGAAGAAAGTGTAAGTGTAAGATTGAAAGCAGAAAGAACTGCGAACATAATATACAAGTTCAAAATCTGAGCAACAACAGCGTTGATACCAGAAGCCTTGTAGAAAATCAACATAAAGATAAGAATCAAGCTAAGACCGAGGATAATAGCCATAATTCCCTGATGAATTGCAGCTTCACCAAGAGAAGCACCAATTACCTGCTGACTTTCAACTTCAAGAGGAACGTTCAACCAAGCTGACTGAAGAACCTTCTTAATGTTGTTAGCTTCTTCGTAGCTGAATCCACCAGACAAAGAAACTGAACCACCAGTAATTGCAGTCTGAATACGTGCGTTAGATTTAACTTTGTTATCACTAACAATAGCAAGATTTTCACCAACGTGAGCACCAGTAAAGTCACCAAAAATTACAGCACCTTCTGCATCCAAATTGAAGCAAACTTCAGGCTGATTTGTAAACTCATCTGCACGAACATCAGCAGATTTTACATGCTGACCGTCCAAAGCAACTTCCTTCTTTACAACAAGCCAGTCATAGCGTTCATCAAGACCATATTCATCTTTTGTATAAACACCAAATACTTCACAATCTTCTGGAATAATTGATTTATCCATCAATTCACCAGCAGCATTAAATGTAGAAGCTGGATGCTGATTATAGTAAGTTTTGAATACCATTGTAGCTTCATTATCTACCAAACGGAAGTTCAAAATACCTTTACCCATAATCAATGTATTGATTGCATCTGCCTGAGCAGCACCTGGAATTTCAATATAGATACGGTCATCACCCTGCTGACGAATTACAGGAGAAGTAAGACCGAATTTATCGATACGGCTTGAAAGATTTTCAATAGCATTTGCCATAGCTTCTTTTTTGAAGTCTGCAGCATTTTCAGAAGCAACAGCATCGCCCATTGAAGCAAGAGCTGCATCCAAATCTGCTTTTACAATAACGTTCATACCACCAGACAAATCAAGACCAAGTTTTACAGAATTTTCGTAATACTTTTTAGCCTTAAGAATTTCATCACGGTAGCGAGCCTGGAATACATTCATAAATTCCAATTCGCTGTCATAAACAGAAAGAATATCTTTAACTGTCAATTCTTCAGGAACTTTCTGATCAAGAGTCTTGTATCTCTTGGCTACATCTTTTTCAATCCATGAATATTCATCACCAAGAACAGCTGATGAATTATCCTTTGCAATAGCTTTAATTGTGCGAACATCTTCTGCAGCTTTTGCAGTTGCAAAATCCTTGATATTTTCTGTTGAGCCCAAAGCAAGAGCCTGAACTTCTTTTGGTGTTCTACCGTACCAGCTGATTGAAGGCCAGAGGAAAACAAAACAGATAGCAAGAACTGCAAGAAGAATGACGAAACGTGTACGTTTGTTCATTTTTTTATTAACCCCAATTATTCTTCATCTTTAGCAGATTTTTCTTCTTTTTCTTCTGCTTTTTCTGAAGATTTTTTTGATTTTTTATTAGCTTTTTTTGCAGCTGCTTCTGCCGCAATTTTAGCTTTTTCTTCGTCAGACAATTCTACAGTAGAAATTGCCGAACGATTGAATTCAATTTTACAGTTATCATCAACTTTTACGACAACAGTGTTTTCTTTTACAGAAGAGATTACTCCATGAATACCACCAATAGTAATAATCTTATCTCCCTTCTTTAATGCTTTAAGCATTTTCTCAGTTTCTTTCTGTTTCTTATTCTGTGGACGAATTAAAAAGAAATAAAAGATAACAATGATAAGCAAAAAAGGTATCATTGAACCTGCAAGTGAACCAGTAGCAGAAGCACTAGGAGCGGCACCAGCAGCTTGTAAAAATGGTACGAATGACATATACATTTCCATCCTAATTATTTTTAAAATCTGATTACAAAATCAGTCTATCTATTATACATTAAATTGTATGAGTAATCAATGGAAAATTTTTATGGATTGATTCGTCTGTGGCTCGCAATAACGTAGTTTTGCTTACGAACTATTTTATGAGTTTTGTGAGAGCTTCGTTTAATTTTTTTACAGAAGTATCGTTTGGATTGATGGCAACAACCTGACGTAAATAATATTGTGCTTTACGGTAATCTTCTTTTCCGTAGTAAATTTCATACAAACGGAACAAAGCATCAGAATTGCGAGGATTCGAAATAAGTGACGAACGTAAATCTGCAAGAGCTGAATCCTCTGTTAACTGTAAATAACTTCTTCTATAATACAAATAACTTTTCATTTTAGAAGTTGCATTTGGCATTAAAGAATCAATATATTTTAACACTGCATCTCGGTTTCCATTTTGAGAAAAAGCCAGAATGTATGCCTGCAAAATTTCTTCATTCTCTGGATTTTTATCCAGCATTTTTTTAGCAAAATCAAAAGCTTCTGTATTTTTACCAAGTTTTAAACAAATTGAAACATGCTTTGTAATAATTTCCGCAGATACATCAGTTGCAGCACTTAAACGACTACTTATAGCATATGCTTCCGACCAATTTTCACGTTGAGTTAAACCTTCAAGCGCATAACTTAAGGCTGATTGATTATCCGGATATTTTGCAAGAACCTTAGCCGCTAAATCATCCGCATACTGACCAGCTACAGGAGAATCGGTCATTGAAGAAATTCTAGCAGCAAACATAAGAGCTTCAGGATTATCAGGATAAATCTGCAATGCTTTTTCTACAGTTTCTGTAGCGGCAGTTGTATTCTTACTCCAATCAAGCTGAACTTTTGCACGAAGAAGTAAATAATCAATAGAAGAATCATCTTGCCGTGCATAAACGTCCAGAAGCGAAACTGCATGTATGTAATCATTTTTTTCAATGAGAATTTTTGCACGAAGCAATACAAATTCCAAATCATTTGGAGTCTGCTGTAAAACACGGCCAACATACTGTTCTGCACTATCAAAATCTTTTTTTGCAAAAGCAATATATGCATTTTGTTTTAAAATTTCTACACTGTTCGGATCTGACTGTGAAAGATTATTCATTACTGTGGCAGCAAGATCAAGTTTTCCGTTTTGGCGAAGTACGCGAGAATATGCAAGGGCAGTTTCGCGGTTATTTTCAGTTTTTTCGTAAGCAATTTTATATGAAGTTTCTGCCAAATCGTATTTAGAAGTTTTTTCACTAACTACACCGTAAAGGTAATTAGCAAAAACCGATTCTTTATTCAACTCAAGAGCTTTTTTAATAGCAACTTCGCAACTTTCATATACAGATTCACTGGCTGTTGGTTTTAAAAGCACTATTGCAGGAAGTATTGTTGTTAAAAAATCTGTATTTCCGGTACTTGTATCAAATACGCCCATTTCAGCTGATTCTATTGCACCAAGATATGGATTCTGATTTGAAACTTCAAAGGTTTCCCAGGTGATTTTTTCAGACGGCCATAAAGTTTTCATTATTTGAGTTGAAACTGCAATTAATACTTTTTCAGTTTCATCATATTCTGATTCATTTTTGCGGATTTTTGTCATAGCCTGGCGCAAAGACTGTGGAGAACCATTTTCAACATCAGCAACAATTGAGGAATCTATTTTATAAAAAAAAGTTCTCTTTTGTGATGGAAGCTTTACAGTCTGAGCAGGGCTTTCAGTTGCAGGTGCTTCAACTTCAACGGCAGGTTTTTCTTCAGTTTTTGGAGGCTTCTTTTTCTCTGTTTTTTCATAAGTTGCCTTTACCTGCCCATCTTCTGCCTTAACTTTTTTCTTTTTAGCAGCAAACGATTGTCCAGGCGTAAGCAGGAAAAGCACTATTGAGAGAAAAATATATTTTTCAGCTGATTTTACCCTTTTAAACAAATCTATTTTCCTAATTGTGGATGATCAATTTCTTCATCCTCAAACGTTCCTCTATCTTCATCATGAACAACAAACTCGGAATGCTTCTGCTGCACAAAAAAGAAAACAATAAGTCCAACGCCAATAAGAAACATAAATGCTGGTCCTAGAACTGTAGAAACAATTGAAAACGGAATCTTGATAATTTTGAAAGAAAACATCATATACCAGATTGCCATTATCATTAAAACAATTGAAGGTATTCCAAAACCATATTTAAACTTTTTGTATTTATATATTCCGGCAATTAATAAAAAAATACCGGCAAGAAGCAAGAACACAGGCCACATTTGATACATTGTAAACGGAAGTGAAAAATGCATAAGGTAAAGTAAAATTCCCCACCCACCAATTATCAATCCAAGGAAAAACTGATAAGCCTTTTTGGTAAGAAGAATTGCGGTATTTACAATAAAAGCTCCAAGAAGAATCTGAAGCAATAAAATGATTGTTACTACGGAATTTGTTGAAAGAAGCTCTTCCTTAAGAAAAGCAATAATGCAAACGGCAATGAAAAAAACTGTACCAAAACCTATAAAAATGTTTAAGACTTTTGTACCTTTATTAGCCATATCTCCCTTCCTTTCTTTTTTAAATAATAATACCCATAAAATTTAATCTTTACAATAACAAATCAACATGGTAAATTCAAAAACATGAAATTAAAAAAATTATTTCTTGTTTTTTTGTGCATCAATTCACTTTTATTGTCGGCATGTAAAGCAGAGCAGAACACAGAAAAATCTTCGCTAATTTCAAATAATCAGACGCAACTTAAAGAGCTTCTGGAAACAGAACAGCTTACTGATAAACAACGTTATGCAATTATAAATCAAATGGCAAATAACTACCTGGCCGAAAAAGATTATCAAGGTGTAATTCTTTTCCTCACTTCTTGGGTAGAAGAAAATCCAACTGATATGTACAATTCTTACTGGCTTTTGATGACAGCCTATGCTTACCTTTCAACTGGAGCAGAACCTATTGCTGAATATTACTTTGACCGTATTTTGCAACAGTGTCAGGATTTGCTTGTAAAAGGTAATTCAATTCATTTTTTGTGTCTTCAAAATCTTATTCAGATTAGTAAAACACCAGCTCACAGAATCAAATACTTTAATGAACTTATCAGCCGTTTTCCTCAGAATGTAAACACAACAGAACTTTATCTTCGCCTTGCAATGGAATACGAAAAAGATAATCAGTGGGATCAGGCTCTTAAAACTTACGATTTATTTCTTGAACAGCCGGATGCAACTACTATTCAAATTCCAGGTGAACCTGACGCATATAAAAACGCACGCCACATGATTGATTTTAACAATTCTTCTAAAGACTGGACATTCGAAAGTTTACCAGAACTTGAAGAAGCAGTAAAAAAGGCAATCCGAAATTACGACTGGCGTACACTTGATAAATATAAAGCAAAAGTTAACTTCTTTATGATGTCGTGGAAGCAGGATGAAACAGACGCAAACTCTCAGGAAGAAATGTCAATGCGAGCGTGGATGCGTGGAAACAGAATCCGCTTTAATGACACTCTTGATGAAGATTCTAATCCAAATGAAGCTTATCTTCGTACTTGGGGTTGGAACAATTACGTTTCAATCTGGTATTTGTATTTCCGCAAAGTTGATTTCCCGGTAGACCCTGATATCCATGGAAATTGGGAATGGGCCGGCATTTATATGGGAAACAAACTTTAATGAACCGAAAACTTCTTTTTACTTTTACAGTTTTTCTCTTTTTTTCAAGTTTTTGCTGGAGCGAAAATAATGAAGAATTGATTATTACTGATGAAACGAACACAAACCTGCAGATGGTTTTCACAGAGTCTGGCGAAGGGAAAATTGCTGGCGAGGCGGATGCTTTAGTTCCGGAGGAAGCTGAAATACCGGCGGCGACAGAAATTTCTGACAAAGCGAAAAATGCTGACAAGGCACAATCAACTGACGAAATGAATGCTTTTGGCGAGGCGAAAGTTGAAATACCAGCGGAAGCGGCATCTCAAGAAACTGAAAAAAAAATTGAATATATTGAAATTCCGTTTAATGGGATGGACAGAGCAGAAGTTGAAAAATTCCGACAAATGTATCTTACTGAAAAATGGTCAAAGCTTCTTTCTTCATATCTTGAAACTGCAATGCCTTACAGACTTTATGTCAGAAAATGTTTACAGGAACTTGAATTGCCCGAAATTCTCGAATATCTGCCGGTTGTTGAATCAAACTACAAAACAAATGCTGTTTCACGTTCTGGCGCAATTGGAATGTGGCAGTTTATGGCAAACAGTGTAAAACCTTTTCTGGAATTGAATGATTATGTTGATGAACGTCTGGATCCGTGGAAGTCTACAGACGCAGCACTAAAAAAACTTACGGACAATTATAATTATTTTCAAGATTGGCTTATAGCAATAGCAGCGTATAATTGCGGAGTTGGCGCAATGAACAAATATATAAAAAAAGGCGGAGTAAAAGATTTCTGGTATTTAGTAGACAATCATATTCTTCCAAACCAAACGGCAATGTACGTTCCAAAACTTTTAGCCATTGCAGACCTTGTAATAAACTGCGAATATTACGGGCTAAACCTTCCATCTCACGACGAAGAATACGAACTTTTAGACAACGAAAAAAATGCCACATTTGACTACCTTACAGTAAACAAAGCCTACTCTATTTCGCAGCTCGCCCGTGAAATGCGCATGGACGAAAAAACTCTCAAAAACCTAAATCCATCATTTATTATGGGCTTTACCCACCCTTCCAAAACTTCAAAAATCCGTCTGCCTTTAGGAATGGAAAACTCAGCCAAAGATGCTCTGGCAAAAATTGAACCAATCGACTTTCCGTTCAAATATACAGTCGTTGCAGGTGATTCACTGTGGTCCATTTCGCGCCGCTATGGAGTTACCGTAAGTGCAATTTGCGAATTAAACGGAATAAACGAAAATGCCATTCTAAAAATTGGAAAAACTCTTTATATTCCAAAAAAATAAGCCGAAAAAGAAGTAGGCCTTTTATAAAATTTTGCATTGTTTGCATTGTTTTGGCAGCCACTATACCAATTAAGGAATGTATATGTTTATTAAGAGAAATTTTAGTGTTGCGCTTTGCCTCTTCTTAACTTCGATTATTTTCGCACAAAACGGAACAATTCAGTCTACAAGTAGAATCAACTGGATTACCCGTAATTTTATTTCAAATATTTCGCTCGATACTAAAAAAGCTAACATAGAAATGCCTTCTGGAAAGAAAAATGCTTCGGCACAAATCAAATCAAAAATGGCACAACTTATTCAGCCACCACTTCTTGCCCTTTACAACGATTCAAACACAACCCTTTCCGACATGGTAATTGAAGACAGAATTACGCTCGATGACGTTTATCACTTTATTATGAACGGCTACAAAACTCCAGATGTATTTGCACAAGATTTACTTACTCTCAAAACTGAAAACACAACAAACATTAATAATTTAGGCAGTCTTCTCGTACGTCACAAAACAGCATACTCAACTGCAACTCCAATTGACATGATTGCTTCACGTCCATATACAGGAATTATTATTGACGCCCGCGGTTCATATCCGGTTCACGGAGAATACGTTTCAAGCAATATTTATCCTTGCTTTTTTCCAATGATTTGGGACGAACAGATGAATGTTGTTTATGAAAAAAATTCCGCAAATCCAGAAATTGTAAAAGAAATGGGACTTACAGGTTTTCATTATTCTGATGACATTTCTAATTATGATGACCGAATTGGAGCAGACCCTTTATACATTAAGGCCACACAAGTTTACGGCCGAAACAGAACTGACCCTGTAATTAAGCACGCAGATGCTCTTAAAATTCTTACAGTGCCGCAAAACGTTGAACTTTTAAAACAAGGTAAAGTGATTATTCTTCTGGACAAGGAAAATCTTATTTACGATATTGCCACACCAGAAAAGGATGAATCATACTACGTAAAATATAATACGATTAAACAGTATTTTTATGAAAACAAAGTTCCAAACATTACAATTTCCGATTCTATTGATGGAATTCTCTTCTCTGTAGACTTAAATTTTTATCCGGATTCTCCTGAGCTTCTTCCAAGTGAATTACCACGAATTGAAGTTATTGCTGAAAATCTTAAAAAGCTTTTGACAGATGACGGATACACCATTTTAGTTGAAGGACACACCGCTGATGTTGGAAAACCGAAAGGCCAGCTTAATCTTTCTATTGAACGAACCCGAACCGTAATGAAAGCTCTTATTGATGAAGGGCTTCCAGAATCTTTATTCACCTACAAAGGTTATGGTGGAACTATGCCAATTGCAGACAACAGCACTGAAGAAGGTCGTGCACAAAACCGTCGCGTAGACATTACTGCAAGACCAAGAGCAACTTACATTCAACGTGACTGGAAATAAACACAATTTTATAAAGTTTTCTTTAAGTGTTTTTCTTCGTATAATCGGATATCAGCTTCAGCAAGCAATGAAGTAATTGTATAGCCATCTTTTTCTGAAGGATATGGAACAACACCCATACTAATTGAAAGTTTGTAGGGAATATCATTTTCCTTTTCCCATTTTTCGCAATCGGCTTCAATTTGATTTTTAATACGAGTAAAAGCTTCGGAATTTAATCCCGGACTTATTATTGCAAATTCATCACCACCAATTCTTGCAACAACATCGTTTGAACGGAAATTTGAACGCAAAATTGAAGCTTCCGCTATAATGGCTTTATCACCTGCTTCATGACCATAGGTATCGTTTATCTTTTTTAATCCGTCCATATCGCAATAAACAATAATTCCGCTCTGATTCATTGTTTTTGCAAACTTTAACGTTGTTTGACCAAGATCAAAAAGTCCACGTCTGTTCAAAAGCCCTGTAAGTTCATCAGTTCTTGCAATTTCATTAAGCTGCGTAGA
This sequence comes from Treponema sp., assembly GCA_045615645.1. GTDB lineage: Bacteria > Spirochaetota > Spirochaetia > Treponematales > Treponemataceae > Treponema_D. Next base: position 84,944 of record JAZLFF010000050.1, read on the forward strand.
TTTTTTCTTAAATTTAATTTCCTCATTATGAACCTGAGCAAACGAATAGCTCGAAGAAAGAATTGTTGCTAGGATTTTTGAAAGTAAATCGTAAATTGCAACGTCATAAGAACCTGGCCGGTAAATAATATAACCAAACTGCAGCGTATTATGATAAAGCGACAACAGATAAACCCCTTCGGAAGAAAATTGAATAATTCCTTCAGGTAAAAGCGTTTCATTCGGATCAAACTTTATCTTCTTTTTATCCTTTGTACTATCATAATTAGTATAATAATCGTAAGCTGTAAAAACTTCCGCTTTATGTGGCAAATTAAAATAATCGTAGGGAGTTGGCATTTCTACTGGCGGATTATAAATTACAATAGCGCAGGCAGTAATTCCAAAATCCATCAAATCCCTGTTTAATCTGCTTTTTAACTGAGCAGTAGACATTCCAGTCTGCATATCTGTATAAAATGAAGTAATGTGATAAAGCTGATTACGTTTTGAATACCATTCCGTTGCCGTAAACACATTGTTGTTTTTCTTTTCTCCGTTTACATCAACTAAAACATGCGGCTGTTCTTTCAACGTTTCTTTATAAGGCTTTCGTTGTGTTGACTGTCTAAAAATAGCTTTTGCTTCAAGCGATTTTACAACTGTAGCAGGCCTGTCTTCAAGAATTTCTCTCAAACTTAAAAGAGCCGTATACCCTTGTGTTGGAATATCCTGCGTAATTGTAGTTAACGTCGGATTTGAATACGAATCGCGGAGTAAATCATCAAAACCAACAATTACAACATCTTCAGGAACTTGCAATCCATTCGAACGGCAAAAATCAACACAGGCAAAAGCCATTTCATCGTTCATGGCAAAAATTGCGTCAAAACTGACATCACGGTGTTCATTTACATAAGCTTCAAGTTCATCTAAAGCCGACGCATAATTAAAATCCGCTTTAATGTAATGAATATTTTCTGAAGGCACATTTTTATCTGCAAGTATTTGTTTAATATAGTTTGTACGGGTTTTTCCTTCCATGGAGTTTCCGCGAATACCAACAATGAAGAATTTTTTGCATCCCTGATTATCTATCAATTCATCAATAATTGCTTTGTAAGCTTTGTAACATTCAACGGTAATTGAAGGTATGGGCGGAATTTCTACTGAAATATTTATTACAGGCAGCGGATTAAAAGATTTAATATATGATGTAAGTTCCTCTTTAGAAAGGTAATGCATTTGCGTTCCAGATGTCATAATAATTCCATCCAGATTATTTTTCGTTACAAGTGCATTTATTGCTAAATATTGATATTCATAAGGTTTATTTAAACTGTGTAACTCACCCATTACAAAAATCAGGAATTCAACATCAAAATCTTTACAAGCATTCTGAACTCCTTCAATAAGTAGGTTTGAATATTCTGAAATAGCATAATCAATTAAAAGCCCTATTCGAAACTTTTCCTTAGCCATTTTAATTTCTCTCCCAGATCTTAATCCTTAATAATGGTAAGACTTTTTGCCTGATACTTTGGCAGAAATTTCTTTTTGTAACCACCGCCAAACTGCACTTCAATTACCAGTTCTTCGCCATTAACCGACTGGGAAACAATGTATCCTTCACCCCAGTCATCATGAAAAAGTTTTGTACCTTTTTTCCACTTTTGAGCTAATTCATCTTCCACTCCACCACTATCCGCAGATTCAAAAGAATTGCTGCCAAAACCAAACGGAGCTCGTCCAATTACAGAAAACGCCTTAGCACCTTCCTTTATAAACTGACTCGGTCTCATGTACTGCCAGTTTCCATATAAACAACGTTTACTTGTAGATGTTACATATAATTCATCGCGCGCACGTGTAATACCAACATAAAACAAACGTCTTTCTTCTTCAAGGTCCGCACCAGTTTTATCCTGACGCGGAAAAACACCTTCTTCTAGACCAGTAATTATTACTCTATTGTATTCCAAACCTTTAGTATTGTGCAGAGTAATAAGAGTTACTGCGTTATCAGTTTTTTCACCTTCCTGTAACTCAAGCGAGCGGTCAAGATTTATAGAATCCAAAAAATCCAAAAGTCCTTGCAGCGTGCACGCATACGGAACAGCGCTATTTACAAGTTCCTGAAGGTTTGCAACTCGAGTAGTACCTTCAATTTCATCGGAAGCTTTATGATACTCATCAAGGCCAGAATCTTTTATTACTCTTTCAACAAAATCTGCAAGTTTTTTACTTTCATCAAAACAATTCAAAACAGTATCGAATAGTTTTACAAAAGTTTCAGCACCTTCTTTTGCTTTTTTAGAAAAAGAAACCGAAACCTGTCTTGTAGTTTCAATTAAGTTTTTATAAACGGGAGTTTGACCGGCAGGAACGGATGAATCAATTGCCGTTTCCATAATTTTATCTTGAGTTTTTTCGCCAATACCGCGCGAAGGTTTATTAATTACTCTTCTAAAGCTGATTTCATCCTTCTGGTTTGCACAAATTGACAAATAAGCAAGCGCATCTTTAATTTCTTCACGTTCATAGAATTTTAAAGAGCCTACTACAACGTACGGAATTTTCTTATGAAGAAATTCTTTTTCAAATCCAAGGGATTGGGCGTTTGTACGGTACAAAATTGCCCAGTCTTTATATTCAGCTTTTTGATTACCTTGTGCAGACAAACTTTTTTGAATAAGATTTGCACAAAACTGACTTTCTTCGTTCTGGTCGCCTAAAAAAGCAAGAACCGGTTTTCCCCCGTCTCCTCGGTCAGCAACTAAAGTTTTTCCAAGTCTGTTTTGATTCTTTTTTACAACAAGTGAAGCTGCCTCAAGAATTCTTGAAGTTGAACGGTAATTACGTTCCAATCGGATTATTTGAGTTCCAGGAAATTTATCTGGAAAAGAAAGGATATTCTGAACTTCTGCACCACGGAAATGATAAATAGACTGATCATCATCACCAACTACACAGACATACGTTTCTGGGCCAGCAAGAGCTTGAAGCAATTTATACTGAGCAATATTACTGTCCTGATATTCATCAACCATTATTACGCGAAAACGCCCATGAATATAATCTGCAATTTCCGGATTTTGTTCCATTATGCGAACAGGCAGCATTATTAAATCACCAAAATCAACATTTCCAGTAGAACGCAAACGATTCTGGTAACGTGTATAAATATCATTCAAATCAAACTCACTTCCAATAACACTAAGGTCATCTTCCGGAAAAAGACAATAATCTTTTGCAAGAGAGATTTGATGAACTGCAAGTTTTGCCTCTTTTGTAGAAAGTTCAGGAACAGCTTTTCGAATAAGAACGGCCATATCATCTTCATCATAAACTGTAAAGGATTGTTCTACACCAGCCTGTTCGTAATACTTTCGCAAAAACCAGCTTCCAAACGAATGGAAGGTTCTTATCTGGCAATCTTCGGCACGCGGTTCAAGCAAAATTGCACGCTCCCGCATTTCATTTGCAGCTTTTTTTGTAAATGTTACAGAAAGTATCTGCCACGGTTCAATATTTTTTTGTGAAATAAGATAAGCTATTTTTGTTGTAATTACGCGAGTTTTTCCAGAACCAGCACCGGCAAGAATTAACAACGGGCTGCCTTCGTGAATTACAGCTGCTTTTTGTTCTTCGTTTAAAACAGAAAGATAATCGTTACTGTTCGCCATGTTTTATCCGTTTTTCTTTATACAAGAGTTTGTCTGCTTCAGTCAAAAGTCTGGCGAGCATACTTGAAGCTTCTAAATCAACTGCGCCAACACTTAAAGAAAGCGTAAACGGAAGATTTTCTTCTTTGGAAACCTTTTTACATTCCTCTTCAAGTTTCTTTCGGATTGAAGGAACATCATTTATGCTCATTCCGTTTCCAATCATTGCAAACTCATCACCGCCAAGTCGACCAATAATATCATTTTTTCTAAAGACGTTTTTCAATACTTTACTCTGCAAAACTATTGCTTTATCACCCATATCATGGCCGTAAGTATCATTTATTACTTTCAAGCCATCCATGTCAGCAAAGAAAACAATAGCCGGCGAATCTATTTCCTGAATAAGGTCGATTGTTCGCTGACCAATTTCCATAAATCCACGTCTGTTTAAAATTCCTGTCAATTCATCAGTTTTAGACTTCATGTACAAATCAGAATTATTTTCAAGAAGCTTTGAATTTTCTGTAGAAAGTTTTTCCGTTTGAATAAGGTTACGAGTATATTCAATTGAATTAGCAATAAACGAAATTAAAATTTTAAGATTAAACGTATAAACATTAAAATTGGTTCTTTCAACATTGCAAACTAAATATCCGTAATAAACTTCACCAGAAAAAATCGGATAAACAATTAACGGCAATCCAAATTCTTCCACTTTATAAGTTGGACAGATTTCTTCTTTCGGATTAAAAAAGATATTCGGTCTAAAACATTCTTTTCCGGTCCAGGAATTGTAATACATGTATAACTCAGCTTTATCTGGCAAAACATAACCGGTTCTTTTATTTATATAAACAGGTTCTTCAAAAAGGCACACTGACATTGCGGTAATTTCCATTACGCGAGTTACAAGGTTCATTGTAAAATAAAACTGTCTGAGCGTATTTGTAACATTTACAATATCGAGCAACGAACCGTATTTGTAACGTTCCAGCACTTCATTTTGATACAAACGCAGCAAATCGCTTTTCATATTTGATTCATTAAAGATATTGCCACGATAATTTTTATAAACCATTTCGTAACTTGTCAGAGGAATACATCCGCACGATTGTCGGAAAATTGGAAACAGCGGAGTTTTTATTACGTGTTCAACTTCCTGTCCAGTTAAAATCATTTCAGCAACTTCTGCACAACGAGAACCTTTATTCACTATATTCTGATTTACCGTCGACAAACGCGGACTTGAAAGACTAGCAAAAACTGCATCGTCAAATCCGACAACTTTTACATCAGCCGGAACTTTTACGCCAATTTCTTCAAAAGCAGTAATACATCCTGTAGCCATAAGATCATTTGCTGCTACAAGAGCATCAAAATCAATTTGCGATTTATCTTTATATCGATCTTTAATAATCTTTTTAGCCTTAAAATCTGTAAACTCCCCTTCAAAAACAAGTTCTTCATAAAATTTAAGACTATTTTCTTCAAGTGCAGCTTTAAAAGCTTCAAAACGTTCAAGAGCCTCCTGCGAATCGGTTGAATTTGCCGCCATAAAAGCAATTTTTTTACAACCATGTTCAAGCTTAAGGTGAGAAACAATATCTTTATAAGACTGTTTACAATCTGCAAGCACACTATAAGAATTTGGAAGATTTAATTCTACAGAATCAGAAACAATAGGCCTGTCGCCTAGGGAAATTACCATATTTCGAACATCATCGTAAGGAAGTGCAGAAGTAAAAACTCCAGTTGCAATAATATAAGCATCAATTTGTTTTGACTTTAGAAGTTCCAGAGAATTCCAATACTGATATTCGAACATTCCAGGAGAATAAAAATTACGCTGAGTATTAGCAATATATATTGCATAATCTTTCTCTCTAAAATATTTAAGAACACCTTCAATAAAATCGCGACAGTGTTCAACCATAAAATCTGGTACTAAAACGGCTATATTTTTTCTCATACGATTTTTCTATTATAACCCAATTTACTGACAAATAAAACAAAATTACAAAAACAAAAGATTAGAATTTGCAGGAAAAGCTTTTTTTAAAGAAATGTAGCGGGAATCTAAATCAACTCCAGTTGTTGCAAGAATTTTTGCACGAATTACATTTCCAGGCTTTACATTTTGCATTTCCACTGTTTCATCACGGTCATATCGAATTACAACACAACCATCAACTTCCGGCGCCTGAAACCATGCCCTACCAAGTGCAAGTCCTTCCGACAAATCTTCTGCAGTTTCTTTATTAATTTCTATAATTTCTTCAACAAGAACATCAAGCTCCTGTCCAACATATTTTTCAAGTTTCTTTTGAGTAATTTCTGACTGAATGTCTTCAAGAATGGCAGCGCGCTTTTGAGAAACTTTTGCCGAAACTCTAGGTTTCATATTATAAGCGGGAGTATCTTCTTCACGACTATACGGAAAACAGCCAGACCAGTCAGGCAATGCAGAACGTAAAAACTCTTGTGTATTTTTTGCTGCATTTTCAGTTTCGCCCGGAAAACCTGTAAGGAAAGTAGTTCGAATAACGCAATCTGGAAGCGCAGTGCGAATATCTGAAAGAAGTTTCAAATAACCGGCAGAGGTTCCAGTTCGGTTCATTGCACAAATTATTTTGTCGTCGCCACTTTGGAACGGAATGTCAAAATAATGAAGGAAGCGGGTGTCGGCTTTAATAATTGGAAGGATATCGCGGTTAAAATGGTCTGGGTGAATGTATAACGGGCGGATAATAAAATCCCCTTCCAACTTCGAAATAGCCGCGAGCAACCGTGCCAAAGCCGACAAACTTCCACTTTCTCCGTCAGCTTCAAACGCCGCCAAATCCTGACCAATCAAGTTAATTTCGTAAACTCCAGCAGCAACAAGTTCTTTTATTTCCTCAACAATGTCTTCAATTTTTCTACTTCGAACTTTGCCGCGAATAAGAGGAATTGCACAAAAAGAACAGTTATTTGAACAGCCTTCTGTAATTTTTACAAATGCACTTCCCTTAAAATTATATAAAACCGGTCGCTTTCCCTGACAAATACTTTCCTGAGGAAAAACTTCTACCGCACGGCCATTTTCTTGAAGATGTAACATAAAATCCGCAATTTTAGAAACATCTCCATTTCCAAAAACCCCGTCTAACTCAGGAATCTGTTCGAACAAATCTTTTGCATAACGTTCTGCAAGACACCCCGCTAGAATAATTTTTGCATTTGGATAAGCTACTCGAATATCGTAAATAGCATCAATAGATTCTTTTTTGGCAGATTCAATAAAACCGCAGGAATTAATAATAATAAAATCAGCTTCCTGTGCATTAAAGGTATGTTCAAATCCCTTACTACAAAGAAAGCCGGTAATTAATTCACCATCTGTTTGATTTTTTGCACAACCGTGCTGATCAATATAAAACTTAGTCAAGTTCAATTACCACCAGCTTGTATTTACCGTCAGTATCTTTAATCCACTTGATATCTTCAACGTAAACTTGGCCTGAAAATCCAATATCCAAATCGTAAGATTTAGAATCGGCAATAATTGTAAACTTAACTGTATTTGCATTAGAAATCCATAATCGGATTCCATTGTGTGGAGTTGCAGTAAATACTTCACCACGAGCAAAATAACTTTCTACAGACTGTTCGTTATCTACTTTATCGCGGAATAAACAAGGGCCGCGGAAACTTGCATTAATTGTAAATGGATAAGCACGGTTATCTTCATGAATAACTTTCTGCGGATGTTTTGATTTAATTTCTGAAGCAAATGGAATATCATCTTCCACAACTTGAGCAACTTGCGTTGAAATTCCATGGCGTAAAAGCAGGCTGATTTCAGCTCCACGGTTTTCATCAGTTGAAGAAATGTCAGAAACGTAAATAATCATATCTGAAATATTATCTCCGTTTACATCAATTTCGGATTCCTCGGAAAGTTCAACGTAATAAACTCCCGAAGGTGTATCAATACCAAACGAAGATAATGTATCTTTTACAGTAAGAATAATTTTGTTATTTTCTGAAGGAATAAGGAACTGATCACCTTTATAAACTCTTTGAGTAAACTTTGTGTCGTCAAGTTCATACTGATGATTTTTTGTCTTACTAGAAACAATAATATCTGCTTCCGGATTAGTTTTCTTTTTGTTCACAAGAAGTATTGAAACAAGAGTAATTATTCCAACAATTAACACAACCGGAATTACAATTGCAGGTACAAAAAGTTTTGGCTTTGGTTTAACAAGTAAACCTTCCGGAATTGGAGATTCCTGAAGTTGTTTATTATGATAAAGCTTCAAAAGATATTCAGCATCAATTTCAAGATAATCGGCATAGTTTCGCAAAAAACCAATTAAGTAAGCTTCACCAGGAAAAACTCCATTATCTTCCTCTTCAAGACCTTCAAGGTATTTTTTTTCAATGGAAATTTCACGAGAAACTCTATCTAAGTCTAAATCTTTTGCTTCACGTGCATTTCGAAGCTGTTCGCCATAACTTTCCATAAACGATTACTCCGAAAACAAGAAATTATTATAATTATTTGCAGATGAAGGAGCATCATAAATAAAACGCTGATCTGTCAAATCTTGATTTAATTTATAATCAAAAAAGTCAAAAACGAACTGTTCACCTTTTGGAGTAACAGCTTCTACTCTTCGAATAAGTTTTGTTTTTTCATCTACAGCAAGGTTGATATATCTAAATGCCTCTGAAGCACTTTTTCTTGTAAGAATAAATTTTATTACCATTTCATCAGAGCCTTCTTCAAGAGGTTCTGCATCCTGTCCAGTTTCGTAAGCAACCGTATAATAACGGCTCATTAAAGTAAGACCTTGTGGTGTAGAAAGAGAAGCTGCTCCACCAGTTGAACCTGGCTGAACCTGCTGCTGCAAAACTGCATCAGAATCTGGAAGATAAATTGTAAGCATATCGCCATTAAATACAATAACCTGCTCTTCCGGATTTGAATAATCCATACGAAGTAAATCTGGTGCTTTAAAAGAAAGTTTTCCTGCAGTTTCTGATTTATCTACTTTGATTTCAAAATCAACTTCATAATCTTTAATTGTGCTGTAATATTCAGAAATGGTTTTAAAATAAGCACTTGCAGTTGTAATATTTTGTCCCCATACAACTACCTGTAAAAATAAAAAACCAATCACAAACGAAACAAATTTCTTCATAGTCAATTATTATACTGTATTTTTAGTCTTTAGTCATTAGTCGTTAGGCGTTTGCTCGGAAGTTGAAGTATTATCCCTTTCCGTTTTATCTTCCAACTCTTTACAATGTGCTTCGCCGTTTACTATGTCGTAGAATTCTTTTCCTTCCATAGTTTCAATTTGTTCAAGTCGAGAAGAAATATACTCAAGCAAATCTTTGTGTTCAGAAAGAAGTGTAACTACATAATTGTAACGTTCTTCCAAAATCTTTGAAATTTCTTCATCAATATATTTCTGAGTATCTTCACTAAATTCACGAACTAAAGTTGGCTCTCCACCGCGGTTTGCTAAAACCCCTTTTCCTAAAGTCATATTCTTAAACTTATCAGACATACCAAAGTCAGTAATCATTCGTTTGATTATATCAGTTGCCCGTGCAATATCATTTGAAGCACCAGTAGAAATATCACCAAGTAAAATCTGTTCTGCAGCACGTCCACCAAGACAACTGTCTACTTCGTTTATCATATCCTTACGAGTCATAAAGAATTTTTCTTCTTCTTCGCGGAACTGTGTAAAGCCTCCAACACCATGCGAACGAGGAACAACTGTAATTTTATTTACAGGTTCGTGGTCAGGTGTAAACGCAGCTACAAGAGCATGTCCAGTTTCGTGTACAGAAACAAGATGCATTTCCTTTTTATTATCTTTGCGGGATTTTTTCTTAAGACCAATGCTAACTTTATCAATTGCTTCATTAAAGTCTTCCATAGTTACCTTTTTGCGACCATTTCTTACCGCAAGTAAAGCAGCTTCATTTACAACGTTCGCAAGGTCCGCTCCAGCAAAACCTGTAGTTCCGTGTGCTATCGATTCAAAATCAACATCCTTATCAAGCTTAACATTTTTTGCATGAATGCGGAGAATATCTTCACGGCCTTTTACATCTGGTTTTTCAACTGGTACCTGACGGTCAAAACGACCAGGGCGAAGAATTGCAGGATCAAGAACATCAACACGGTTAGTAGCTGCAAGAATAATAAGTCCCTTTTCGTTATCAAAGCCGTCCATTTCTACCAAAAGCTGATTCAAAGTTTGTTCACGTTCATCATTACTAGAAAAACCATTTGCACGACTTTTTGCAAGAGCATCAATTTCATCAATAAAAACAATACAAGGAGCTTTTTCGCGAGCTTGTTTAAATAAATCGCGAACACGGCTGGCACCAACACCAACAAACATTTCAACAAAGTCAGAACCTGAAATACTGAAAAATGGAACTCCAGCTTCTCCTGCTACTGCACGTGCAAGCAAAGTTTTACCAGTACCAGGGTCTCCAACAAGTAAAACGCCCTTTGGAATTTTTCCACCAATATCAGTATATTTTTTAGGAGATTTCAAAAAGTCTACAACTTCAACAAGTTCTTCTTTTGCTTCATCTACGCCAGCTACATCGCTAAAACGAGTTTTAATTTTACCTTCTTCTACAACTTTAGCACGACTAGCGCCTACACTAAACAAACCGCCCATTCCACCGCCAGAACCACCGTTCATTTTGCGGAAAACGAAAAAGTACATAAGGAAAATTAAACCAAACGGAATAATCAAATTGATTAAAAGCTGAATAAAATAATTATTCTGCTTCATAACAAATTTATACTGAACTCCTTTTTCATCCAAAAGCTGGATAAAACTCTGCATTAAAACAGCAGCCGTTTTATATTGTTCAGCTGATTTTGTACTTGTAACAGAAAACAATTGAATTCCCTTTCCAGATTGAGAAATTGAATGATTCTCTGCAGGTCCGTATCCAATAAAATAATTCTCACCAAGTTCTACATATACAATCTGACCATTTTCTACTTTTTCTTTAAATTCTGAAAAATCAATTAAATTATCAGATTTAGAAAAGAAGAAAGTATCCATTATAATTACAATAAATAAAACAATAAAAAGTATAATTAAAAAGGGAAATTTCTTTTTTCCGTCATTTTTCTTATTTTCCTTTTTATTTTCTGGCCCTTCAAACTTAAAAAAATTAAATGGGTCATTTTCATCGTTCTGTTTTTCGTCTTTTTTGTTTTGATTTTCAGCCATAATAATTCCTAAACAAGTAATACTATTAATATACAAATAATTAACAGAAAATTCCATATAAAAAATTATTTAATTAAACGTAAAAACTCTAAACTTTCTTTCTGATTTACCGATTATTTGATTAGGAAAGTCCTCAGGAGGCATAAAATTGGCTTTACAAAACGCTTATAACGCATATCAGAAAACAAATATCAACACTGCAAGTCAAGGCAGATTAGTTGTACTTCTTTACGAAGGTGCAGTAAAACATCTTAAAGGCGCACTCAACTTAATTGAAGCAGACAACACTATTAAACCTGCTAACATTGAACAGTTCGGTACACATCTTCAGAAAACGCAGGCTATTATTACTGAATTACAAGTTTCTCTGGATATGGAAAAAGGTGGCGATATAGCAAAAAACCTTATGTCTCTTTATGTATTTTTTAACGAAGAATTAATGAACTCAATAATTTCACACGACAAATCAAAAATTCAGTTTGTATTGGAAAAGATGGAAGAGCTTACAGATTCATGGCGACAAATTGCAAACAGTACTGCAAATGCTCCAGCCGCAAAGGTTGCCAATCAGTTGAATATAGTTGGATAATCAGACAATTCCAAGGGAGGAAAACATGGCAGAAATAACTAACGAAGAATTAAACGAGAGAGTTGCATTATTACGTCGTTTCAGAACACTTTTGGAACAGCAGCGCAATAAGTTTCAGGAATATCTAGACGTTTTGGAAAAACAACAGGATTCAATTACTTCTGAAAATCCGGAAAAACTCATTGCACATACAGAACTTGAACAACAGGTTGTAAAAAATATTGCAAACCTCCAGAAAGTCATTGTTCCTATGTCAAAAATGTACAAGGATGCCGGCATTCCTCTCAACTCTGTAGAAAACAAATCTATTGAACACATTCAAGATGAATTGTCAGATTTGCAGGATAAAGTTCTTAAACAGAATCAAATTAATCGCGATTTATTGCGCATTCACATTGAACAAATCCGTACTCAAATCCAGAATTTTAAAAATCCGTACAAAAACACTCGTAGCGTTTATGCTCAAAAACAGCCAGTTGCTACTATGGTTCATGTAGAAGCTTAAGCAATTTACAATGTAACATTTACAATGTAAACTCCTTGTATGATTGCTTTACTGGTTGCATATACAAAAAACGAACGCATTATAGGTGCTCAGGGGAAGATTCCGTGGAATTTATCTTCTGAGCGTCGCCGTTTTAAACAGATTTGTAATGGACAAAAAGTAATAATGGGAAGAAAAACTTTTGAAGAAATTGGACATGCACTTCCCTACTGTACAATTGTAATTATTTCAAACACAATGAAACTGGCGCCAGAAGGTTGTTTACTTGGAAAACTTGATTCATCCGGCGAAAAACTAAAAATTATTTTACAAAATGGTGACATTCTAGAAGATAATTTACTAATTGCAGGTGGCGGAGACATTTACAGAAAAGCACTTCCTTTTGCAGACACAATTTACGCAACAGAAATTGAATCATCAATTAAAGGTGACACAACTTTTCCACCATTAGACAACACCTGGCAAAAAGTTGAATCAATTCCTATAACTGATGATTTTCTGCAGTACAACTACGTCACCTACAAAAAAGCAAAAGCTTAATCAAGTTTCTTATTTAATTCCTCAACTCTCTTATAAACATCCGCAGCAGTAAATCCGTCTTTACCGCGCTGAGAACGTAAAGGCCCTGCTTTTATCATTCCAAGCATTGCAACTTTTGGGAACGGAAATTTCGCTTCAAATTCTTCATCCGTCATTGCATCCATAAATGCAGTTGCTTTTTTAAACTCAGGTTCAATAATTTTTGCCATTTCGCGATTACGTAACATATCGCCCATTGTTGTTTGTGGAGTAATTGTAAAGGCTTTTGGCGAAGTTGAAGTTACATCCACCTCACCTGTAAGTCTTATATCAACACAAGAAGCAGCAATTAAAATTTCAAATTTTCCACTCGGTACATACCATTCTGCAAGGTCATTATTCCAGTAAGCAAAAGAACGTTTATCCAAAACAAATCGAACTTCTTTTTCTTCTCCAGGCTGCAAATCAACTTTTTCAAAACCTTTTAATTCTTTTAACGGACGAATCTCAACTCCTGTTTTATCGCTTACATAAAGCTGAACAATTTCCTTACCGGCAACTTTACCTGTGTTTTTAATTGTTGCGAACACTTCAAGTTTTTCATCATCCTTAATTGCATTTTTACTTATTTTCAAATTTTTATATTCAAACTGAGTGTAACTCAAACCATGCCCAAACGGAAACAAAACTGGCATTTTGCGCGAATCGTACCAGCGGTATCCAACAAAAATTCCTTCAGAATAATAAACTTCGCGACCATTTCCAGGATAATTCAAATAACATGGTGTATCTTCCAAACGAAGAGGGAACGTTTCCGCAAGTTTTCCACACGGATTTGCACGTCCAAACAAAAGGTTAACCTGCGCAGTTCCTATATTTTCGCCGCCAAGGTAACATTCCAAAACTGATTTTACCTTACCAATCCAAGGCATTGTTACTGGTGCTCCGTTATGAAGTACAACAACAATATTTTCATTTACCTGAGCAAGCTTTTCAATTAATTCATTTTGAACTGGTGGCAAATCAAGGAAAGTTCGGTCATCCCCTTCCGATTCATAACTTTCCGGAAGGCCTGCAAAAACAACAACATTTTCTGCGTTTTTAGCGGCAGCTAGCGCCTGGTTCAAATGTTCTGCAGTTGTAGTTACAAAATCCTTGTTATAGCCTTGCACATATCTAACCCGGATTCCAGCTTCCATAGCGGCAGTATTTGCGTTTGTAAGTTTATATCTTCGGATTTTAGAACTTCCACCACCACCGTATCGAGGTTCTTCAGCAAAATATCCTACAAATAAAGTTCCACCATTTTCAACATATTCTGTACAATCTGAATATTCCGGTTCAAGTGGTAAAAAGTTATCTTCATTTTTCAAAAGGACACAAGATTCTTCTGCAATTTTTCCAGAAGCTGCATGGTCTTTTTCCATATCAAAAACACCAGACTGTTTATTTTCTACATAATTCAGAACCATTTCCAAAACGTGACTTACAGCTTCATCAAGTTCATCCATTGTAAGTTCACCATTTTTTACAGCCTGAACAATATCGTTATCAGTTTCACCACCGCTTGCTGGCATTTCAAGGCTCAAATCAGCTTTAATACCTTTTACACGTTCCCAAACTGAGCCCCAATCAGAAACGACCATTCCTTTGTAGCCCCACTGATCACGAAGTACATCTTTTAAAAGCCACTTATTCTGACTAGAAAGTTCACCATTTACGGCATTGTAGGAACACATCACAGTTGTTGGAGCTGATTTTTTAACACAAGTTTCAAATCCCGGTAGATAAATTTCACGTAAAGTACGTTCATCAATAATTTCATTTACCGAAAGACGGTTTGTTTCCTGATTATTTGCTGCAAAATGTTTTACAGAAGTTCCAACATTTTTAGACTGAACTCCGCTAATATAAGCAGCACCAAGTTCTCCGCTCACGTAAGGATCTTCCGAAAAATATTCAAAGTTACGGCCGCACAAAGGTGAACGTTTTATATTGATTGCAGGTCCGAGTAACGTAGAAACTCCGTAATTATTTGCTTCTTCGCCAAGTATTTCGCCTTCAGAACGTAACAAATTGCGATCAAAAGAAGAAGCAATTGCGCAACCAGAAGGAAAACTTACAGCTATTCGAGAATCATTTTCATCTGAACCGTCAACATTTTGAGTACGTAATCCACTTGGACCATCACTAACCATTACAGAAGGAATTCCAAGTCTTTCGACAGCTTTTGTCCGCCAAAAATCCTTTCCAGAACAAAGTCCTGCTTTTTCTTCCAAAGTGAGTTCCTTCAACAGTTTTTTAATCTTTTCATCCATAAGTTATTCCTCTAATTTATTTTCTATTTCGTCTGGCAATAAATCAAAAAAATTGTAACCCGTCAAATTCTCTATATAATCAATAGAACATTTATACGAATCCCAATCTATTTTATTACCATTTTCATCAAACTGACATCCCTGTTTATTGGGGATACAAGCAGCAACTGTGTAAATCTGTCCGGATTTATCCCCTTCCAAACTTTCACATACTCTGCGAAAATCATCATCGCCTTCTGGCATTACCAGCATAATCTTCCAACTCCACGCTGGTACTTTTATTTTAAGCGATTCTCCGAGTTTTGTAATCACCAAAATCTCTTCAAAAATACCACGAATCCCTTCTCCACCAACCCCAGCAGGCCCTGCAAAAATGTAAACTTCATTTCCTTTCTCAACCAATTCCCGTTCAAAATTTTCCATATGCATCCAAACAATGCGATTACAATCTGGACTTTGCGGAATCATATTCGACATTAAAAAAGTTACGTTATTAGCGGCAACAGTAGCAGTTCGGTCAGCAGAAGGACAAACATGTCCACGATCAAAACCATAAACTGAATATTGATAGTCCTGGGCAGTAACATGATACCAGTTTTCAGGTAATGCATTATCTGAAAAAAACTTATTGCTTCGTCCAGAATCGCCTAAATCGTCTTTACATAAATGCCAGCAAACCCAATTTGGAATATAAGTAGAATTATTGTAGGAAAGTGTGTATTCGTCTTTAATAAGAAGATAGTTTGAAGAGGAAGAAAAGTCTGTAACCGCTCCAGAAGGATTTCCAAATAAAAGCGGATTATTTTCCTGAGCAAAGGCTACAGAAACAATAAATAAAACAAATAACCTAATAATTTTCTTCATAAAAAACTACGTCATTGCAAACCGTAAAAAAAAACGTCATTGCGAGCCGAAGACGAAGCAATCTATTCTTCAATAACTTTCTTCGCCTTTTTCACTCCTCGTAATGACGTCCTTTCAATAAAATCTTCTCTAAAGTTCAAAAACTCTACAAGAGATTATTTCTGCAAAAGCTTAAATACTCCGTCTTCAGGATTATATTCAACACCAACACCATCTTCTTCTGTTGGATACTTACCTTTAACAAAGAAATTAGCTACAAGTTTTTCGTAATACTTAGCAACTTTATCATTTGGATTTATTTTTACAAGTTGACTGAACATTGCAAGGGCTTTTGCATAATCCTTAGCTTCAAATACTTGCATTGTCTTTTCCCAGTTTTCCATATATTTAACTGTGTTTTCATCTGCAAGTTCTTTTTCATCAACAAGTTCATACAAACGAATTGGAGTATTTACGTTTACTACACGAACACGATCCAAGCTACGAACAATAAATCTGTCTCCCAAATCTTTTCGAGTAGCTTCACTAATCAAAATACCACCAGTAGAATACTGTTTGTTTACACCTTCCAAACGGCTTGCAAGGTTTACATTATTACCCATCATTGTATAGTTCTTCTTGTTTTCAGAACCCATGTAACCGGCAATCATTTCACCAGAATTAATACCAATACGTGTAAACAATGATTTTCCATTCTTAACCATAATTGTAAATGCTTCATAAAGTTCGTCATCCATTTCTTCCGGCTTTTCACCTTTTGAAGTAATTTCAACAATTTCTTTATTCATAACAACTTCGGCTTTTTTCATCTTGATTGCAGCAGCACAGGCTCGAGCCGCATGATCATCCATTTTTACAGGCGCACCAACTAAAGCAATAATTGCATCACCTTCATATTTATCTACAGTACCACGTTCACCCATGATAATGTCTGACATTTTTGTAAGATAATAATTTAACAAAGCTACAAGTTGACCAGCAGTAAGCAATTCACTGAACGAAGAAAATTTTTGAATATCGGTAAAAATAGCCGACATTTCCAAACGCTGTCCGCCAAGTTTAAAAGAAGAAGGATTTGCAACAATGTCGGCAACTACTTCCTTTGACAAACACTGACTGAAAGCGTTAGTAATAAATTTCTTATCTTTTGATGCAGTAAGGAATCCTAAGATTGTAATTGCAATGAAAGAAATAAATACAGAAGCTAAAGGTACAACAAGACCAACATACTGCTTTGTAATTGCAAAATATCCAAAAAGTGCGCCAATTGTTACAATTAATGCAGAAATTCCTGTAACAATCTGTTTACGTGTACTTGTAATTTTTGAAGTAACAAATGCGTAAATCATACAAAAAGCAAATGCAATAACAATTGAAACCCAGAATGGAGAATCATCAACAAAATCCTGATTCAAAATTTGATTTGTTAAAACATAGTGTACACCAGGGTTTGGATATTTCTCCTGGTACTGATTTAAACCAAAATCCGTTGTACTAGTTGCATTTGTACCTACAATACAAATTGCATTTTTAACCTGCTTTTCTACACTAACACGAGAATCATAATACTTTGTAAAATTCTCTTTTAATATTTCAGCATCCTGTAAAATACCTACAGCCCAATCTTCATCAAGATCAGCTACAAGTTCTTCAAAGTATGTTCCGTTTAAAATTTCATAAAGTGTAGAAAGATATTCACGAATATAATCCGAATATGCTTCATAAGTATAACCAGCTTCTTCATCTTCACCATATTCCTGAATATAATCTTTTATATATTGAACGGCATTTTGCAAATCAACAGGATCATTTCCTGTCCATTCACTAAAATATCCTAATTCAGAAACCTGAGTAATATTTGCAAAAAGATTTTCTTCCATTTTAGAAAGACGATAAATTGTCCATAAAGTAATTGCATTGTAATCCAAATAATCACAATTAGGATATTTAATTAAAACAGAACCATCTTCCGCACGAGGAATTTTAATATCTTTAATAGTTCCATCCGGAAACAAAGCATTTTTCAATGTAATTGCACTATCGCTAATTTCAACTTTCGGATTACCAAAGTGATTCAAAATTGGAACAAATACAAGTTGTCCGTAGTAATCATTATTATATTTCATTACAAGATGCAGACGTCGTAAATAACCATCTTTATCTGCATCAGCATTTACAAATCCTGACGATCTTGCCTGCCGAGTCAAACTTTCTAAGGCAGGTTCAATACTTGTATAACTTGGAGTTTTTGTATCGTTATCTACAATAATGTTTTTAAGTGAAAGATTATCTTTTAAATACTGATCAAAATCTTCAGATAATTTTCCAAACTGATCTCCAAGAGTTAAAGTTAAGTAAGTATTATCCAAAAACTTAATTGCCTGAGCAAGTTTTTCATCAACATCTTCAACCGAATACGAAATTGCTACGTTTACACCGTTTTGTGCTTCATCAATTAAACTGAATAAAGCCTCTTTAGTTTCTGGAATGTCAGCACGAGAAATAGAACCATCTTTAATGCTGTCCATAACATAATCAAGAGTACCGTTTAATGTACTAAAATTATCAGCAACATAAGCAGGTAATTTATTTTCTACATAATCCTGATCAACTTTTCTATCACTTGCATCAAGGAAGCTTAAATCGAATACTACAGCTTCAGCACCTAATTCTCGCAAAGAAATAAGGGCATCTGCATAATAACGGCGTGAAAAAGGCCATGAACCAATTTGATCAACAGTTGAATCGTCAATGTTAATCATCATAACATTATCGCTTTGTTTTGTTTGTCTTAATGGCCTTTGAAAAATATCTGCAACTTTTTTATCCAGGGAAGTTAATACCAAAAAGGAACATAAAATTACAGCAATGACAGGAATAATAAAATGTAAGTTCTTTTTCATAATCTACTCTTTTTGTAAAAAAAAAGG
The DNA here is from genome assembly GCA_045615645.1 of Treponema sp. Classification (GTDB taxonomy): domain Bacteria; phylum Spirochaetota; class Spirochaetia; order Treponematales; family Treponemataceae; genus Treponema_D. The sequence goes on from JAZLFF010000050.1 coordinate 103,581, forward strand.
GGTGTCCATTTCGAACATCCCTTTCTGTGGTATTAGATGTAAGAATTATTCTTCATCCCAATCAATATCTTCTTTTGCTTCACTAGCACGAGAAGAAGCTGTTACAACACCTTTCTGTGTTTTAGTAGCATCTGCTGTTGTATCTTTTGCAACAGCAGGACCTTTCTTTAATCCTTTAGAACCACCTGCAGCTGAAGCAAGACCATCAATTGCACCTTTCTGCATTGCTTTAATTGTAATTTTTGTACCGTTAAGGTTTACAACTAAACTTGAATTCAAAGCTGTGTTTACTACTGTTGAAACTGTAAGTTCCTGTCCAACAGTTACATTTTTCCATGTACCTGGAGCAGCTTCATAAGTAACTTTTCCTGTTACTTCTTCAACAACATAAGCATCGCCAGCAGCGAATACTGAGGCAGATAACAAAACTGCCAAAACTACAAAAAGTAAACTCTTTTTCATAAGAATTCCTCCGTGTTATTTTTTCTTTATTATAAAGTTTGATGTAAAACCTTGTCAAGTAATAAAAAACTTTTCAATTCATACATCACAACTATAGTATCGTAAAAAAAAACATTTTGTCGACTACATATTTATGTAGTTTTTTTTAACTTGACTAATTTGTATTTATAGTTTTTGAAATAATTGCAGTTCCATCCGCAAAATGAGCAATAATTACATAATATTTACCCATTGGAATTTCTTCTTTATTTAACTTATAAAACTTAAACGTATCTTCATATTCTTGTGTATTTGGATTTTTTGCTGAAATATATTCAGGATTACACTGAACACCATACGTTTCCCATTTTTCTATAGAATATTCATAATTTTCTGAACTCCAGTAAGTCATTACAAGACAAGGTCTATCACAATAAATTTGAGCACCGTTTGCCTCGTCAATAACATCTTTTAATTCGCAAACTACATCATCTCCCAAACCTGTATAGAAATAAACTGGATATGTATATTTATAAGTTTCAATATTCTTTAATTGGAACAAAGCTTTTGCAAAACCAAAATAGAAGGCTTTTTCTTCAGCCTGAACAGTAATATTTACAATATTTTCGTCTTCATCATCACTTTTTTTCTTTTTCTCATTTTCTACAGTTGATTCAACATAAGTTACAGGCGTAAGATTCATATCAAACAACGAATATTCAATCTGATAACTCTTACAATTCTTTTCACGTTCAATAGTAAATGTAACATCAATCAGATTGTTTTCTTCATTTTTTTCAAAAGTAATTACAGGTTTGTTTTCCAGGAACTGTCGAGTAAAATGTAAAGGTGTATATGAGAAATTACCTTCAACATCTTCAACATATAATACATAATAATAATTTTCAGAAGTGCTGTAACCTTCAATATAATTCCAGATTTGAACATTTTCCTCTTCAATTGCAGAAGGAACAAAGGTATTTATTACACTTGCAGAATTAGTAATTTCATCTTCAGACAAATCTTCAAATTTTACAAACGGAGAATCAACAGGAACTGAATACAAAATATACTGTGCAAGATTATCAATAATTTCGTAATTATCGTAACTTATTTCAGCAGTAATTACCGGATAAAAATCGCAGGCAGTATATTCATCAACATTCTGATAAACACCCACACACTGATAATTTTCTACCTTTGGAGGAATTGTATCAAAATTCTGATCCGATAAATCGTATGAGAAAACCTCACCAGTTTTTGTTGAACCGTCAAAGGAATCTACATAAACGGTTTTGTAATACAAGGTTGTAATACCAGAATCAATATCAAAAGTGCTTTCCGTTTCAAAATTATCAATATCAGTTTCGGTTACACCCCAGAAAAGATTAAACACAACCCCGTAAGGTGGCTCTTTATCAAAAGTAACGGTTGCTTTATTCTTTGAAGAATTCACTTCGCCACGTTCAATTTTGATTGATTCAATCTTTGGAACTACAATGTTCTTTTTTTCAATAATTGTAAAAGTATTTACAGGACTTAAAATAAAATCATTATAGAAAACACTTTGTAAATACTGTTGTGAATATTTCCATAAACCAAACTTAACCAACAAGTCGTCAGCAGCTTCAGGATAATCACTTTCCTTCAATTGATCATAATAAGCAATCAAAGAAGCATCGTATGAAGCAAACTCTTTATATAAAGTTCCATCTTGAACATTTTTCTGTACAGTTTGAATCAATTCTTTTTTTACTTCAGAATTTCCTTCATTGTCAGCCTGTTTAGAAAGATATGCAAGCTGGAAATAAAACTTACATTTAGAAATATCATCAACATAAATATCAGAATACTTACTTGGTTTTAAATCTACAGTTTGTTCAGCTTCGTTATAAACAACATTTAGAAAGTCCTGAGTTTGAAGAACTTCTGAATCTTCGTAAGTATAATATAAGAAGCCTGCAAAGGCATTATTATCGTTTAAGGCGGTTGTACCTGAAGTTGTATAGTAAATGCGATAATGTGCAGGTAAAACATCCTCTTCTGAAAGTTTTTGATAAGTATAATATTTTGGAGTTGCCGGGATAACTGATTCTGCGGAAGCTACATTTCCCATTGCATCGGTAACATCCAAACGTAAATAAGTATTATTTGTTTTTACCAGTTTAGGAATTGTATAAGACCAGACACCATTGTTAAAGTTTACATTTTTATCACACTTTACATAATTTAGAAGCTTTCCTTTTTCAGGCCCCCAATACAAAGTGTAAGATAAATCATCTGCTGGAGTAAAATTATCCTTTTGCCAAACATCATTTACAAGATTTGTCCAGCATACAGTATTTGCTCTTTCATCAAGTTTTTGAACATCAATTGATTCGTCAATTCCAATGCCAACACTATTGAAGAAATTGCAACCACTTACATCTACGGAATTATCTTTTGCAATTAAATACTTTACAGGTTCTTTGCTTGCATTACCAGAAAGGTCATATAACGTAAATGAAAGTTCAATTAACCCTTCTTCATTCGGAATATTTATTACTGCAATTGATGAAACAATTTCACCAGTTGAAACAGAGTCATCAGCCTTTTCATTTTTAATAAAACGAGAATTTGGAATAATTTGAATTACAGGTTCTTCTTCAACTTCCATACCGTCTGCTGTTTGAATACGTTTTGATTCTACCTGTAAAAAGTTTATTCCACCGCCAGCATCAAATCCGGAACATGAATACCAAACGGTGTTTTGAACATGATTTATAGGACTAAAATCATCTCCTTTTACATATAAGTCACCTATAATTGATTCAAAATCCTTTTTTGCTTTTGCGAGCTCAAACGAAATAAATACTGGTGGCTCTTTATCCGTATTAGAATTGATTCTATAACGCCATTGTACACCTTCTCCGCCAATAGAAACTCCACTTTCATCAGTAATATCAGGAGTAATAAACACATCTATGTCGATTGAAGAATCATTTTCGTTTAGGAGAAGATTTTCATAATCAGGTTTAATTTTTACAATTGTTCCATTTTCTATTACAGGAGGCATAAAGTATTTTAGAAGATTTTCATCTTCACTTGATGTAATATATACATTTTTAAAATAAACCTGTTCATTAGAAATATAACCATAAACTTTTTCTTCTTCATTACATAACAAAGAATCGTAAGATATAAACATCAATTCATCATTCGTATAGAAGAAAGAAGATTCAGAGATTTTTTTATCAAAATTAATAATGATTATTGAATCGCAGTAGACGCCTTCATCCTGAAACTCTGGAAAATAAGATATAGCTTTTGGGCGGTGTTTACAAACTGCACGAAGCAAAACATTATCAGCCGACTTTAAAACAGTTATTTTTGTTTCAGGTTTTGTTTTATCTTCAAAACTTAAAACATCAGAAAGTTTTTTACCTGTATCCTTGTTAACAACTTCCCACTGATAAAACTGAAATTCATCATTTTCCGTAAAGAAAATATCATATGTTGAACCAACTTTATATGAGATTTCTCCGTTAGGTTCTGTAGTTCCGCAGAAATCTTTTGCACCAACTTCAAGTGTAAGAATATCAGAATTTTTTGCATTACGAACTTCGCGAACAGCTCCTAAGTCTGTATTTGCCAAAGGACTGCTACATGCAAAAAATAAAAGAGAGGAAATTAAAATGTAAACAAACCTATTCTTTTTCAAGACACCCTCAATGCAAAATACAATATGTGCAATAATAAATATAATATTCTGTTATAATAATAACATAATTTTATATTTTAATGCAAGAAAAAAAATTGAGAATTGAGAATTGAAAATAAATTTTTAACGTGAAAAAAAAAGGGAAACTTTTTTGAAAAAAAGCTTCCCTTCCATAATTAAGCATTAATAATTATTTATTATTTAGTTGCTAAAATAGCAATTCCTGGTAATGTTTTTCCTTCGAGGAATTCGAGAGAAGCTCCACCACCTGTTGAAACGTGGCTCATTTTGTCTGCTAAGTTGAACTTGTTTACAGCAGCAACTGAATCTCCACCACCAACTACAGTCATTGCACCTTTACCAGTAGCTTCTGCTACGAGGCGAGCAACTGCTTCTGTACCTTTTGCGAAGTTGTCAAATTCGAATACTCCAACTGGACCATTCCATACGATTGATTTAGAAGCCAAGATTGCATCTTTATAAAGAGCAACTGTTTTTGGACCAACATCCATACCCATAAGGTCAGCTGGTAAATCAACTGCATCTACTGCAACTGGATCTTTATCTGCAAATTCTGCACCACCAACATGGTCAACTGGAAGAAGAATCTTAACACCAGCTTTGTCTGCTTTTGCAAGAAGATCTTTAGCTGTGTCGAGGAAGTCATCTTCAACAAGTGATTTACCGATTGAATGTCCCTGTGCTTTAAGGAATGTATAAGCCATACCACCACCAATAATGAGTGTAGAAGCATTTTTCATAAGTGATTCAAGAACTGCAATCTTAGAAGAAACTTTTGCACCACCAATAATAGCTGTCATTGGTTTTTCTGGATTTGTTACCATTGGCTGAATGTATTTAACTTCTTTTTCCATCAAGAAACCGCCAACTGATTCAACTGGCATGAATTTTGAGATTGAAGCTGTAGAAGCCTGGTCGCGGTGAGCTGTACCGAAAGCATCGTTTACGAAAATGTCACCGTATGTAGCAAGTTCTTTAGCCATTACATCGCGTTCAGCTGCATCTTTAGAAGTTTCTTCTTTGTGGAAGCGAACGTTTTCGAGCATTGCAACAGCGCCATTTGGAAGAGCATCAATTGCAGCTTTCTGTCCAAGTGCATCTGGAAGGAATGTAACATCTTTTCCGAGTTTTTCAGCAAAATATTTTACAACTGGAGCCATGCGGTTTTTACCGTTGATGAATTTTTCTGCATCTGCATCTGTCCAAGTTTTTCCAGCTTTTTCTGCTTTTTCCTGAGCTTTTTTTACATCCTTTTTAGGGTCGCCGAGGTGACTCATCAAAACTAATGAACGTGGATTCTGTTCAAGAATGTATTTGATAGTTGGAAGGGCAGCCATGATACGTGTATCATCCTGTACAACACCGTCCTTCATTGGAACGTTAAAATCAACGCGCATAATAATGCGTTTACCGTTAAGATTTACATCTTTTACTGTCTTAATCATGATATATGACTCCTTGTTTATTTGCCGCAGAATATTCTGCTTTGTTTGTAAAGTTATACTATAAATATAATTGTTTTTATACATAAATTCAATGATAGATTTTTTTTTAGTTTTTTTTGAAAAGAAGGTCCGTCCCTTTTTTCACATTTTTATGAAATGGAGATCCGTCCCCTTTTTCATGTTTTTATGAAATAGAGGTGCGTCCCCTTTTTCATGTTTTTATGAAATTGGGGACGGACCTCCTTTTCACATTTTCATGAAAAAAGGGACGGACCTCTATTTCATCTTTTCTTAAAATGATAAAATCTAATTATGAAACATTCATTTTTTCCTACCGAAATTATTTTTTCCGCGACCGACCCCTGCAACCTACATTGCCCGCACTGCTTTGTATCGCGCACACAGAATAACCTAGACATAAACACTGCACAAAACTTCCTTAAAAAATGCGTACAATCGGCAGAAAAAAATCCGAAACTTCCCCGCATAACTCACATTGGTTTTACAGGTGGAGAACCTTTTTTATATGTTGACTTTATCTGCGAACTTACGAAAACCGCCATCAGCCTTGATCTACTTTTTGACCAGATTATGACAAACGGCGACTGGTGGAAAAATGAAACCGACTTACAAGAAACCCTGCAAAAAGTTTACAACGCTGGCTATGATGGAAAAATTGGGATAAGTTTTGATAGTTTTCACGGACAAAATCCACAGAGAATAAAAACTTTCATTGAGGCCTGTCAAAAACTTTTCGGTCCTGACTCCATAAACATACAAACAGTCATTCAACAAACCTCTTCAAACAATGAACAAGAAGCCGTTCCATATTCCTCATTCCAGTTCCCAAATACCTACAAACTGGCGCAAACCTTTCCATCCAATTCCCCTCTCGCCTGGCAGGCAAAAAAATGGTTCAAAGACGACTACTGTCAAGGCCCCGGAAATATTTTATATATTCATTCAAACGGAAAAATCGCCCCTTGTTGTGGCTTTGCTAACGAAAATAAACAACTTTGTATTGGATCTATAAATGACAATCTTGAAACAATTATTACTAATGCTTCACAAAACAAAATGATACAACTTTGTTTTTCCAAAGGACTTCACACAAAGATTAGAAAAGCAAAAAAAATCCTGGCAGAAGAATTCAAAAAATCCCCCTGCACAGGAATTACTTCAGACATTTGTAGTTTCTGCGATTTTATATGCAAAAACTAGTCTAATTTCTTAATATTAGCTGCAATCAATTCATATTCATCACAACATTGATTAAAATACTGCGATGCCATTTGAAAATCTTTTGCAGAACCATCTCTATACTGTTCTGTTAAATTTGAAGCGAAGTTTGCAAAATTGTTTAAACTTAAATTAAGTGCACTTCCCTTCAATCTGTGCGAATACGAAAAAATTCTATCCGCATCTTCATTTTTCCAAGCTTCCTTTAACTGACTCATATCATCAGTATCAAGGAATTTAATTAGGAATCTTTTTATTCTATCATCTGTTGCAAGTCTTCCTAAAATCTCCTGATAGTCTCCGTGAATTTCACAATAAAAATCTTTAATTGTCATAATTCAACTCCTTAAGCGTTTTTTTATTTATTTTTCTATACAACTTTTTTTGTATCTATTGCTTGCTTCTGAAGTGCCTCAAATTTCAACAATTTCTGCAGAACAGGAGCAACATCAGTTAACACATTCATTAAAATTGGATTAAATTTTCCACAATCTCCCCTAAAAATCATTACAACAGCATCTTCATGTGAATATGCTTTTTTATAACAACGTTCACTTGTAAGAGCATCATAAACATCTGCGAGTGCTACAACCTGCGCTTCAATTGGAATATTATCTCCAACTAAGCCATCCGGATATCCTTTACCATCGTAACGTTCATGGTGCCAGCGGCAAATGTTATATGCAGTTTTTACAATTGGTTCATTCCGAAATTGCTTACAGGCATTTAACATTTCCGCTCCATCAAGTGTATGTTTTTTTATTAAATTAAACTCTTCCACAGTCAGTTTTCCAGGCTTATTTAAAATTTCTTCCGGTACGGAAATTTTTCCAGCATCATGTAAAACTGATGCCCGTGAAATTGTTTTAATATCTTGTTTTGTAAGCTTATATTTATCTGTTTTTTCTACAAGTTTTTCCAGGAAAATCTTAGTAAGAAGACCAACATTTTCAATATGAGCACCACTTTCCTTGTTTCGAAATTCAACTATATGTCCAAGAATGGAAAGAAGCATATTATTTGAACGATCATTTTCGTTCAGCTGATCAACAACCATTTTTGCAAGGGTTCTTTGCTTTGAGTAAAGAGCAATTGTAGTACTTACACGTCTTTTTACAATTTCTATATCAAACGGACGATTTATATAATCAATTGCACCAAGACTATAAGCTTTTTTTATACAATCTAGTTTTTCCTCCGAACTAATAATGATTACCGGCAATGTTGTAAGCCAATTTTTTTCTTTCATGTACGAAAGAACTTCATAACCATTTACAACAGCCATATTTAGGTCAAGTAAAACACAGGAAAACTCATTACGACGACTACCAAGAATTTCTATTGCTCTAGCTCCATTTTCAGCCTGCATAACAAGATATTCATCTGCAAGCATTTCCGTAAGTAAATCACGATTTAACTCATAATCATCTACAATCAAAACTTTCTGCATTTTTTCATTCTTTTTTGCTGATAAATCCATTTTTTCCTCCGTTTTCTAACTCTACGTTTTTTAGCATATTACATTCACCGAGACAAAACCGCGACAATTTTTTTTTTTTTTTTTACTTTTAGTTTTAAAATTTCCGTTTTATACTATATGTAATGAACGTTGTAGCAGTTGATGATGAACAGATTTCCCTTGAATGCCTTCAGGTTGTACTTTCATCTATTCCACAAATTTCAAATGTAAATATTTTTTCATCCGCAAAACTTACGCTCACCTACCTAAACGCCCACGCAACCGACATAGCATTTCTCGACATTGAAATGGCAGACATGAACGGACTTGAACTAGCCGCACAAATAAAATCAATTCAACCAAACTGTAAAATTATTTTCGTAACAAGTACACCAAAATACGCATTAAACGCATTTCAAGTACATGCAAACGGATATCTTGTAAAACCCGTAACAAAAGAAGCAATTCTTCAGGAAATTGCCGCGTTACCACCTGTTGTAGACGAAAAATCAAGTTCAAAACTAAAAATACAAACCTTCGGCAATTTTGAAGTTTTTTCAAACGGAGAACCTGTAAAATTCTTACGAAGCAAATCAAAAGAACTGCTGGCTTATTTAATTGACCGTAAAGGTGCAAGCTGTTCCGTTGGCGAACTTTGCGCAGTTTTATGGGAAGATAAAAACGACGATGAATCATTGCAAGGGCAACTTCGAAAAGTAATAAGTGACTTAAAAAAAACTCTCATTTCCATTGGCCACGAAGACATTCTTACAAAATCAAGGGGATTTTTAGCCGTTTTACCTGAAAAACTAGATTGCGACTATTATAACTTTCTTAACAAAGATATAACCGCCGTAAACGCGTTTGCTGGTGAATACATGATTCAATATTCCTGGTCAGAATTTACAGTTGGGTATTTGGAATCCCATTGTAAATAAAATTGATTTTGACTCGGTTTTGTCTCGAATCATAATGTATAATCTTCTATTGTTAGGAGAAACAGAATTATGAACATTGGTATTCTGTATGCGTATGTTGCTTTTGTTTGTTCAATTGTAATCATAGTTATCAAAAATCGTGTAAGTGCACTTTCAGGAAATACAACTTTTCAAAAACCTTTTTCCAAGCTATTAAACTTTTTCATTGCATTTACAGTTATTGATGGAACTTGGGGGATATTCTTTTCCAATGCAATAATTAAAAGTTACTACTGTCTTGAATTTTTTACATACGGATTTCATTTCTGCGCCGCATTAAGTGCTTTTATGTGGGCCGGTTACATGAGCGACTTTTTGAAGGTTTCTCCACATGTAAAAAAAATAATCAATTACACCCGCTGCATCATTTTTACAATTCAACTGTACATTCTAATTTCAAATCTGTTCACTCACTATGCTTTTAACATTACACGCGATTGTAGTTATTTACCAACACCTTACAGAAACATTTCGTTCTATGTTCAGTTTTCATACTATGCTTTCATTTTGATATTTACACTCATTAACTTACACCTTCAAAAAAATAATAATGAAAAAAAAGTTATGCACAGAACAGCGCTTTTCTTTTCTACAGTTCCGTTAATTTTTGGATTCGGACAGATGCTCTTTTCAGATGCGCCATTCTATTCAATGGGATTCATGCTGGTTTCTGTAGCAATTTACGGATTTAACGTTACAGCTGAACGTGAAAAAGTAATTCATCAGCTTCACCAAAAAGAACAAAATAAACTTGGAAGTATTGTTGAAGCTCTTTCGTCAAATTATCAGGCAATTTACTATGTTGACCTTGAAACTAACACTTACCAAAGTATTATCAGCGACCCACGTTTTGTAGAAAAAGTAACTTCCAAAATGGACACAAGCAGTCCAGACTTTTTTGAAACTCTTGTAAAAAATGCATCAAAAGTCCTTTACCCTGATGATAAAAACTACGTGTTAACAAAGCTTACAAAAGAAAATCTTTTACACGAACTAGAAACAAACACATCATTTACAATTACTTACCGCATATCAATTGATAAAATCCCTATTTATTATCAAATGAAATGTGTATTCTCAACAATTCCTAACGAAACAAAAAAAGTTATTATTGGTGTATACGACATTGATAATCAGGTACATGAACAGCAGCAAACCTCAGAAATTATCAGTGCGGTTGGTGAAGCTTTTGAATCTATTTATCTTGTTAATACTTTAAACGATACTTTTGAAATTTACAGATGTTCCGAATATCTTGCAAATTACTATAATGACGAAAACATTCCTTACTCGGTAGCTATAAATCAATACATAGACAAAGATGTTCATCCAAATTATAGAGAAGTTCTTAGAAAGTATACAAACTTAAAGTTCATTAAAGATAAACTTAAAGACAAAAAAACTATAGACATCAGTTTTTACGACATTCACACCGGCGAAGATTTGTATTACGAAATGCGAATTGTAAAACCTCAAAAATACGAAGCAAACGGAAAAATTATTATTGGATTTATCAACAGGAACGAAGTAATTTTGCAACGCCAGCGAGAAGTATTCATTACAGGCCTTGCAGACGACTACGATTCTGTTTATTACGGAAACATTTTGGATGATTCTTTCGAAAATATCCGCTCAACTATAGAATTCCGCAAAAATCACCCACAATACAAAGAGCACATGACCTACACCGACTTCCTTGAAGCTGCCAAAAACTTTATTCACCCGGATGATTTAGCTCCATTTATGATTGAAATGTCAAAAGAAAACATTGCCTTCAAACTAAATCAAGACAAATCTTTCTATATAAGTTACCGTCAGGTTATAAATAATACAATTCGTTACTATCGTATCAAAATTATTCGAACTGAAAACTGGGAAAAGAAGAAGGAATTTATGCTTGGTACAAGTAACGTCGATGAACTTATCCGTTCTAGAATTGCCTTCCAGGAAGAAGACGCCCGCAAAACTTCCGTTCTTCAGTCTATGGCGAATTCATACGTTTCCATTTGTTACATTGACACAGAAACTCAAGAATACATTCCATACTTTGGAACAACCGAAATTCAAAAATGGTACTCTGCAAGCAAATACACAGAAGCATTTGAAAACTACGTTAATAATTCTGTCCTTCCAGAGTATCGCTTCCAACTTTTAGCGGCTGTTTCCCCAGATAATTTACAAAGAAATACAGAAAACAAAAACAGCAGTGATAATAACAGTGCATTTTTAACAATTCCATTTCAGGATAATCACACAGGAACACCACTTTACTACGAATTGGCGTTAATCCGCGTAGACAGTACACACATAATTTCATCAATTCAAAACCGCGACTATATTATCCGTAAAGAAAATGAACAACGACGTACCCTTGCCGATGCAAAAGACAAAGCTGAAGCCGCCAGCAGGGCAAAATCAACATTCCTTTTCAACATGAGTCACGACATTCGAACTCCAATGAATGCAATTAAAGGATTTATTGAATTAGCAGAACGCAACATCAACAGCAAAACCAAAATTTCGGATTATCTTTCAAAAATCAAAACATCAAGTGATCACCTTCTCCACCTTATTAACGACGTTCTCGACATGAGCCGAATTGAAAGCGGAAAAGTTACAATTGATGAAGCTCCTACAAATATTAAAACCGAAACAGAAAATCTTATATCCATCGTTAATGTAAGCGCAATAGAAAAAGATATTGAACTTACTTACGACATTTCAAAATTAAAGGATTATTATATTTACAGTGACCAGCTTCATGTTACACAAATTCTTTTGAATGTTCTTACTAACGCTATAAAATACACAAAAGCAGGCGGAAAAATTCATTACAGCATTGAACAAACTGATGATTCTACAAATACCGTTGCTGCATACAAAATAACTGTACAAGATAATGGAATTGGAATGTCACCTGATTTCGTTTCACAAATTTTTGAGGAATTTGCCCGAGCAAGTAATACCACAAATAGTAAAGTTGAAGGAACTGGATTAGGAATGTCCATTGTAAAACGCCTTGTAGACATGATGGGCGGTCAAATTGATATTGACACAGAACTTGGAAAAGGCACTACAGTTACAATCCATCTAAACTTCCGTATTTGCGATTCTGTTTCTACAGAAAACACAGAGATTAGCGAACAATCAGAAAACACCTTCCTAAAAGGCAAACGTTTGCTGCTTGTAGAAGATAATGATTTTAACCGTGAAATTGCACGCGAAATTCTGGAAGATGAAGGTTTACTGATTGAAGAAGCAGAAGATGGTACAATTGCAGTTGAAAAAGTTCAAAATCATCCTGCAAACTATTACGACATTGTTCTTATGGATATTCAAATGCCATACATGGACGGCTACACCGCAACTAAAACAATCCGTAACTTAAACAATGATGATTACTCAAAACTTCCAATTATTGCCATGACAGCAAATGCCTTTGAGGAAGATATTCAAAATGCAATTGACGCAGGTATGAACGGTCACTTATCAAAACCAATAGAAATTCCCCGTCTTTTAGATTGCTTGAATAAAATAGCATCGAAAGGATTATAAATTAGTAAAATCTTATCAGTTTTCGCTGAAGTATTTAATTGTTCTTACCTGCCTAAAATCGAAGAACCGTTAAAAACAAAGCGCGACAGCGGTTGTTTTAGGTTCATCGATAAAAAGGCACCGAGGGAGATTTTTCGACCGAGTCTCCAATAGCACGATAATGAAAACTCTTATACTTCACAGATTTAAACTAAGTTAAAAAAAAAAAGGGGCTGTCCAAAAAGAATGGGCAGCCCTGATTATTTTTAAAGACAAACCAATTCCTCTGTGATAAAATTTAAATATGAGCAGAGGCGTAAGTAACAAAATCACATACAAACCATACAGCCAGAACGAACAGTGGC
>JAZLFF010000051.1:0-2096 GCA_045615645.1 Treponema sp.
GAATTCCCGTAAATCAATAAATGGAGATTTCTGCTTTTCAGCGTAGTATCTGATGATAGAACTTAAATTTGCACTTGTCGCCATAATAGTAATATTTTACAGCATAAAAATGATTTTAACTAGTGTAAAAAATGTAGGATTGATTCGAAAGAATAAATCTAAACAATAGTAAATTAACTAATATTTTTTTTATAAAATGCTCCCGCAGAAATACTACTTTACATTTAATAAAAAGCGGGCCCCAGCGACGGGAAAAGAATCAAGATGTGAATGGTGTATTTAAAAAAAAATAGTCCAGTGGACTATTTTTTTTTAAATATTCAATCTATAATCATCGTCATCGATTTTTATTGCTACGCAAAAAATCGATTGATGTTTCCTTAATTCTTTTCCCTGCGTCCCACTTTTTATTAAATATGTAAATTTTTCTTTCTCGAGCTTTTTATAAAAAAATAAAACACTAATTCTCAATAATTTAAGTTTTATTCTTTCGAATCAATCCTACGTTTTATTAAATTTTTACTTTAATAGAAAGAATTGAAATAAAACGTGTAAAAGAATAAAATACACTTATGATTACATCTAGTAGAATGAATAACCTTCATCCGTATGTTCCGGGTGAACAGCCTAAAGACAGAGTTTACATTAAGTTAAACGCAAACGAAAATCCATATGCACCTAGTCCGGTAGTTACAAAAGCTGTTGTTGATTTTGTACAGGCACATCCAGAAAAGTTAGGATTGTATCCTGATCCAGATTCAAATGAACTTCATGCAGCAATTGCAGATATGTTGAATCAGAGTGGTGGAGTTTTGTGCCGAGCTCATGTTGAAGGTGGAAAAGTTACTCCTGCCCCTGAAGATAAAATTCCTTTTACTGTAACTCCAGATATGATTTACAGTGGAAACGGTTCAGACGAAGTTCTTTCTTTTGTATTCTATGCATTCTTCGATTCAAGCAAAAAATTTGTAATGCCTGAATTTACATATAGTTTCTATCCTGTTTATGCAGGCTTTTATAATATTCCAATGGATAATGTTCCTCTTAAAGCTGACTGGAGTCTTGATACTGATGAAATGCTTAAGAGAGCTGCTGCAAATCAGGGTGGAATTATTTTTGCAAATCCAAATGCGCCTACAGGAATCGGCCTTAGACGAGATGAAGTTCGCCAGATGATTAAAAAAGCAAGTCCAGATGAAATATTTATTGTAGACGAAGCTTATGTTGATTTTGGTGGAGAATCTTGTATTCCTCTTTTAGCAGAATTCAAAAATCTTGTGATTGTAAGAACTTTTTCTAAGAGCCTTTGTGGGGCAGGTCAGCGTCTTGGATATATTGTTGCCAGTCCTGAGCTTGTAAATCTTGTTACAACTGTAAAAAATAGTGTAAATCACTTCCCAATTGATGCTGTTGCACAGGTAAGTGGAACTGCCGCTTGTAACGATGTTGCATATTACGTAGAAACTTCAAAGAAAGTTGCAGAAGTCCGTGATGATTTTTATAACTTTTTGAAAGATAAAGGGTTTTATGTAATAAAGAGCGAAACAAACTTCCTCTTTGCAAAGCATCCATCAATTTCTGGTGATGAATTGTATAAAAAAATTAAAGAAGAAGGATTGTTAATCCGTCACTTCTCAACAAAAGGAATAGAAGAATTTGTCCGAATCACAATCGGAACAAAAGAACAAATGGAAGAATTGAAACGTGCTTTTAATTCTGTATTGAATAAATAGTCCTTTTACAAAAGTAAGAGGATATGCTTTTCGAATAATGCGTAGTAGAAAAGCATGCCACGAAGACTTCTCGCGTCTGAGTGTGTATGTTTTTTTACGGAGTATTATTCGAAAAGAGAGATATAAGAGTTTTTTTTGAAAAAGGAAATATTTATGAAATTATTAGTAATTAGTGATTTACATGCACATAACGATGTTTTAGATAAAATGGATGCTCAGTTTAAAGAGGCTGATGCTGTAATTTTTGGCGGAGACTTTGCTGAATGTTTTAAACCAGAAACTGGAAAAGCAGCTTTAGAAGCACTTTGTTCAAAACACGAAAATATATTTGCAGTTCTTGGAAACTGTGATAACGAAGACTTC
>JAZLFF010000052.1:0-60042 GCA_045615645.1 Treponema sp.
TTCTCGGTATGCAGAAAAAAACGATAAACTTGGAATTGGCAAAACTTTTATTGCACTCACTCAAACAAAAGAAATAGCAGGATATTTTACCATTGCTACAGCTCAAGTTAAATTTGAAGATTTACCGGAAAATGCAAAAAACCATCTTCCAAAATATCCAATTCCAGCGTTACGCGTTGCAAGACTTGCTGTAAATAAATCTTTTCAAAAAAATGGAATTGGAAAATATTTACTGACACAGGCATTTATAAAAACATTTCACGTTGCAGATATTACAGGACTTTATTTTATCATAGTTGATGCAAAAGAATCGTCTGCATCATTTTATGAACAGTTTGGATTTCAATCCCTTACGAATAAAAATCTTACATATTTTTTGCCGGTCGAAACAATTCGTAAAGCAATGCGTGAAGAAATGTAGAAATTGAAAATTTTTTCTCCACAAAGTAAAATAAAATCATGAGTAACAAAACCACACATTCCCCTTTCCTCCCCGTAACCCAATCCGACATGACAGAACGCGGCTGGACCGAATGCGACTTTGTTTTTGTTACCGGCGATGCATACGTTGATCATCCTTCCTTTGCCGCCGCTCTCCTTGGCCGCCTGCTCGAAAGTCACGGTTACAAAGTTGGCATCTTGGCTCAACCCGATTTTACCACCGCCGAAAGTTTTAAAACACTTGGCCGTCCACGACTGGCATTCCTAGTAACTGCAGGCGCCATGGATTCCATGGTAAGCAATTACACAGCAAACAATAAACCTCGCTCCGAAGATTCATATGCGCACGGTGGAGAAAAAGGTCACCGCCCGGACCGCGCACTCCTCACTTATGTTTCAAAAATCCGCGAAGCGTACAAAGGTGTTGATATTATTATTGGCGGAATTGAAGCAAGCCTTCGCCGTTTTACTCACTACGATTACTGGTCAAATAAAGTCCGTAAATCCATTTTACTCGATTCCAAAGCTGATCTTTTAATGTACGGGATGGGCGAACACGCAATGATAGAAATTGCCGACCGCCTTGCAGCTGGCACACGCGCACGTGACATTCACGATGTTAGAGGAACCTGCTGGTACGGGAATGAATTAAGAATTGAGAATGAAGAATTAAGAATTGAAAGGAAAGATTGTTTTGTAAAAGATGGTGCTTTTAAGGGGAAGAAAGTTGTGAAATTACCGGATTTTGAAGAAATTTCCCGCGACACACCTGAAAGTAAACAGAAGTTTGCCGAAAGCTTTATTATTCAAGAACAGAATACAGACGCCATAAATGCGAACATTCTTATAGAAAAAGCCGACACTCGCTACGTTGTGCAAAATCCGCCAGCCCTCCCACTTTCAACTCAAGAATTTGATGCAGTAATGGAACTTCCTTACACCCGCCGCTGGCACCCAATGTACGACAAGCCCGCCACAAACGGAAAAACAGGCGTACCAGCATTGCAGGAAGTTCTTTTCAGCCTTACATCGGTACGCGGCTGCTTTGGTGCATGTTCCTTCTGCGCCATAACTTTCCACCAGGGCCGTCGCATTCAAGCCCGTAGCCACGACTCCCTAATCCGCGAAGCCACCACACTCACACACCACCCCGACTTCAAAGGCTACATTCACGACGTAGGCGGCCCAACTGCAAACTTCCGCAAACCTTCCTGCCAAAAGCAACTCACCGCCGGCGTCTGCAAAAACCGCCAGTGCCTAGGCTGCGACCCATGTCCAAACCTCGAAGTTGACCACTCCGACTACGTAGAACTCCTCAAAAAACTCCGCGAACTTCCCGGCATAAAAAAAGTTTTTATTCGCTCAGGAATCCGCTTTGACTACCTTGTCATGGATAAAGACAAACACTTTCTCGAAGACCTTTGCCGCTACCACGTTTCCGGCCAGCTTAAAGTTGCCCCGGAAAATTCCAGCGATAAAATCCTCCGCCTTATGCGCAAAAGTAATCACGCCACATACGAAAAATTCAGCCGCGAATACGCAAAAATGAACACTCAATGTGGCATGAATCAATATCTTGTTCCATATTACATAGTTGCCCACCCAGGCAGCACAATAAACGATGCAATAGAAACAGCCCTTTATCTAAAAAAAACAGGATTCGTCCCAGACCAAATACAAGATTTTTACCCAACTCCCGGAAGCCTTTCCACCTGCCAATATTACACCGAGCTTGACCCATACACCAAAAACGCCGACGGCACCTTCGCCCACATCTACGTTGCAAAAGGAGCACGCGAACGCCGACTCCAACGAACCATCATCCAGTTTAAAAAGCCCGAAAATCGTCCGCTGGTCCGTGAAGCGTTGGAAAAAGCAAACCGTCGCGATTTATTCAATATTTTACGATAAATAAACATTTCTTTTCATCAAATCCTATTGTAAAATTAAAATATTATCTAAAAAAAAGAGGACATGATGAAAAAACTTTTATCTTTGGGAATTCTTACAATTCTCACAAATGCGTTACTGTTTTCCGCTCCAAAACAGACTTTCGTTTCTAACTCCGACGGCTCTATTTCAATTAAGACCCTTGATAAAGATGCTTCGGTAAAAGAAAATCAAAAAGTGGATGGCTTTTCTGACGTAACTGTTGTAACTGGCAGTAAAATCAAAAAAAACAATCCTATAACCATTGATTTATCGCAATTTACAAACAAGGATGTTTACATAAAACTTTCCTGCGATTTAAAAATTGTAGATAAAACTGGCAGCGAAAATGATATTATCTGGATGATTAATGAACCTGGAGCTAACATTCCTACACTTGTTCAAAAAAAGATTCCAAGCGGAGAATGGACTAAATTCCAAGGAGAAGCAATTCTTACACTCGGTGAAAAACGAAATCTTTACATTTCTGGTGCTGGGTTAAATAAACAAAACCTTACTTTTTATATCCGTAATCTAGATGTAAACATTTCAGGAGAAGGAATAGCTTCCGAAGCCTCAGCTCCCGTTAGTTGGATTGATGCCCCAAGTATTGCAGAAGCTTATAAAAATTATTTTGATTACTTCGGATTAGCAATCGGTTGGAACGGCGAACTAAATGATTCATACGGAATGGAAGGCATTTCACATCAGGCAAATTGCATAACAATGGGCAATGAATTAAAACCTGATTTCCTTTTTAACTGGCGAAAATTTAATCAAACACAAGACTTTGTTGCCGAAGACGGAAAAACCTACCAAGTTCCTGTTGGTCTTCCAGATTTTGGAACTCTTAATTTGATTTTATCCGTAGCAAAAGATTGCGGCCTTCAAATTCGTGGTCACGTACTTGTATGGCATTCACAAACTCCAAGCTGGTTCTTTGCACAAGATTACAGTACCGATGATAAAGCTCCACTTGCAGACAAAG
Organism: Treponema sp.; assembly: GCA_045615645.1. Lineage (GTDB taxonomy): Bacteria > Spirochaetota > Spirochaetia > Treponematales > Treponemataceae > Treponema_D. The sequence goes on from JAZLFF010000052.1 coordinate 3,359, forward strand.
CCACAATGACTGCCCGTCAGGAATGGTACATTAAAACAGTTCTTGAATATGTACAAAATTGGGAACAAAAGAAAAACGGTGGCAAAAGAATTATAACAACTTGGGACGTTGTAAACGAAGCCGCTTCCGACAATGCTTCTGACGCACGTTATCTTCGCGAAGACAGCAAATGGTTCAAAATCTACAAAGATGACACATTTATCGTAAACGCCTTCCGATATGCAAATAAATATGCTCCAAAAGATGTTCTGTTATGCTACAACGATTACAACTGTTATTCTCCAAACAAAACAAAAGCAATCTGCAAAATTGTAGATTCAATTCAAGCAACCCCAGATGCCCGAATAGACGTTGTTGGTATGCAATCACATATCCGAGTAACAAATCCTATAACCGGCAACAACAGCGTAGAAAATGCAGTAAAAGCTTTTGTCGCCAAAGGACTTGATGTTCAGATTACAGAATTAGACATTGCCAACGCTCAGCAAAAATACAGTGGCATTAAACTAAAAGCTAAATACAAAGAGTTCTTTAAAATGTGCCTTAAAAATCGTAAAACTCCAGACAAACACGGAATTCGAGGAATTACAGTTTGGGGACTTTCCGATAAAGGAACCTGGCTCGACAATCAACCTGAATACAAAGGTTACAAACAGTATCCTCTTTTATTCGATTCAGACATGAATTGTAAGCCAGCCTTCTGGGGCGTATTAGAAGCCGCTCAAGAATATCAGGATTAGTTCCTTACAAAAACTGGAATTCGTTCCAACGGTGCGTCAGCAATTATTGTCTGGCCGCCGTCAAAAACTTTTCCAGTAGCCACTTCCGTCCACTTTCCGCCACCATCAATAATTGGCAAATAAACAGGCCTGCTTCTAACACCCATTTCCATTATAGGACAAACCAGATAATCAGCACCAAACATGTACTCGTCTTCAACTTCCCACGCAAGTTCATCTTCATTAAAATCATACATCAACGGTCTCATAACAGGTGTACCAATTTCGTGCGCTTTTTTCATCTGTTCTTTTATGTACGGTTTAAGCTCAGCACGTTTTTTCAAATGCTTTTCCAAAATAGCATAAACCTCGTCACCAAAGCTCCAAATTTCGTTATCCTGTCCACTTTCCATCTGCTTAATCTGATTTCCCCGCACCTCATGGAACGGTTTTTCCAGCTTTTTAAACGGAGGACGTTCTCCATGCAATCTCATAACCGGACAATAAACGCCCCACTCAAACCAGCGGATTAAAAGCTCATGAAATTCCGGCGACCTTATATCTCCACCCAAAAAACCTCCAATGTCAGTAGTCCACCAAGGAATTCCCGCAATCGCCATACTCAATCCAGCCTGCACCTGATTTCTGAACGACCTGAAATCCGAATGAACATCTCCACTCCACACAACTCCGCCAAACTTCTGAGCCCCCGCCCAGGCACAACGAACAAGGCTCAACGGTAATTCCACACCTTCAGCCTTAAGTCCCTCATAAAAACCTTTTGCATAGTAATACGGATAAATATTAGAACACTCCATAGCAGGTCCAAGGTGATACTTATAATGTTCAAATTCGTAAAGTCCATACTCAGGCTCCGCTTCATCAAGCCAGAAAAGCTGAATTCCTTTCTTAAAATAATTTTCCTTACATTTTTCCCAAACATACTTTCGTGTTTGCGGATTTGTTGTATCAAAAAAGACAGTATTTCCCATCCAGTCCATGTTAAAGCCGTCTTTTTTATCAAAGCTGATTAAAAGTCCGCATCTGGCCATTTCGTCAAAATTTTCAGAGCGTTCATCAATTGTAGGCCAGACACTTACCATCAGCTTTACGTTCATTTCCGAAAGCTCTTTTACCATCTTTTCCGGATCCGGCCAGTCTTCTGCATCAAACTTAAAATCGCCCTGACAACTCCAGTGGAAAAAGTCGATTACAATTACATCAAGCGGTAAACCTCGGCGACGATATTCCTTAGCCACAGCAATCACTTCCTCTTGATTTTGATAACGTAACTTACATTGCCAAAAACCCATTGCAAAATCCGGCATCATTGGAGTACGACCTGTAACAGCTGTATAATTTTCTTCAATTTCCGCAGGAGTTCCACAAGTTACCCAATAATCAATTTTCTGAGTCTGTTCAGCAACCCACGTTGTTCCATTTGTACCAAAACTTGCCGTTCCAATAGCAGGATTATTCCACAAAAAACCATATCCGCGGCTGCTAATCATAAAAGGAACACTTGCCTGACTATTTTTTTGAGAAAGCTCCCAAACTCCACCTTTTTTATCTAAATGAGAATCCTGATACTGTCCCATACCAAAAATCTTTTCATCATCGTACGCTTCAAAACGAACTACAGCTTTATTATTAAAAGTTCCGTCATTTGGTTTTAATTCTCGGCCCGCATTATTCGTAGGAACACAGAATCGGTCAATTCGCCACCTGTTTCTCCACTGCTCTTCCAGTAAAAACTTTTCCACACCATTATCAATCTGCCAAAAGCTTATCCAGCCTTCATGGTTTACGCGAACCTGCAATCGTCCGTTTGTAAGAGTTCCAGTTTGACCAAAAGTTTTTTCTACACCGTCAAAATGTTCACTCCACGAATAAGTAGTTTCAACTTCCTTTACTTCAACAACTGCACCGTCATTCTGTTTTTCTTCCAGCGCCCAATCATTTTTATCCATCATTCTGTCACGCGTCATACGAACACGAACGGAATCTTTTCCCCAGCTATCAATCCAGACAGTTCCAAATCCATCGTCAATAATCAATCTATTATTTTCTTTTCTAATCATTCTATTATTGTAAACCCTTGCAATCATAAAAGAAACTGTAATTCTTTCAGCAAAATTCTATAAATTTTCAAAAAATTTGCATTATTTTAAAAACATCTTATAATTAAAATGATTTTTATTTTAGGAGAGTTTTATGAAAATCAAAGTAAAGCTAACATTAAGTTATTTATTCCTTGCTGTATTCGTTGCATTACTAATTGCTATTCCTGTTGTAAAAATGGAAACAAACACTTTAGTTAGTAATCAAACAAAAATTGCTGAAAAAGATTCCGACACTATTTACACCTTTATGGAATCCTTCTTCGGACGTCTAGAAAATATTACCGATACTTCCAATAACTTTATTCTCAGCGGAACAACAAATGATCGACTTGAAATTGAACACTTTTTAGCAGATACAAAGAAATCCGAACCTTCCCTCGCAATGGTTTACTTCAATACAAAAGAAGGAAGTTTACAAGATGGCGGTATCATGTATTCGGATATTCACTGGGAACCGCCAATTGACTTTATTTGGAGTGAACGACCTTGGTACATTGCAGCAAAAAATACAGAAAATGCAATTCTTACTGAACCATATATCGATCAAGTTACTTCAGAACTTGTAATTTCTATGGCTAAACGTCTTGTAATTGACGGTGAACTTGCAGGTGTTTGTGGTCTTGACGCCGCACTTACAGAAATTACTGAATTAATTGACAGTATGAAACTTTCACCTTCTGGCGAATCATTTTTAATTACAAAAGATGGAACTTTCATTACTAATAAAGATCCAGAAAAAGTTCTTAATACTAATTTCTTTGATGAATACGGTTTTTCAGAATATAGAAATGAATTACAAACTGGAAAAACAATTATCAACTTAAACGAAAAAGATGATTACATTGTTCTTAAAGAAATGCCTGAAATTACCGGCTGGTACTTTGCTTCAATAGGTCCTAAAAAAGAAATTTTCTTTGCTATTTATAAAACCCTTTATTTCATTCTTGGAATTATCATTGTAAGTGTAATTCTTTCTTTTGTAATTGGAATTATAATTGCAAGTGGAATTGTAAAACCTCTTAATATTGTTGCAAAATCTATTAAGGATATTGCAAGTGGAAATGCCGATTTATCAAAACGAATTAAAATTACTTCCAACGATGAATTAGGTCAGGTTGCAACTGATTTTAACAGTTTTGCACAAAAGCTTCAGGATATAATCTCTGATATTAAAACTTCAAAAGAAGATTTGCTTACAGTTGGTAACGGAATGTCAGAAACTACTTCCGAAACTGCAAGTTCAATTTCGCAGATTATTTCTAACATCAATTCCATTCATAATCAAATTTCTTCACAGAACTCAAGTGTTATTCAAACTTCATGTATTGTAAGTGAATTGTCTGGTAATATCAAAAACATGGACAATTTAGTTACAACTCAGGTTCAACAGGTTGAACACGCTTCTTCTGAAGTTGCAGAAATGATTGAAAATATTTCTACTGTTAGTGTTTCTGTTGATAAAATGGCTACTTCTTTTGACTTATTACAGGAAAATGCAAAAAATGGTTCTTCTAAGCAAAGAGCTGTAAACGAGCGTATTGTTGACATTGAAAGTCAGTCACAAACTTTACAAAATGCGAACGCTGCTATTTCTGCAATAGCTGAGCAAACAAACCTTCTTGCTATGAACGCTGCAATTGAAGCTGCACACGCAGGTGAATCAGGAAAAGGATTTAGTGTTGTAGCTGATGAAATCCGTAAACTTTCTGAAACTTCTTCTCAGCAATCAAAAACAATTGGTGATCAGCTTAATCAGATTAGAAACTCAATTGCACAGGTTGTAGAAGCTTCTACTGAAGCAAGTACCGCTTTTGAATCTGTTTCAAATGAAATTCTCGCAACTGAAAGCATTGTTGAAAACATTCGAAATACTATGCAGATTCAATCTGAAAGTTCTAAAAATATTAAAAATTCATTGCAAAATATGAATGAATGTTCTGTAGACGTTAAAAAAGCTTCAAGTAAAATTGCAGAAAACAATCAGGTTATTTTATCTGAAGTTCAAAACTTACAGAATACAACTTCAACAATGAAATCAAGCATGGACGATATGGAAAGTGGTGCAAAGAACATTGATGAAACAGGTTCTAACTTAAGTCAAATGAACGACAACCTCCATATTGCCATTAATAAAATTGATAATCAGATAGAACAGTTTTCAGTTTAAGCAGAAATTACAACCTTTTCTATCTAGGTTAAAACAAATTAGTTCAGTGACTCTAATTTAAACATACGTTTTTGTGAATTTTCTGCCGATAATTAAATAAGGTGTTTTATATGAAAAAACTTTTATCTTTTTTTACAACTATAATTTTCGCTTTACTAATTATCAGCTGTGATATTACAGTTCAAGATCAGGATTATTTAGATAAACCTGACGTTGAAGAAAGTTCTTCTGGACTTTTTGTTTCTATTCCACGTTTCAGTAAAGAAACAAGATACATCAACTTATATAGAAAGGATGTTACACAATCAACTGAGCAAGAAGCAACTGTTGTAAATATTGGTTTGATTTTTCCTTCCTCTTATTCAGCAGACACTAAAACTTTTGCTTATGAAGATTTAAACGTAAGAGCAAATCATAAATATCAATACATGGCACGCTATTGTGAACCAGACAATTATTATTATACTTTCTGGTCAGACGAAAAAACTTTACCAGTAACCAAAGGCTTTAGTGACGCTATTATAACTAAATACATTACTTCCGGTGCAGAATTCATTTTTAATCCGGAAGAAAAAACTTTAACTGTAAACGGATTAATCACTCCACCAAACCTTCCAAATTACGACACAGACTGGGTTCCAGTCCTTGCAGTAAAATCGGCAGAAGCAACTCAGGTGTTTACAATTGAATCATTAGCTGACCAAGCTGTTATAAACCTTTCGAGTGTTTTATCTCCGGATTTTTACAATACCGACATTACAATTATTGGACTCTTAGGACAAAAAACCATTATGACAGAGTCTGCTTCGGCTTCTACAAATAAAGAAAAAATCATTATGTGGACAGAATCTACTCCTATTAAAATTCGTGGATATTCCGCAGGAGTAATCAAAATAACTTCAGATTCTGGTTCCACAGGTTACGATTTTTCATAGTCAATTTTTAAGGAAAATGATATTCTGAAGAACATGAATACACTTGTAGCGCTTTGTGCAATTGGTGCCGAAAAAATCCTCGGCAACGAAATAAAACATTTAGGATATAAACTCATTTCAAATGCTCCTGGACGCGTTTCTTTTTCTGGTGATGATGATGCATTATTCCGTTGTAATTTATGCCTTCGTACTGCCGACCGAGTTTATTTACAATTGGCTCAATATACGGCTTTAGATTTTGATTCTCTATACGATGGAGTTTATTCTATTGCGTGGCAAGATTTTCTTAAAAAAGATTCGCGCGTAGTTGTAGATAAAGTTCGTACTTATAAAAGTAAACTAAACTCTGAACATTCAATTCAGGGAATGGTTCACAAAGCAATTTACTCAAAACTTGGTGACGTTTGGCACATGTCAACTATGCCTGAAACTGGCGAAGAAAGTGACATTCGTGTTTACATTGATGAAAACACCGTTCTGATTTTGCTCGATTTGTCAGGTTTACCTTTACATAAGCGTGGATACCGCGTTGACGGCGGAGTTGCTCCTATCCGTGAAACTACTGCTGCTGTTCTTTTGCAAGAAATGATGTGGCGCCGCAAAACTCCTATTCACGACCCTTTCTGCGGTTCAGGAACAATTGCTATTGAAGCCACACTTTACGCTTTTAATGTAGCACCCGGATTTGGCCGTAGATTCGCATTAGAAAACCTTCCAATTTACAACGAAAAGCGCGCAAAGGAAATCCGCGAAACTGAAGCATCACTTATTCGTACGGATGTTGAAGTTCGTATTACAGGTTCAGACATTGATGATAAAGCCGTTTCTCGTGCAAAACAAAATGCAGAATATGCGTGCGTAATGGCTGGACGTGCATTAAAATCAATCGGATTAAGTTCTCACATTCAGCGCCCAGATTTCGTTCAATCAGATTTTGCAGATTTATCTGCACCATACGAAAACGGTCTCATTTTATGTAATCCACCATACGGCGAACGTCTTGGAGACGAAGAAGAAGCTGCAAAACTTTACAAAAACATGGGCACTTCCCTTTGGGCTGATTTTCCCGGCTGGAATATAGGAATCATTACCTCCAACGAAGATTTTCAGACAAATTTTGGACATAAAGCAAATTCCATTAAGAAACTTAAAGCTGGCAATTTAGATACAGCATTTTATATTTATAACAGAGATTAGAATATGGCAATAGTAGTAGAACACGACAAACGAAAACACGAAATTCTCCAGAAATCCTTAGACATTTTTGTTGAAGAAGGTTATGAAGATGCAACTTTCCAAAAAATTGCAGACCGTTGTGGAATTACCCGCACAACTCTTTATATTTACTTTAAAAACAAACATGAAATTTTCTTGGGCAGCATTAAAGAACTTCTGTCTTCCCTTGAAACTTCTATTACAATTATCGTAAACGACACTGACCTTTCAACTGAAGAAGCTCTCCGTCGTGTTTTAATGACAATTATTGATTTGTGCCAGAAAAGCAAACAACTTTTTAGCGTAATTCTTAATTACCTTTTACAAATCAAAAAAACCGGCGTTGATACAAATGAACGAGTTCGTCGCCGAGTTATAAAACTTCGACATGTATTAAGCACATTAATGATTCGCGGCATTCAAAATAAGGAATTTAAAGAACAGAACGTTAAAGATATGAACGAACTTCTTTACGGTCTTATTGAATCAGCCATTTTCCGCCTTATTGTATTAAATCAAGATGATATCTCCGACATACGAAAAACACTGAATCTTGCTGTAGACGGATTTCTTACTGTTTAAGTAAAAATTAATTATCTAAATTTCTAATAAAACACTACAAAAAAGTAAATATTTGTTTCTTCCTCCTAATGTTATACTAAAAATGCAACATAACAAAAAGAACTTTCAATAGGAGGAAAGTATTATGAAAAAAATAGCTTTAGCTCTTTGTGCAACAGCTTTAGTTTTTAGTATGGTTTCTTGTGCTTCTAAACAGGCAGCAGAAGAAGAATTAGAAATGGATGATTCACTTGCAATGTTCGCAGAAGAAGATGATGGACTTCTCCACCTTGACTACGAATATGTTGGCGCTGCAGACGGTGCTTCTTGTACAAAAATTCCTGCAGCAAAACTCATCACAAACAAGGATTATTCAAAAGCAACACCAGTAGATATTTTCTGTGATGATCCAGAACTTGTAAAATTTGCTGGCGAAAAATGTGTAAAAATCCCTTCAAACGGTGACGGAAACATTCGTGCTATCTGGTTATTCGATGAACCAATTGATGCAGCATCTGTAAGCAAATTCTCTTTCACAATCGGTGGACAGGACATTCCTCTTGATAACACATGGACAGCAAATATTGCTTTAATGTACAACAACGACATTACTTCTGGAGAACATTCAACAGCTATGTATCCAGTTGCAGCTGCTTTAGACGGATTTATTACTCGTGAATACGACCTCAATTCAGATGCAGGTAAAGAAGGTCTTTGGGGAAATGGTTACAAACCTGAAGGACAGTTCCTCGGAATCCAGATTTACTATGGTGGACGTGATCCATTATTCATTAAGGACATTACATTGGAGTAGTCCAATTTTAATGTTATAAATTTAGTTTTTACCAAACAAAAAGCCCGATGTTTTTGAGTTTTCAAATCCATCGGGCTTTTTTTATATCATTCCGGATCCCGCTAAAAAAAACAAATTATATGACGACCCGCCAAAAATTATTGCTAGTCGTCATACCCATTATCGGGCGAATTGTCCATTATTAATATTTAGCTTTTCTTAAACGAACCTGTTCAATATCTTCGCAAAATAACTGTCTCAAATCATTCAATCCCAGTGCCATAAGCGCCATACGGTCAATACCAATACCCCAAGCGAGAACTGGACAATCAAGACCCATAGCCTTTGTAACTTCTGGACGGAAAATACCAGAACCACCAAGTTCGAACCATCCCAAAACTGGGTGTTTAATATGAACTTCAATTGAAGGTTCTGTAAATGGGAAGTAACCAGGAACGTATTTAACTTCTTCTGCACCTGCAATTTCAGTTGCGAACATTTTAAGCATACCCAAAAGGTCGCGCAATGTTACATCGTTTCCAGCAATAATACCTTCTGTCTGATAAAAGTCAGAAAGGTGTGTAGCATCAACTTTATCGTAGCGGAAACAGCGTGCAATACCAAAGTATTTACCAGGAACTTCAGCTTTATGCAACTGATGAGCAGACAAAACTGTACCCTGTGAACGCAAAATTAAGCGGCGTGTAAATTCGTTATCGAATGTATAATTCCATCCACGGCTGCCAGTGTTTCCACCAGTTTCGTGAACAGCTTTTACATTGCTCAAATATGGTTCTTCAATTTTTTTAGCGTATGTAGGATTCTTCAAACGGTAAACATCGTGAATATCGCGTGCAGCATGGAACTGTGGCATAAACAAAGCATCACCATTCCAGAATTCTGTTTCTACAAGCGGACCATCAAATTCCTGAAAACCAAGACTTACCAACTTATCTTTTACCGATTCCAAGAACTGAACATATGGATTTGTACGTCCAGGAATAATACGAGCTGGAGGAATTGCAATATTGTAACCACGGAATGTACCGTTTTTCCAGTCTCCACTAGCAAGCATTTTTGGAGTAATTTCACCAATTTCGTTACCAGTAATACCAGCTTTTTTAAGTTCATCAACAACCTTTTCAAAACCTTCAACAAGTTTATAAAAAACAGTTTCACGTTCAATCATTTTGAAAGGAGCATCTGATGCACCACGTTTTTTTGCCAACCCTTCCATTGCAGTAATTTCTTCTGCAGATAAATCCTCTTTATTCAAGAGACCATCACTAGCCGCACAACCTTTTTTCAACAATGTAGAAGTTACAGCAATACGGGATGGAAGTTCAGCACCTGTATATTCAACCTTCTTTTCTGCATTCATTTTAAGAACGCCTTCTTTTACAAGAGGTCCAAATGCTGAACCAACATCTTTCTGCTCAAGGCCAATTCCTGCAGCAATTTCTGGCATTAAATGAGCACCGTCTTTTTTCAAGAATGCAATCATTCTTTCTTCTACAGTACCAGTCTTAGCCATTGCACGACCAAAATCTGTAATTTCAAAATATGTATGTGGAGTTCTGCGTATTTCTTTAAGAAGTTCCTTTCCAGAAAGCCATGAGAAAGCCTGGTTTGCGTGACCTTCCTTGTATTCCAATTCCTTCTGGAGTTTTTCTGAAGTTAATTCATCCTTGCCTGAGTACTTTAATAAAACTTTAATTTCAAGCGGATGTAAGTTTTTGATAATGTTTTTGATATCCATTTTAATATCCTTTCGTCATTGCGAGGAGGCCATAGGCCGACGTGGCAATCTATAAAATAAAAGCCGGTATTCAATTCTGAAACACCGGCTTATATTCTACTATATTTAGAATAAAAACTAAATAGCTTAGCGAGAGAATTTTAGATAAGAGAAGTACTGTGCTTTACGCTGTCCTCTATCATCCTTAAAGAATCTTTCTTTATCATCTTTAAGATATCTATAACTATAATATTTATAGTTTTTCTGGAAATCCTGAAGACAAGCCAAAACTGTATTCATAGCTTCTCCACGATCATATGTTACATACAGTGTTTCATAATAAATACGAACTTCGTCATACATTGGAGAATACTCAATTTTTACCGAAGCATTTCTGTCTGTACAATGCTGTTCGTCAGGAATAACAATTACTGTTTTTACCTTTTCCAAATCGTACTTTTCGTCTTCAGAAAAATATTCTGAATCACTAGACTGTGCGAATAAAGAAACAGAAAATATTGATAAACAAGCTAAAATTAAGGCAATCTTTTTCATGTGCAACTCCCATGTATTTAATTTAAATAAAATTAATACGTTTTATACTCTATTATTCTACCGCATTCTAGAAAAAAATCAAGATTTATTATGTATTGACCTGCTACAATTCCTAATGTTGGAATTTCTTTAATTAAAACAGCTCCTGATATTTCCTTTGGTTTATTTTTTATTACATTTCTATAGTATTCACGAACCGCTTCCTTTACTGCATTTTCAGAAGCTTCATATATTCCATCAAAACCTTTTTCCAATGCTCCCTTTCCGCGTCCATGAATAACCGGATTCTGTATTGAACTCCAAAGTTTATAGTTTTGAATTTGAAATTCCGTTCTTGTATAATCACACCAGCAATTTAAGCGCGCATTTTCAATCCATGGGGATGAATACTTTACAACTTCCAATGGCGGTGTTAAAGGTTGAATTTCCGTCAATTCAAAATATTCCTCAACTCCACGAGATTTATCCGACGGAGTATAAACAAAATTCCATCCGTATACCATTCCCGAAACAATAAACGGAGCAACTTTCCGGATTCTACTTATTGGAAAATCAAAAACCCCTGCAGAAGTATCACTCGCTTCTTCCGTACCAGGGTAAGCATCTAAATCAGCCCAAAGCGGAAAACGAATATGTTCTATAACCGATGGAGTTTGTGCAAAACAGCCAAAGAATTTGAAAAATACGAGAATAACAATTATTGATTGCTTTAATAGCTTTTTTTCCATACTTTTAGCGGACGAATCCCCATTCTAATAATAAAATAAAGCCAGGCCGCAAAAAAACCAAACAGATGAGTCATATGAGCAACATTCGAAGCACTTCCCAAGAACTGGCTTCCAATTTCAATAATTGTATAAATTAAAACAAGAACTGGAGCTGGCACAGGAACAATTCCCCAAATAAAAATTACCGAACGAGGAAAAAACACCGCATATGCAAATAACACTGCATAAATTGCTCCACTAGCCCCAAGCAAAAACGCATTATATTGTCCAGTATACTTATAAACCAAGAAAGAAAAAAATCCGCTTAAAGTACCGCATACAAGATAAAACAAAGTAAATTCTCTTGACCCAATTGCTTTTTCCAGAGGAAGACCAAAAACTAGCAAACCGAGCATATTACAAAAAATGTGGGAAGTATCATGATGAAGAAACATATATGTAAAAAACTGCCAGTACATATGTTTATACTCAACAAGCTGAGCATTCATCGCTCCGTAAAAATAAATCATACGAAATAAATCTTCACTTACAAAACGTATAGCAAAAATCAAAATATTAATTCCAATAATGCTAAGCGTTACACGAGAAAACTTGTAAGTAAAGGGACGCCTGAAAAAGATTTTATTCTTCATTTATCTGTCAATTTTTAGGAGTTGGCTCGTAAAGCGTTACTCTATTTCTTCCGTTATTTTTAGACATGTAAAGTGCCTGATCAGCTTGATTTACAAAGTCTTTTGGAGAATTAACAAGGTTTTGCTTTGCATCAAAAATGGAAACACCAACAGAAATTGTTACATGTAAATGCTGGTCATTGTACACAAAATCATTATTATCAATTGCTGAACGGATTCTCTCTGCAACAAGCAAAGCTTCATCTATACCTGTATCTGTAAGAAGAACTGTAAATTCCTCTCCACCATAGCGACTTGCCACATCCGTATCACGAAGATTTTTTTTGATTATATCAGCAACTTGAATAAGAACAGAGTCTCCACATTCATGACCGTATGTATCATTAAATTTCTTAAAGAAATCGATATCAAACATTAAAACCGCAACATTTTGATTATTTAAGAACGCAGAATCAATTTGTTCGGAAAGTACATTGAAGAAGAAATACTTTAACTTCAAATGCGTCATCATATCTGTAGAAGATTTTTCAATTAACGAAGCATTATTAATTGCAACTGAAGCCAGTGTAGCTATAGACATAATCTGACTTTGTTCATATTCGGTATAAGCAGTATCATCTTCAATTGCAATTCTTTCCTGCAAAATAAGTAAACCGTTCAAATGCTTTTTCTGAATAAGAGGGACAATAAGAGTTGGAGATAAAGATTCAATTATTTCCAATGCTTTACAAGAAGGAATTAATCCTTTTAATTCTTCAAGTGTAACAGGTTTATTTAATTCCTGCATTTTTAATGTTAACGGAGAATTAACAGGAATTACAGTTTTTTCTTCATCTGGTAAATCTTTTTCAGTTTCAAGAATAAATGTCTCATTGTCTATAAAATCACGTACAAAAATTTCTGCATTTAAAACATGCATTTGTGCCATACAAATATAAACAATTGATTCAAGAAGATTTTTAAAATCTAGATTTTGGCAGAAGGACATTGCAATATCAAGCAACTGTTCGAGATCATAAACTTTTTTCTCATACTGCATTGTTTGTTCAAGAACAGCCTGGTCGTTAAAGTCAGTTTTTTTATCACTTTTTTTCATGATTGCATTTCACCACTATTAATAATAACATAATTTTTCATAATATCAAAAAATATCTTCCAGTTGCCATATTGTGATTCGAGGAAGTTTGTATTATCTCGGTTTCTTGAAGACATCATGAGCACTTTTAAATTCGAAATTATTTCACTTGAAGGTTTTTTAGCATCTGCAAGTAATTCACCCACTTCTTTATATAAAGAAAAAAGACTTGTTACAGAACCTTGAACAATCTTGTAAGCATCGTTATTTATAGACGAAACAAGTTTTTCCAATCGTTTGTAAAAATCCTTATCTTTTTTACTATCTTTTATGTAACTTTCCAAAACTCCAATACTGTTTCGCTGATCCGTACCGAAAGACTCTTCAAATCCTTGAACTTCAACATCAGCATTGCAGGCTGAAAAAACAACCGAAGAAAAGTTCGTTTTATACGCAGGGTTATTAAAGAAACCTTCAATTACAATATTGTTCAAAAGAGTTTTTACACTGTCTGTAAGATAATGCCGAAGAAAAGTTTTTAATATTCGCATTGGCAAAATCCACTGAAAAGACAGTGATGAATCTGCCTGCAAAAGAGCATTATATTTTTGATTATAAGCAACAACTTCATCAAGCGAATAACCAGGGAACAATGCTGTTACATCCTCGGAAATGCGTTCATCCTGAAGTTCAGATTTAATACGCTGCTCATCAGTTTCAAAACGAGTCTGAAGCATATTGGCAAATTCCTGACGCGGAGAACCAGAATATTGAACAACCTGAGGTTCGTAATTTACATCGCATTTACAATAGCGGATTAACGTCTTTAATCGGTTGGAAGGAATAATCTTAGTAATTACATAATTAATTTTTTTGATATTTCCTAAATAACTTTCGCGTTCCTGAGGAGTAAGCTCACTGCCCTTTTTAAGTTGTGCAAGCGCAAGTACCATTTCACCAGTTACCGTCGAAATATTTAATCCGCTAATCTGGTAATACAAATCTTCCAAAAGATTCAACGCTTTATTTACTGGAATTTCAGCATAATTTGGAATATACGATAAATCAGCAGGAACAAAACCTGTATCAAAAATCTGAAGAAATGGCACAAATCCGTAATGACAGAATTCTACAAACTGACGAAGTTCAAGAATGTCTTTATCCATTTTCTTAAAATTGTCAGAATTCAAAGCTTTAATAATCTTTTCGTTTTTAGATTTTTGATGTATATAAACTCTGTCCTGATTTTGAACTTCTGACTGCACTTCAAGTTTTCGATTTTGAAAAGTTAACGAATTAAGAATATCCTGTTCTTCCCGTGTGTAACCAGTTGCAATAAGCTGCGCTTCAAAACGGTGCTGACGTGGCATGTCATTTGGACTTACAGTTACTGCAAAGAGATTGTCTAACGGACGGGTATTTTTATAAAGTGCAAAAATAGCTTCACCAAAATTTGGCTGCAAAAAACCGTCTCGGCAAATTGAAGGTATAAATTCACGAATTTCAGAATCCAGTTTTTTTAACAACTGTTTCTTCTGAACTTCTGGCGAGGACCTTTTAAATATTGACTCTAAAAAATCAGATATGGTTTGAAGTAAACTCACTTTTTATACCTATAACTATATAATTCTACCAGACTTTGTTTAGTTTATCAATTCACGAGATAAGAATCAAAAATATTATGATAATCCTGTACGGTGCTTGCCTGCACAATTTGTTTACGTAGTGCTCCTCCGTTTTGAATGCCTTTCGAGTAGGCATGGAAACGTTTTCGCATTTCCAGGCAGGCATGTTGTTCGGAAGTTGCCGCAACAAGCCGTTCAAGTTCGTCAAAACCTGTTTGCAGGCGGATTTTTACCGGCAAAGGCTCATAAGCTCCAGTTTGCAAAAGAGAAGTTGTATCGCGGAATATAAACGGATTTCCCATTGCACCGCGCGCAAACATTACAGCATCTGCGCCAGTTTCGTAAAGCATTCGCTGAGCATCTTCCGGTTTAAACAAATCTCCTGAACCAAAAACAGGAATTCGCCCATCAATATATTGAACAAGCTCCTTCATTATGTTCCAATCCGAAAGTCCTTCGTACCCCTGCGCTCTCGTTCTAGGATGAATAGTAATAGCACTTACCCCAGCCTCCACCGCCGCCTGCGCCGCTTCACGCCAGGTAATATGCTGCGAATCCCAGCCAGAACGGATTTTTACCGTAACAGGAACTCCGCCATCAGCAGGTTTTCCTCCAGCCGCACACACAACAGCCTGCGCTACCTTAAATAATCTTTCAGGATCACGCGTAAGAGCAGAGCCCGCCTCCGTTTTTATTATTTTGGGAACCGGACAACCACAATTTATATCAATACATTCACAGTGAGTTTTTTCCAAAACAATTTTTGCAGCTTCAGACATAACATTTTCGTCACCGCCAAATATTTGAACAGCATACGCTTTTTCATTACAAGCTCGCTGCATTAAAATTTCAGTTTTCTGATTTTTCCGAACCAGAGCTTCCGCACTTACCATTTCGGTATAAGTAAAACAAGCTCCATTTTCTATACAAACAGAACGAAACGCCGAGTCGCTATAACCTGCAACCGGCGCTAAAAAGAGATTTCCTTTTAATTCAATATTTCCTATTCGGACAGGATGATAAAGACTCATTCTGGTAAATTAAATGCTTTGCAACTGTTTTTCCAAAGCTGTTCACTCAAAGCTTCCAAATCCATATCAAGCATTTCTGCAAGGAAACGAGCTGTAGACGGAAGGTATGCCGGCATTGTTCGTTTTTTATCACGGAATTCGGCTGGAATCATAAATGGACTTTCAGTTTCAATTAAAATACGATCAACTGGAATATTTAAAACAGTTTCATGTAGATTTCGTGCATTTCTATAGGTAAGATTTCCTGCAAAACTAAACCAAATATTTTTATCAAGACAAAGCTTTGCAAAATCAGCATCTTCTGAATAGCAGTGTAAAATTGCACCAGCATCAGGCATACGTTCTGTTAAAACATCATAAACGTCACGACCTGCATCACGATTATGAATAATTACCGGAAGATTATGCTTCTGTGCAATTTCAAGCTGTGTAATAAACAATTCAATTTGCGAACGTTTATCACCAAACTGCTTATAATAATCTAGGCCACATTCACCAACGGCAACAACATTTGGCAAAGAAAGATTCTTTTCAATTGTGTTAATCCAGTCAGCACCCGGATTTGTAACTTCAGACGGAGCAACCCCTACAGCATGGTAAATTCCCGACATAGATTTAATATTCGGATAAACCTTTGCAAAATCGTGGAGGCTATTATTAATACTTACAATTCGCTGAACTCCAGCCTGCTTTGCCTGCTGGATAACACGTAATTGTTCAATAGGATCATCGTAAATCAGCCCGATGTGAGCGTGAGTATCAAAAAACTTCATGGCTTTCTTCCTAATATGATGAGAGTAAAAACTTCTAGTAATTACTTTTATATAATATAAAGATAACATACCTTTATACAAACGTCAAACTTTTTACAACATGTATGTTCAATTGACATATCTAAAATGGCTATGGTATAATTTGCTTTGAAGTATTTAAAATGTCTAAGACACAGAAAGCAATTAAACGTATAGAAAAGAAAGTTGCCTCAAATGTAGCTCAGAAATTTAGTTCCTTCTTTAAGAGAATTGGTGGGTTCTTCCTTAGAGTATTCAAGGTATTCGACAGTAAACTTACCATTATGATTATCCCTCATTCTCAAAATAAGGTAGTAAATTTCCAGACTAACGTGTTTGCACTTGTATTCAGTGCCGTTCTTGCTGTCGGACTTCTTTCTTCATTTCTTTATTTTAATAGACGTTCAGTTTCTACAAACGCAGAAATTTCTACACTTCAAGAATTAAATCGCTCTACACTTGCAAGCCTTGACGAACTTCGCGATGAAAATGCAAACCTTTTCCATGCAGCAAAACGTTTTCAGGCTTCATTATCACAAAGTCTTTCTTTACTTGGCCTTTCCCAAGTTGAAAATCAATCTAATTCATCAATTTCCAGCAGTGACCTTTCTTCTTTGTTCAGTTCAACAGAAGTTGCGAACGGTGCAAGTCGTGAATTAGCAGACATTCGGGAACTTACTTCATATTTGGAAGGTGCCGTACAGCCAATTGAACAGATTGGAAAAATGCTTAAAACACAACAAAATCTTTTTACAGAAATTCCAAGTATTTGTCCTGTAAAAAATCCTAGTGTTCACGTTTCTATGGCATTTGGACCAAATATTCACCCGTTAAATGGTAACTGGTACATTCATAAAGGAATGGACTTTTCTACATGGCGTTCAGGAGATCCTGTAATGGCTACTGCTTCTGGTCAAGTTGTAACTGTTGGTTATGATAATAGCTTTGGTAACTATGTAATTATTAAACACAACCACGGTATGTATACACGTTATGCTCACTTAAATTCTTCACGCGTTAAAAAAGGTCAGTTTGTTGAACAAAGTGAAACTATTGGTTACATCGGAAATACTGGTATTTCAACAGGTCCTCACCTTCATTACGAAGTTCATATTGGTTCAGACGTAGTTGATCCTGCAAAATACATTAACATCAATTTATCAAAATAGGTTTTTATGGCATTACGAATTGACGATATTTCTATCAATACAATAATAGGGAATGGTTCTACTATTTCCGGAGATTTAAAAGTTAACGGATTTATCCGAATTGATGGTGATATTGACGGTAATCTTGAAACAGACGGAAATGTTATTATTGGTGAAAGCGCTCGTATTCGTGGCAATATAAAAGCAAAAGGCGCAATTATTGGTGGAATAATCCTTGGTAATGTTATTGCTGTTGAAAACGTTAAACTTCTTTCTAACTCAACTGTAGTTGGCGACATTCTTTCACACAAAGTTCAAATTGATAACGAAGCTATTTTTCATGGACATTGTATTTCAGTAAGAGATGATTCTCGTTATTCTCTTTTATCACAAAAATACTTTCAGTCAAAAGCAATTAAGGAAAAGGTTTCTCTTTCATGAGTGAGATTGATTCATTAGGTTCAAATATGTTTTATTCTGGAGTTCAAAACTCCACTAATGAAGCTCTAAAAAAACGCAAAAACGAAAAATCTTCTGGAACAAAACGTACAAAGTTTGGCGAACTCCTTAAAAGCTCTTCTGAACAAGAACCTTCGTTTGTCAGCAAGGGATTACCACCAGAAATAAATGGTATGTCTTTTGATGAAGCTGCCATTTATTTAAAAGATGCCGTTGATATGGCAGGTAATGTTCTAGAACAGGAAATAAACAACGAAAATATTCAAAATTTTAAAAAAGCTGTAAGTCAGTTTATTACTTTTGTAGTTGAAAACAATTTTGAAGTTGTTTCTAAACAATCCCGAAGAAAAGTAATTGTTTCTCCGGTAAACTTTTTTTCAACATACAATACAAAAGGTCATCTTGCGGACCCTAAGGTTCAAATTAACGTAATAAACGAAAAACTAGATTTGCTTGCACAGTCAATGCTTGATGACCAAAAAAATAATTTGAAAATTTTACAACAGGTTGATGAAATAAAAGGTCTCATTGTAGACTTGATGAGTTCTTAATCCCTATGCTAAAATGCAGAGAAGGAATATTAAATGAGCGATATTTTTGAAAGCGATATTGAAAACGATGCGGAAAATCTTGCCTCTCTTGAAGACAACGATATAAATGTTACCGAATCCGAGAATCTTGTATTTGATTATCCTCTTTTTCAATTAAAACTTGATTATTCATCTGAAACTATATATGCAAAGGCTCCAGACAAAATGGAACTGAAAGCCGGTGATTATGTAATTTCACCGACTCGCTACGGTAAAGATATGGCACTTGTTAAAGGAACTGTAAAAAAACCTATTGGTATTAAACAGGCCGATATTGTTACAATTGACCGTAAAGCTACCGAAGCCGACATGAAAAAGCGCGAAGAACTAATAAAAAAAGAAAAAGACGCGTTCCCAATTTTTAAGGAAAAGGTTAATATTCACAAACTTGACATGAAACTTGTTGAAACTCACTTTCTGTTTGACGAACCAAAAGCTTTATTCTTTTTTAGTTCAGACAACAGAGTAGATTTCCGTGAGCTTGTAAAAGATTTGGTTTCTGTTTTCAAAATGCGTATCGAATTACGACAAATTGGTGTACGTGATGAAAGCCGTATAACTGGAGGATTAGGAGTTTGCGGTCGCCCATTCTGCTGCCACGGAGTTTCTGATAAATTAAGACCAGTTTCAATAAAAATGGCAAAAGATCAGAACCTTTCTTTGAATTCAATGAAAATTTCTGGTCAGTGCGGACGTTTACTTTGTTGTCTTTCGTACGAATTTGACTGGTATAACGAAGCCCGTAAAAACCTTCCAAACGAAGGCATCCGTATTTTTTACGACGGAACAGATTTCAAAATTACAGAAGTTAATCCGCTTACATCAATGGTAAAAATGCTTGGTGAAGATGGTCGCCTTTTGGAAGTTAATGCAAAACGTTTTTATAAAGACAATAATCGTTGGAAGATAAATTAAAAAAGTTCAACTTCACTTTATAATGGGTATGTTATGATTTATATTAAACGATGGTTGGAATATTACGAAGATTTATTTACAATTGAACCAAACCAGGAAGAGTTTTTCGAAAATTTATGTAAGAATTTCGCAGCACCAGCAAAATTACTAAGTGTTGAATGTGGGCCTGCTGCGCTTACTCAAAAGCTTCATCAAACTCATCCGGATATTACAGTTACAGACTCTTTTGCTGAGTTTTTAAGTATTGTGAACACAAGGCAGGAAAGCCAAGAAAATGCAATTCATGCGTTTAACCTTCAGCCAGCAGACATTACACGATATCTAGGAAAAAAATTCTACAATGTAATTATGTGCTGTAACTATCGCCTTATTTTTATGAAAGAAAAAACTTTAATTCAAAAATTTATGTTTGATATGAAGCAACTTCTTTCTGACAATGGTTACCTGGTTTTAGATTTAATCAATTTTTCAAAATATGATTTTTCTCTTACAAAAATTGAATTACCAACTAAAACTTGCGAAAGAGCTACCTTATATTCATCACTTATAAAAGATTCTGACCAGGCAAAATACAAACTTTATCAAAATGTTGTTACTAAATCCGGAAAACTGATAGAGGAAACAAAAGATGAAGAAGTTTGCCCTATCAGCCTTGAAACTTTCAGAGTATTTGCACAGGAACTTAAATATTCCTCAATTGATTTTTATAGTGATTATTTCGGAAATCCTCTTACTAGCGATAGTGACAAAATCATCTGCGTATTGAGAAAGTAGTCCATTTTCATTAAAATAGACTGCATGAAAGCAACACAATTTTTAATCTCTACACTGCGCGACGCTCCAAACGACGCAGTTATTGCAAGCCATCAGTTAATGATGAAAAGCGGTATGTTACGTAAACTTGGTAACGGACTTTATTCTTACATGCCAATGGGACTCCGTTCATTCAGAAAAGTTGAACAGATTATTCGTGAAGAATTAGACAAAGCAGGCTGTCTTGAAATGAAGCCTACAGTTATACAGCCCGGCGAAATCTGGAAGGAATCTGGACGCTGGGACAAAATGAGCGGCGAAATGCTTACTCCACAGAATCGTGGTGGTCAGGATATGGTTGTTTCTCCAACTGCCGAAGAAGCATTTACCGCTTTGGTAAGAGAAGGTCTTTCTTCTTACAAACAGCTTCCAATCACACTTTATCAGATTAACACAAAATATCGTGATGAAATTCGTCCTCGCTACGGTGTAATGCGCGGTCGTGAATTTACAATGATGGACGCATACTCTTTTGATGCAGATCAGACAAGCCTTGATGCTTCTTATGATAAAGTGGCAGCCGCATATCACGCTATTTTCAAACGCCTTGGACTTTCCATCATTCCTGTAAAGGCAGATACTGGTGCTATGGGTGGTTCTGGTTCAGAAGAATTTATGGTTGAATCTCCTGTTGGTGACGATACTTTAATGCTCTGTCCAAATTGTAACTGTAAATACGCAGCAAACGTAGAAAAAGCAACTTGTAAACCAGATGTTGCCCTCGATAAAGACGGAAATCCTCAAGTTGCTACAGACAAAGCCTACGAAAAGATTCCAACTCCAGAAGTAAAAACTATTGAAGATTTGGCTTCTTTCTTAAAAACAACTCCACAGGCTTTCATTAAAACTTTAATTTACAAGGTTTATAACTGCGGTCTCGACCTTTCTAAAGAACCTTCTTGTAAAGATCTTAAAAAAGTTACAGATAACGCTTCTACATATTATCCAGAAAGCTTCTTTGCAGTTTGTATCCGCGGAGACTTGGAATTAAACGAAACAAAACTTGCAGCAGCCCTCAAAGCAACTGGCTGTGAACTTGCAAGTGAAGATGACGTTGTTCGTATTACAACAGCTCCAGTTGGATTTGCTGGTCCTGTAGGCCTTGTAAACGCTCCTGTAATAGCTGATGAAAGCGTTATGACAATGCACGATACTGTTACTGGTGGACTTGAAAAAGACATTCACTTTATTCACGTTGAACCAGGCCGCGACTTTACTCCATTCATGGTAAAGGATGTTCGCACTGTTCAGGAAGGCGACAAATGTCCTGAATGTGGTGAAAGCCTTTACATGAAAAAAGGTAACGAACTTGGACACATTTTTAAGCTTGGCGATAAATATACAAAATCTATGAACGTAACTTACCTTGACCAGAGCGGAAAACCTGTAACTCCAATTATGGGCTGCTATGGTATTGGTGTTGATCGTACATTGGCAAGTATTATCGAAGAGCACCATGACGACAAGGGAATTAAATGGACAATGAGTACAGCGCCTTTCCAGGTAGCAATTGTTCCAATTAAATACGACGGTACAATGAAAGAAGCTGCAGACAAGCTTTATGATGAACTTACAGCTGCCGGCGTGGAAGTTCTTTTGGACGACCGTAACGAACGCCCGGGCGTTAAATTTGCAGATGCAGACTTAATTGGTTACCCTGTACGCGTTGTAATTGGTGATAAAAACCTTCCAAACGTAGAAGTAAAACTCCGCAACGCAGAAAATGCCGAACTTATTCCAGCTTCTGAAGCAAGCGCTAAGATTGCAAATATTGTTCGCGAAGAACTTGCAAAATTAAATAAATAGATTGCTTCGCTCGTAATGACGTGTTATCGTGGTAAACTCGGAATTACAGTTCGTTAAAAACTTCGTCATTACGAGAAATGTATTGACGAAGTAATCCATTGGACTATCAAATGAAAAAATATTTATTCACCTTACTTCTTTTTATCTTCCCACTTTTCTCCTTGAACGCAGTTCCTGGTGTAGAATCATTTATTCAGGATGTTTCTGGAGAATATGTATATTACCGTGACTACACTTTTAATCGTGAAAGTTACATTGGTATTCTTTACTATGACGAAGCAACTTATCAGGTTAGATACTTTGCTCCAAAAGATGATGCAAACTTTATTCCAGAAAAAGCTATTTCCATTTTAATGACTGTTAATCCTGAAGCAAACCACTGGGAAATGACAGGTGAAAAAATTATTTCTACAATTTTACCAGGTGAGGACGTGGATATAGTAAACTACCTTCACGACATAATGTATGAACTTTCCGCACGTAGAAAGCATATTGATTTTAATCATGATTTTATTAGCAGCTCAGTTAGTATAAGTGAAGATTATCCTCAATTCGGAGGAACAGTTTCTATGAACTACGAACAAATTGTACCAATCTTTAATCTTTATGAAATTCGTAAACCAGGAGACTTAGAACACGGACAGTTTGATCTTGTTACGATTGGACAGCTTGCAAATTCTGAGGATAAATCTTTTGAAAATTTTAAAGGATTTAAAGAACCATTTCAGTACAATGTAGACAAAAAGCTGACTAAAAAAGCACGAAAAGCAAAAGCTAAAAAGGTGACTTTTGAAAAAAATGAAATTCGCTTAGATGATAGTTGGACTAGCTCAATGGAAAATATGTGGTTCAAAGGTGATGATGCTATTATTACTTTTTCTACAATTCCAAATTATTCTTCCGATTTAATTACTAACAGAATATTCATTGGACGAAAAATGATTGAAAGCTCACAAGATGCTTATGTTCAATACCGACGTTCTGCTTATATGCCAAAAGACGATTCTTTAAATTTTGAAATCTACACAGAAACATATCAACCAGAAGCTGACAAGTTTATTGTTAGTTATAAGATATTTTCATTAGTCAACGAAGATAGTTATGATTTCTTTAATCTTACTGCATACAAAAAACCATTTGAAGAAATAAACGGATATTATTTAGACATCCTTAAATCTTACAAACACAACTAATTTAGAAACTTCCTCTTGAAAGTGGAGAACCTATCCACTGGCCTTCACTTCCAAGATAATCACGTTTTTCACCTTCAATTAGGAACTGAACACTGTTTACTGTAGAAAATTCTGTAGCTGTGTAAACAACCTGCATAAGTTGTCCAATATAACCTTCAACACCATAAGAATTAAACTCAAAATTTTCATTAAAATTCAAATATGCAACTTCATTTTGAATTTTTGCACTTAAAAGTTTTGTTCCTTCCGGAATTAACGACATACAGTCTTTTTCTGCAGATTTTGTTGTATCTGGCCCTTTAAGTAAAATACTTAACGCTGTTCCAAGTGGTGAATCATTTTTTGGAACTGTACGTTTAATCATTTTTCTGACAACAGACCCATCCGAATCTATTACAACAAAACAAATTTGAAGATCGGTCGTAACTTGTTTTTTAGGCTCTTCCTTTTTTGGTTCTTCAACTGATTTTTTTTGCTCCTGCGTTTTCACTTCCTGCTTAACTTCTGTATTTTCTGTTGGAGTTGGCGTTGGAGTTGGTTTTTCAGGTTCTGTTTTAATTACAATAACTTCATCTTTTAATGGAACGGTTTCCTTTTGTTTTGACGGCACAGATTCATGTTTTTCAACAAATTCCGGAGTTGTACCAATAGTGCGTTCAAAGAAATTGGTTTCTTTTAAATTAGATACAATTTGATCTTTTTTTACAAAGAAGATAATAAGTAAAATTAATAAACATAAAACAACACATGCTGTTGCAAAGAGATTTGTATTCTTTTTTTTAGATGATTTTTTATTGCTAGCCATACCTTTATTATCGGTATTTTACATTTAGTTCTTAGTCAAAAAATCATTTATTGAAGCAGCTGCTTTACGACCTTCGCCCATTGCAAGAATAACAGTAGAAGCTCCAAGGACAATATCACCACCAGCCCAAACTCTTGTATGACTTGTCGCTTGATTTTCATCAACTGTAATGTGGCCTTTTGCATCTGCATTTAAGCCTGGAGTTGTAGAAACTAACAAAGGATTCGAACCGTTTCCCAAAGCAACAATCAAAGCATCGCATTCAATATCATGCTCAGAACCAGAAATTGCCACAGGACTGCGACGGCCAGAAGCATCTGGTTCACCAAGCTCGTAGTTTAAACAACGAACTCCACGCACATGTCCATCTTCCGTTCCAAGAACTTCCACTGGGTTTTCAAGAAAACGGAAAGTAATTCCTTCTTCTTCCGCATGAGCAACTTCCTCAACACGCGCAGGCATTTCATTACGAGTTCGACGATAAACAACATCAACAGTTTCAGCACCAAGACGCAAAGCCATACGAGCTGCATCCATTGCAACATTACCTGCACCACACACTACAATATGCTTAGCTTCGTAAATTGGAGTAGCGGCATGTTCTTTATCATAACCTTTCATAAGATTTGCACGAGTTAGATATTCATTTGCAGAGAAAACTCCAATAAGATTTTCACCAGGTATATTTAAGAACTTTGGAAGACCAGCACCCGTTCCTACAAATGCGGCATCAAATCCCTTTTCAGTGAGCAATTGTTCTAGAGTATTAGTTCGTCCTACTAAAAAATTTGTAACAAATTTAACACCAATTTTTTTGAGATTTTCAATTTCAAGCTGAACAATTTTTTTAGGTAAGCGGAATTCAGGAATACCGTACATCATTACCCCTCCAGCCTTCTGAAATGCCTCAAAAACAGTAACTTCATGACCGGCACGCGCACAATCGGCAGCAACAGTAAGACCTGCAGGCCCAGCCCCAATAACTGCAACTTTTTTTCCAGTTGCAGGCGCAATTGAAGGCATAGTCACTAAATTATTTTCACGTTCCCAATCAGCAACAAATCTTTCAAGTCGTCCAATAGAAACAGCTTTTTCCGGCGATTTCCATATTTTTCCAACTGTACATTTTCCCTGACATTGCTTTTCCTGTGGGCAAACTCGTCCACAAATTGCAGGAAGTAATGAAGTTTCTTTAATTGTATCTACTGCGGCCTTAAAATCCCCTTTTGCAATTTCTCCAACAAACTTTGGAATGTTAATATTTACCGGACAACCATCCATACACAAAGGTTTTGGACACTGTAAACAACGATTAGCTTCGACAATGGCTTGTTCTGCACTAAAACCATAAGTAACTTCGTCCATAATGCGAGCGCGTTCTTTTGCATCGCGATGAGGCATTTCCATCTGTGGAATTGCATTTCTATCTTTTGTAGATAAAGGACCTTCCTTTAATTTTTCCTGTAACTTTTTATATTCTTCTGCAACATTAATCATAATTATCCTACTTATACATCAAACGGCATTTGTGATTATCAGCCTGTTCTCGTTCTTTAAAGGATTTCATTCTCATCATCATGTTATCCCAGTCAACTTCATGAGCATTAAACTCAGGACCATCAACACAAACAAATTTTGTCTTTCCACCAATGTTTACTCTGCAACCACCACACATTCCAGTTCCATCAATCATAATTGTGTTCAAGGAAACTGTTGTTTTAATATTATACTCTTTAGTTTTAAGTGCACAGAATTTCATCATAATTGGAGGACCAATTGTAATAACTTCTGCAGGTGGGCACTGACTTTCACAAAGTTCTTTTACAGGAACAGTTGATACCCCTTTCCGACCAGCCGAACCATCATCAGTCATAATAATTACCTCGTCTGCAAGAGCTTTCATTTCATCAACATAAATTAAAAGATCTTTCGTACGAGCACAAATTACCATTATTACTTTGTTTCCAATAGCTTTATGAGCCTGAACAATCGGATAACAAGGAGCAACTCCAAAACCTCCGCCAACAACTAGAACCGGAGCATCATATTTTTCAATTTTTGAAGGATTTCCCAATGGTCCAAGAACAGTTGGCAGAGAATCTCCTGCATTCATTAAAGAAAGTCTATATGTTGTAGCACCTACAGCTTGAAAAACTAATGCAATCCAACCTTCGTCTGCATTTGCGTCTGCAATTGTTAAAGGAATTCGTTCTCCAAATTCCGCTTCCACCTGAATAATAACAAACTGCCCAGCTTTTCTATTACGAGCAATTTCAGGTGCCTGCACTTTCATATAAAAAACACCATCCGAAAGTTGTTTTTTTTCAATTATCTGAAACATCGACTGTCCTCACAAGATGTTAGAATCCACAATATACTGTTGCAAATGCAGCAAAACCGGCTCCACGGAAACTTGTTGCCATACTTGAACCGGCAAACGAAACACCTGCATCAACTTCGACAACACGAAGATTTAATTTTACGCTTAAAGAATGCTTAAATATTTGATCAGTATATTCTGTTGAAATTCCAGTTGATAAAAGTCCAAGCAAGCGTAAGGTTCCACCTAAATAATATTCAGGGTACCATTCAACTTCGCTTTGGTTTTTAGCAAACGGATTTCGAACACCAAACCCAAGCCCTGTAGAAAGTAAAAAGAAATTTCCAACCGGTGTAAATTCTCCAAGAACATCAAGTTTAAATGGTCGATTTATGTAAAAATTTACTTCCTCTTCAGGTGCAAAATTAATATTTGTATTAAATGATGGCAAACCTTCTGATGTAAATGACTGTATCTCCTTATCTAAATCCCATTCATAAGAAGCTGAAGTTCTATATTTTAAGTGGCCAGGAACCATTGGAATACGGATATTGCCTGTTATTGTTGAAGTAGAATTAAGAGGAATAGAAACTGTACCTCCAAGATCAAATCCTATAGCAGCAAATAATTTATTCCATTCAAACTGACGGAGATTTATCAAATCGTTTACTGTAATGAAAGTGTACAACGCAGCTTGCTGATTTACAGAAAGCGACAACTTTCCGTTTTCATCATTACTTACTGTAAAGCCAGAATCTTCAGTAACAAGATGAACTAACGGGAAAAACAAAGTCGGAGTTAATCCAACATGGAAATTACCAACTTTAAAACCTGCATTTGTATCTAAATGAAGGAATAAATCAGCTTCCGTAGAAACTGTAAAATTCAATTCTTCATAAAGTTGATTTCCCAATCCTGCAAATGAGAAGAAATCTTTATCCCATGTAACCTTTCCGTAAGTTTCGAGACCTAAAGACATACCTGCATGTACACCAAGAATATTAACATTAAAACCTAAACTTGGGTCTAATACTGTTATTACATTGAAGCCCTGCGAAGGCATATCCTTTGCAATTTTTGTAAAATCAATTACAACTTCTTCCTGAAGGAAATCAGCAAGCATAAAAGTGTTATTTGTAACACTTGCAGGGACATCCACTTTAATTTCAAAAAAGCGTGCATCAAAAAAGTCTGCAAAGATTGAACTGAGGAAAACTATTGAAGCTAAGATAGAAGTAACTAATTTTTTCATTTGTTACCTCCTTCCCAAAGTACATATTCAAAATCCGGATCCATTTGCATTTGTAAAGATATTTTCGTTTTTAGTTTCATTTGCCGCGGTATGGAGAAATCGCCTTCTTGCAGTTTTGCATGTATTTCTGGAGCAAGCGGCCATATTTCGTAAATTTTACTAAGTGACAAAATATCTAATTCACCTTTATCAATTGAGAATTCGGTAGTTTTATATTTATTATTTTGCGAACCATCCCAATCAATTTCAAGTATAACAGGTGTTCCGTAGAAAGGAAGTTCAGATGCTTCGTAGAAAAGTGATAATTTTCGAAGACCGTCTGTATAAACATCCAGTTGATTATTTGTAGGCGGTTCTTCACGACCAAAAAGGTCTTCACCTTCACCAGAAGTAAGTCCGGCCATTTCAGACAAATTCAAGCTAATGTCACCAGCAGTTGTAAACTCAAGCGGAATTTCTATCATTGCATAAATTGCAATTGATGAAGCTGTACTGTGACTATTTAGGTAATCTACATAATTAATTGTAAATGTGTCACCAGTAACGTTTTCATTTATAAAGCTCAAATCATAGTCAACCCACAAGCAACCCTCAGTTTCTTCTCTTGCAACATTAATTAAAGGTGCCAAATCACCATTTGCACTTGCAGTATTAAAATCAATATCTGTAACAAGAACATCATCCTTAAAAGTCATTTCTGGTGATTCTACGAAACGCATAGTTTTTAAAGCTTCATTTTCATTTTGATTAGAATCGAGGAAATTTAGTGCCTGTTCTTCAAATCTAGGATCAGAAACTATATAACCATTTTCATCTTCAATACCATAGAACATTTTTAGTTTTCCAACAAACTTTGCATTCTGGAAGGAATCTAAATCTGGTCGTACAGCATAAATTGCAACTGGTAATTTTTTTAATTCAATTCTACCACTAAAATCACCACCCATAACGGAAGCAAAAGTTGTAAACATTTGTGAAACATTCAAACCTGTTGTGATTGATCCCCTCTGACGAGCACCTTGTGACTTTAATGTAATTGAATTCCAATTAACTGCCGGCTGAAGATTAAGCTTAATTTCATATTCATTTCCTGGAATTACATTTCGAATCTGTAATTGATTTTGATTTTGCGTGGTAGAACCAGGAAGTTGAACATTTACCATAAAATCTATTGCATTGTATTCATTTGCTGAAGTGTTTGTATAATCCTTAAAAGTAATAACCTTTGTTTCAATATCTGATTTCATATTGATTGGAGTTTCAGCTGATGTATTTGAATACAAAATTTCACTTTTTGAAAGGTCAATAAACGATGAAGAAGCTAAAAGTGTAATGTCGTTTCCTGCAGGAAGAGTATTTACATAACTTCCAACCAAACCGCTGCTCGCAATATCAAGTTTTTCTACAATGTTTCGCATTTCTTTCGAAATATTTTGGCGGCGGTTAATTGAAGTTGACTCTACAGAATCAAGTAAAACCGTAATGGAAGCATATTCATCAACGGATGCAGTAACTTTAATTTCGGCTTCATTTGTAAAATCGATTGTTGCATTTTTGAGGGTAAAATCAACATTTGACTGAACATATATTGAAGATTGTCCTATCGATTTTCCACTCAAATCAAGAGTTTTCATTTTTTCCGGTGATTTATCGACACTTCCAATCAATCCACCAGACAAGCCAATATCGTATTCAACAGTAGCGCCAACCCAAGTTTCTGGAATAATCAAATCAGCTTTTAAAGAACCTTTAGTAATGCTACACTCCATTAAATCTGAATCATTATTCGAAATTTCAGAATAAACTGGAACAGAAATTGGAACTGGAATTGTAAGTGTATTAATTTTTTTAATCATACTTACAGGTGCCATAGAAACCGTATAACTTGTAATATCACCATTAAAGTTTAAGGTCATACCAGTTTTATAAATTGTTTTGTTTTTAAGTTCTAGAACTGCGCTTCCGTTAAAGAAAACTCCCGTAGAAATTACTTCATCATTGTACATAAGCGAAACAGAACCGGTAATATCTAAAGGTCTGCAAGTAACAATCATTACAGCATCGGAATACTCAATGGAAGAAAAATTTCCTTCAAAAAATATAGGCTGTCTTCCACTCTGAGAACGACCTCCAGCAGTAATAATTGAATTTATAGCTTTAAACAAAACACTGCTATCAATTTTTATATCTTCATCCAAATCTACATTTGGAATATTGATTTTCTGCTCAAAGGAAAGCCCTGTAATAGATGCAGCAAGATCAGTTTCATTAAAATACTGAGTAAAATCAACACCAATTTCCTGTACTGGAATTTTCAGTAAATATTTTTGAACCTTTCCGCCGCTGGAACCTGGATAATAATCGTAAATTTTTGTTCCATCAATAAATTCAGCAGACTGATCAGCAATAACATCTTTTGAAAAATATTCAGAAAAATCTTCTTCCAAATTGCCAATACAATAATTAAATTCTGCTCCAGTTTTTACCGAAATCTTTTTTGGAATTGTAAACGAACATCCAAGTAATAAACTTAAAGAAAACGATACAAAAAGCAAATGAAATATTTTTTTCATTGTTTCTCTCCATTAAAAAAATCCGCGTTTGCAACAATGCACGCAAGCACTTTCTAATTCTATATACTTTATAATACAACTATTTTAATAAAAGAAATACCCTTCATTAGAGTATCCAATGAAGAGTATAAAATATCATTTATATTTATGCAATTAAATTATAACGATTTGTTATTTTTTAAAGAAGGCAGCAAACGGATTATAATTCATGCCGTCGTCAGAATCATCGTGGCGAGGTCGGCGTTCGGTTTGTGCTGGCGTAGCGGATTTTTTTACTACAACCACACGCTTTCCGTTTGCAGTTGTGTTTGAATTTCCATTTGAAGCAGTTGAACGACTTGCCGGACGACTTTTTGCTCCAGTTCCTGCACGGCTTGCAGCATCACTTTTAAGCGAAAGCCCAATTCGTCGACGGTCAATATCAAGCTGAATAATTGTAAATTCAAAAACATCGCCAACTTTTACAACATCCATTGGATTTTCTACAAAGTTATCGCTCATTTCACTAAGATGAACAAGCCCAGTTTCGTGCAAACCAATATCAACAAACGCACCAAAATCTACTACATTTTTGATTTTACCGGTAACCTTCATGCCTTCCTTCAAATCTTCAAACTGAAGAACACCTTTTTGCATAATTGGAGCCGGATACCCGTCACGAGGATCGCGATTTGGTTTTTGCAATTCTTCTACAATGTCACTGACAGTAGTTTCACCAAGATTATATTTTTCTGCAATTTTTTTGATTAATTCTGCAGGAATTTTTTCACCACTTTGAATTTTTGGAAGAACTTCACGAGCTGCATCATAATTTTCCGGATGAACCCATGTATTATCCAGCGGATCAGAACTTTCGGCAATTTTTAAGAAACCTGCACACTGTTCAAAGGCCTTTGGTCCAAGCCCCGGAACTTTTTTCAATTCTTCACGGCTCTTAATTTTACCATTAGCATCTCGGTAAGCTACAATTTTTTTAGCAGTAGAAATGTTAATTCCTGAAACATATTTCAAAAGCATGTAAGAAGCCGTATTCAAATTAACCCCTACATTGTTTACAACCGAACTTACAACTTCATCAAGCTGTTCTGCCAATTTTTTCTGATTTACATCATGCTGATAAAGACCTACGCCAATAGCTTTTGGATCAATTTTTACAAGTTCCGCAAGAGGATCCTGCAAACGTCGGCCCATAGAAATAGCACCACGAATCATTACATCTAACTCAGGAAATTCTTCAGTTGCAACTGGACTTGCAGAATAAACAGAAGCTCCAGATTCATCAACAACAGTATATTTTACATCACTGTTAGAATAATTTTCGCTGATTACTTTTGAGACAATCGCCTGCACTTCCTGACTACCAGTTCCGTTTCCAACAGCCAAAACCTGAATGTCATATTTATCAATTGCATCATTTATTGCATCGTATGCACCTTTTGGATCCTGCTCCTGAAAAATCTTAAAAAAGCCTAAATATTTTCCAGTTTCATCCAAAGCTGCACATTTTGTACCATTACGATAACCTGGATCAACACCCAAAACGCGACTTCCCTTAATAGGCTGAGTCATTAACAGATTTTTTAGATTTTCACTAAAAACGCCAATTCCATGAACGTCAGCTTCATCAGATTCATCACTGCGAATTTCGCGAACAACGGCTGGACTAAGCAAACGAACAACACCGTCTTCAATTGCATCTTTATGATACTTGTTGTTGATTTTTGCACGACCTTGCAAAAGTTTTACGGCTGAATCAACATCAATATCAATTGTAACTTCAAGTGCACCTTCCCGTTCTCCACGGTTAATTGCAAGAATACGATGTGGTTTTACCTGATTTAACGGCTCTTTATAATCCCAATACATTTGATATGTAGAAGTTTTTTGAGCTTGTTCTTCCGTCTGACCTTCAGGAACAATTCCTTTTGTTGCAATGTTTCCTTCCTTCATGTAAAGGTCATGTACAGCTTCTCGATTTTTTGCTTCCTGGCTTACGCGTTCTGCAATAATATCTTGAGCGCCGCAAAGTGCATCAAATGCCGTTTCTACATTTAATGCAGAATCTTCGTTGTCAGTTTTTACATATTTTTCGGCTTCTTTTTCAATGGAAGGTTCATCCATTTCTAGCATTGCGTCGGCAAGTGGTTCAAGACCTTTTTCAGCTGCAACCATTCCGCGAGTCTTTTTCTTTTTCTTAAATGGTGCCCACAAATCTTCAAGGGCAGTTAAAGTTGCCGCAGCCATTACTGCTTCGTACAAAGATTCTGTAAGTTTTCCTTGTGCAAAAATACCTTTTACAATTTCCAGACGTCTTTCTTCCAGATTTTTATATGATTTATATGAATGATCGATGTTCAAAACCTGAACTTCATCCAAATTATCAGTTTTTTCTTTTCGATAACGACTAATAAACGCAACTGTACAGCCTTCTTCAAAAAGACTAATTACAGCGCTAACCTGCTGAAGCCGAATGTTTAATTCACCGGCAATTTTTTTCATAATTTCCACTTCGTTTACAACGAGGGCGTCAATTGTTTCTTGAGTAAATTCCATAGTGCGAATATTTTACGGGATGATAATTAGAGGGTCAATAGTTTATTTAAAGTTTAGATAATATCGTCGTCAATATCTTGCAATTCTGTAATATCGCCGGCAGTTTCCAAAGAAACTCTCTGATAAACCCGTTCAATAAGGTTTTTAAAGTTTTCAGACATTAACTGATAAATATTTGGAATAAGTAAAGATTTAATTCGCTGATCCAGACCATTTTGACCGGTTGAAGAAACAAATCCGAAAATATATAAGTCTCCGGCAACACTTGGTCGCTGCATAATTAAAACTGCATCAGAACGGAACATAAATCCACGAATATTAAAGTGAATATCAGACAGTTTTTCGTACAACTGGATGTCCAATACCCCTTTTGGATAAACAATTGAAAAATGCGAAAGGCTTATATCCTGAAGTACACCACTCATTTCCGTATTTTCTGCTTTATATGAGAATGTACAAGCTTTTGTACAAAGTGCACGAATATTTTTTCGTCTTCCTTGTGCCTGATTTGCATAAAGTATTTTTTCAATAATTCCAAAGTTGATTTTTTTCTGATATTCAAGCTGAATGCAACCACAATTCAAACCAAGTTCATAAAGGTATTTATATTCAAGGCGAGCTTTTTCGTCCTGAGTTTGACGTTTTGTATAAACAACACCAATAGAAGCCTGGTTACTATATTGCTCGATTACTTCTCGAATAAGGACAGCCCAGTTTAAATCTGGAATGTTAAAATCAATATTGAAAAAAATAATTACATCGTGAAAGATTGAAATAAGAATATCGAGTTTTTTGTGTAATGGGATTTTTTTATCGTACTCAATAAAGTAACATTCATATCCAAGGGAAAAATAATCCTCTAGGAAACTTTCAGGTATTAACGAAGTATCCGGTGTAATGAAAAATGTTTTTCTGCCTGTAACAATTTCCTTAATAGATATGCCCAAATCAAACTCCTCTCTTCTCTCAGTTTTTAATTATAACATAAATCATTACAATAAGAAAATAATTTTTAAATAAAATGTTGTATTGTGTGATGTTCAATTGTTTTTGTTTTTACCGCAACTATGTAACTGCCAAACATTGAAGTAACAGTATCAAACAATGCTGCAAAAGAACAAATAATTGGAGCTGCAGGTTTTAACAAAAGGAAACTTGTTTCAAAACCTTTTGCATATTTTTCACATAAAATTGTTAAAAGAATAAATGCACCGCCTGAAGGTAAGCCACCCAAAAGGAATGAAAGTCCAAAAGCAACAAAGAAAATCCACATAATGTCTGACAATGGAATGCTTAATGAAGAATAAGAACGCCATATAAGAATAAATGAAATTGTTGCAACTAAAGCAGAACCTCCGCGTGCAAAAACCGAAAACAATGGAATTGAAAAACCACGGCTTCTTCGGCGAATACCAAGACTTTCTTTTGCATGTCTGTTTGTAAGCGGCAATACAAGGTTAGAATCACCACTAACAAACGAAAGAATCATTGGAGCTACAGATGCATACAAAACCTTATAAGGATGAGGATCGTGGCACACATATCGGAGGATTAACGGATAAATAATGCCGGCAATAATCACAAAATCTACAAAGAACATAAGGATTAAAGGTGAATAAATGCCTGTTGAAAGAATTGTACGGAAATTTACCGTCCAATAACACATTATTGCAACCATACAAACTGAAAGAATTTCCGTAAAGAAAACCGAAATATTATAAAACAGTTTTGAAAGCGAATCAGCAAGCGAAAATACTGGCTTAAATGCAATTTCTTCTGACGCACTTTCCCAACCAATAAAGAAAGCAAAAATTAAAGAAATTAAAAGGAACGAACCTTCTTTTAATGCATCAAAAGCAGAATACGGGAACAAAGAAAGAATAAGTCCTTTAATATCTAATGAATAAGTTTCTGTAGCAACATCAACTGTAATTGGAATACGTGGAAGTTTTACAACTAAAATTGAGAGAAGTCCTACAATTGTAAGAATAAAAGTAGAAAGAATGATAATTGTAAAAGTCCATCCGGTAGTTTTCCATAAAAGTTTTGAAGAACGAAGTTTATTTATTGACATTATTGCCGTAGTAAAAATTAACGGTACAACAATATATCTTCCGACACGAATGAATAAATCAGTTAAAAATGAAATAACATTTGCACAGGCAGGATTATCCATTGGAAGAATAAAAGCTGCAAGCACGCCTATAGCAACACCTAGTAAATATTTAATCCAAACTTTCATGGAAGGAATTATAACATACTCTGGTATGACATTCCAGAGTGTGTTATAATTCCTGTATGTCTAAAACATTAGTTATTGGAAAGGATTTACCTGATTGCCTCGACTTTGCTGAAGTTCTTGCAAAAACAGAACGAACAATTTTTACTGTAGCCAAATCTGACGCAGAAGTTCCAAACTTTGAAGCTGAAAACATCTTTGCCAGCACTTGGAATAAATCTTCTGCTATTTCTGCACATTCACTTTTAATCAAAGCTGAAACAAAATTTAATACAATTGATGAAGTTGTTTTTTATTTTGACACTTCATATTTCTGTACAAAATTTGAATTAGATAGAACTGAAGATATTTCTGCCGCAGTAGATGCAATGATAAATCCGTTTTTATACATGACAAATGAATTGCTTCACAGAGCAGACCAACGTAAAGAAAAACTGATTGTTTCCTTTTTGGTAAAAGAATATCCTTCAAAAAATGTTGTTGTGAACAATTCTTCAAAAATGCCAAACGTTTTGCCGGCAGCTGCAATTGTAAGTGCCGCCGAAGCCGCTTTTATTTCTATTGCAGAAAACTTTGCAACTTATGTAAACGACCGCGAATATCTTTCGGTTCTTTTGGCTAAATGTGCCTTTAACAACGAATTATATAAAAATGAAAAAGGAATTGCTTCCTGGCTTGCAGAAAGTCTTGAAGTTATTACCAAAATGAAAAACAAGCAATCGGTAAAGCATGCAACTAACTGGAATAAAGTTGGTTCAAAGGTTCAAACGGGCTTTACACTTTTTAAGTAATTTTTTCGGAGAGAATTGATGATAGACGAGCTACTTAATAATTTTTCTTTCAGTTATTTATTTCGCATTTTACTCAGTTTAATTTTTGGATTTTTGCTGGGATTTGAACGAAAAAAGCACAGACATGTTGTTGGCATTCGTACACTTGTATTAATTTGTGTGTCTTCTTGTCTGCTTGCAATTCTTTCTATTTTTATGGCAGAAACTCCTTCGGTTCCGGGTGACCCTACTCGAATTGCAGCGGGAGTTATTACGGGTATTGGATTTATTGGTGGTGGCGCCATTTTGCGGCAAGGACTTAATATTCGAGGACTTACAACTGCAGCAATTATTTTTACCGCTGCTGCAATTGGACTTGCTTGTGGTGCCGGATTATACATTCCAGCTTTTGTAACTGTAATTATTGCTCTGCTGATTTTGTTTTTTATTGATAAATTTGAACGAAAGGTTTTCCCTGCAGAAAAGTCAAAATGTTTACATCTTAAATTTGCGCATACAGAAATTGACGAAAAAACTATTCATGCTTTACTAGAAGAAAATGGCCTTGTAATTTTTGACGTAAGTGTGGATTATTCTGCTACAAAAAGAGAAGTTGAGTTAACTTATCTGTTAAAATGTCCTGACAATTTGAACCACTTTAATCTGGTAAACAAACTTGCAAAAGTCAACGAACTTGAAGAATTTTCTATAAGCGATAAATGAGCGATTTTTTCACACCAGACAAAAACTTAATTACTCCAGACTTCCCCGCCGCCGCCCATTATTTAGGTTACCGTCAGTCATCTCCTCCAAACTCCCAAGTAACCGCCATGCTCCAAAAAGCCGCTTCCGAACTTTCGCAAGCCTTGCGCCCTCAAGCCGTTTTCGACACTTTTGATTTAAGCTTATCAGCTCCAAACCTGACCTTTGCCGATGTACAGTTAAAATCCGTAAATCTTTCGCAAAACCTTAACAATTGTAAAAAAGTTGTACTTTTAGCCGCAACGATTGGTCCACAAGTCGACACAATAATTCGTAGGGCACAAACTGTCGACGCAGCATACGCTTCCGTTTTGCAGGCAACTGGCGCCATGTTAATAGAAAAATTCGTTGAACTTTTGAACAACAAGATCAAAATTAACGCAGCAAATCAAAACCTGAAAGCACACCCACGGTTCAGCCCAGGCTACGGAGATGTTTCTCTCGAAATTCAAAAAGACTTTTTCAGATTATTACCTTGCACCCGCATTGGCCTGTCTTTAATGGATTCGTTGATTATGGCTCCTGAAAAGTCAGTTACTGCGTTTATTGGATTAGAATAAGGTTAGAATTAGAAATAATAAACCACCTTCTTGACTAATATTAAAAATATGCAAAACGCTTCCTTCAGAATATTTTGAATCAGAAGTCTCATAAACCAAAAGACAATTCTTCGAACTGTCCGGAGAAACAAAAACATTTATTCTTTCATTCGAATCAGCGTTAAACTTTCGGGCAGCAACATCCTAATTATTCATTAAACATCATAGGAATTTTCTTCCTTGCATAACGGAAATATGCACTACCAATAATTAAATCTAGGGCAAGAAAAAAAGCACAAAGTATATAAATTGCTG
The DNA here is from genome assembly GCA_045615645.1 of Treponema sp. Taxonomy (GTDB): domain Bacteria; phylum Spirochaetota; class Spirochaetia; order Treponematales; family Treponemataceae; genus Treponema_D. The sequence continues at coordinate 41,099 of JAZLFF010000052.1, forward strand.
AACTGAATTGCTTTAGGACAATACTCAAGCCTATATAAATTGCAACCACGCCAATTGTAATTAATATTCCGAACAAGGAATTAATGTTTTGCTTAAAGGCGGCCATTGGATTTTCCCAAGTTAATTTTGGATTTGCCGTATCAATAAACATATCAACAAAAATCAGTAGAAGCGAAATTACAATTGTCACTACTATCATGTTAAGAATTATTTCGAGCATTTCCGGTAAACTGTACGGAATGTGAAGACATATTACAAGAATTATAAAAAATAGTGCAATTTCTACAATCGAAATGAACACGTATGAAAGTGCATGCCATAATTTTGCCAATACAATTTCATCTGGAGTAATTGGAAGCGCTTTTAAATCGTACATTGATTTTCCTTCACGTGAAAAAGCAGTTGAACCAATGGAAGAACTTGTTGCAATAAAAATGGCAAATCCTGAAATGCCCAAAATAATGTAATAGCGAACATTTACAAGCATTTCTGGGGATGATTTATTCCAAAATTCAGTTATGTCGGACAGAATTGAACCAAGAGTTTCTTCACCAGAAGCTAAAAATCCAGTTGCAAAAGAAAAAACCATTATTAATGGAAAAAGGAAAACCATTAACGGCCCATTTGCAAAAAATGACGGTTCTCGAAAAACGGTTTTTACATCGCGCCAATAAAGGGATTTTACAACTGCATTTACTTTTAATTCTTTATTTACCACCTGCGAGGCCTGTTCTGAACTAAGCCTCTTTGATTTTACCGCTGAAAATCCGTTCAAAGATTTTATGTACAATTTTGAAAGGAGCGGTGTTAAAATGAATACAAAAATACAGAACACAAGTAAAAGTACAAAAATTGCAAACCAATTTCCGCTGATAGCACTAGAGAAAAATTTCAAAACAGGTACTTTTTCCGAAAAATCTATTAACACGTCTATCATCGGAGAAAGTGAATCTATATTTCCTTCTGTAAATGCAACCGAAGGTTTTGTTTCGGATAAACTGAACGCAAATGCAAAAAGAACAATAAAAACGGAAGCAACACCCGTAAGAATTGATCTTTTTCTAAAAGCTGGAATTAATGTCAGAACAATGACTAATAAAAGATAAATTATAAACACGGAAACAACGGCGGCTGTAATTGCGGTAACAATTAATCCGATGTAGAAAGAAGGTTTTAACAACAAATGCTGATTATATCCGTAAATAATGGAAGAAATAGCGAAAAAAAAGATTCCCAAAAGAGCTTCTGTTGTAAACGTAACTGCAAATTTAGCACAGAAAATATTTTTTGGTGTTAATGGCATTGCTAAAAACTGTTCTTCACCTACTCCGGTATAGTAATTTGATGCTACGGACAGAAATCCGAAAAAGAGTGTGATGATTACACAAGATAATAATCCGATAAGTGGAAGAAGATTTGGAACCCCTGCCATATCAAAAAGGTGGTAATACGCAATCATTGAAGTTGTATACATAACTCCAAATGCTCCAACACAATAAATTATACACAAGAGTATAGCTATATTTTTTACAACTTCTTTTGGACCTTTCTTAAAACTCTGCAAAAAATCCTGAAAAGAAAATATATTTCTGAAAAGAACTTTGAAAAGAGAAAATGTAAGATTATTTTTCATTTGGAACCTCGTTTTTTACTTCGGAACCAATAAGTTCAAGGAAAATATCTTCAAGCGACTGACCTTCTTTTCCGTGTTGTTCGTGTAATTCTGCCAATGTGCCGGTAAAAATCAATTTACCTTTGTTGATTATTCCTATTCTATTGCACAGTTTTTCGGCAACTTCCATTACGTGCGTTGAAAAAAACACGGTTTTTCCTGCCTGGGCACGTTCGCGCATTATTTCTTTTACTATAAACGCTGCTTCTGGATCTAAGCCGACCATTGGTTCATCTAAAATCCAGTTTTGCGGATCTGTAACTAAGCTAGCAATTAAAAAAAGTTTTTGTTTCATTCCGTGGCTAAATGAAGAAATACTGTTTTTTAGAACTTCGGTAAGGCCGAACTTTTGGCAGTATTGTTCGATTCTTTCTTTACGGACTTCTGTTGGAATTTTGTAAACGTCGCAGATGAAGTTTAGGTATTCAATAGCTCTTAGGCGTGAAAAGGTTTCGGGATTATCTGGAACGAAAGCGAAAGTTCGTTTGGCGGCAATTGGCCTTTCTAAAATGGAAATACCGTCAAGTTTCAAAGCTCCTTCATCAGGTTGTAAAATGCCGGTAAGCATATGAATTGTAGTTGTTTTGCCAGCGCCATTCGGCCCCAAAAAACCAAAAATTTCACCATTATTTACAGTCAACGAAAGTGAATCAACCGATTTCACTGCATTTTTATTATAGGATTTTGAAACATTTGTAATTTCGAACATAAACTTCTCCCTTTTGAAAACTTCGCGTTAGTGAAGGCGACAATTTCTTGAAATCTTAAACTATTATACCAAAACCATATGGAAATGTGAATTTTTTTAAGTTCAAATAACAGAGGTCCGTCCCTCTTTTCATGAAAATGTGAAAAAGGGGACGGACCTACATTTCACATTTTTATGAAATTGGGGACGGACCTCTTTATTATACAAAACTTAATTCCTTGTAATACAAAGAGATAACTTTTTTAAAACAACGAGGAGTGTCCCCTTTTTCACATTTTTATGAAATAGAGGTCCGTCCCCTTTTTCATGTTTTGTCGACAATTTTACATTTTATGTCATCTATGATATACTAAAAGAACAAAACTAAAGTTGGAGAAAGAAAGTGATAGTTGAAAAAAAATACGAAACAAGTCTTGAAGATTTTGATAAAAACGGACAAATGAAAATGAAAGCTATTTTAAGGCTTTTTGAAAATACAGGTAGTAAACAAGCCGACTTAGTCGGTGATGGAATCCTTTCCAGAAGTATAAAAGGAACTGCATGGGTTTTAACAGACTGGCAGGTTCAAATCAACCAATACCCTAAACACGAAGATGAAATTGTTGCAAAAACCTGGTCCGAACCAGTAAACGCCATTTTTACAAGCTCAAGAAACTTTGAACTGTACGTTAATAACAACCTTGCCGCAATTGCCACAACCCGCTGGGCAATTATTGACCTTACAAACGGCCGCCCAACCAAAATCGGCAAAGAACTTATAGACCAGTATCAACCAGAAGACAAAAAAACTTTTACAGAAACAAAATTATCAAAAATAGAAATCCCGGAAACTTGCTCAATTGAAAAGCAAATTATCCAACGCCGCAGCGACATAGATTTTAACAACCATGTTCACAATCTTACATATCTAGATTACGCACTGGAAACTCTTCCGCAAGAACTGTACGACACTCTAAGTTTTAAAAACATCCGCATTTCGTATAAAACACAGCTACAATACGGAGAAAACACAATCTGTCGTTACACACAAAAAGACGGAAAACATATTTTTAATATTTACGGAAACGAAAACACACTTCGAACTCAAATCGAATTAAGCTAATCCAAGTTTTGCCAAAACATAAACAAATGGCGAATTCCAGTAAATTGCAATCTCATTAGTGCTATAACTTCCCTGTACATCAAGGTAACACTGTAACGGAGGTCGCCCTTCCAGATTCTCTTTTGCTACCGAATCCTGCAAACCAGCCGAAGGACCGCCTGCAAGCATTCCAGGCATTGCTTCTCCAACTACCCCGGAAGGCCTATGATGAGGATTTTCCGTTCTGTAAACACCATTTCCAGTTACATAACAAATACCAAACGGATTACATCCCAAAATATAATCAACTTGTCGTTTTGCTGCGTCAACAAAATCTTGATTACCAGTTAAATCATATGCAAGGAGCAACAAGTGAGCTTCATCCGAAATAAATCCGTTACTTCCCCACTGTATAAATTTTGAACAAACACCAAATGCACTTTCCTTACAAATTTTCAAAATACCTTCCGCACGTAAAACAATTGAAGCTTTTAAATCCTGAAGGAGCGCTTCACCTTCTTTCTTACCCAGAGCAGCAACTACTTTTTCTTTATTTTTCAAAAGAATTTCAGTTCCATAACCGGAAACACAGCCCCAAGTAAAAGCTTCAAACCAATTCTTTTTCCACGGAAATTCAGGTTCTTCCGGAATTGCCAAAGCTTCACGTTTTACTTCCAAAGCTTTTTGTAAATATGAAATATCGTTCGTTGCCTCAAAAAGTGCACAAAGAGCAAAAAATCTTTCATCACGAACATTCCAGTCACCATAACCGCCAGTTGTAATTTCCTGCGGATTTTTGTATAACTCGTCAGGATTTGAGTCTAAATACAATTGAGCTTTTTTTGCAGCATTTATCAGTTTAGTAGAAAATGCAGCATCTGATTTCTGGTAAAATTTTGCAGCAAATGCAAGACAACCTGCAAAATCCGCAGTTGCTGCAGTTGAAACCGGCGAAATTACAAGTTTATCCTTTTCATCAGCAGGATTAATAAAGCCACAAAAATGATAACAACTTATTTTATGATAAACTGCACCGTCCTTACGCTGAAGTGCAAGCATCCATTCCAATTCAAACCGAACTTCAGCAAGAATATCAAATCGCGAATAATCAAAACCTTTAGCTTCATATGCCAAAAGCAAATCCATTACGGCCTTAGCACCAGGAACCACATAGCGTCCATAATCGCCAGCATCATGCCAGCCTCCAGAAACTTCAACCTGTTCTCCTGTTCCGTAAACTTCGGCAACACCTGTATGACATGCTGCGTGGCTCCATTTTCCACCATCAATATCTTCTCCGCACCTAGAAAGATAAAAATAATGTACAAGTGAATAAAATAAATCCCCGTATAACGCCGATTTTCCGTAATCTTCAAAAATATGCACCGGAAAACTTTCATCCTTTCCAACGCAAACAACGTAATTCCCTTCATCAGAAAAATTTGAAAAATCAGCAAGATAAATCAATTCACCAGATAAATTATCCTCAGGAGCCTTCTGCAATTTGCCTTCAAAAACCTGAACTCCACTTTTATTTCCCTCATATTTTTTTAAACAAAAGGATTTTTCCTCTCCAACTGTCAAAGCCCGTACATACGCAAACTTTTTACCATTTGAGGCATAACCTAATTGATTTACAAAAATTGATTTTTTCACTTTCATGTCTTGAGTATAATTTTTTGGCATTAAAAAAAGTTGAATAAATATCTTTACTAATTGGAAGAATGAAGTACAAACTCTTCAGAAAGACATAATAATTTAGTAAGTTTTACATCGTTTGAAGTCTTTTTTCCTTCACCTGATACAATCGTTACCCGAACCACACTTTCAGCCAATTCATTTCCAATATTTTCACCATACAATGAACTTACGAGAATTACGTATTCTTCCTCACTCATAACTTCATCGTTAAACACTGGAGCCAAAAGCAAATCGAGCAACATTACAGTTTGTTCATCTGCCTTTGAATAATATTCCATCAGATTCTTAGGATTTATCACTACAACAATATCATTTTTATCTTTCTGTACAAAATCCGATAAAAAAGTATTACCGTTATCTACCATTGAAACATGCAAATCAGCATTTTCTGCAGAAACTTTTACGTGTGTAAAACCAGCTTTTTCAAATTCCTGTGTAACTTCCTTTGTTTCAAAAAGCTGATTTCCTTCTCCACCGGCAGCAACAAACATTTGGGTAAACGCATTTCCAGTATTCAAATCCATTTTTACAAGAATTGTTCCATCTTTTTGTAAAGCAAGTTCAATTTGAGTTTTACATCCTGATAAAATACACAATATTGTGCATGTTAAAACTAAAACAAAAATATTCTTTAATTTTTTCACTATAACCTCTTAAAGATTAAAAAAACGAACTCATAGGTAAAGTTACTTTAAATCCAGTATACATTACTAAACCGGCAGAAAGTGTATCAATAAACGAAAGTGCAGAATTATCAAGTTTGTTAAAAATAGTATAACTTATATCCTGAACAATTTGTAATTTTACTTTACCAATATCAACAGAAGGTGTTGTTAAAGAAGCTCCAATTATTCCTGGAAAAACTGATGGAACAATTTCTTTATCAGTTCCTATTAAGGTTCCATTCTGTCCAAACGAAATAACAGGGCCTGCGTAAAATCTTACATAATCATTCACTGTGGCGCTAAATAAAACTGGCATTTGGAATAAATTTTCACTTGTATTAAAGCGCAAAATAAATCCAATTCCCGGCTGCAAAAGTAATCCTGTATAACGAGCATTTGTCTGAACGTCAATTCCCCGAAACTTAAACATAAATTGATTTGGAGAAATAAGTGACCAACCTGCAAACACAGAAGCATCAAAAACTAACCCTTGCACAAAACTTTCCGGCTTTTCGACATTTTTTGAACCTGAGCGTTTACTTTCACCCTGCTCATCATCCAAAACTACAACTTCTTCTTCATATTCCTGCACTACATTTTTGTCTTTTCCAGAAGGTAAAAACTGTCCTGCAGAAACGTACTTATCTTTCCAATAATCCTGATTAAGCGACGAAATAATTACGCCTGTATTCGGACCATCGCTAATTGCAGAAATAAACTGATTATTACCTATATAAATTCCAACATGCGAAATTGATCCGCTGCTTGTAGTTTTGAAAAACAACAAATCTCCAATTTCACGGTCTTTATCTGGAACTCGGCGACAATAACTGTAAATTGCTTTTGCAGTACGTGGTAATTGCACTCCACAAGCCTGACTGGCACAATAATAAATTAATCCAGAACAATCAAACGTATCAGGACCTACAGCTCCATAAACATAAAGGCTTCCAACATGCTGTTTAGCTTCTGCAATAAATTTATCACGTGCAACCTGCGCTTCTGCAGGCGACATATCATCTGCGCATAACTTAAAACAACATACAGAGAATACCAAAACCAACGCGAAAGCTAATTTTTTTGTAAAATTTATCTTAATTGTTTTCTGAACCATAATTATTTTATCGTTATTTTTAAATGTTTCTTGACAAAAAACTGTAATATGTTATATTAACCTTAGATGACATTATTACATTATTTGTCATATTAAAAAATACAGGAGAGAAAAATGAAAGAAGAAGAAAAAAGAATCCCTTGGGAATTTCTTGATGCATATCGTGAAAAAGATTTTAAAGGTGAATGGCCTACTTTTCCGGAATTATTGCGTATACAGGTAAAACGCTTTTCCAATAGACCTTTTTTAACGGATTTTGACGGTCCAAACGGTACAAAACAAACTTATACATACAGAGATGCTTTTAATCATGTAATTCAGCTGGCAAACTGGTTAACTTATAATGGACTTAAAAAAGGTGATCATGTAGCTTTAACTGGTAAAAACTCAACTGAATGGGCTATTACATATTTAGCAATTCTTTACGCAAGCGGAGTTGTAATTCCAATTGCAGAAAGTCTTCATGACCCAGAAACAATCAACATTGTAAAAGCTTCTACACCCAAATTTGCGTTTGTAGACGATGTAAAAATTCCAGCCTTAGCAGAAGCTTTTCCTGAACTTATTATAAATTCATTGAACAAAGCAAATACTGAGCATTACGTTTTAAACCTTTCAGCAGAAGCAGAAGCTCCAATTAATCCTGACCCAAAAGAAGATGATTTAGCTTTAATTCTTTTTACATCAGGTACAACAGGAATTCCAAAAGGTGTTATGCTCAGTCATAAAAATCTTATTTCAGACGGATACATTGCACAAACAAATCTTTTGATTACTTGTTCGGATGTATTCTATGCATTGCTTCCAATTCACCATGCTTACACAATGCAGGCAGCATTTATCTGTCCATTTGAAGTTGGTGCGGAAATAGTTTTCGGAAAGAGCCTTGCCGTTTCCAAATTGATGAAGGAACTAAGAGAGGGTAAAATCACAATTATGCTTGGAGTACCACTTTTGTACAACAAGCTTTTAGCAGGCATTAACAAAGGAATTAAAGCGAAAGGTTTCCTCGTAGCGGGTATTCTTACCTTTATGAGGAGCCTTTCGTTCCTTGTTAAAAAATTCTTCCATAAGAATATTGGTAAAGCTTTATTTAAACCGGTTTTACAGCAGGCAAATATCTATACACTGCGTATTGCAATTTGCGGTGGTGGTCCACTTGCCAAATCAGTTTTCAAGCAATACCAGGCAATGGGAATTGATTTTATTCAAGGTTATGGTTTAACAGAAACTTCCCCTATTATTGCTTTAAATCCTGTTGAACACTTCAAAATTCAATCAGTTGGAAAGGATTTCTTCCCGTACGAGGAAATTAAAATTATTGAAAAAGAATCTGTCATTTCAAAACACGGAATTGGCGCTGTTGGAGAAATTTGCGTAAAAGGTCCTATGGTTATGCTCGGTTATTACAATATGCCGGAAGAAACTGCCGCAATGTTTACTCCAGACGGTTTCTTAAAAACTGGAGATTTAGGTTGGATGGATAAAGATCGTTATGTTATGTTGTGCGGTCGTGCCAAGAATCTTATTGTAACTAGCGGTGGTAAAAACGTTTATCCAGAAGAATTGGAAGATGCTTTCCAGTTGTATTACGACATTGGTCAAGTTACTGTCCGCGGTTACTACAAGGAAGGTGATTCAGTTTCCGAAGAAATTGAAGCTCTCATTTATCCTTCAGACGATTTATTCAAACGCTTAGGTTATGAACGTAACAACGAGTTTATTCAGGATGAAGTATTAGAAACAATAGAAAATATAGTTCATAAAGTTAACAAAACGCTGCAGTCTTATGAACAGATTTCAAAAATTACATTATTAAAAGAGCCTCTTGAAATGACTCCATCTCAAAAAGTAAAACGAAACTTCACTCCTAAAGTTTACGTTATCAACAAACAACAAAAAACAAAAAAATCATCTTAAAAAGTAAAAAAAAAGGAACAGTCAGTCAAATGGCTGTTCCTTTTTTTGTTTGTAAACTGTCCGACTAGATTTTAATCTTTACTTGTTACAACTACAGAGTTGTCCGCATTACTGTATGGTGCTGGAATGTATTTATCAGCTTTCCAATCATTTTCCCATCTAGAACCATCCAACAAATAACGGAATTGATATTCACGATCCACATCAAGTTCAAGTTTTACAGAAAAAGAACCATCTTTCCCTTTTTCAAGAGGAGTATCAGTGCTGCTCCAACTATTAAAATCACCGGCAATGTTAATTGTTTTTGCGCCCTGAGCTGCTTCTGCTGAAACTGTAAAAGTTACGGTGCATTTTTTCTTATCTTTTGAAAAAGATTTTTTTAATGACATTTAACATCTCCTATTTTTTATAAAAAAAATCAAAAAAATACCAATTTGTGCAATATTAGTTAAAAAAAGAATAAACGATTTTTTCAAATAACGCAAGTCTTGATGATTTACTACTATTGTATTATATTGTTAGAGACATCGTACGTCAAAAGCCCGTTGATTTATCCAAATTGCAAAACGGGGCTATCTCGTATGAGATGGCAAATCTTGCTAAATAGGAGACTCAAATATGAGTACTATCTTATCTAACAATAATAAACATTATTTATTCACTTCAGAATCTGTTGGTGAAGGACATCCAGATAAACTCTGTGACCAAATTTCCGATGCTATTTTGGACCGTGTACTTGAACTTGATCCAAATGCACACGTTGCTTGCGAATCTTTTGCAACTACAGATTTTTTACTTGTCGGTGGTGAAATTGGCTTTCAAGACCCAAATCCTGAATTACCAGAAATTATTGCTAAAGAAGCCGAAGGTATTGCACGCCGTGTAGCTTTGAATATTGGTTACAATTCTGCCGATGTTGGCTTGGATGGAAATTCTTGTACTTTTATGAATCGCTTGCACGCTCAGTCACCAGATATTAATCAGGGTGTAGTTGGAACAGGACTTTCCGAATATGAAGGACAGCAAGGGGCTGGTGACCAGGGAATGATGTTTGGTTTTGCTTGTAACGAAACACCTTCTTTAATGCCAGCTCCAGTTTACTATTCACATCAACTTTTACTCCGCGCTCACGAATTGCGCCACAGTGGAAAAATTGCATGGCTTCGACCAGATGCTAAATCTCAGGTAACAATTGAATACGATGGATTCAAACCTGTTCGCATTGATACTGTTGTTATTTCTCATCAGCATAATCCTGAAGTAGATTACAATACTATAAAAGCTACTATTATAAATGAAGTAATTAAACCTGTTTTGGTACCAACTGGACTTTTGGACGAAAATACAAAGTATTACATTAACCCAACCGGTCGCTTTGTTACTGGAGGTCCAGACGGAGACTCAGGTCTTACAGGTCGTAAGATTATTGTTGATACATACGGTGGAATGGGACGCCACGGTGGTGGAGCTTTTTCTGGAAAAGACCCTTCAAAAGTTGACCGCTCTGCAGCTTACATGGCCCGCTACATTGCAAAAAATATAGTTGCAGCAGAACTCGCTGACCGTGCAGAAGTTGAGCTTGCCTACGCAATTGGAGTTCCTTTCCCAGTTTCAATTATGGTTGCAACCTTTGGAACCGAAAAAGTTGAAGTTTCTACAATTGAATCCGCTGTAAAAAAAGTTTTTGATTGCACTCCAGCCGGAATTACAAAAACTTTAAACTTACGTCGCCCAATTTACGCTAAAACCGCAAGCTACGGACACTTTGGCCGCGAAGGTTTCCCGTGGGAAGCAACAGACAAAGTTGCCGAACTTAAAAAAGCCGTAAAATCATTAGAAGCCGCAAAATAGTGGAACTGCTTTCTGAAAAAGAACTAACAGAATGTTTTACTCGTTGGAAGGCGCAAAATCCTGCTCCAGTTTCTGAACTGGAGTATGTTAATCCGTTTACATTGCTGGTTGCTGTTGTGCTAAGTGCGCAGTCGACCGACAAAAGTGTAAACCTTGCAACACGCAATTTGTTCAAAGTTGCAGATAATCCGCAAAAAATGCTTGAACTTGGTGAAAAAAAACTCATTTCTTACATAAAATCTATTGGATTATATAAAAACAAAGCAGCGCACGTTATTGGGTTAAGTAAAAAACTTCTTTCGGATTTTAACGGCCAAGTTCCAGACTCCCGCGAAAAACTTATGACGTTACCTGGAGTTGGACGAAAAACCGCGAACGTAGTTCTGAACGTAATTTTTCATCAACCGACAATGCCCGTAGACACACACCTTTTGCGCATTTGTCCAAAAATTGGACTTGCGGAAGGTTCAAATCCCGAGGAAATAGAAAATTCCCTTCTTAAACGTATTCCGCCACAATTTTTACACGATGCACACCACTGGATTTTACTTCACGGCCGTTACATTTGTACCGCAAAAAATCCAAAATGTACTGAGTGCCTTATTCACGATCTCTGCAAAAAAAACTCTTGAAAACTTCCACATACCTTAGTAAATTTACCATATGAATGAAACTCTAAATGACATTTCCGAAGCCGCCGTAACCGTTGCAAACGAAAGCTTTGTTAAACAATCTGAAAAATTCTGCTCATGGGCAAAAACATTTCTTACCTGGGAAAACCTTTTTAAACTGATTATTTCCTTCATTGTAATTCTTATAATTTGGATTATTTATAAACTTATTCGCCGTGCAATCAAAAAAATTCCAGAAAAGAAACTTTCGGCACAACGTTCGGAGCTAGTTTTACGCCTTGTAAAATATCTTTTTTACGTTGTAATTGTTCTTTACATTTTGAGCCTTTTTGGAGTAAATCTTAGAGCTATTTGGGGTGCTGCAGGAATTGCCGGCGTTGCAATTGGTTTTGCCGCTCAAACTTCCGTTAGCAATTTAATCAGCGGATTATTCGTTTTAACTGAAGGTTCGCTCCATGTTGGTGACCACATTGTAGTTGATGGAATTGCTGGTATTGTTGACGAAATAAAGCTTCTTTCAATCCGCGTGCATACTTTTGATAATCAAATGGTACGTATTCCAAACTCTACCATTATTAATAACAACCTTACAAACTATTCGTTCCACTCAAAACGCCGCATTACCATTACGCTCGATGTAACTTATGATTCTGACATTCAACTTACACTCGAAACGTTTAAAAAAGCTGCCGAATCGTGTCCAACAGTTTTAAAAAATCCTGCACCCGATTCTTGGGTAGATGGTTACAATAATACTGGAATTGATATAACCGTTGCCGCATGGTTTAAACCAAAAGATTATACACAAACTAAAAACGATTTACACATTGCAATTTTACGCGAAATGAAAGCTGCCGGTCTTGATACTCCTTATCCGCATATGGATATTTCAATTTCAAACGAAAATGACATTGCAATTAAAAACAAGGCGCAGAAAAAGTAATGAATTCAACCTACGATTATCTTACCTTTGAGCAAATAATTTCAACAGGACCTCGTACAATTATTCAAGTAGCTTCCTATCATAACATTCTGTGTCCGCCAAACGATTATCCGGATTTTCTCCAAAAGTACATTCAACTTCCAATCCTTCAGCGTCTCAAAAACATTGGCCTTTTGTGCGGTTCTGACTGGACCAAGCTTTTTAAAAACCGTTTTTACTATTCGCGGCTCGACCATAGTATTGGAGTTGCTTTAATTGTATGGCATTTTACCCACGATAAAGCGCAAACAATTGCAGGCCTTTTGCACGACATTTCAACACCAACTTTTAGCCACGTTTCTGATTTCCGCAAAGGAGATGCTCTTACACAAACGGCAACGGAAGGTCCAACTGCAACTATAATCCGTTCGGATAAAAACTTACAAAAATTACTTGCCGAAGACGGACTTACTTGTACACAGGTTGAAGATTATCATGTTTATCCTGTTGCGGATAATGAAATTCCACAGCTTAGCGCAGATCGTTTGGAATATATGTTTCCTTCCGGAATGGTACTTGAAGGCAGCTGGTCCTTAGATGATATTCAACGAAGTTACGCAGATTTGGAAGTTTTAACAAATGAATATTCTCAGCCCGAACTTGGATTTAATACACTTAGTATTGCAGAAGATTATTGCCGCCGTTTTTGCATGACAGGCCATATTTTACAAATGAACGAAGACAAGCTTGTTTTACATATGCTCGGACAGATTATGAATCTTGCAGTTAGTGAAGGTATTTTGGCTGAAAAGGATTTTATGTTTAAAACAGAACAACAAATTATTCATACTCTAGATGAAAAACTTTCAGGTATTAACGGTTATGCCTTTGGTGTTGATTCTGTAAATATTTCTGGTGAAGGCTCTGGCAATGTACGAAAACTTTCACGTCTCTACAGAACTTTTAGAACAATGACAAAAATTGAACGGTCGGAATATGAACTTCCTGCTGATGAATACTTTTGTGTAAGTTTGAAGGTAAAACAACGCTATATAAATCCACTTGTAAAAAAAGCTAACGGAGAAATTGCACGACTTTATGATGTTTCACCTGTAGCACACAAAATTATTGACGATTTTCTTACCTACCAAGATACTCCGTACGGTTGCGTGAAGCTCGTTTAATCATTAAAATAAGCAATATGAACGATTTTACAAGTAAACAAAGAAAAATTTTAGAAAAAGCAGCTCACGATTTACAGCCGGTTGTTATTGTTGGTGGAGCCGGTGTTACAGACGGCGTTATGAAAAAAATTGATGATTCTCTTGCTGCGCACGAACTTCTTAAAATAAAGTTTAATGAATATAAAGATGAAAAAGTTGAACTTACAAACGATATTTGCAACAAGTGCAATGCAGCCTTAGTCCGAATTATTGGAAACGTTGCTATTTTGTACCGCGAGGCAGAAAAAGAGGACGACCGTCAGTACGCTCAAATTCTACTCCAAAAGTAGTTTGCAAATTTTCTAAAGTTAGAACTTCCTGCACGTCACCAAAAATTACCGCACTTGCAGGAGGCAATAAAATCATTTTTGAACAATAATCTTTAGCCATATTTACGTCGTGCATAGAAAGAACTATGCCGATTTTTTTTTCTTCAGCAATTTTTTTTAATAATTTCATTAACTGCGGTTCGTACACAAAATCTAAATTTGCAGACGGTTCATCCAAAAGCATAAACTCAGGTTGTTGAGCAAGTGAACGAGCAATTCTTACTTTCTGAAATTCACCCCCTGACAAAGTATGAACTGTTCTTTCGGCAAGTTCCAAAATATCAACATCGGTCATTGCTTGCTTTACAACTTCATAATCCTGTGTAGAATAAAATCCGTTTTTTGAATAGGCAAATCGTCCTTGCAACACAAAATCTTTTACAGAAAAATCCCACGTGGAATATTCCGTTTGTTCCATGTACGCAAGCTTTTTTGCAAGTTCTTTTCGCTTATAATCCGAAAGTTTTTTTCCCTCCAAGCTGATTTCACCCTTCAGCGTTAAATCAGCTTCCGAAACGCCTGCCATTGCTGAAAGTAAAGTTGATTTTCCTGCACCGTTTTTGCCACACAAAGCAACAAGCTCGCCACGTTTTAGTTCAAACGAAACATTTTTGAGAATGGTTTTATTAGAAACACTGGCAGAAAGTTTCTCTACTTTCATTGAATTTTTCCTTTATAACGGTTTTATTACAGTTTTGTTCAGTTTAATCATATAATAAATTGCAAGAGAAATAGACATAACTTCTGCAATTGGGAAACACAACCATACAAGGTTCAAATTACCTGTTTTCGAAAAAAGATATGCAACTGGAAGAAATACAAAAACCTGACGCGCAAACGAAATAATCATACTCCAGGTTGCTTTCCCGAATGCTTGGAACACAGAAGAGAACGAAATGGCAAAAGCTGCACCTATAAAACTTGAAGCAATTATACGCATGGCAGGAACTCCAATTTCGAGCATTGAATCACTTGCAGAAAACAGTTTAAGTAATGCTGCCGGGAAAATTTCAAAAATAACAGTTCCAACTCCCATAATTACACAGGCCATCATCAAACTTACCTTTATTGTTTGATAAATACGTGGTTTATTTTTTGCACCAAAATTATATGCAAGAATAGGAACCGTACCGCCGTTCAATCCAAATACAGGCATAAATACAAAACTATTAAGTTTGAAATAAACTCCATAAACTGCAATTGCAGTAGAAGTAAAAGCGCCAAGAATTAAATTCATAAAGTAAGTGCAAACTGAAGTAATAGAACTTAGTAAAATTGAAGGAACACCTACTCTGTAAATTTCACCAATTATTTTCCCTTCTGGACGGAAGCGCTTAAAATTAAATTTAATATCAACATTTTTCTTAATATTAAAGAAGGCTGAAACACACAAACCTACCGTTTGTCCCATAATTGTTGCAACAGCAGCCCCTTTTACACCAAGTTTTGGGAAAAATCCAATACCAAAAATGAACAATGGATCAAAAATTGTATTAGTTACCGCTGCAGCAATCTGGCTCCACATAGTACAAACCGTTCGACCTGTAGACTGTAAAAGTCGGTCAAGCATAATGCCAATAAACATTACTGGGCAACAATAAACAACAATGTGAAGATAATCTAACCCATATTCAATTATTGCCTGATTAGTTGTCTGCGAAGTAAGATAAATTGAAATAAAGAAAATGCCTAAAACTATAAAAACTACAGAAGTACAAAACGCTAGGAAAATTGCATGCGTTGCAGTTTTGTTTGCTTCTTCCTGATTTTTTTCGCCCAAACGTCTTGAAAGCAAAGCATTTACACCAACTCCTGTTCCAACTGAAAAGGAAGTCATCAAATTTTGAATTGGAAAAGCCAATGATACAGCAGTTAAAGCATCTTCATTAATCATTGAAACAAAAATGCTATCTACAATATTATAAAGTGCCAATATGAACATTGAAAACATCATTGGCAAAGACATGTTAATAATTAATTTTGGAACTGGCATAGTTCCCATTTTATTTTCAGTACCTGTAACTATATTATTCATAGAAAAGACTTTAAGGTAATAAAAATATAAAATCAATAGATTTTGAGAAATAAAACTGTGTTTAAATTGGCTGCAATAATATATTTTTACTTTATTGTTTTTCCTATAGAAAATGCGTCACCAACGGCTGTACCAAGCTTTAAGTATTTATGATTTACTGGATCGTATGTTATTGGATCAAGTTTTACAGGATCAATTTTACCATTCGTTAGAACTTTTTCATCCGCATTAACATTGATAATATTTGCAACCATACAACCAGTTAGTGCATCGTAACTAATTACTTCGCATTCAATACACATTGGTAATTCATTAATTACCGGCGCGTCCACAAACTCTGCTTTTGAAACAGTAAATCCGGCTTTTGTTAGTTTTGCTGGTTCATCATTTCCGCTAACAATTCCTACATAATCACATTCTGCAACATGAGCAGCATCTGCCATACTCACAGTAAATGCTTTTTTATGTAAAAGATTTTTTGTTGTTTTATGTTCTGGCGCAATGCAAATTGATATTTGATTAGTATCGTGAATTCCACCCCAGGCAGCATTCATTGCATCTGCATTACCGTTTTCGTCGTAAGTAGCCACTATTAATACTGGCATTGGATACATTACTGTTTGTTTTCCAAAATTTGTTCGCATATATTCCTCGTTTAAAAATTATATCATTTTTATTTTAAATTCGTAATTATTTCATCCATCCATTTATCAAATTCTGGATCTTCAACTTGTAAATTAGGATGATTCATTACATATTCAACTGTTTCTCGAATTCCTTGATCCATTCGTTTTGTTGCAACAAAATCCGGTACAAGCGATTTTAATTTGCTGCAATCAAAAACTACAGAATTTGCCTTATCGCCAATTAAACTTCCGGTAAAATCATATTTACTGTGTTTTGCAAGATACGCTGATGAAACATATACAGGTTTTAATTCAACTCCAAGAGTTTTTGCAATTGTTTCGTAAATCTGATTCCACGTAACAGTTTCGTCAGACATAATTTGAACTGCTTCACCAATTGCGTGTACATTTCCCATTAATCCTACAAATCCTTTTGCAAAATCAGAATTATGAGTAAGAGTCCAAAGACTTGTTCCATCTCCGTGAATAATTACAGGTTTTCCTTCTTTAATTCTTTTTACAACCTGATAACTTCCTTTTTCACCGTGAACACCAAGCGGAACTGAACGCTCATCGTAAGTGTGGCTCGGACGAATAATTGTTATTGGAAATTTTTCTTCGCGGTAAAGCTTCATTAAATAATCTTCACATTGAATTTTATTTCTTGAATATTCCCAAAACGGATTTGCAAGTGGAGTTTTTTCGTTGATTAAATAATTTCCGCAAGGCTTTTGATAGGCAGAAGCAGAACTTATATACATAAACTGATCAACTTTATCTTTTAAAAGTCTGTAATCTCTTTCAAGCTGATCTGGAACAAAACCTATAAAATCACAGGCAACATCAAAATGCATATCTGCAATTTTTTCAGCAACGGACTTTTCATCATTAATATCAACAGTAATAAAATGAGCTTTTTCCAAACCAGAAACTTGATTTCGATTTCCACGATTAATTAAATATAATTCCCATCCCTTCTGCAAAAGAAGTTTAGAAATTGCCATGGAAATAGTTCCAGTACCACCAATAAATAAAGCTTTCATTTTAACCTCCAGAAATTACAATGCTAATTTGTAGATTTCTGCAATATCTTCACTAGAAAGATTTACAAAACCACCTGTACGTCCACCTTCTGGAAGACCAAAGTTTTTAACAAGCTGAGGAATATCTTCTGCTTTACCGCCAACTTCACTCATTTTAGAAGGCATTCCAATTGAATTAAGGAATGAACGGAAAGCTGCAATACCTTCACGAGCAGTTTTTTCTGGATTAGCAAAGTCCATCTTGCAACCCCAAACGCGAACTGCAAACTGAGCAAAACGCATAACATCATGCTTCATAACAAATGTCATCCAAGCTGGCATAATTACTGCAAGACCTGCACCATGTGCGCAGTCATACATACCAGAAAGTTCGTGTTCAATTCCATGACTGTTCCAATCCTGAGCACGACCAACACCAACAATATTATTATGAGCAACCATACCTGCCCACATAATATTAGCACGAGCCTGATAATTGTTAGGATCAGCAATTACCTTTGGTGTTTCATTAATCATAGCAAGAAGAACTGCTTCACAAAGACGGTCTGTAGTTTCAACATCTGTAGTATTTGTAAAATAACGTTCGCAAACATGAGCCATAATATCAGTTGCACCACATGCTGTCTGATATGCAGGTAAAGTTTGAGTTAAAGCAGGATTTAAAATTGAGAAACGAGGACGTAAAATATCATTTCCATAACCACGTTTAACCATACCTTCTGATTTAGTTATAACAGTATCAGGAGAACCTTCAGAACCAGCAGCAGCAATTGTTAATACAGTTCCTACAGGAATAGCAGCGGCAGGTTTAGCTTTACCACAATAGAAATCCCAGAAATCACCGTCATAGCAGCATCCCATAGCAATAGCTTTTGAACTATCGATTGTAGAACCACCACCTACAGCTAGAATAAAATCAACACCTTCCTTCTTACAAAGCTCAATACCTTCATATACTTTAGTATCTAGAGGATTAGGATGAACTCCACCTAATTCTACATACTTAATATTTTCAGAATCCAAAGATTTCTTTACACGATCTAAAAGTCCTGATTTTACTACAGACCCACCACCAAAATGAAGGAGGACTTTGCTTCCTCCAAATTCTTTTACAAGCTTACCAGCCTGATTTTCTGTATCTTTTCCAAAAACAAATTTTGTACAACCATAAAATGTAAAATTTTCCATTCATTACTCCTAAAATAATTTCTTTTTATAATAAATCGAAATTAATAAAAATATAAATATAAAACTATTTAGAAATAGTATGAATCTATTAAAAAAAAAAGACCTCAGTAAAAACTGAGGTCTTAAAATTGGGCAGTGAGAGGATCGAACTCCCGACATTCTGGGTGTAAACCAGACGCTCGTACCAGCTGAGCTAACTGCCCGATAAAAAAGCCAGCAGCTACCTACTTTCC
>JAZLFF010000053.1:0-52207 GCA_045615645.1 Treponema sp.
AGTGTGATAACTGCGAAGGCTGTCCGTTTAGAGAATCGTGTACAAAGTCTGAATACGGGCGAATGATTCAGAGAAATGAAAACTGGATTTCTCAGAAAACAAAAGTAAAAGAACTTCTGATGGCAGATGAATATAAAATTCTCATGAAAAAACGTTCAACTGAGTGCGAAACTGTCTTTGGACAGATAAAATCCAACCAGAAATTCAGGAGATTTCATCTGCGTGGAAAAGAAAAAGTTGGGACCGAATGGGGGTTACTGATGATTGGATATGATTTTAAGCAGCTTGCAAGGATTTTGGGAGCCTGAAAGAAAAAAAACTTCATCTTTAAAAAACAAAAACTAGAAAATATACAAAAAAAGGCTGTCCCTTTTTGAAGTTTTTATAACTTCTAGGACAGCCCCTTTTCTTACTAACGGCCGCTAGCCAAATCAATATTTATTCCACTCAAGCCAACAAAAGCGCCTGCCTTTGCTTCGCTTGAATCTGGATGAGCAATGAGCCACTTGTTGCGAGCCCAAAGCAATTTATCTTCAAGATTCTTTTCTTCAATCTTTGGTTTTTCTGTGTTTGTATCTTTTGGAAGAACAATAATTACACGGAAACCCTCTTTAGAAACTTCTCCACCTTTTACTGCATTACATGGAGCATAGTGCAAAGTTGTTTCATAAACCTGAACAATTGTTCCTTTTGGTACATAGAATGCTTCTACTGCAGAAGTATTCAATTTTCCGTTTTTTACTGCCTGAAGAGGTGCAAGTAACAAAACAATATCGTTAGCTGGAATATTTAATTCTGAACCACGGTGATATTCAAGACAGTTTAATTTTGTATTATTTCCGTTACAGTATCCAACCTGAATTGGCATTCCACCGTAAGCGTTATCGCTGAATTCTTTAGCAATTGGAAGAGCTTCCAAACCTTTATCGCCAGGTTCATAAATTGTTGCACCTGCAGGTTTGTCTGTTGTGTCATCCAATTTTTTGAGCAAGTCAGTTACATCATAACCTGTCAAAACTTTACCATATTTTTCAAAACTGTGTGAAAAAACTGATTTAATACGCATTTCGTTAACTCCTAAAATTTTTTTAGTTACTTTTATTTTAACACCGTTTATTTGAAATTTCATTAGAAATATTTCCTAAAGTGTGATATTATTTTAGTTAATCGTTTAACAAAGAGTATTAATTATATGAAAAAGGTTTTTCTTTTCCTGGCGATTAATTATTTATTAATGCTTCAATCCTTTGGAGATACTTTTATGAAAGAAAATTTTGTCTACAAAACAGGTTCATCAAATATTATTATGGCTGATTTTCCTGATCCAGATGTAATCCGCGTAGATGAAACTTATTACATGGTAAGTACAACAATGCACATGATGCCAGGTTGTGTTATTCTCCGCTCGTATAATCTTCTAGATTGGGAATTTTGTTCATACGTTTTTGACGAAATTGATAAAACTTCTGGACAGCAACTTTTGGACAATAAAGGTATTTACGGCAAAGGAATGTGGGCTGCAAGTCTTCGCTATAATAACGGAATTTTTTACGTTTCTTTTGTTTGTAACGACACTGGAAAAACTTATCTTTATACTTCCGAAAATATTCAAGGACCGTGGAAAAAGCAAATTATTCCAGGGTTTTATCACGATATGTCCATTCTTTTTGATGATAACGACCGTGTTTTTATTGTAAGTGGAAACATGAAAATTTATTTGCAAGAAATGGAAAGTGATTTTTCCGGACCAAAAAAGGGAGGAATCAGTAAAATAATTATTCAAGATTCTCCGGATAATGTTTGGCTTGGTTACGAAGGAAGTCATTTTTATAAAATAAACGGAAAATACTATATTTTTGTAATTAATATGCCTAAAGGAAAAATGAGAACCGAAACGTGTTTTGTTTCTGACAATGTTGATGGGCCTTACACTCCTTGTAATATTCTTTGTTCCGATTTAGGCGGTTGGAAAAGTGGTTGTGCGCAAGGCGGAATTGTTCAGGCAAACGATGGGCAATGGTATGGAATTTTATTTCAGGATCACGGTGCTTTAGGAAGAATACCTGTTTTAGTCCCTGTACACTTTAATGAAGAAGGTTCTCCCGTTTTTGAAAATCCTGTACCTGCACAAGTAACTGTAGCGGACAATCGTCCAGATTATGTTTATGAACCACTTTTTAGTAACGATTTTACTTCTTCGGCCTGGCAGTGGAATCACACTCCGAATTTATCATTAGTGGAGCGAACTTCAAATAAACTTACAATTCGTACGGACAAAACTGTTACAAATGTTACGCAGGCTGCAAATACTTTAAGTGAACGAACGTTTACCGAACATTGTTATGCAAGTGTTTGCGTGGACGGTAGTCAGCTGAATGATGGTGATTTTGCAGGGATTTGTGCGTTGGAAGGGGAATACGGTTTTATTGCTCTAACAAAAGACGAAGGAAAATACTTTATAACTTTAGCAGAACACGCAAAAAAAGATTCAAACATGGGAAAAATAGACAACTTACCATCTGTAGTAAAACAAAAAATTCCAACAGAAAATACTCAAATTTCGTTTAAAATTGAATATTTTCTTTCAAAAAACGAACAATTTGCCAAGTTTTTCTACAAAATTAACGACAATTCCGATTTTTTGGAAGTTGGAAAAATAAAACTAAAATATACTCTAGACCAGTTTATGGGCGTTAGAACTGCACTTTTCTGCTATTCAACTTTGCAATCCGGTGGAAAAGGAACTTTTACAAATTATAATTTTTGTATCAGCGAAAAACGTCCCTAAAAATATTTTCAAATAATCTTTTCTTTAAATAAAAAAAGGCGCCGATTTACGACGCCCTTAAAAAATCCAATTTTATTTAGAAAAGTTTTCTATTTATAAAGTGGAGTTAAAGTATCAACAACCTTACAATAATCAGCATAAGCTTTATCATAAGCAGCAACATTTGCAGGAATTGGATCAGCTGATTTAGAAGTATCCAATGTAATGTGTTCTGCACAAAGTTGAGCAATATCGCATTTTCCACTCTGATTTTTCAAACACCACAAAGCCTGAACTGCACCACCAAGAGCAGCTGCTTCATCCAAAGCAGGAACACGAATTGGCAAGTTCATAATATCTGCTGCAATCTGGCGCCAAAGTGGAGATTTTGAACCACCACCAATCAAGCGAATTTCTTTTGGCTGGAAACCAAGCTTACGGAATGCATCCAATCCACCACGCATAGCAAATACAGCCGATTCAAGAGAAGCACGAGCAATGTTTGCACGGTTTGTATTAGCAGAAGTCATTCCAGTAATAGAAGCACGTCCGTTTGGTAAGTTTGGAGTACGTTCACCATTAAAGAATGGAATTACCAAAACACCTTCTGAACCAACAGGAGCTTCAGCAGCCACTTTATCCAAATCCTTTACATCAAGTTCAAAAAGACCACGAACAAATTCTGTTGCAACAGTACAGTTCATTGTACAAAGAAGTGGTAACCATCCGCCTGTAGAAGAACAGAAACCGCTTAATCCGTTTACTGGGTCATTAATTGGTTTATCTGAATAACCGTAAAGAGTACCAGAAGTACCCATAGACATTGTAAGGAATCCATCAGCTACAGTACCAGTTCCAACTGCACCCATCATATTGTCTCCACCACCGGCAGAAACTGGAATACCAGCAGGAATTCCGTAAGCAGCGGCAGCTTCAGCAGAAACAACACCAGCAGGAGCGCTTGGTTCAATTAATTCTGGAAGTAAACCAAGTAATTTTGAATCAATAATGTCACAAATCTTCTTTGACCAGCAACGATTTTTAGAATCAAACAAAGCTGTACCAGAAGCATCACCATATTCCATTACGTATTTACCAGTAAGTTTCCAGTTCAAATAGTCATGTGGAAGCATAATGTATTTAAGGTTAGCAAAAGCATCTGGTTTATTATCTTTAAGCCATTTAATTTTTGGAGCAGTAAATCCTGGGAGCATTAAATTTCCAAGAGCTTCAACAACAGCATCATCACCACCGGCAGCTTTTGTAATATCTGCACATTGTTTAGTTGTAGCTGTATCACACCAAAGTTTGATGTTATATAATGCTTTTCCGTCTTTATCAAGAGGTACAAAACCATGCTGCTGACCAGAAACACCAATTGCTTCGATTGTCTTTTTATTTTCAGCTGATAATTTACCAAAACAAACATTCAATCCATTATCAAACCATTCAGTTTTCTGTTCACGTGTTCCATCAGCTTCAGAAATAAGTTCCATTGGACAAGAAGCTTTTTCAATAATTTCCTTTTTTTCGTAGTCATAAATAACTACTTTCATACTTTGTGTTCCAAGATCAATACCTGCAACAGTTTTCATTTTTATATCTCCTTTTGGGGCGTCCCCTCGCTTCGCTCGGGTCGGGTGTTCCGCGGCTTACCTACGGTCGGTCCTTCGGACTGCTTCGCACCGCTCCATACCCTACGCGTATTTTAAATGATAATCACTACAATTTTAAATCATCAACATGAATAGTCAAGCGGATATTTTACCTATACTAATAAGAATTAAACTAGTATACTAGTATAAAACATGAAAAAAAGAGGACCTTATGAAAAAATTATTATTTGTATGTTTTACACTTGTTGCATTTTCACTTTTTGGATGTGCTTCAAAAGAACCAAAAGAAATTCCTTTTGAAAAACAATCTTCTTTGGCAGATTTAGCTGCTAAATATGATTTTAAAGTTGGTGGATGTATTTCCTATGATAGTCTTGGTAATACTAAAAACTTGGAAATGCTTAAAGGTGATTTTAACACAATTACTGGCACAAATGAGTTCAAGGCTTATTCAATGCTCCGTCAAAGCGAAAGCCAAGTTCAGGGAAAAATTGTAATAAATTACAAAGCCGCAGATAAAATTTGCGAATTTGCTCAAGCAAATGGAATTGGTGTACGCGGTCACGTATTAGTTTGGGACGCTTACATGGTAGATTGGTTTTTCCGCGAAGATTTTAAACGTGATGGCGCTTTTGTAGATAAAGAAACTATGGAAGAACGTTTGCAATTTTATATCAATGATGTAATTACTCACTTTGAAACAAATTATCCTGGAGTTGTATATTGTTGGGATGTTGTTAACGAAGCTGTAGCAGATGGTGGAAATGAAATGATTCCGGGTAATCCTTATCACTTAAGAAAAACCCGTGGCGGCAATACAAACATTTTTAACGATGTAATGGGCCCAGATTACGTTTACTTTGCCTTCAAATGTGCTCGCAATACAGTAAATAGTCTTGGAGCAGACATTAAATTATTCTACAACGATTACAACACTTATTACGGTGATAAACGTGACGCTATTTGTCGCCTTGTTCAATACTTAAATGCTGAAGAAAAATTGTGCGATGGAGTTGGAATGCAAGGTTACATTGGTGGATACGGTTCTCAAAACGGTTGTATGAATCCTGGTGATTTATCGTTAATTAAGCAGGCAATTAAAAAATACAGTGATTTGGGCGTTGAAGTTCAATTAACTGAAGTTGCAGTTCGTAATTACGATAGCGCTGAAGACACTATGAAAAGACATGCTAAGTTCTACGGACAGTTATTCCAAACTTTAAAAGATGTAAAATCAGAAGGTGCAAATTTTACAGCCATTACAATCTGGGGATTATGTGATGATCCGTTAATGGACAAAAATAATTATAGTTATAAACAAAATGGTCCTTTCTGCGGATTATTCACAAAATACTACGAACCAAAAGATTCTTACAAAGAAGTTTACAAAGTTTTGGAACAGTAAAAAGTTTGTAAAAAACTATTTTTTACATATTTATTGCTAATTTTTTAGTATACACTTTTACATAAAACGTTTTATACTGAAACTAGATTTTCTTTTCTGCATGATTATATGCAGTAATAAATTACCGTTAACATGGTATTTATAGGAGTAAAAAATAAAGATTCAGAAAAAACTCTTCTTAAGTGGATTAAGTCTTGTCTTAATTGCACTTATGACTTTGGTTTCTTGTGGTGGTGAAGCTGAAAAAGACCCTACAAAGAAAAGTGATTTCTTACTGTTGACCAGGCTAAGGAAAATATTGAAATAAGTGGTATTGCCCGCAACGTTCAAATCCCTACAACTATTTCAAACATTGACTGTATTGTAGACCTGGATGCATCAACTGGAACTTTTAAAGCTTCTAAAGATTCTTCTACCTCACGTGCTGCCGAAACTTTATTGTTCAAAGGTGATTTCTTTTATACCAACGGAACACTTTTCATGGACGCTACTACAAAAGTTGTAGATGGCGAAGAACAAAATGCTGATATTTATGTAAAAGTTAGCACAGGTTCAGTTATTGAATCGATGAATAAAGAAGCACTTACTTCTGAAGACGGTGTAAAAAATGATGTAAAAGTAATTGAAGTTTCTTATCCTTCATCTACTACTACTGCAGAAAATTATGATACTCAAAAACAAACAATGGAAAACAAAGTAGAAGAATATATCAATAAAATTGTAGACGGTGAAGATGATAATCCTTCTAGCGATGAAGACCCTGTAACTGACGATGATTCTGACAATGATGATAATACTAAAAAGTCTGATGGCGCTAATTTGGAATATAAAATTCCTGAACAGTACAAAATTACTTATAAATTTACAGACACAGACGGTTATGAAAGTTTCTCATCTTATACTAAAACTGATAAAGGTTTACAGTTCGGAGACCAAATCATTTATAACTACACAGACAGAATTATTGGATTCTTTGAATATGATAGAGATGAAAATTCTGTAGAATTAAATAACCTCTATACAGATACAACAATACTTAAAGCATTAGAAGTTTCTTTTGTTTCTACATTAAATTTTTACGGTGCATACAAAAATAGTAAAGAATTTGTAAAAGTTGGAACAGAACAAATTGCAAACCGTGAATGTTCAAAATACGAATACAAATTAACTACTTATGGAGTTGAATTAATTTTAGACTTCTGGGTTGATAATGAATATGAAATTTGTATGAAATTCTATGAATATGCAGCCGAATCTAAAGAAGTAGCCTATGCTCAAACTTTTGAAGTTACAGAATTTAAAACTTCTGATGTAAACTTACCTTGTGATGACTCTGAATATACTACACAGATTGAAGATGCTGTAAATGAACTTTTTGAAGAATGTGGTGGAAACTGGACTCAAGTAAAAATTGAAGATTTTGATACATATCCATATACTACATCTCCAATTGCTAACGGCAAAAAAGTAAATATCTCAAAAGATTTCACAATCACTATAGATAATACAAAATACGAATTAAGTATTATGCTTGGTTATTTAGTTGTATACGAAGGAACAGAAATGAAATATGCTATCGGCGTAGAAGATGATTTCCTTTTAATTTCAGAATCTGGTGTTAGCAATCCAGAAGATTATTGGTATTTTACAAAGAACTAATAATTTTTACTAACTTTTAATTTAACACAATCCGTCAGGACTTTTTTAGTTCTGGCGGATTTTTTTTGCACTTTTAACCTTTTATTCAATCATTTCGGGCTTTCCCGTCAAAAATATTCTTAAATTCAATTTTACATAAGCACATATTTCTCTTACATACAAATGCAATACCGAAACCGAACCCACCTTCGCCGGCAATCCCCTAATATTTAAAAAGCCCATTCGTTCCGCCAACCTTTCAGCACGTCTTAAATGAAAAAAGCTTGTTGTAACCATAATCTTACTTTCCAAAATTTCTTTCTGAGAAACTTTTTCATAATCTGCCAACATTTTACAACTCAACTGAAAATTTTGAATTGTATCTAAAGCCTGATCTTCAACTAAAATCCGTTCTGCACGAATTCCATAACTTTCCAACTCCCGTTTTATTGCCGGAGCTTCAGGATAAGGCAACCATTTTAAAGTTCCTCCCGTAACAACACATATTGCATTTTCATGCTTATTCAAATATTCAGCCGCAACACAAACTCTATTTCTTACTGATTTTGGAAGTTCTCCATTTTTATCAATACCTCCACCAAGTAAAATTAAATAATCCGAATCTTCTTCCAAACTCCCAATTTCCGGCCTGCAAATAAACCATAAACTAACAACGCTAATTACAATTCCAAAACCAATAACCGTGCAAACAACTTTTCTCACCCATTTTTTCCAACTCTTCCAAAAAGCTGCTCCTCGTTTTTTCCTATAAACTCCAACAAAAATACAATAGACACCCAACAAACTCCAAATATGTGTAAACGAAGTTAAATTATCCAAAAATGTTCCAGGATTAAGAATAATCATCAAAAAATCATAACTTATAAAAACTCCACCAAGTATAAATAATCCTATTTCAATCATAAAAAACTCCTGTTTCCTTCGTCATTACAAGTAAAGCGAAGCAATCCGTCTTCAAAACTAGATTGCCACATCGTCCTTCTCCTCGCAATGACGTTTATTCCCATTCCCATTTCGGATATCTTCCTTTCATTTCTTTACAAATCTCTGGCCAAGCACCAGTCCAAAATCCTTCCAAATCGTCAGTAATCTGAAGTGGTCTATTTGCTGGCGAAAGTAATTTCATTAAAACTTTCATTCCACAAATAACTGGTGTTTTTTTACAACCAAATACACGTTGAATAATTACTTCAATTACCGGACGAATAATCAATTTGTTTTTGTCTTCTGGAGAAGAAACCTTTTCATATTTTACCTTACATTTATTTCCATTATTTAAAATTATCACTGCTGGAACTTCCAAATCAATTTTTTTCCCATCCAAAAACCAATACAAAGCATTATAAATAGTTTCGGCAGTTAACTTTTCATTTGTTAAAAAAGGAGGTAACCAATCGTTCACTTTTTGAACAAGATATTCTTTCAAACTTTCATTTTTATTTTCTTGAAACCAAAAAGCTGCACGATCCAAAAACCCTTCCAAACTTTTATTACATGGAAGACAATCAAAACCTTTTTTCTGAACTTCGCCACACCATGCTTGAGCATAATCAGAAGAGTCTGAAGGGATTCGTTTTGCACTTAATTCAATTTGCCCAAAACAAGTTTTTTCTTCTTTTACAATTTTCCCACTTTCAAATGAACATACAATTTTCTTTGAAACCCTTTGAGGTAACCACTCGTTCACCGAATTTTCAATATTTTCAAACTCAAAAATTGTGCCTTCACGCTCTCCTGCAATCACTTCTGGCGCAACAATCCATTTTCCACCCCGACCCTTATCGTCAAAAAGAAAAGCTTTTCTACCATTTTCAAACTGGTATTCCTTTGGTTCTTTTCCATTTTCCGAAATAAGATATGCAATTCTGTCAGGAAATCCATATAAAATTTCACAAAAATTACCCGTTTTTAACTGATTTTTTTCAAAATTAGCACGTTTTACGCGTTTTTCTAAATCATTTTTAAACTTTTTTTGAATTTCAGTGTTTGATTGATTATACTGCGAATACTTTAAAACAAGTTCATAATTTTCAGTTTCCAAAGCAATATTTGCCAATCGCGGATGAATTCCTAACGTTAAAGCCGCTTTTCCTTTTTTAGTAATATGATTTTTCCCATCTAACATTCCAAGTTTTTTAAGTAAATCATCACTTGTTTTCCAAGAAGCTTCCGTTGGTTTTTCAAGCCAATTGATTCTATCTGCATTTTCTATTCCACGTTCCGCACATTCTAAAACTAAAGTTGTTAAATCTGCTCGTAATATTTCACTTGGAATATTTTTAATTCTCGGATTTGCTTCTGACCATAAACGTATACATTTTCCATTTTGCAAACGACCTGCGCGTCCAGTTCTTTGTTTTGCCGAAAATTCACTTTCAACTTCTGTAGAAAGATTTTCCATTCCTGTAGAAACATTTATTCGGTTTATCCGCGAAAATCCGCTATCAATAACACAATAAACTTCTGGAACTGTAAGTGAAGTTTCTGCAATTGCCGATGAAAGAATTACGCGTTTACCTTCCAAATTTGTTGCTTCCAAAATTTTTTTCTGTTCTTGTAACGAAATGCTCGAATGTAAAACACAAAGTTCGGTAGTTGGAGGAAGCAAATCCTTTATATTAAGCTCAGTTTTCCTAATCTCTTTAATTGATGGAATAAAAGCAAGAATTGTTCCTTTTTTTGGTGAACGAGCGTTTACCTCCTGCAAAATTGCCTGTTCCATACTTAGTTTATCGTTGTATTCAATTTCCACAGGATATTGCCGTCCTGGAATTTGCAAAACCGGTGTTTCTTTTCCTAAGTATTCTTGCAATTTATCTGTATCAATTGTTGCAGACATTATTACCACAAAAAGATTATCTCGAACTTCCATGGCTTCTTTTAAAAACGCCAAAGCTAAATCAGTATTTATTGAACGCTCATGAAATTCGTCTAAAACTACTACATTATAATTTTCCAGCAAAGGATCTGATTGTAATTGTCGAACTAAAATTGCTTCCGTTACAACTTCTAATCTAGTTTGTTCACTTATATTATTTTCTAAATGGATTTTATACCCAACTGTTTGACCACATTTTTCACCATAAAGTTCAGAAACACGGTTGGCAACACCTAAAACCGCAAGCTTTCTTGGTTCAGTCATCAGGATTTTTCCCTCAAATTGTTCAAGTAAAGCTAATGGTAAAATTGTGGATTTTCCTGCAGCAGTTTCAGCAGTTAAAATTAAAAATCGGGACATTGATTTTTTTAATGTCCCGCATATCTCATCTAAATACGATGTTATTGGAAATTGATTTATTTTTTCATAATTCATAAATTACTTTTTTAATATAACAATTGTAATATCATCATTCGGTTCTCTAGAACCTCTAAAATCGTTAATATCATTTAAGATTAAATAAGTTTGCTGTGAAGCTTCAAGTCCAACTACATTTTCTAAAGACTGCTTTAATCTTTCAATTCCAAATTGTACATTTTCACTATTTTGACAATCTACCACACCATCTGTATACAAAAGAATTTCATCACCTTTTTCCAAAGTAAGGAATTGTGATTCATAAAAAGTAGGAAAATCTCTAATACCTATTGCGCCCAGAGATTCTGATTTTCGTTCAATAATTTCTATTGTATCGGTAGAACGTCTATAAACAATTGGACAAGGATGACTTGCATTTACAAATTCAATTTCATTACCATAAATACGAGCAAGAATACCTGTAAGATAATTTTCAATATCACCTTTTTCTTCAATTATTCTATCGTTAATTGCTAAAAGGGTTTCCCATAATTCCATTTTTTCTTCTTTGTAAAATTCCTGATGAATAATATTCTTTACAAGCATTGTGACCAAACCTGAAGAAATACCATGTCCAGAAACATCGAATACACCAAAACCATCTAAGTTTTTTCCGGTAGCATAAAAATCATATAAGTCACCAGAAACATTTGCCATTGGCTGATTTACATAACCAATATCCCAATCATCAAATTTTTCTAATTTATGTGCAAAAAAGTTTTGTTGAATTGTAGAAGCAAGTTTTAATTCGCGCCCAAGATTACTATTTTGTTTACTTAGTCGTTTTTCCAGCAAATACTCAAACAAAGTATATACCAAAACCACAAAAACTATATTTAAAATGGTTAATGCAACGTTTACATATTTAATTACGTAAAGAATTGTCGGATTTATTTCGTAAACTGGTACAATTGTTATATTCTCCAAAACAACGAATAAGACACAGGTAATTGAAGTAACCGGTATTGCAATTTTAAATTTTCCTTCAAAAACAAGGAACGGAAGTAAACCAATTAAAAGAATAAAATAGTGGAAAGATGCTCCAGTTCCTAAAAAGTAATCTGCTAAAAGCTGATGAATAACAACTTCTATTGCCGCCGTTAAATAAGCACCAACATAACTATTCAACTTAGGAATAAAAAATAAAACCACAGAAAACAAAATAATACTTGCAATATTAAAGAAAAACATTGGGTAAATTTCTAGGAAAAAGAAAAGAATAAATACACCTATGTGGTAAAGCAATGAAGAAAGGCAGGTTAACTGCGATACAATTTTTGCTCTCTCATGGATTGAAATTGTTGAAAAGTTTTTCATATTAATCATACTATCCATTTATTTCCTGTGCTCTTTGTAATAACCCTTTGTGAGTTTCTTTTTTTGGAACAAAATTTTCTCCTTTTTTAATAAAGAAATAATGTTCCCCAAATTCTTCTAGATGTTCTTGTAGTAACATTTCTGTGTCTACTAACGATTCCGCAGAATCTGAAATACTTATTAACAAATACACTTTAGAATATAATAGATAAGCAAGTTTATCCGGATTACCTTTTTGTAATGTTTTAAATAACTTTTCTAATTTCTGTACCGGCCCTGTTACTAAGAACTGCTGGTACAAATCATTCATTTCTGGATTTCTGAATTGCTCCAAAATAATCATTCTACGAAAATCTCGTGCAAATGGATCTTCTGTCCAAAAATGATAAGCATTAACAATTGATTCCTTTAATTTACAATACATTCGTTTTCGATATACGTCAATATTTTCACCTTCTTCTTTTTTCGAAAGCGAATATTTTTTTGAACGTTCTTCTCCTAATTCTTTCATCCGTTCAATAATAGAATTAAATATGTCTCGTTTGTTTTTGTAATGCTTATAAATTGCCCCTTTTGACATATCTAATTCATCCGCTATATTACTTACAGATACTCCTTCATATCCATCAAGTGCAAATAAGTAAAGCGAAGTTTGTAATATTTTTTCTTTTGTATCTGTCATAATAAGCCTATATATAATTTTCGGTTACTTTCCGTAGTAATTTTATACAGTTTTAAACAGTTTTTCCATCCCATTCTTTTGAATGTTCTCGTTCAAATTTTATTGCTTCATCAAAATCGACTTCTGGTGAACAATTTTTTTCAACTCGTAAAGCAGTTTCATGTAAACGCTTTATACATTCTGATTTATCCTTATAACCAAGCTTTGATTTTTCTATACTATCACGCAAAACTCTAATGGATTCATCATAAATTTTGAGCGGAACTGGAAACGGATGTCCATCTTTACCACCGTGCGCAAAACTAAAACGTGCAGGATCAGTAAATCTGCTTGGAGTTCCATAAATCACTTCGCTAACAAGTGCTAGCGATTGTAAGGTTCGTGGTCCAAGCCCTGGAGTTAGCATTAACGATTCAAAATCCTTTGGCTGACTTTCGTAAGCGGTTGCCAAAACTCCACCAAGCCTTTTCAAATCTATATCTTGTGCCAAAACTTCGTGACGTGTTGGCATAATTAGTGAACGACCGTTTACCTGCATATCATTAAAAAGTTCACCTTGCGTAAAAATCATCTGATTGGCGGGTTTTCCAATTTGGACAATTTCTTTCATAACGCGTTCAGTTTCTTGCAAACTTAAATCTAAAATAGAATCGCGTGCCGTTCGTGCCTTTTCATCCGTAAGGTTTAAAATTTGCCCCCGATTATCACCTACAACACCAGTATGCGGTTCTTCAACAAATGAGCGTAAATTAGCTGAACACCAATGGTAACGTCGCGCTTTTTTTTCATTTACATTCATTCCCTGCTGAACAACTGCCCATTTTCCGAATTTTGTTAAAATAAAATTATGTTGATACAATTGAAAACCGTCTTGTATTGCATTGTTATCCACTTTTGCAACAAGCTTACTATTTTTCACCAAAGTTTGCGCATCTAAACCTTCACTTTCACCAATTTTTAGTAATTCATCGGGAGTTTGTCTTGAATATTTTCCACGGCCGCCACAAACATATATACCAAGTTCTTTTGCTCGCGGATTTAACCCTCGTTTTAGCGCATACATAACGGATGTGGTAATTCCAGAACTATGCCAATCCATTCCCATTACAGCTCCAAAACTTTGAAACCATAACGGATCACTCAGGCGAACTAAAACTTCATCTGGTCCATAATTTTCTACTAAAGATTCTGTAATCAATGTACCTAATACCATCATTCTATCGGCAAGCCAACGAGGTACTGTGCCCGTATGGAGAGGTAAATCCGCATGTCCAGAATTTCTAATTGAACTCATTTTTTCTACCCTTTTTAGTATACCGCAAAATTAAAAAATCGAGCATTAATTTTCATTTTATGATATAATTAACAGATTTTAAAAATAATATTTTTTTAAAAAGAGGTTTTTATGGAATCAGAAAAAAAAGAACGTAATTCGTTCTCTGGTCAACTCGGTTTTGTTTTGGCCGCAGCAGGTAGTGCTGTAGGTTTAGGAAACATTTGGCGTTTTCCTTACGTTACAGCAAAAGATGGTGGAGGATTATTCCTTCTTGTTTACATTATTTTCGCTCTTACTTTTGGTTTTACTCTTTTGATTACAGAAGTTTCAATTGGTCGTAAAACAAAGGAATCTCCACTTACAGCTTACAAACAGCTTAATCCTAAATGGGGATGGCTTGGAATTTTAGCATTTGTGGTACCTTTCCTTATTTATCCTTACTACTGTGTAATTGGTGGTTGGGTAATTAAATACATGTGTGCTTTCATTTGCGGTCATGGTGCAAATACTGTTGCTGATGGATACTTTACAGGATTCATTACTGCTCAGTGGCAGCCAATTTTATTTACACTTTTGTTTGCTGGAGCTTGTTTCTACATTGTTTATAATGGTGTTGAAAAAGGTATTGAAAAATGGTCTCGCATTTTAATGCCTATTTTGGCAATAATTGTTTTGTTTATTGCAATTTATGCTTTGTTCTTAAAATTTACAGATGCTGATGGTATTACAAGAACAGGTATTCAGGGATTAAAGATTTATATTGTTCCGAACTTCAAAGGTTTAACAGTTAAAAAATTCCTTCTTGTTTGTCTTGATGCTATTGGTCAGCTTTTCTACTCATTGAGTATTGCTATGGGTATTATGGTTGCTTACGGTTCTTACATGAAGAAAGAAGTTAAACTAGAAAAATCTGTAAACCAGATTATTGCATTTGATACAGGAATTGCTTTCCTTGCAGGTTTAATCATTATTCCAACTGTATTCGTATTCTCTGGTACTGACGGTCTTTCAACTGCAGGTCCTGGATTAATCTTCGTTGCACTTCCTAAGATTTTCGCTACACTTGGTATTTTTGGAAACATTCTTGGTGCTTTATTCTTTATCATGGTATTGTTCGCTGCTCTTACAAGTGCCGTTTCATTACTCGAAGCTATTACTTCTAGTTTAATTGATAGAAATAAATGGTCTCGTAAAAAGGCAACTCTTGTTATGGCTGCTTGTACATTCTTTGTTTCACTTATCGTTTGTCTTGGATATAATATCTGGTACTTCGATCTTACACTTCCAAACGGTTCTGTTGGTCAGATTCTTGATGTTCTCGACTATGGTACTAATAATATTCTTATGCCAATTATTGGTTTACTTACTTGTCTTCTTATTGGCTGGATTTGCAAACCAAAAACAATTACAGATGAAATTACTTACAATGGTGAAAAATTTGGACGTAAAGGTCTTTACAATGTAATGATTAAATTCGTTGCTCCAATTTTGCTTTTTGTAATTTTGTTAACTGGTCTTGGAGTTTTTAATTAGTATTCTTAATTAATCCAATATTTTATGAAAGGTGGTTTCGTTTATTTTTCGAAACCACCTTTTTTATTCTTCTTCTGGCCAAAATAAATCGTCCAGTTTTACTTCCAATACTTTACATATTGCTATACATAAATTTATAGACGGATTATAATCTCCTTTTTCTATTGCATTTATTGTCTGTCGACTCACATTTACTGCTGTAGCCAAATCCTCCTGTGATAAATCTTTTAATGCACGGGCAGCTTTTAATTTTAAGTTTTTCATTATTTGCCTCCCTTCTTTTTATCATAAACTTTTTTTGCTAAAAGATTTACTAAAACAAACAGAAACATTATTCCAAACATTAAATAAATACATGCAAGAATTACATCAACATTTTCATTTTCATCTGGACGAAATTTCAAAAGACCATTTCCAATAAAGAAAATTGTCCAAAGTATATAAACCCATAATATTGAACTTGATGGTTTTTTTTCAGGGTTGTAAGCATCTTTCCAAATGCAAATACAAATATAAATAATTAAAGAAAGAATTACTCCGCCTAAAATTACCAATTCATAAACTTCCTTTTGATAATTAGTTAATCCAATAAATACTGCGGAAAGAAACATTAAAATGGCTAAAATAAAAAATCCAATATATCCAGCTTTATAATCTTTAATTCTGTATATTTTATCTTCATTTTTTTCGTTTTGTTGATCCATTTTATTCCTCCTGATTTTTCTTATCATAAATTATTTTGGCAATAAAATTTATTATTATAATTGCTAATCCAACACTGAATAAAACAAGCATAATTACGTTTTCAATAGCATCACTTTTTAATACAAAAACTATTTGACGAATAATAACTGCTATACAAACAATTAAAATACCTATCCAGACTTTCTTTGTAGCTACTTTTGTAAACACACAATCTTTCCAAATTCCATAAATTAAAAAGCAAACTGCTCCAATAATAATTGAAATTAAAAATAATACTTCTGTATGAAAGCCAATTTCAAAAATTCTACAAGCTACAAAACTTAGATAATTACAAAAAATTGTAACATAATATCCTAATTGAAAAGCTTTTCCAATATACATTTTCTGTCTTTCATCTTCATCTTCATTTTTGTGCTTTTTATCAAAAACGATAAAGAAAACAATTATAGCAATACAAAGAAGTATATAAAGAAAAAATTTTACTATGTTACTCATTTTCTATTCCCCCTGTTTTTCAACTTTCTTATCAACAAAAATTTTAATAACACCATTAATCAAAATTACAAAACAGAAAAAAGCACAGAATAAATTGATAAAAGCATAACTCATAAGTCCATCTTCTGTAAAATTTGTTGATTTATCTCTCCAGAAGAAACACACAAGATTAAATATAACAGCAACAAACATTATAATAACCCAAATAACTTTCTTTTCTTTTCCCTGGAAATAAGCATCATTCCACATTGCATGAATTACAAAAGCTAATAAGCTTATTACTAAAATTGTAAAATGAAGTAATCCGGCATCCATAAAATGAAAACCGAAACCAATTTCATTACACATTGCAAGAACTTCGCAGACTGCAAAAGTTTTAAAACCTGTTTTGTATGCCCGTCCGCGAATTACCTGCTGTCGCTCATCGTATTCAATATTCTTATTCTTCTTTTTAGCTATTTTAGCCAAGATTATTGATACAATAGCAACACTCAAAATTCCACATATAAATCCAATTACATAATAAGGTGATTTCATTTTTTCATATCTCCTAAAATTTTTTTCGCCATAATGTGCACTTTTTCTGGCGTTATGTCAAATATATCTTACATTTTGTTTTATGTCAAGTTTATCTTACATTTTGTAATAATTTTTTTCTCACTACCCCTTCTTCCAACTTTCACTTTTTCTCTTTATAATAATCAAAACCGACAAACTAACACGGAGTCGCAAAAATGATAAACGAAGAAGAACTTTCCAAAAAGACAATTTTTTCATTTGAAATTTTTCCACCAAAAAAAAACATGCCTATAGATACAATTTTTTCAACTCTAGATGAACTTAAAGATCTTAATCCGGACTTTATATCTGTTACTTTTGGTGCAGGCGGTAGTGAAAATTGTGATAATGCCTTAGCTATTGCAAAGCGTATAAAGGATGTTTGTAATGTTGAGTCGGTAATTCACATGCCTTGTTTAAATATGACATTTGAAGATGCAACTTACGTTCTTAATCAATTCCAAGCTGCTGGCATAGACAATATTTTAGCACTTCGTGGTGATAAAGTTGAAGGAAAAGAACCTTCAAATAATTTTTTCCATGCAGATGAGCTTATTAAATTTATTAAAAACTTTGATTCAAAAAGAACAGACGGAAAATCATTTAAAATTTTTGGAGCCTGTTATCCTGAACTTCATCCACAGTCTAAATCCGTTTATGAAGATATAGATTATTTAAAACAAAAAGTTGATTCAGGGGCAACACATTTGCTTTCACAACTTTTTTTTGATAATGAACAGTATTACCGTTTTCTCGAACGCTGCCAAATAAAAGGGATTAATGTTCCTATTGAAGCTGGAATTATGCCTGCTACAAACAAACGCTCTATTGAACGTATGGTAAGCATGACAAATGCCGTTTTACCAAAAAAGTTTACCGATATGATGGAACGGTATGGTGATAATCCTGAAGCAATTCGCGACGCTGGTATTGCGTATGCAATTGATCAAATTGTTGATCTTGTTACTCACGGTGTTCAAGGAATTCATCTTTACACAATGAATAATCCGTTAGTTGCGCGCCGCATTTTTGAAGCAACAAAATCATTATTTTCTGTAACACCAATTAACCATTAATAAAAAAATCCGACCACAAATGAAGTATTCTTCAAAATTGGTCGGGTTTTCTTACCTATATTTGTTTCTACTTAGAATTTTAAAACTTTAACATCAAAGCAAATGTAAGCACCACCAGGAATAACTCCAGGATATCCTCTTTCACCATATGCTAATTCTGGAGGAAGAACCATTTTTCTTGTTTCACCAAGTTTCATTTCCTGAACCATCATATCAAATCCAGGAATCATCTGACCAGCTCCAGTTGTAAAGTCTAATGGATCGTGTCCCTGTGGATGGAATCCGCTTGAAGCATCAAATAATGATCCATCAACCAAATAACCTTTATAATCAACAGTTACGTGTTTTCCTTTACCTACTACGTTTCCAGTTCCTTCATCAAGAATCTTATAATAAATTCCGTCTTTAGTTTTTTCGCAGCCTTCAATTACTTTAGCCATTTTTTTTGCTTCACGTTCTTCAACTGCTTTTTTATTTTCTGCAATTAATCTGTCAAAGTCAGCCTGTGTTGCAGTAAATTTTTCTGCTTCAGCACCCTGACGAATAATTTTAATAGACTTAATTGTATCATCCTGAGCTACAGTATCAACAACATTCTGTCCTGCTAAAACTTCACCAAAAATTGTGTGTTTATAGTTTAACCAATCAGTTGGAACGTGTGTAATAAAGAACTGACTTCCGTTTGTGTTTGCGCCAGAGTTTGCCATAGCAAGTTTTCCTGGTTTATCAAAAATCAATCCATCTACAAATTCGTCTGGGAATTTATAACCTGGACCGCCAGTACCATTACCACGAGGATCTCCACCCTGAATCATAAAATCAGCTATTACACGGTGAAATTTTAATCCATCATAAAAAGGTTTTCCTTTAGCAGCATCTAATGTTCCTTCTGCCAATCCAACAAAGTTTGTAACTGTCATTGGTGTTTCTTTGTAGAACAAATTTAATACAATTTCGCCTTTCTCAGTTGTAAGAACTGCAAAAACACCTTCTTTTCCCTTCAAAGCTTCCACTTGAGCCCCCTTTGGACTACTGCAGGCAACACTAGAAACCATTGTTAAACCACACATAAGTCCCAAAAATAATTTTCTTATTTTGTTTTTACACATTTTAATTCTCCACTAAAATTGTTTCAAAAACCATTTATATATTGCATCCATTCGCGAAGAAATAGAATCGGTAATTTGTCCTTTTATTCCTGGAAAATTAACGCTATCTAAATCAGCACAAATATAAAGCAATAAATTTTCACCACAATCTTTTACCATAAGATTTATTACAAGATTATCAGGATAAATCGCTTTAAATGGACCTATTCCCATTACATCCTTGTTTGTAAACACAGCAAGTAATTCGCCTTCTTCCTGATTTTGATAATAATGTAATTCGTATCTTGTTACACCAAAACTATTATCATCCTGGTAAGCATATAAAACTTGTCCGTCGGCATTTCCTGTATTATTGTCTGGAATTGGAGTTTTACTGTCTGCACTTGCAATTGTAAAAGCTTTTTTGTACAAAACAAGTTCTTTTTTTCTTGTAGTAGAATAATAAGTCATTCCTTGCATTTTTGATATTGACCTGCAAACTCTAGAAACGTCGTTTAAATCAATATTTTTTGCAGAAGAATTACTGGTTTTTAAAATATCCTGCTTATTTAAAAAGTAAAGTGATTCATATGTGTATGGATAATCACCTTCCTTTTTTTGAACAAGATTTTCCTTTACCGCAGATTCCTTTTCAAATTTTGGTAAAAGCCTTAATTCGTTAGAACCATCATCTCTATCCAAAATGACACACTTATTTTTCATAAGTTCATCATAATAAGCGGGATTTACAATGTCTTTTACATCAACAGCTTGTGCAAATGCAGACGTACACAAAGCTGTTAATAAAACCAATGTTTTTATTTTTTTCATTAACGAAGGCCTTTATAAATAACACGTACCTGTTTATATAATCCATCACCTTCAGATTTTGTTTCTACATCAGGAATATCGTTCAAAGTTGTATGGATAAGGCGACGTTCAAAAGGATTCATAGGTTCAAGCAAAATTGAATTACGACTAGAACGAACTTTGTCGGCTGTTGTGTAAGCAAGTCTAACTAAAGTTTCTTCACGGCGAATTCTATAATTTTCTGTATCCAAAATTACACGGATTTCTTCATGTCCAAGTCGTCCAGCATAAATATTAGCAAGTAACTGCAAAGCATCAAGGTTTTTACCTTTTCGTCCAATTAAAATTGAAGAATGAGATGATTCAAGTTTAATACCAAGCTTTTTATCTTCTCTGTAAGAAACTTCAACTTTTACATCATATCCCATCTTTTCGATCATACTTGTAATGAATTCAATGAGTTTCTGTTCAAATTCACCCTGTGGAAGTGGATTCGCAACAATTCTAGAATGACCTTCACTAACATTTTCATCATCATAAGAAGATTTTTTAGAACTGCCTTTATTTTTAACATCTTCATCAAATGTATGAATTCTGATTTTTACATATCCTTTTTTAAAAATTGAATTTTTCTGTGTTTCCAGAATTTCAACATCGAATTGGTCTCTTTCCAAGTTTAATTCATTTGCGGCCAATTCAATTGCTTCTTTTTCTGTCTTTCCTTCAAATTCGTAAGTCATATATATCTCCTGTCAAATATATTATTTTCTTTTATTTTTTGGTGGCAAAGTTTTTTGAGCTGCTTTAACTTTTCCATTTTTCGAAGCTATTTCTGCTCGTTTTTCTGCCATCATTTTGTTAATAATAATCTGCTGAATAATTGCAAGAATATTACTTGTTAACCAATACAACAAAAGACCTGCAGGTGCATTATAGAATAAGAAGAAGAACATTATTGGCATACCGTACATCATAAATTTCATAGTAGCCTGACTCTGAGCGTCTCCACCACCCGGCTGTCCATATTGAGTAATTTTTCCAGAAAGCAATTGTGTTGCTGTATAAATAATTGGTAACAATCGCAACTGATTTCCTAACAAAGGAATATTAAAATTAAATGTATAAACACTATCACCTTTAGAAAGGTCTGGAATCCATTTAGGAATGAACAAAGCTCCACGGAAATCAAAGTAGTTATTGAAAAGGTTATACATAGAAATAAGTACCAACATCTGGAAAATCATTGGCAAACAACCACTTACCGGATTATATCCTGATTCCTGATAAAGTTTTGTTGTTTCTTGCTGAAGTTTCTGCTGATCATTAGCATACTTTTTCTGAAGAGCCTGCATTTTTGGTTGAATTTCCTGCATTTTCAAAGAACTTAAAGACTGTTTCTTTGAAAGAGGGAATAAAATAACTTTAAGAATAACTGTCATTAAAATAATGGCAACACCCCAGTTAATTCCCATTTTATGAAGGATTTCAAGCATCCATTTTAGAATTTTTTCGAGCCAGTTGAGCAATCCACTTGTTTGTAAACACTCAGTTACTTTTTTACCACCAAGACCCCACGCATTGTTTTCAGAAACATTATATCGTTTCAAATCTTTTTCACTTCTTGGACCAAAATACATATAATATGTATCTACTGTATCTGAATTAGCAACCGCTCTTCGTTCAATAAATGCCTGAGCATTTGAATAATCATTTCTTTCAATTATAGAAGAATAGAAGCCTGCGTTAATTGTTTCTGGCTGAGAAGGAATCATTAATTCCACAAAGTATTTACCAGCAATACCACTCCAGATGAAATCTTTTTCATAACGTTTAAACTGTCCGGAACTAAGCATTGTTCGTTTATATTTACTGCCATTATATGTTACATACTGGCGGTTTTCGTAACGATCTTTTTTAGGATCAAAATGAGGTCCAATTTGTGGAGCTGTTCTTAAAGTATAAGCAACACCGTTATAATCTAAAAGTTTACCTTCATCATTATGAATCATAATATCCAACTTAAATACGTTTTCATCATCCTTGAAGGTATATCTTTTTCCAATAGTAAATTTACTGCCTTTTAAATTAAAAGTTTTCTTAAAAAGAATTGTTTTTGAATCTATTTTTTCTACAGTAAAAATGTCCTGAATAATGTTAGCTTCAACATTTCCAAAAGCCATAGCACAAGTTCGGTTGTTATCGTTAATACTGTCAGAAATTTGAATCCAATCATTTGTATCTGTATCTTTATGATTCAAAAGTTTATAACTGATAATATCTCCACCTTTGTTTGTAAGAATAATTTCAGCTATATTAGTTTTAACAGTGATTAATTCTTCAGATGTTGATTCTGCCATTCCATCTTCTGAAACTTCGGCTTGTGCAATAACATTTTCGGAATTCACATTAACTTCATTTAAATCTTCTATTTCAGGTGTTTCTGTTTTTTCAGTTACTTCTGAAGCTTCTGGCATTTTAGGTGCCATTGAAGGAAAAATCATTGGAAGTACAAGATAAGATCCAATAATTACAAGAGTTGAAAGGACAATTGCCCAAATAGTATTTTTATCCACTTATATCCCCTTTATTTTTTCATGGAACAGGATCGTACCCGCCCTCATGAAACGGATTGCATTTGAGAATTCGCTTAATTGAAAGTAAAAGACCCTTACCTGGTCCATATTTTTGAATTGCTTCGATTGCGTATGCAGAACAAGTTGGTGTAAATCTGCAACACGGTCGATGCAAAGGAGAAATACAAATTTGATAAGCACGAATTAATATACAGAAAAACTTAGTTAAAAATTTTTTTAACCATTTTATCATTCTTCTCTTAATAATCCTGCCTTTTGGCACAATAAACGAATTTGATCACATCGCGAGTTGAACGAATCATTTCCTGGATAAATAAGTATTAACATGTCATACCCAGTGTTCAGATGTGATTTTAATAAACGATAGACTTCTCGGCTGTATCTTTTTGATAAGTTCCTTTCGACCGCGTTACCGTAGCCACGAATCAAAGGAAAACCAACTCGGTTCATTTCAAGCCCATTTTCAAGATAATAAATCTTAGCACCTGGAATACTTATCTTTTTACCTGTTTTAAACAGCTTTTTAAAATCAGCGGGATTTTTTATACGCTCTTCACGTTTAAAAAATCCCGTTTTTATTAAGTCTGTTTCCATCCCTAAAAACTAGTACTTCTTCTTTTCGTCAGAAACTGAAAGTTTTGCGCGACCCTTAGCACGTCTTCTAGCCAAAACTTTACGTCCACCTTTTGTAGCCATACGAGCTCTGAATCCAAATTTTCTATTGCGTTTTACTTTACTTGGTTGATATGTTCTTTTCATGGAACGTACTCCTTATATATAATTTTAATAATTTCGCTATTAATAAATAAAAATAGTAATAAAATATATCATTATTTCTCTGAATTGGTCAACATAGTATTTTTTATGCTTTCAAATTTTTCAAGCAACTCAGGCGGTAAAGTTCCTTTTTTATTACTTTTTTTATCTTGATAATGCTCTTTTAAAGCTTCCTCTTCTTTTTCAATTTTTTGATTCATTTTTTCCATATCATTATGTAAACGTTGCTCATACGATTCGCTTAACATTGCATTACTTCCGGCAAGTCTAAAAGCTAATCCTTTAATTTCCAAATCTGGAAGAGCCATTTTTAAGCCTTTTAAAATAAATTTCTGATACATTTTTAAATATTGTATCCATCCGGAATGATCAGTTTCAATTAACAAAACACCGTTTTTTAAATCAACAACACGAGTATTACCTGCCAAACGTTCACCAATCAAATTATCTGAATCAGAATTTTCACTAGTAAAATTTCCGGATTTTACTTTCGAAACTACACTTTTCCAAACGGAAGGAAGATTTCTGTTTTTAAAAGCGGCACTATCTACAATTTGCAGCATTATATCGCTACAGGAAATAATTTTATCTTCACTCATACCAATTTCCCTCTTCTATTTTATACACTTTAGTAGTATCACGCATATACCTTTCGTAAGGTTCTCCTGGTAAAAATGTGCAAAATAGTTGATCATAATCCGGCAACATTCCTGTTAATTTAGCTCGTTTATCAGGATCAAGTTCAAGTAAAACATCGTCCATTAATAAAACTGGCCTTAAATTTGTGGCGCGGGTATAGTATATAGCTTGAGCTACACGAAGCAGGAGACTGATTAAACGACATTGCCCAGTAGAAGCGGTTGGAACAAAAAGGTGATGATCTTTTACAAAATCAATACGATCACGGTGAGGACCGGATAAAGTAGTTTCCATATTTTTATCAGCATCTCTTTTTTGAAGAAGAAGATTAATAATATCAGGCGAAGCCGGAAAAAATTTTCCGTTTTCAGTTTCTAATTCTTTCCATGATGGATGATAAGAAATTGAAACTCCTTCAATTCCAGTAATTTCCTGATATATTTTTCCAAAAATTTGATTGAACTGAAATATAGCTTTTTTTCGCTTATCTTGAATAATTAAACCTAATTCCGCAAGCTGTTTATCATAAACATCAAGCATTTCATATTCGTGATTTTTTAAAATTAAGTTCCTACTTTTTAAAACTTTTTTATAATTTCGCAAATCTTCAATGTAAAGACTGTCATATAAAGTTAAAGACTGATCAATAAAAAAACGCCTATTTTCAGGCTCTCCTGTTGCAAATTTCATATCATCATGACAAAAAAGTATACAAGGAATTGTATTAATTATTTCCTTCCTGTCATTTACTTTTTTTCCGTTTTTTTCAATTCTTTTTTTATTATTTTCATAAATAATAGAAATTTTTTGAGTGTCATTTTCCTGACTTTTATATAACGCGTTTAAACTAAAATCCTTTTGTCCATTTTTAATGATTTGAGAATCTATATGCGTTCTAAAACTAATTCCATAAGATGTGTAATAAAGAGATTCAAGAATATTACTTTTTCCCTGTCCATTTTGACCGACAAAATATACTTCTTTTGAAGATAAATCAATTGTATCGTTCTTTAAATTGCGGAAATTGTAGAATGTCTGATATAAAAAAGGCATTTTTTAATAATTCATTGGCATAATTACATGGATATAATCACCATTAGGTTCTCCATGCATTATTACAGCTTTTGTAATACTTGCCTCTTCTCCATCTTGTACTTGATCAATATTAAAATCAAATACAACATTTTCAGTTTCAATAACTTTTAATGGATCAGTTACATAAGTAAAATTCAAAGCCATTGTAATATCCTGGCCATCATAACGGCAAGGAATTTCTTCATCAGCATTACCAAGTTCAGAATCAGGTGAAATAAGTTTTAAAACTCCTGAAGAAATTTTGAAAATTATACGACTTACTTTTTTATCAACCATGATAGTTGTTCGTTTTAATGCAGCATCCAAATCAGCT
Source organism: Treponema sp. (assembly GCA_045615645.1). Taxonomy (GTDB): domain Bacteria; phylum Spirochaetota; class Spirochaetia; order Treponematales; family Treponemataceae; genus Treponema_D. The sequence continues at coordinate 25,701 of JAZLFF010000053.1, forward strand.
TTATTTACCATTATTGACATTGAAAGTCCTTCAGGAATTACTTTTTGATAATTAGGGAACTGTCCATCAATTAAAACAGAACTAAATTCAAGATTTGCAAACTTAACAAAAATTGATTTATCAATTACTGCTACCTGAATATTTCCTTCATCCAGAGCATTTTTAAGAATACAGTTTAAAATTTTTGTTGGAATAATTGCAGGTTGAAAATCAGGAATATTAATTGCAGCTTTATTATTATATGAAAGTCTTCTTCCATCTGTTGCAACCATAATAACTGTATCATTTTTCTTTTCAAAATAAACACCAGTCATAAAATATCTGTTTCTATCTTCTGATACAGCAAAAATTGTATGTCTTATCATTTCCTTAAAATCTTTTGAAGAAATTTCAAAGAATGGAACATTTTCGCTAGTTCCTATTTCAGGGAATTTATCACTTGCCTGACTTTTTAACTGAGCCTTAAATTTTTTAGAATATGAACGAATAATTACGCTTGTATCTTCTTGAGTAAATTCTACATCGCCTGGAGGTAAAGAAGATAAAATACTCATAAACTTATCACAGAAAATTGTAGTTCTTCCTTCTTCCTGAATATCTACTGGAATAGTTGTTGTAAATTTTACAGTAGAATCTGTTGCTTTTATTATTAAAGAATTATTTTCAGCAATTACAAGAATATTTGAAAGAATTGAAACAGGACTTTTATTTGTAATAATTTCCTGTGCTATTGATATTTCTTTAATCATTGCATCTCTATCAAAAGTAAATTTCATTTTATATCTCCTTTTAATCCTCAGTTTTCATATTATCTATAATTAATATAAATTTATAAATTTAATAGTAATAATAATAAGGTCTGTGAATTATGTGTATAACTAATTTATTTATTTGCTATACAAGAAATTACAATGTTTATAAGTAATGCATTTGAAAACACATTTTATTAACATATAAACATTGTAATTAATAATTCTTAAATTATCCACAAAATTAACACATAACATTCACATTATCTCTTATAATCTTTTATCTCCCTAATTAAAAGTTGAATTTTGGTTTCAAGATTAGTATCTGTTTTTAATTTTTCCTGAATTGATTTATAGGCATGCATAATTGTTGAATGGTCTTTTCCACCAAATTCATTACCTAGTTCAGTATATGCAATTTCAGTTATTTCGCGTGCAATATAAATAGCAATTTGTCTTGGAAAAGCATATTTTTTATCTTTCTTTTTGCTTTTTAAATCTGAAACAGAAATTTGATAATTATCTGCAATAACTTTTTGGATTATATCAATCGAAATATTTTCCAAAGTATTTGAAAGAATATCTCTAAGCTGATTTTTAGCTACATCTAATGTAAGTTTTTGTCCTGTAAGTTCAGAATAACCTAAAAGTTTATAAAGAGCTGCTTCCAAATCGCGTACATTTGTTTCAACATTTTTAGCAATATAATCAATAATTTCAGAATCTAAAGATTTGCCTTTAATTTCAAGTTTTTTTTGCAAAATTGCGTAACGAGTTTCATAGTTTGGAGGCTGTAAATCAATACATAAACCATTAGACAAACGGCTTACAAGACGATCGGCCATATTTTTAGTTTCGTTTATTGGTCTATCACAAGTAAATACCATTTGTGCATTACGTTGAGAAAGTGCTTCGAATGTATAGAATAATTCATTTTGCATACCTTCTTTTCCTTGCAAAAAGTGAATATCATCCAAAAGCAATACATCAAGATTTCTGTATTTATTTTTAAATTCATTCGGATTTTTTTTAGTCAAAGAAGAAGTAAATTCATTTCCAAAATTTTCAGCTGAAACGTAATAAATTTTTAGTTTGTCACCTGAATTGTTGTAAATGTAATTTCCAATTGAATTCATTAAGTGTGTTTTTCCTAAACCAGATCCACCATATAAAAGAATTGGATTATATTTTTTACCAGGTTCGCGTGCAACAGCCATTGCAGCTTTGTAAGCAAAATCGCTGTTATCACCAGAAATAAATGTATCAAATGTAAGTTCTTCTCTTAATGTTGGGTGTTTTTTTAAAACTGCAGGTTTTTCTTCAACTTTTTCAATTTTCTTTTCTTCTTTTTTTGGTAAAGATTTTTGTTCAGTTGTAGGGTTAGAATCAGCCTTTACAATGCATTTAATTTCCAAATTTGACTGACCGGTAATTTCGCGAATTTTTTTCTGAACAATTTCAAAATAACCTTTTTTAAGCATCATTTGCTGCATAAAAGGTGAAGCTACAGAAACAGTTAAAGTTTCTATAGTGTCTTCAACATAGTCCATATTGAACCACATTGTAAATTCATCTTCATTATTATTTGAAGCGTATTCTTTTTTTAGCTCTTCCATTCCGTATTGAAAAGCTTCTTTATATAATTGACTTGCCATAACAGTTCATTATCACCGACTTAAGGATTTTCTTCAAGATAAATAATAAAATTTGCAAAAACTAACACTCGTTAGTTATGCTTATACTAGAAAAAATCTCATTAATAGAGTAAAATATTATATTCTTATATTAAGACATTTATTCGGTGGGGAAAATGTCTGAAATCAAAGGAAAACACAATGGCTGATAATTACGGAGCAAGTAACATCCAGGTTTTAAAAGGACTTGAAGCAGTTCGAAAACGACCAGGTATGTATATTGGATCAACAGGACCAAGAGGACTTCATCATCTTGTTTATGAAACTGTAGATAACTCAATTGATGAAGCAATGGCAGGTTTTTGTGACAAAGTTATTGTTGCATTGGAAAAAGATGACGTTGTTCGTGTAGAAGATAACGGTCGTGGTATTCCAGTTGATGAACATCCTACAGAACATGTAAGTGCTTTGGAATTGGTTCTTACTCGTCTTCATGCCGGTGGAAAATTTGATAAAGGTTCTTATAAAGTTTCCGGTGGTTTGCATGGTGTAGGTGTTGCCTGTGTAAATGCTCTTTCCGACTGGATGGAAGCTACAGTTACTCGCGATGGTCATATTTATAGACAGCGTTATGAAAAAGGTATAGCTAAGTCTAAAGTTGAAGTTATTGGTGATTCAGATGCTCACGGTACAATTATTCGCTGGAAGGCAGATAAAACAATTTTTACAGAAACTACAACTTATGATTATGATGTTTTAAAAGACAGATTACGCGAGCTTGCTTTTTTGAACAGTGGTGTTGTAATTGTTTTCCGTGATGAACGTTTGGAAAATCCTAAGGAAGAAACGCTGCAGTTTGTAGGTGGTATAAATGAATTTGTTCAGAATATTGATACTGGTAAAGCAGTTGTTCCGGAACAGCCAATTTATATTAACGAAACTCGTGATGATATTGTTACTGAAGTTTCTTTGCATTACAACAACGGATATTCAGAAAATGTCCGTACTTATGTAAATGATATTAACACACGCGATGGTGGTACTCACCTTGAAGGTTTCCGCAACGCTATTCGTACAACATTAAATAAATGTCTTGATGCAAATGAAAAATTAAAAAAACAGCTTGGTAGTTTGGATAAAGATGAAAAACTTACTTACGAAGATATGTCTTCTGGTTTAACAGCAGTAATTTCCATGAAAGTTCCTGAACCTGAATTTGAAGGTCAGACAAAGGAAAAACTTGGAAATACAGAAGTTCGTACAATCGTTTATCAAGTTTTGACAGAAAAACTAACAATCTATTTTGAACAGAATCCACAAGTTCTTGAAACAATTTTACGTAAAGCAATGGACGAAGCAAAAGCCAGAATTGCTGCCCGTAAAGCAAAAGATAACATGCGCAAAAAGAATTCTGATTTGGGATTCGGAATGCCAGAAAAACTTGCCGACTGTTCAATCAAAAATAATCCGGAAATTTGTGAAGTATACATAGTCGAAGGAGATTCTGCCGGCGGTTCTGCAAAGAAAGGTAGAGATCCTAAAACTCAGGCAATTCTTCCTCTTTGGGGAAAAATGCTCAACGTAGAAAAAGTTCGTCCAGAAAAGGTTATGAACAACGATAAGCTTGAACCGGTTATTGCTTCACTTGGAGCTGGATTTGGTAAAGATTTTAATATCGAAAAATTAAGATATCACAAAATTATTATCATGGCCGATGCCGATGTCGACGGTTCACATATTCGTACTTTGTTGTTAACTTTCTTCTTCCGCTATATGCCGGAAATTATTGAACGCGGTTATGTTTATCTTGCTATGCCACCATTGTTCAAAGTTCAGCTTGGAAAGAAGGAACCAGTTTACTGTTATTCAGATGCAGAAAGAGATGCAGCTTTGGATGCACTTGGCGACCAGAGAAATAAGGCTGATGTTCAGCGTTACAAAGGTCTTGGTGAAATGGACGGTAATCAGCTTTGGGAAACAACAATGGATCCAGCACACAGAAAGATGCGTGTTGTAACTGTTCCGGATGCAATTGCTGCAGATAAGATTTTCAGTGTTTGTATGGGTGAAGAAGTTGAACCTCGCCGTGAATTTATAGAGGCCAACTCAAGTTACGCAAATTTGGATATTTAGTAAAACTACCAATCGTTAGTTAAATAAAAGGATTGAAAGATGTTAGAAGAAATTAAAACACCGGAAGGTGGAGCAGTTATAAAAATCCCAATTGAAGATGAAGTAAAACAGGCTTACATTGACTACTCAATGTCTGTAATTGTACAGCGTGCGTTGCCAGATGTTCGCGATGGTCTTAAACCAGTTCATCGCCGAATCATGTATGCTATGGATACACTTCACCTTGCAAGTGGAGGTAAAACTAAAAAATGTGCTACAATCGTTGGTGAAGTTTTGGGACATTACCATCCACATGGAGATGCTTCAGTTTACGATGCATTAGTTCGTCTTGGTCAGGATTTTGCTCAGCGTTATACAACAGTAACTCCACAGGGAAACTTTGGTACAATCGCCGGTGACCCCCCAGCTGCTTACCGTTACACCGAAGCAAAGATGTCAAAGATAACAGAAGAGATGACAGAAGATATCAACAAAAACACAGTTGATATGATTCGCAACTTTGATGACACTTGCGACGAACCTTCCGTTCTCCCTTCCAAATTTCCATTTCTCCTTTGTAACGGTACAACAGGAATTGCCGTTGGTATGGCCACAAACATGCCAACTCACAACCTCCGCGAAGTAGCAGCAGCAATCTCTGCATATATCGACAATAACGACATCAGCATAGAAGAATTGATGCATCACATAAAAGGTCCAGATTTCCCAACTGGCGGTATTATTTACGGTAGAGCTGGAATTAAAAAAGCTTATACAACTGGCCGCGGAAAAGTAACAATTCGTTCTAAGTTTACAATCGAAACAGATAAACATGGAAAAGAATCAATTGTATTTACAGAAGTTCCATACGGCGTAAACACAACAAACATTATCCGTAAAATAAAAGAATTAGTTCGCGATAAACAGATTGAAGGAATTACAAACGCAAACGATGAATCTTCCGACCGAACTGGTATGCGTCTTGTAGTAGATCTTAAAAAAGGCGCAGTTACAAAAATTGTTCTTAATCAACTTTTTGCAAAAACAGAATTGCAGTCAAACTTTGGTGTAATCAATCTTGCTCTTGTTCCTCAAATTAAAGAAGGAGCACCACGCTACGATGAACCTGGAATGTTGACTCTTCCACAGACATATCTCAAACCGGAAGTTCTTACACTCAAACAGTTAATTCAGCACTTTGTAAATCATCGAGACGAAGTTATTACTCGCCGCACAATATATGATTTAAAAGTTGCAAAACACAGAATGCACATCTTGGAAGCTTTAATTACAGCAATCAACAATATTGATGAAGTAATTAAAATTATCAAGGAAAGTGAAAATACAGAATCTGCTAAACTTGCATTGGAAAAACGATTTGGCTTTGACGATGAACAGGCTCAGGCAATTGTCGACATGCAGCTCAAACGTCTTACTCACATGCAGATTGAAGATCTCCAGAAGGAAATAAAAGAACTCCAGGCTTGGATTGATTACCTTGAAGATTTGCTTGCACACCACGAAAAGATTTTGCAGAAGATTAAAGATGAAACAAATGAACTTGCTGCAAAATATGGTGATGATCGCCGAACAGATATCGTGATGGACGAAGTTGAACAAATCAATGTTGAAGATATGATTAAAGATGAAGACATGGTTGTTATGATTTCTAAGATGGGATATATCAAACGTGTTTCAGCTGTTAAGTATAAGAAGCAGACTAGGGGAGGTACAGGAAGTAATAGTACAACTCTTATCGAAGATGATTATATTAATCAGCTTTTTATCGGTTCTACAAAAGAACATTTGTTATTCATTACAAATATTGGTCGTGCTTACTGGATGCGAATTCACGAAATTCCGGAAGCAGAAAAAGCAAGTCGTGGTCAGCATATTAAAGGATTGCTCCAGGTTACAGCAGACGAGGAAATTACAACAATCGTTTCATTCAAAAACTTCTCTGATGATTTGTACTTATTTATGATTACTGCAAAAGGTATTGTAAAGAAAGTTCGTTCAACAGAATTCCAGAATGCAAAAACAAGAGGAATTATTGGAATTAAACTTAACGATGGAGACAAGTTGATTAGTGCAATTCCAACTACTGGTTCATCAGATGTAATGTTGATTAGCCGTCGTGGAAAAGCTCTTCGTATTACAGAAAACTCAGTTCGTACAATGGGACGTGCTAGCTGTGGTATTAAGGGAATGAAGCTTTCGGAAGGTGACGAAATTGCAGCTGCAGTAAAAGTTGAAGACGATTCAAATATCATTCTTATTACAGAAAAAGGATATGGAAAACGTATTTCTTTTGACTGGTACAATGTTCATGGCCGCGGTACTGGCGGACAGAGAATCTTTGGAAATACAGAAGGCAAGGGTGAAATTATTGGTGCATTGAATGTAAAGGATAAAGATGAAGTTGTTTGTATGACTAGTCAAGGTAAGACCTTACGTTTCAAAGCAACAGATATTAAGACTCAAGGTCAGGGTGCTTCTGGTGTAAGAATTGTAAATGTAAAAGAACCTGATTATCTTGTTGGAATTGATAAGGTTCAGGATAAAGATGAAGAAGACTAACGAAAAGTAGAAAAAATACTACCGAACGTTAGTTAATAAAATTTCATTATTTTTTTGATTAAAAGTTGACAAAAAGAAATTTTTGAATAATAATGAAATTAAGGGTATGAACTATATAAAAAGTTTATTTTATTATTGTTAGTTCTAGGGTGATATGCATCAGGCGAAGAGCTGGTCTTTTTAGATCAGCTCTTTTGTTTTTTAAAGTTATCCACAAGAAATCCACGGTTGTGGATAACTTTATATTTAAAAGATATCCACATAGGTGAATAAAATGTGGATATCTTTTTTTTGTTTCATGTGAAACATGCTGTTTAAAAATAGTTATTAATTTTTTTTTTGTTTCACGTGAAACTGGATTATTACGACAAAATAATTTTTCTAACAAATCTTAAATATATTTTTTGTTTCACATGAAACAATATTTAAAAAATCTTTTGTTTCACGTGAAACGAAAATTGTATTTATTAGTTTTTTTTTAACTCTATTTGTTCCACGTGAAACAAATAGAGTTTTAATAATATAAATTATGTTCCACGTGAAACATTAAAACTGAAAAAATGTTCTATGAGGAATTGTAATTTTAATTATGTAATGTTTCATGTGAAACATTGTGTTAGCAAAATTTTGAGTTTTTAGAATACGAACGTTTGTTAGTTTAAAGGTGAACGAATGTTCGTTCATCAAAATTTAGTTTAAAAAAAATCTCATTTTTCAAAAAGAGATATTGAAAGATAAAGATTGTTTTGTTTGTTTTTTGAGTAAATTTGTAAAGATATTGATATATAATTTTTTTAAACGATAGATATATTTTTTAATTTAAACCAATAATTTTTAATATATCTTTTGGTGTTTTTGCAATAAAGGTTGCTCCTGCTTTTTGAAGCTCTTCTGCATTTCCATAACCATAAAGAACTCCACAAGATTGAATTCCGTTTTTGTTTGCACCAATAATATCGTGTTCACGATCTCCAATCATTAAAACTTTGGGTTTATCATTGTTAGAAATATTACAAAGTGAAAGAGCATATTCAATTACTTCTTCTTTTTTACTTCTAGTTTCATCCATGTTGCTACCGCAAATAAAATCAAAATAAGAAGCTAAATTAAAATGTTTTAAAATTTTTATGGAGTATTCTTCTGGTTTAGAAGTTGCTACTAAAAGTTTTTTTCCATTCTTCTTAAGAATTTGTAAAAGTTCAGGAATATCATCATATACAAAGTTTTCAAATAATCCTTTTACTGAAAAATATTCACGGTATTTTGCAACACCTTCCATGGCTTTATCATCTGAAAATCCAAATACATTTTTAAAAGTTGCAGGAAGAGGAGGTCCTATAAAAGTGCATAAAGTTTCATAAGAGGGAATTTCTATTCCAAAGAAAGTTAATGCATGAATAAATGAATTTGTAATTCCTTTGGCAGGATCTGTTAATGTACCGTCTAAATCAAATAATAAATAATCAAACATGTAATTAGTTTATTAAACTAAAAACATTTCTGCAATAAAAACAACAAAACAACTTATGCACGCAACAGGAAATAATCCGGCACCAAAAAAAGAAACTATAATTCCAATAACTAAAGCTGCAACTCCTGCAATTGGAGATTGAGTTGCCTGAATGATTGCAGGAAAGGTCATTACTGATAAAGTAACGTATGGAACATAAAATAAAAACGATTTTAGAAATTTGTTTTTAATAGGTTTGCGAATAAGTGTAAGAGGTAAAACTCGAATTAAATAAGAAACGATAAAAGCTGTAAAAATGTAAATATAAGTGTTGCCAGACATTATTATTCCTCCTCAACAGGTTTTATAATTGCAACTATAGATGAAATGATTACTGTCAGAATAATTGTTCGAGTTCCGCCAGATAAATCCTTAATAACAGGAATAATTCCACAGATGTAACTAGAAATGAAACTTACAATAACGGCAATTGCTATAATAAGATTTTTTTTAGCTGGTGGAATGATAATAGCAATGAACATTCCGTATAATGCAACTGATAAAGCACTTACAATTCTTGCAGGTAAAAAGTTGCCGGCAATAATTCCAAGAGAAGTTCCAAGACTCCAAAGAGGAACTGAAATTGCAATTGCTCCATAATTATATAAAGGATTTATATATCCAGGTCGGCTGATTGTAATTCCAAAAATTTCATCAGTTACTCCAAAGCCTACAAAAAAACGTTGAATAAAAGATGTGTTTGGATCAAACTTCTGAGAGAGTGCACAACTCATTAAAAGGTAACGGGCATTTACTACAAGAGTAATTATTGCAACTTCAGCGTAAGTTACACCTGCTTGTATTGATGTAAATAGAGCATATTCACCAGCTGATGCTACATTAAAGAAGCTTGCAATAAAACCTTGAACAGCATTTAATCCAGCATTTTGTGCCACAATACCAAGTGAAAAAGCTACGGCAAAATAACCAAGACCAATAGGAATACCGTCTCGTACACCTTCAAAAAAAACATTTCTTTTCATATTTTAGTAATGTAATTGATTAAAGAAAATTTGTAAATTCAAATAAAATAATTTACAATAAAAAAAGATAGATTATGAATAAAGACAAACCTTTACTGTTTACGTATCAGTTTCAAAGAAAAATATATATCTTTTTTCCATATTTTATAGTTAGCTTAATTTTAATTCTGTTCTACATTGGAACAAGTGTAATTAGTCGGCAGACTAATATGAAGTTGAATTTTGATAATCCACTTGTTATAAATGATGGTTGGTTTTATACAGATTCAGGTGAAATCATAACTGACAGTAGTATTATAATTAACGAAGATGAAGAAATCAGTATTTCTAGAAAGCTACCAGATTATATTAATGATGATGATAATCTTGTAATTTGGAATTTCTATACTCGTTATAAAATTTATCTAGAAAATGATTTGATTACCAAAGATGGGTCAGAAATCCGTCCAAAATTTGGATTGGAGGAAGGTGGAATCTGGTACTTAGTACCTTTGTTCAAAAAAGATCAAGGAAAAACGATTACTATACAATTGAAAAGTACTTGGGGTAAAAGAAATTTTTCTCTTAATTCCTTACTTTTGGGTACTAAGGAGGAAGTTGTATTAAAACTTATAAATGCAAATAGTTCCTGTTTAATTATTTGTATACTTTTGTTATTTCTTGTAGTTCTTTTATTGCTTTATGTTTTAGTAATGTTTACCTACCGAGTGTTAGTTTACAATAAATTGATTATGGGTCTTTGTGGACTTTCTGTTGTTTCAATTTTCTATATTTTCAATGAATCAAATTTATATCAGTTCATAACAACAAATCCGTCAATTAGATTTATGGGTTCATATTTTTCAGTTTTCTTAATTCCGGTTTTTGGTTGTATATTTTTTAGAGAATTTTATAAAACTGGAAAAAAACTTTTTATGGGAATTCAAAATGTTTATTGTACATTCTTAACAATTTCCCTGTTTTTATATGCTTTCGATATTCTGCATGTTTTGCATTCGATTGTAATTGTTTATGTTGCTGTATTTGTAATTACGTTTGCGGTTATACGATCAGGTATAATTGATTATAAAAAAACAAAAGATGGTTTATGTATCTGGGCAATTGTTGCAGTTCTTACTTTAGTTTTGGGTTCAATTGTCAGTGTAACATTCTATTATTTGGGATTAACAACTGACAATATTAAACCTTACAGTTATACTTATGCGCTTTTCCTTTTAATCTTATTTATAACTGTAATGCGACGAACTTTTAATACGTTTTCAATGGCAACATCAGCTGAACATTATAGAGCTTTAGCATATAAAGATAATGTAACAGGTGGAAATTCACGTGTTTACTTTGAAGAAAAACTTAGAGAAATAGAAGTTACTAACAGTTATTTTATTCTGGTTAATTTAGTTCATTTTAAATTAATAAATCAGATTGTTGGCCGACGAACTGCAGATTCAATTTTAAAAGGAATCTATTTAGAAATTTCAAATATATTAAAAGAAAATGAATATATTTGTTCTTTAGGTGATGCACGTTTTGGCCTTTTAATTAATATCAAAGATGAATCTGATTTATTAAAAATTTGTAAAAAAATAAAAGAAAATATTTCTAATTATTTGGCTGAAAAAAATTATAGTATTAAAGTTGTTGAACAATTTTCTGCTTGTAAAATTGAAAACAAAAATGTTACTTTGGAACAATTAATTGATCACTCTGTAATTGCCGTTAGTAGTAAATTTGCAAAATATATTCCTGAAGTTGATTGCTATGTTTATACGGATAATTGTAACAATCAATTATTAAAAGAAAAAATTCTTGGTGATTATCTAGAAACAGCTTTGGCTAATAAGGAATTTCATGTTTACCTTCAGCCAAAAGTTTCTTTGAATGATGATAAAGTTCATGCAGCTGAAGCTTTAGTTCGTTGGATAAATCCGGAAAAAGGAATGATTCCTCCTGACGAATTTATACCTTCTTTTGAGCAAGATGGAAAAATTGAGTTGGTAGATTTACATACCTTTACTCTTGTTTGTCAGCAGATTAAAACTTGGCTTGAAGAATCTTTTGAACCTCCAATTATTTCGGTAAATATTTCAAAGGCAGCAATTTCTTATGAAGGTTATTTTGACAGATATATGGAAATAATCCATGAATATAATATTCCTGGTAAATATTTGGAATTTGAACTTACGGAAAGTATTGCTTATAACAATATGGATATTTTAAGAGACATTATCCAAAAAATTCACAATATTGGTTCAACTTGCTCAATGGATGATTTTGGAAAGTCTTATTCGAATATTGGGGCTTTGGGAGTTTTACCTTTTGATACAGCAAAAATGGACAAGTGTTTCTTTGACAGTGGATTCCCAAATATTGAAAAACGAGTTCAACTTGTAAAAGGTGCCGTTGGTTTACTTAAAAACTTGAATCTTGATATTGTTGCAGAAGGTATTGAAGAAAAAGAACAAGTTGAAGTTCTAAAACAAATTGGATGTGATGAGATTCAAGGTTATTATTATGCTAAACCTATGAATGTTGATGATTTTGTTGATTTTATGAAAAAAAAGAACAATATCTAACATTTACTTGAAATCATTGCATTATTTTACTAATATATGCTATGGAATTCCTCGAAAAACGAATAAAAGAAGACGGCGAAGTTTTACCTGGCCAAATTCTTAAAGTAAGCAGTTTTTTAAACCATCAGATTGACACTCAGTTGATGGATCAGTTGGGTAGCGAATTTGCACGCCTTTATAAAGATACTCCTGTTACAAAAATTTTAACTATTGAATCGAGCGGAATTGCTGTAGGTTATGCTGTGGCAAGACAACTTTGTGTACCTTTAGTGTTTGCAAAAAAACATCAGAGCAGCAATGTAAATGAAGATGTTTATTCAGCTAAAGTTTATTCATATACACATAAGCAAACATATACGGTTGTTGTTTCCAATAGATTTATTCAACCTAATGACCAAGTTTTGATTGTTGATGATTTTTTGGCAAATGGACAAGCCTTGAATGGATTAATAGAATTAGTTGAACAGGCAGGCGCAAAAGTTCAAGGGATTTGTATTGCAATTGAAAAGGGTTTTCAGAATGGTGGTAAAATTATTCGGGACCGTGGTTATAGAGTAGAGAGTGGAGCCATTATTGAAAAAATGACAGATGATGGCCAAATTAAATTCAGAAAATCATAATAAAAGGAGTATATATATATTATGAAAAAATTTGTTGTAATTGCTATGACATTTGCTGCTTTAGTTTTGACAGGTTGTTCAAAAAAAGAAGTTGCAGAAACAAAAATCACAAAGGACAATATCAAGATTGGTTTTGTTTACATTGGTACAATTAATGATCAGGGCTATACACAGGCTCAGGATAAGGGTCGTTTGGCTTTGGCTGACATTGGAATTGATTTGGAAAAACAGACAATGTATAAAGAAAATGTTCCAGAAAATGCTGATTGTGAAAAAGCTATTCGTGACTTAATCGATGCAGGATGTAATGTAATTTATACAACATCTTTTGGATTTATGGATTGGACTTTAAAAGTTGCAGAAGAATATCCAAATATTAAATTCGGTCATTGTTCAGGATATAAAACAGCTCCAAATATGACAGCATACTTCGGAAAAATTTACGAAGCTCGTTACCTTGCTGGTATTGTTGCTGGTCTTAAAACAAAAGCTAACAAAATTGGTTATGTTGCTGCATTCCCAATTCCAGAATGTATTCGTGGTATTAACGGTTTTACACAGGGTGTTAAATCTGTAAATCCAGATGCAACTGTAGAAGTTGTATGGACAAATACTTGGTTTGACCCAACTGTAGAAAAACAAGGTGCTTTGGATCTTTTGAACCGCGGTTGTGATATTATTGAACAGCATCAGGATACAACAGCTCCACAGGTTGCTGCTCAGGAAAAAGGTGCTTTCTGTATTGGTTATAACTCTTCAACTCCAAACGCTGCTCCAAACGCTTATTTAACAGCTCCACTTTTCAAATGGGGTACATTCATTAAAGATGATGTTCAGAAAATTATTGATGGAACTTGGGAAAGCCGTTTCTTCTGGGAAGGTTTGGACAAGGATATGGTAGAACTTGATACTCTTACTTCTCTTGTTGCTCCAGGAACTGTAGAAGCTGTAGAAGTTGCAAAGAAAGGAATCATTGATGGTTCTGTAAAAATCTTTGCTGGTCCAGTTTATGATCAGAATGGTGTAGAAAAAGTTCCTGCTGGTTCAGTTATGACTGATGATGAAGTTTATAACATGAGCTGGTTCGTACAGGGTGTAATTGGTTCTACTAACTAGTAGATACAATTTCGGAAACCAGAATAAAGAAAGTATCTGTTTATGATGCTATAATTTATCTGGTTGGAATATAAAATGTCGTCATTGTAGGAAAATTGACCTGCAATGACGATTGTTGTTTTAAATATGGAAATAAAAAAGTGAACGCCGTAGAAATAAACAATCTTTGCAAATCTTTTGGAACTGTAAAATCAAATCAAAATATAAGCCTTGAAGTAAAGCAGGGCGAAGTATTGGCACTTTTAGGTGAAAACGGAAGTGGAAAAAGTACACTTGTAAATCAGCTGGCCGGAATTTATGCGCCTGAATCTGGAACTATTACAATTGACGGTAAAATCCAGAATTTTAAATCACCTCAGGATGCAATTGCTGCTGGAATTGGAATGGTTCACCAGCATTTTATGTTAGTTGATGTAATGACGGCTTTAGAAAATATTACACTTGGTGAAAAGAAAGCCGGATTCTTTGTTCATAAAAATCAAATTAAGGAAAAAGTTGAAAAAGTAATTGCTCAGTTTGGATTTGAGCTTGATGTAAATAAGAAAATTTACGAAATGTCTATCAGCGAAAAGCAGACAGTCGAAATTATAAAAATGCTTTATCAAGGAGCGAGAATTCTTATTCTTGATGAACCAACTGCGGTTCTTACTCCTCAGGAAAGTAAAAATCTTTTTAAAATTCTTTTGAAAATGAAGGCGGAAGGATGTTCTATCATCATTATTACTCATAAGTTGAATGAAGTTATGGAAATAAGTGATAGAGTTGCTGTTCTTCGTAAAGGGGTTTTGGCCGGTATTGTAGAAACGAAAAATAGTTCGGAAGAAGAACTTGCCAGCCTTATGATTGGTGAAAAGGTTAGTCTTGATTATGAATATGTAATGGCCGAAAAATCGGAAAAACCAATTCTTACTGTAGAAAATCTTAATTGTGTAAATAAAACTGGAAAAAAAGCTTTAAGCGATTTGAATTTTAGTTTGTTTGGCGGAGAAATGCTTGGAGTTGCAGGAATTGTTGGCTCTGGTCAAAAGGAATTGTGTGAAGTTCTTACAGGCCTTACTCCAGCAACTGGTTCTGCAAATTTCCAGGGTTCTGAGCTTTTGGAAATGAATCCTCGTGAAATTAAAAAACTTGGTATTCGAATGAACTTTGTTCCGGAAGATCGCCTTGGAATGGGTTTAGTTGCTGGAATGGACGTTACAGATAATGTTTTATTGAGAACTTACAATCAGGCACGTGGAATGCTCGTTAATCGTAAGGAAGGAGATGAACGTGCCGCAACACTTGTAGAACGCTACGATATTTCTACTCCATCAATTCACCATCAGGTAAGACAGCTTAGTGGTGGAAATATTCAGAAAGTTTTGCTTGCACGTGAAATTGAAATGACTCCAAAGTTTTTGATTGTTTCTTATCCTTTCCGTGGATTGGATGTTGGTGCTACAAATAATATTATTTCTGTTTTGAATGAACAGAAGAAAAAAGGAATTGGTATTTTACTTGTTGCAGAAGATATTGATCAGATTTGCGGAATTAGTGATAGAGTTATGGTTTTACATGACGGAAAGAATATGGGAATTGTAGATCCAAAATCAACTACAAAAGAAACAATTGGTTTAATGATGATGGGAAAGGAGGTTGAAAATGCTTAGAAAACAAGCGCGTGCTGCTCTTCCTTTAAAACAGAAGGTTCTTGTTAATATTCTTGCTGTTTTAGCTGCAATTGTTGCTTCAATGATTTGTTTGCTTTTTATGAAGCTTAATCCTTTTGAAGTTTATCAGAAAATTTTTGTTGGTTCGCTTGGAACTGCTTATAGATTTCATGAAACGGTAAACAAGGCAATTCCGCTGACGGTTTTAAGTTTGGGAACTTGTATTGCTTTTAAAATGAAGTTTTGGAACATTGGGCAGGAAGGCCAATTCTACATGGGTGCTTTTGGAGCTACTTGGGTTGTAATGCTTTGTCCAAATCTTCCAAAGCCTGTAATGCTTTTGGCAATGGCTGTAATGGGATTTGTTTTTGGTGGATTATTTGCTCTTATTCCAGCTGGATTAAAAACTAAATGGGGAACAAGTGAAACTTTGGTAACTTTAATGTTGAACTATGTTGCTCAAAAATGGGTAGGATATTTGCAATATGGTCCATGGCGCGATCCAAATGGTGGAAACTTTCCGCGAATTGCACGCTTTGCTAAAAATGCAATTTTACCAAAAGTTGGTGGAATTCATATTGGTTGGATTATAGCTATAGTTCTTGCAGTTATTCTTTATTTTATTCTGACAAAAACTAAGTTTGGATACGAAATTAGTGTTATTGGTGAAAGTCGAGATACTGCTAAATATGCTGGAATTAATGTTACAAAGACTATGATTTTTGCAGTTATTGTTTCTGGTGGTCTTTGTGGTTTAGCTGGAATGATGCAGGCCAGTGCAATTGAAAATACTTTGTGTGATAATCTTTCTAACGGACTTGGTTTTACAGCGGTTATTACAACTCATCTTAGTCATTTGAATCCGATTGTTTCGGTTGTTGTTTCATTTTTGTTTAGTATGCTTTTACAGGGCGGAAGTTATTTACAGAGTGCTTTGCAAGTTCCTGCGGCAATTGGAAATATTTTGCAGGGCGTAATCATTTTCTTTGTTCTTGGTGCAGAATTCTTTATAAAATATAAGCTTGTTTGGGTTAAGAAAGAAGATAAGAGTTTCCCAGATACAGATCATCCTTTGAATAATGATCCTTTCCGTGGACTTAGAAAGCAGAGCAGAAATGATAAGTTCTTTGAAGAATTGAAAAACTCTTCTGATGGAAAGAAGGAGGAAAAATAAATGGCTTTTATTACTGGTTTAGGTTTATTTTTACAGGTTGCCGTTCAGTGTGGAACACATGTTTTGTTTGGTATTTTAGGCGGAATTTTGTTTGAAAAAGCTGGAAACTCTAATCTTGGAACTGAAGGTATGATGATTTTGGGTGCGGCTTTTGGTTATCTTGGCGGTATGCTTACTGGTAGTCCAGTTGTGGCAGTTTTGTGTGCGGGACTTGCCGGAGCTTGTGGTGCATTAATTTATGCATTTATTGCAATTACATTACAGGGAAATCAGATTGTAACTGGATTGGTTTTGACAACCTTTGGAACTGGCATTGCAAGCTTTATGGGAAAAACTCTTTCTGCTACACCATTGGCAAAAACTGTAACTGACCCTTTTAAACATTTTGCTATTCCTGGATTGTCGAAAATTCCTGTAATTGGTCCAATGATTTTTGATCAAAGTCCTTATATTTATTTCTCTGTAATTCTTGCGGTTTTGCTTTACTGTTATTACAAATATACTCGTTTTGGATTGAATATCCGTGCTATTGGGGAAAATCCTGGTGCTGCGGATGCTTCTGGAATTAATGTTAGCTTGTATAAGTATATTCATGTTTTAGTTGGTGGATTTGTTTGCGGTTTAGGTGGTGCCTACCTTTCGTTAGTTTTTGTACCTTGCTGGCAGGAAAATATTACTGCAGGCGCCGGTTGGATTGCTGTGGCGTTTGTAATTTTCTGTACATGGAATCCTGTAAAAGCAATTTTCTGTGCTTGGGCTTTTGGTGCATTAAAAGGATTAACCTTCAAATGTCAGAATATGGTGATAGGCTCTCATACAATTGTTATTTCTGGACAATTACTAGATATGATTCCTTATATTGCAACGATTGTTGTACTTGTTTTTATGGGATTAAGATTTAAAAAAGAAAACCAAGGACCTGCAGCCCTTGGTGTAAACTATTTCCGTGAAGCACGATAAAAACAGTCTTGCATTTGTAAAAATTTAAACGTTTATTTCCAGTTTTCGGCCAGTTGGCTGATACTGGTAATAACGAACCCCTGCGGCGTTCATCAACCTTTTAGAAGCTTCCACAGAAGGTGTTCCGTCATATTTATTATCAGCATAAACAACAGTAGTAATACCAGCTTGAATAATAGCTTTCGCACATTCATTACAAGGAAATAAAGTAACGTATATTTTTGAACCTTCTAATGTTCCACCTCTATAATTGAGAATGGCATTAAGTTCGCTATGAGTAACGTAAGCATATTTAGTTTCTAAAGTGTCACCTTCACGCGCCCATGGAAATTCATCATCCGAACAGCCGCGAGGAAATCCGTTATAACCCATAGAAAGAATTTTATTATCATTGCTAACAATACATGCACCTACTTGTGAATTAGGATCTTTAGAACGAAGACTCGCCAATTTAGCAACTCCCATAAAATATTCATCCCAAGAAATATAATCTGAACGTTTAGGTGTAATAACAGACATAAAAACTCCAAAAAAATAAATTTAATTAATTTTACATAATGAATGTTTATATCGCAATAAAAAAAGTGAAAAAAAATAAAAAATGTTGTATCTTTAAATATAGTCTTTAATGAATGAAATTGAGGTAAAAAAATGACAAAATTTAAAAATTTTCTAGAAGATTATTTTATACTTTTTACAACTGTACTTTCAGCAGTGATTTCCCTTTTATATTTTTGGAAAGGAATGGAAGAAGGTTTTTCAATTTTTTTGTTTATAGTAATTGCCGGAAATGTTTTATATATTCCATTTGTATTTCTATTTAAAAGGAAATCGTTTTCATATTTTTACTTGTTTTATTCAATTGTTTTAATTTTTGTAATAGCATTCACGAAAACTTATTTGTACAATAATTATTCTGCGTTGTTTATAATTTGTTTGCTTGTTATGATAAATCCGAAATTTGAAATACCAGCATTTACTGTTTATTTTGCTTTTGTTTCTGTTGCTTTTGCGCTAAATGATGAAAACTTGTGCCATTATTTAATTCATATTACACGCTCGATTTGGTTTATAGGATTAATGATTTATGTACTTTCGAATAAGTTTGAACGAAAAAAGCTAATACTTTTTAATGATGAAAAAGAAATTCTTAAGCAATTATGTGATGGTTTACATTATCAAAAAGAAGTTGAAGGTTTTTCGGAAAATACGATTTACAGAAAATTGAAGGCTGCTCGAGAGCGAAATAGAAATATTACTCGAGATGAGCTTATTGAGCTTTACAAAAAGGAATTAGAATCACAAAAAGAATGATGATTATTTGATGACCATTTGCGGTTGATTTTTTAACACAAACAAAACTCCAAGTGCTATTTTTGAAGCAGAAGTTCGCCTGAGTTGCGAAATAAACGCTGCCGCTAATGCGGTGTTTTATAAGGAGTTTTTTATGAAATTTTATCAATGTAAGGTTTGTGGAAAGGTAATTATTCTTTTGGAGGATTCATCAACTCCAACTATTTGCTGCGGAGAGCAAATGACACTTTTGCACGAAAACACAACAGATGGTGCTGGGGAAAAGCATGTTCCTGTAATTACGACAACAAAAAATTATGTTACAGTTACAGTTGGTGAAGAATTACATCCAATGACACCAGAGCATTATATTAAATGGATTCTATTGGAAACAAATGAAGGGTTTCAACGAAAGGAATTATCCCCCTCCAGCGTTCCTATGGCCGTTTTTTCATTATCGGAAAAGGAGCGTGTAATTGCTGCTTACGAATATTGCAATCTTCATAAATTATGGAAGGTGACAATATGAAAATAGCTTTTTTTGATACACATTCGTTTGAAAAGAAACATTTTGAAGATGCAAATCAAAAATATAAAAATGAAATTGATTATTTTGATTTTAAACTGAATGAAGCAACAGCAAATATATCTCAAGGTTATGATGCAGTTTGTGTTTTTGTAAATGATATTCTTAATAAAGAAGTATTAAAAATTTTATCAAAAAACAAATGTAAACTTGTTCTACTTCGTTGTGCTGGTTATAACAATGTAGATTTGGAGGAAGCCGAACGTCAGGAAATAACCGTCCTTCGAGTGCCAAATTATTCACCGCATGCTATAACTGAACACGCCGTTGCCTTACTTTTAGCATTAGTCAGAAAAATCCCACAATCATACATCCGTACAAAAAGCGGTAATTTTTCAATAGATGGACTTATGGGAAAAACTTTGTATGGAAAAACTGCCGGAATAATTGGAACTGGTAAAATTGGTAAAATAATGGCGGAAATTCTTGGCGGTCTTGGAATGATTGTCCTTGTTTACGATGTAAATCAAGATTTTAAATGGTCAAATCGATGGCGATATGATTATGTGCCGTTAAAAGATATTTTTACTCGTTGTGAGGTAATAAGTTTGCATTGTCCGTTAACATCTGAGACTAGGCATATCATAAATGAAAGAAGTTTATCTTTGATGAAACCGCAAAGTATTTTAATTAATACAAGCCGTGGCGGACTCGTGGATACAAATGCATTAGTTTTTGCGCTGAAAAATAAAAAAATTGGAGGTGCTGTACTTGATGTTTATGAGGAAGAATCAAAATACTTTTTTAACGATTGGTCAGAAGATGTAATTACGGATGATATTTTAATCAGGCTTTTGACTTTTCCGAATGTTATTATAACAAGTCACCAGGCATTTTTAACAGAAGAAGCTATGGCGGCAATTGCAACAACAACAATGGAAAATGCTCATCAGTATGAAAAAGAGGATATTTTAGATAATCTGGTAATGTTTACACCGTTTACTACAAGTCAGTTAGCTTAGTTACTTTACGGATTTGTGTTTCACCGTCAAAACAAATAACAGAGTTTATGTTTTCTGAAATAGTGCAGTCAATATCGAACGGCATATCTTTAAAACGATAATTCGTGTAAGGTATGCCGTTTTTGTCTTCTAAAGCTTCGTTTGGATTTACTTTTTTATCAATTTCTCCACCTAAAGCCCAATTTGAAGGGCAGTGGGGAATTTCAAATTCATAATCACCTTTATCAGTATGTACTGTAAGGATTTTGTCTATACTTGTGTCATTTGTACAAATAACATGTGTGATATTTTGAGAATCTTTCCAAACTGAACTTACATAAAGTTTATCCAAGTGATTAGTATTTTTGACATTTGCATCTTTATTGTAACTACCAGTGTAAAAAATTGTACCAAAATTGTTTGAAACATCCACATTAATTAAGTTTATATTTTTTTGATTAAAGAAATTATTCGTATCCTTATTTGTTTTGCCCATTGAAAGATAAAGAGGAAACCATTTTCCACCGCCATTACAAATAAGATTTTTAAAATAACAATTGTTTACGTCGCCGAACTCTAATTGGAACATAACGCAGGCATTTACAGCTGAAGTATTGTCTTCAAAGTGAATGGAAGGAATTTCAAAACGTACATTATTAAAAAGAATGTTTCCGCCAACAGTGTCCTTGCGTCCGTAAATTTGAAAACCATCAACATGAGTACCTTTGTTATTACCGTAAGGTACAAGGTCACAAATATAACAGTTAGTTACAATAAAGTTTTTGAGTGGATTCATAGCATCAGTTGGAAAACCACCGATTCGGCACCAATTTAAGGTAATATTTACTTCGTTAACACCACCTCCAAACTCGCAATGGTCGAAAATAAAAGAAAGCTTGTTTTCGTCGTAAGGACCACAATTTGCAAAACCTGCGAACTTACAATTTCGGAAAGTAATTGTTTTTTCGCAGTCAAATCTTTCTGGATTATAAACCTTAAAATTTCTGTCAGAAAAGTCATAATTTTCGATTGTAACTTCGTTTGGAAAATATGGTGCAGTTTTTGGAACATACGAAGTTATAATGTAGATATTATTATTAGAGTTATTGTCATCAGTTCGAACTTTTATATAAACATCGTTAATGGCGCCTTCCTCAGTAATTGTTGAAAAAACTGTACCAGGTCGCGTTCCCGTGTTGTACTTATCTGGAATAACTGTAATGTCACGATCAAGAATGTCGTCATTGTCAATAAGATCGGAATAAGGTTCTAATGCGGATGAAAGTTTATCACCTAAATGAAATTTACATGAAGTAAATAAGAGAAAAATGCAAATAGAATAAAAAAAGCGTTTCATAAAATATTAAAAAATTATAATTATAGGAGATTGATTAACTCTTCCATTTTTTCATTGGTTGTTGCCCAACTTGTAGCGAGACGAACAGCTGTATGTGAATCATCAACTTTTTCCCAGAAGCTTACTTTTACGGATTTTTCCAGTTGCTTGAGTGCTTTATTTTCCATTACGATAAACTGCTGATTAGTAGGTGAGTTCAGTAAGAATGTATAGCCTTTTTTGGTAAGGGCATTTTTTAATTTTTGTGCTTGATTTATTGCATTCTGGCTTATTTCAAAGTAAAGATTATCAGTAAAAAGTGTGTCAAATTGAACGCCAAGCAGACGACCTTTTGCAAGAAGTGCGCCATGTTTTTTAGTTAGATTTACAAAGTGGGCAGGTTCATTGTTATTCGTAAAAACGATTGCTTCGCCACAAAGGGCACCAACTTTTGTTCCACCAATGTAAAAAATG
This sequence comes from Treponema sp., assembly GCA_045615645.1. Classification (GTDB taxonomy): domain Bacteria; phylum Spirochaetota; class Spirochaetia; order Treponematales; family Treponemataceae; genus Treponema_D. The sequence continues at coordinate 47,991 of JAZLFF010000053.1, forward strand.
TCGCAGAGTTTTGCAAGTTCTGGTAGAGAAATATCACATTCTGGGCTGCAAAGTCCGTAACCTAAACGAGCTCCGTCCACAAACAAAGGAATTTCTGCCTTTTTGCAAACCTTGTGAATTGCAGAAAGTTCTTCCTTGCTGTAGATAGTTCCGTATTCAGTTGGGAAAGAAATGTAAACAAGTCCAGGAAAAACCATGTGTTCACAATTTCCGTCGTTGTAAAAATCTGTTATGTATTGTTCAAGTTCATTGGCGTCCATTTTGCCGTTATGTCCGGGAACATTCAAAACTTTGTGACCAGTGTATTCAATTGCGCCCGCTTCGTGCAAACTTACGTGACCAGTTGTAGCTGCAACAACGCCCTCGTAAGGTTTGAGCATGGAATCAATTACAAGCTGATTGGTTTGAGTTCCGCCAACAATAAAATCAACTTTTGCTTTTGAAGATGAAAGTTTGCAAGCTTGTAAAATTTTTTCTTTAGCACTGTCGCAATATTTATCAAGTCCATAACCACTAAGTGCTTCCATATTTGTTTGTGCAAGGCGTTCCAAAATTTTAGGATGTGCGCCTTCGATATAATCTGATTCGAAATTCAACATAAATATAGTATAGCAAGGAGAGAAGTGTTCAACAATGCCAAGAGAATGAATCTTTTTTCCACGAATCAATTAATTATGAGTAATTTATTTGTGAGAGGTGAAATATGAGCGAAGTAGTTTTGACAAAAGAAAATTTTGAAAAAGAAGTTATTGGTTACGATGGGATAATTCTGGTGGATTTTTGGGCACCTTGGTGTGGACCGTGCAGGGCACTTGGACCAGTTATGTCGGAAATTGCGGAAGAAGCAGAGAAGGCACGTGCGGTGGGCGAGGGCTTGTCGAGTGGAGGGGAATTGCCGAGTAGGGAGAAATTGCCGAGTGGGGCCTTGAAAGTTGGGAAGGTGAATGTGGATGAGGAAAGAGATTTGGCAGAGCGTTTTAATGTAATGAGTATTCCTACTGTAAAGGTTTTTAATGGCGGGAAGGAAGTTGGCAGTTTTGTAGGGTTTATGCCAAAGGAAGATATATTGGATTATGTAAAGAAAGTTGTGTTATAATAAAAGTATATTAGGAGGACCCCCGTGAAAAATAAAAAAATAATTCTAGTAGCTTTAATGCTGTTTATTACTTTTTGTGTATACAGTTTGCCAAATAAGCAAAGTGGTAATTCACATGTTGTAACACAAGAAAATTTAGTAAGCAAATATGCTCAATTTGAAGTTTCCAGTGAAAATGTAAAGAAAGGAAAATGGGATAAAGTTATTTCAAATACAGATAAGGGTGAAAACAAATCTCCACAATTAAGCTGGGAGCCAGTTGAAAATGCAGAAGTTTACGCAATCTATATGGTTGATGTAAATATGCAGCATTTTATTCACTGGAAGTCTTATGAAGTAAAAGAAACAAACCTTCCTTTGGGTTGGGCATCCAGCAGCGATTATGTTGGACCTTGGCCTCCAAAAAAAGGAACTCACACTTATGATGTTTATGTAATTGCCTTGAAAAAACCTGTAGAACGCATGAAAGGTTCTGTAAATGGAAGAACAGAAAAGATGCAGGATTTTATAGATTCAGCAGATACAGATGCAGAAGGTAACACTGGAAACATTATTGCCTGCGGACACTTGTCGGCAACATTTACAAATTAAGATTTTGATTTAATGAAAAATCTTAAATAACATTTTTGTTCAAATATTCTATCTGGCAGTTTCCATTTTCTTCAATAGTAAATTTGGAAACTGCACCAACTTTTCCAAAATAGTAATCATTCTTTATATCATCTAAAGTTTTTCCCATTATAACCAGATGCAAAAAAAGCAGCGCCCCACCGTGAGAAACTAACACAAAATTATTTTCATCACTTTGCAACAAAGATTCATAAAAGTTCTTCATTCTGTTCCAAAGTTCTGTATCATTTTCAGCATGTGGAAACGAACGATGGTTAGGATTGTAAACTTCCGGCTTCGGCGAAATGAGTTTATCATACTCAGTATATGGAATGCCGTTCCCTTCCCCTAAATCAATTTCCCGTAATTTTTCCGTAGTTTCAATTTTCAATGGCACCGACTTACAAACTTCCTCTGCCGTCTGAAAAGTTCTAGGCAGGTCGGAAGAAAACATTTTAAAGCCCTTAAGATTTTCATTTTCCGAAAGCCATGTACCAATTTTAAATGCCTGTTTTTTACCAGCTTCCGTAAGATTCCAATAAGAAACCCCACCAGAACAATTATTTTTATGATGTTCCGATTCCGTATGCCGAATTGTGATAATGGTTTTGTTCATGTGAATGTTTATACTATATTTGAGGGGGAAAGTCTTCCCCTCGCTCCAAACCTTCGGTTTTCCGCTACCCCTTCTAGCGGGGACACCCCGCAACGCCCCGCGGCAAAAAAATATTAGTTTTAGGCAAATTACGGTACATATGCTAGTATTGCGCAAATACACCCGTAAAATCCGCGATTTTCAAAGGTAAAATTTACATTTTTTTGAAGAATTACCGTACAATTGCCTAGGTCACCTAAATAAACCCGTAATTTGCATATTTTTCTCAAAAAACAACCAATAATCCAAGGAAATTTACGGGTTGTTTTCCAAATATCACAAAAATAACCCGTAGAACTACATATATTCGCAAAAATAGTGCTCTTTCAAAACAAAACGCCCACCAGAAAAACTCCAGCGGGCGTTCATCTTATCTGTGACTAATCTGTGGCTAATTACTTAATTAAAGCATGCCATTCTTGCAGCGATCTAACTCCACCAACTCCGCGGTTACCATCTTTAGTAGCTTCAATTCCGCGAACAGCAGCAAGAGCAGCAGCAAGTGTAGTAATGTAAGAAACCTTGTACTTCAAACAAGCCTTACGGATAGTCTTACGGTCTTCAGCGTAGTTACGCTTAGCCTTTGGTGTATTAATAACGAGGCAAACTTCTTTGTTCATAATCATGTCGATTACGTCTGGGCGGCCGCCACCGATTTTGTTTACTAATGAACATTTAATTCCGTGGGCGTTGTAGAAATCGTATGTGCCCTGAGTTCCGACAATTGTAAAGCCGAGGCGTGTCAAAGTTTTTCCAATTTCCAAAACCTGGTCTTTCTGATTTTCTTTGTCGCTCAAAGAAATCAAAACTTTTTTGTTTTCCCAAGCCTGTGGTGCGTGTGGCAATTCTGAACCGACAGGATCCTGTGATTTAATAAAGTCTACTTTCCGTGGCATTTTTTATATTTAAGACCGCTTCCACAAGGACAAGGATCGTTTCTTCCAACCTTTGGAAAATTCTGGAAAGAATTATTTTTTGCCATATCAAGCTCAGGCATTGGCATTGATGAAAAACGATTTTGTGGAAGAGGTTTTAAAAATTGTTTTTCTTTTTCAAAAAGGCTGTCTGGAGTGTTTCCCCAGTTAACCCACAAATGTGAAGTATTTACTAAGTCTTGATAAATCATAACAAAACGTTCAATATCGGTTTTATTATCAAAAATAATATTATAATCGTCAGATAAACAGTTTACTATTTCTTGCAAACGGTAACTCATTTTTACATAAAAGAAAAGTTCTGTTGCAATTTCTTCCGGACAATCATCTTCTGTATGATTTTTAATAAAAGCCAAAAACTTTTTATAAGCAGGGTTATCCTCATCGTATTCAAAAACAAATTTTGATTTATACCGTTCTATTGTGCTGGCAATTACATCATTTGACGGAATAAAAGGCGAATAATTTTTTCGTTTTTCGATAAGCGTATCAAAAAGCCAATCAGTATTATCAACATCGAAAGTGCAAAGAGTATTTTTATAAAAGTAAGAATTTCCATCCACAAGTGCAGCATCTTTCATAAAACGCAGCATATCTTTTTTAGAAATCTTCTTTCCGTAAAAATTCTGACAAATAGTTTGCAAAACTTCAGGAGTAACAATGCAGTACAAATCAGTAAGTGCATGACAAAGAATTTGAAATTCAGGTAATGCGCCAGGAATAAAAACAGAAGATTTTTCCACTAATAGAATACGCAATTTTTCTTGGAATTCTTTTGGAACAACCAGTTCATCATTCCCTTCAGCAGTTTTAAAATGAAACAGCATCCCGTCATGAATAAGTTGTTTTGCAAACACTTTTACAATAATTGCCTGCTGCTCATCCAGAAGGTTAAATTTTTCAGCTTCTTTTGAAAAACTTT
>JAZLFF010000054.1:0-10400 GCA_045615645.1 Treponema sp.
GGTTGAAAGAAGTTAAGGATATTCGTGAAAATCATTATCCTAAGTTTGGAAAACACTTGCCAGCTGAATTGACAGCTTGCTTGGATGACTTGGAAGCTCGCTTGAGTAAGTAAATATCTCTCGCAGAGCTTTAGAGAACACAGAGTTCTTTAAGGTTATGTGAAGTTTGAAACGCGTTCTGCTGCTACGGTGGCGGGACGCGTTTTTTTTTACGGCGGGGCGTGGGGTCGCAGGGAACGGCAGGGAACTGGGAGCGTTGGAAACGGCGGGGCGCGGAGATAATCTTTTTATGCTATAATAGATCCTGAATCTAGTTCAGGAAGACAGAAGAGATGAATATTACAGTTTTGATTGATAACGTTTCTAAAAATATTAAGCTTGCTAAAGAGTGGGGACTTTCGGTTTTTGTGGAGAATGATGACGGAAAGCGCGTTTTGTTGGATTGTGGGGCGAGCGGGGTTTTTGTACGCAATGCGAAAGAACTTGGTGTTGATTTGAGTCGGGTTGATGCGGGAGTTTTGAGTCATGCGCATTTTGACCACAGTAACGGGTTGAAGAAGTTTTTTGGCGTGAATAGTGATGCTAAGTTTTATTTACGCGATTGTACTGGCGAAAACTGTTATCACAAATATAGATTTTTTTATAAGTATATTGGAATTAAGCGCGGGTGGTTGAAGAAATATGGTGAGCGGTTCGCTCGTGCTGGCGGAGATTTTACGCTTTTTGATAATACTTATTTAATTCCGCATAAAACTGAAGGGCTGGAAGCAAAAGGACGGGCGGCTCATTTGAGTATTAAGCAGGATGGTCGGTTTATGCCTGATGATTTTAAGCATGAGCAGAGTCTTGTTTTTGATACGGAAAAAGGGCTTGTAATTATGAACAGTTGCAGTCACGGTGGGGCTGATAATATTGTTCGTGAAATAATGGAAACCTTCCCTGGAAAAAATATTTACGCAATGCTTGGTGGTTTTCATCTTTTTTGTTTGCCAGATGAAGAAGTTCTGGCGTTTGGTGAAAGATTGAAGCAGCTGGATGTTCAGAAGATTTACACTGGGCATTGTACGGGGCAGCATGCGTATGAATTACTGAGAGGGGTACTTGGGGAAAGAGTGGAACAGTTGTACACGGGGATGGAAATAGAGATTCCGGGTCGGGGTTCGGAATGACATGAATTCTGAGGTAAGGAATGACATTATGACAGAAAATGTAAATAATGTTCGATTTTTAATTGACAAATCTTTATGATGAAAATATAGTGTATAAAACAACTTAAATAGGAGGGAGAGATGGAAAATTTATCAGAAGAAGTTGATGAAATTGAAATTATGACATCACCTGAATTTACTGATTGTAATGTAATTGCATGTGCTGCTATTCCTGCTACACAGGCAGCAATTGCATTAGTTCCTGCTGTTCCAACATTGAGTTGGACAGCAACAGCTGCTGTTTAATACGGTTTTTGGTGGTTAAAAGTATTTTTATTTTTTAACCACTTTTTGAAAAAGGAAAAAAATGAATTACATAAAAAAAATAATTAAAAAAGAGATAAAAGCTGCACTTTATAATAGAAAAGTATTTATTGTTACAATTTTATCACAGTTAGTAATTTTAGCTCTTATTGTACGAAGTAAAGGGTTATTTGAGACATCTGGATTTCATTCTATATCATTTTCAATAAATTTGACTCTAGTAGCATTTATTTGTCAAATAATGCCTCAAAGTTATTTTTACGATAAAGAAACCGGAATTGAAAACTTACTAATCTTATCAAGAAGATTTAGTATTGTTACTACTGTTCGAATTGTATTATATTCAATTATTTCTATGTTGCAATTAATTTTAATTGTTTGTGTTTTTAAGTTTTTTTATAAAATAAATGTTTATATAGATTATATGGAACTAGTATTTAATTTATTAAATTGCATAAATCTTGCTTTGTTAGAGATGATGATTGTACTAATAACGAAGGATAAAAACCTTTCTTCATATCTTTCTTTTGTAGTAGTAATTTTTTTTATTTTGTTTATTTCGTATTTATATTCATTTTTAATAAAAACTTATAGTTCTATTCTGATGATATGTATTGAGCTGATAATGACTATTACTATTTCATTAATAGTAAAAATAATTACAAAATTTAATTATAAAATTTATAGGTAAAGAGTTGATGTATCAGTTTAATTCAATAGTAAAAAAACAAGTAATTATAAAGATATTTTCAATTCTATGAATAGAGTTGGACGATATAAAATATGTAATGGACACAAAGTTTCAAAGGTTAGTATTAATATAGGAGATTAAAAATGCCAGAAATTGTAAGTATAGAAAATGTTTGTTTTTCGTATAAAGAGAAACTTGTGTTAGATAATATTAATTTTAGTATAAATACAGGTGATATAATTGCTATTTTGGGGCATAATGGTGCTGGAAAAACTACGCTTATAAAATTGATTGCTGGTTTAGAAAAAATAGAAACAGGAAACATAAATAGAAGTATAAAATTTGAAGAAATAGGATATATGAATGAAGAATTAGGTTTTTATCCATTTATAAATGGAAAAGAAAACTTGGAAATATTGTTAAGTAGGAATAAAATAATGAAAGATGATTATTATATCTCCGAAATATTAAAAAAAATAAATATAGAAGATGATAAAAAGCTTGTATGTAATTATTCTACCGGAATGAAAAAAAAATTAGGTGTAATTGGAACTATGATAAGCAATCCAAAATTGGTTTTACTTGATGAACCTTTTTCTGGAATTGATCCAGTTTCATTAAAGTTTATAACGGATTATATACAATCAAAAGTAACTAACAATAATGCAGTAGTATTAGTAAATCATAATCTTGAAATAACAAAAAAAATATGTAACAAATTTGTAATACTAAACAAAGGAAAAATAGTATATTCTTCAAAAGAAGATGATTTTAAAAATTTGGAAAGAATATATATGCAATATTCTGAATAATAAAATAGTCATCAATTGAAAAATTAAAAAATTGGGAATAATTGAGAAAAAACTTTTTCTTTCCTTTTTTTATGTGTGTATCCAGGTGAGTTCGTGTTTGTTGTAATTCAGGTGGACAATGTGGCTGTCTGGAATTTCTGCGAACTGCTGGATTAACGGCCAGTTTATTTCTCCTTGCATTTTAATTGTACAAATCATTTTTAGATTTGGGTTGTGGGCGAGCCATTTTTGGGTCCATTCGAGTAAGCGCTCCGGGTAGCAGATTACGTCGGAAAATATCCAGTCAACGGGGCCAATGTCTTGGGGGGTGAGCGTAAAGGCGTCGTGGGCTTGGAAGGTAATGAGCGGATTGTTCATAAGTGAGTCGGCGAGGGGGGCGCGGTCTACGGCAAAAATGGTGGCGCCTAAGTTTGCTAAAACCCATGTCCAACCGCCGGGGCAGGCTCCTGCTTCGAAACAGCGGGTACCAGGGCCGGGAAGTTCTACGCCAGTGAGTAAGGCGGCCATTGTAAGACTTTCTTGTATTTTTAGGTAGGCGCGGCTTGGCGGATTTTCGTGATCTTCTATGAAGTGTAAGGTGCCTGCTGGAAGAAAACTTGAAGTTTGTGCACTGGCAATTAATGTGTGTTCATCTATTAAAGTGTAAAGGCCAATAGGGCTTTGTGGAATTTTTACGGGAAAATTACGGTCTTTTAAATTTATGTACGGTAATTTTTCTTGAATGAGCTGGGCGCGGCGGAAACATGTATATTGGTAAGGAGCCCAATTGCGCTGGATTTTTTTTAGTTCATTGGCGGCTTCACCTATTGAATCGAATGTAAGAATGAAAGGGTGAAGTAAAGTTGTGCGCGACCAATAAGGATAGTTTTTAGTTTTTAGTTGTGAGTTACTTGAGTTGTCGGGAAAACTTTCGTAGTAAAGAAGATCGCCGTAGGTTTTTGTTGGAGTTTGTTGAACGTTAAAACGTAAATTTAGTTCAGATTTGAGAAGTTCGGTTTGTTCTGGAAAGGGAAGAAATGCGATTCCCGATAATTGTTCAAGGCGTGTACTCATAATTTTTTGAGTTTACACTATTTCTGGGAGTTGGTCATCAGATAATTTTCCAAGATATTCTATAAATTCTGAGAGCCGTGCTGCATCTGGGGAATAAAGAATCTTAAAACCAATGTGAGTATTTCCTTCTTCTTCGTTTACCCATTGAGGAGTACACATTAATTTTAAAGGAATTTCATCATGAGTTCTGGTTGGTGCAATTTTAATTTCGTATTCATTTTCTAAATCTACAACAACAGGAAAAGGATAGTGAATTTTACATCCAGAAGAACTAATATCATCTAATATTCCTGGTAAGGAACAGATTTCTGGAGCATTAATTCTTCCAATTTCTTTGAATCTTATTTGTTGTCTATTCTCTTCATAGCCCATACATATATTATAATTTATAAAACGTATATCGACAAGTTATTTAGTTATTTTACAACCATTACTTTACGAGTCTCATCAATTCCATTTCCAACTACACGAATGAAATACATGCCGCGTGCAACTGGGTTTCCATTTTTGTTTTTGCCGTTCCAAGAGTAGTAGTGCTCTCCACCCGTTGTAGAACCGTGAGCAAGATATTGAACAATGTTACCGTCAAGTGTCATAACTATTACATTAAGTTTACCGTCCGAAGGCATATCAACTTTGACAACTGCTTTTTCACCAAGGTTAGAATTGATAACGTTGTTCAAAATAGTAACCCCTGCACGCTGTTCAGTTGTTGCACGAACTTTGAAAGACCATAATTCAAGTGAAAGAACATCATCCGGATTATGTAGTCTGAGTGAATACAAAGGAACTGTAGAACTCTTTGCAAACTCGTAAGTGTTAGTAGAAACATTGAAAAAAGGATTATTATAAATACGCATTTGTGAGTTATCGTTATTCAATAAACCAAAGAGGAACGAAATCTGGTCGCCACTGTTCCATTTAGAAGCAATTTCTTTAGAAATGTGGAAAATTAATCCGTCTGAAAGCTCTGAAGAAAGGAGAGCACTGTCAACCTGGTCATAATTTGTATTATTGGAAAGTGCAAATCCAGGGAATATTCCGTCAGTAACAGATGGAAGCCAAACTCTAGATTCCTGCATAAAATCGGAATTGAACTGAGTAGCAATTGATTCGACATCAGGTTCTGCTGAAAGGAATACGCGTAAGTTTTGAGGCAAATTTTGTTCACTTTCAGTACCATCATCCAAATCAACTGCAAGACCAATTGGATGGCCTTGAGGTAAAGTTCCGTAATTTTGCTGTTCAACTTCCCAATCGTGAACGGCCCAGCTACCTTCTTCGTACATACCGTTCATAATAGCTTCATCACCGTAAGACATGTCTTCGTCGTAAGCGTACATTGGATTTACTGCACCAATTACAAAATCGGAAAGTGCATGTGCTGTATACATTTGCATATAGTTACCCATTGCATCTTGAATGAAGGTTACACGTGCATCACGAATACTTGTAACAGGGTCGAGAGAAGTTTCTGTATACATAGAAGGATAACGCAATCGCAGATGAAGATTTTCAATGTCGGCGAGCGTTAAATTTCTAGTAAGTTTTAAGCGCAGGAAAGTAAAGGTCGTTTTACCGAAAATGTCTTCATCAGCTGTAGGATTATAAACTTGAACCTGTGCAGGTCTTGAAGTATCAATTTGAATATCAGCTAAAGAAGGAATACCGTTTGAATCAATTTTGATAATGTCGAAACAGTATGGCATGAGTTCTTCGAAACTTTCAGAAATGTGAATGTTATCACCATTTTGGTTACGATATTGAAGATTTGCTGAATCGGTTACAAGTTCTTTTACGAAAATAGCAAATATTTCATCCTGATTGATTGGACTTAAACAAAGGTCGAAACTTGGAGGTGTTCGGTCAATTGTAGAAACAATGTCGCTACGCATACGGTTGCCGGCAAGGTCTGTTAGATAACCAACACTTTCATCGTAAGAAACTGTAAATGTAGTTTCAATTGGAAGTCCGGATTCTGAAAGTCCAAGGCCAAAATAAAGTCCGTCCGGGTCGTCATTTGAACGGCGAGGTGAAGAAGATCCGAAGAAGATTGACGAGGATGCGGTTGAATAAACACCTGAAATATTATTTACGAATGGTGTATCTGGATTTGGTTTTCCTTCCTTTGAATACTTGAAGGCCTGTGGAATTACCGCCGTTGTGGAGAAACGGATTCCGCCAGTTGTACGTCGAGCAGCATCACTTTCGAACTGACGCGCCCCTCCGACAATATCAGCACAATACGAGTAAGAGCGGTCGTACAAAGTAGGATCAATAGTATCATCATTGATACACCAACCTTTTTGAGTAAACCAGGCAGCCGGATCATCAGCTGTAAATGTTGGCTTATTATCAAAGAAATGGAATTCAATTCGGTCCAATGAAGAACCTGAACCAGTTCCAACAGCTTCGGCAAATTGTTTGCGTCCCCAAGGAGAAGAAAGACTTAAGCGGCAAAGTGCAAAAATAGGTTCGGAAATATCCCAAGCACCGTAAAGTCCATTTTCTGCACTATTAACGCGGATTTCAACAGAAGCAGATTTTTGTGCATTTCCATCAATATCAGTAACAAGAGCATTTAATCCACTTGATTGATTAATATTATATACGCCCGTTGGCATTACAGCACTTTCGATGTAACCTTTCCAGTTTTTAAATTCGTAACCTTCGCGGTCGGCAATAGTACCATCAGTCCAGCCGGCAATAGAAAGGCGGATAGAATATTCCGTAGCTCTGTACAAAGCATTTACAGTTTTATCAACGTTACCATTAGAGCCTGTGTGGATTTTACCGTTTTCGAGTGAACCAAGCCCTGCAAACTCAAGCATACCTTCCACCGTAACGTCTCCGGCCAAAGCACCAAAACTTGGAGTTACACGAACATTTTCCGTTACGTTTGGAGCATTGTCCGCATTGAGTGCTGGAATCCAGATGTCGCAAACTGAAGTGTCTTGTGAACCAAAGTTTACAGCTTCCGAATAAGAGAATTCAATAAAGTTGTGAGAGTCGTAAGAATGCTGACTAGATTCTCCGACGGTATTATCATAAACAGAGTGAAGTTCCTGACCAGTTTTTACCGTAACCATTACAGGACTACATTTATCGTGAACAGAAGTGTAAATTGAACCAGTTCCGCTAGCACTGTAATGATTTAGTCGTTTTCCGTATAAGTCTGTAACAAAACTGTCATATTCGCCGGCTTCAAAATTAGTTCCGGTGTTACGCTTAATTTCGAGATAAGGTTTTACTGTTTGATGAACGCCAAATGTGTCTGTACTTGTTTCACGGCCATAGTCTGTTCCAATAGCGTCGGTATTCCATAAAACATTTGAAACAAGATAAACCGTGTCAGTTTCCGAATCGGCAGCAAGTGGAATAGTGCAGGCAATATCCGAATAGAAATTAAGATATTTTCCGTTGCTGTTCAAAATGCGTTCAGTGTTTGGTGAATTCAAAACTGAGAACAAATTGCGTACTGGACGGTTGAACTTAATGCAAACAATATTATCGTGAATGGTGTAAGCGTCTGCAATTTCAAAATCTGATAAATCCCAGCCAGCTTCGTAATCCTGTTTTACAGTACAAGAATCGGCACTAATACAAACGGCATCTTCCGGGGCTTCTGGATTTGTACATCTAACTTTACAAGCAGAGTTTGTAAAATCGCAGTAGAAGGCATAAGCAAAGTTTTGACTTGTATTTTTATTTGATTTTAAGAGTAAATGCCAGTCTGCGTTAGAAGCGGCTATGAGTCCGTTTGCAAAGAAATTTTCGCCTGCTTTTATAATGATTTCGCCATTGGTTGTAAGAGCGGCTCCGTAAACAGTTTGAGCTGCAGTTGGAAGTTCTGTAATAACCGGAGTTGGATTTCCGTCTGGCAATAATCCTTGTGGAGCAGCAAAGTTTCCGTTTTTGTAAACGAAGATTTTTTCAATTTCAGTTTGATTATCTTTTTCGTTGTATGCAGTTCCAAAGAATACTAAATCTTTAAGAGTTGTAATGTTTGCGGAAGTTATTAAGTGTCCGCTGTAAACAATGAGGTTGTCGCAGGTTAAAGGTGCGTTTATGCTGATTATATTGTCGCGTTCATTATTCATTATTACATCACCGTGAACTGTTACGTTTGAGTTACTTTCAGCTGATATTCCTGTTGAATTTAATGTTGCGTTGAACAAAGCGTACGCAGTAATGTCGAGCGTATAATTATTCAAGTTGAGTGTAATGTATGAAGGGAAGATAATATTTGGACAAGTAATAACTGAAGCTCCCATAAGGCTTGTGCTGAATGGGAAGGTTAATGTTGTACCTGTTGTAATTTCTCCGTTAATGAATATTTTTGCGGATGATTCTTGAGCAGTTGGAGAAGAAGAATCCTGGAATGTAAGAGTTGTAACGTTTGTATTCTTAATTGTAATATTTTTTGCGGAATTAAGAAGGAGTGTATAATCTGCACCTAAAATATCATTTGTGAAGGTTATATCGTTTGTTGTGTTAATTGTTGTGTTATGAGCCAAAGTTGTATGGTCAAAAGAAAGTGCATTTGCGTTTAATGTACCTTGAACAATTGTAGGGCCAGTTGTATGTTGCACTGGATTTGTAAAGTCAAAAGCATCGGTTGGGTCGTCATGGAATGTGAGTGTACCGTTTGTGTTGAAAACGATTGGATCGGTAGTGGCGCCGCCGTTTGTGACTGTGCCGCCGTTTAGGAAGGTAATGTTGCCGCTTGTTGCCGAGTTTGTGAGTGTATTGAATGTAACTTTTTCGTTAAAGGTGATTGCCGGACAAGAGGAAATTGCAAAGTTTGTGGTGTTTATTTTTGTATTAACAGTTACTGTTCCTGCATTTTTATTGATTATTACAGAAGGATAGAGAGTTGGAACTGTTTGATTAACAGCAATAGTTTGAGTTCCGCTTCCGTTAAAAGTAATGCAGTTTGAGTTGTTTGGACTTTCCCAAGTTCCGTCTGTGTCTACAAAGTTTCCGGCAATAAATACATTTGCATCGTTTATAAAATGACCGTTATTTGTAAGGTCGGAAGTTGTAGTGATTTGTTGTGTATTTGTATCAAAAACAGTTCCGCTTGTAATTTGCAAAGTTGTAAAAAGTAAAGGCGTTGTGGCTGTTTTTGTAATTTCTGCTGCATTTACAGTTACGTTTCCGAGGTTATTTGGAGTTGCGTTACTGTCGGTGATTCTGCCTGAACCTTCGGCGGTTGTGGCAGTTGGAAGGGTAGAATCATCCGGATTTGTAGCATTTCCAAATACTAAAGGTTTGTCATTATGTGAATAAAGCCCTGTATCTTCTATTGTAAAGTTGCGTCTGATTCTAAGACCAAAATCATTATTATTAGAAACTGTATTTCCGGCTTTAATAATCAAATCCCAGAAAATACCGCTGAGGCCAATGCTGGAATTAATGCTTACGTTTTTCTTGTTGTATGCAATTTGAGTATAGTTGTCGCCTTCAATTGTGCCGTTTACAATAAGTGAACCGCCAGTTGACGAAGAATCCCATGTGATTTGTCCGTTGTTAATAATTGAACTGACTGACTGTTCTTTTGGAGATGGTAATGCGGTGTCGTTGTTGAGCGTTTGTGTGAAGATTCCTTCAGCTTCTACAATTAAGTTTCCGACTTTGAAAATGCCGTTTCCGGTTGTTACGTTTCCGCTGGTAATTGTGAAGTTTTTGTCAGGGGCTTGTGTAAAATCGTGTGAGGCAAAATCGAGGGTTCCGTTTGGCAGGTTGATTTCAACCTTGTTGTAAACGTTATCGTCCAAAGCTGTTTCATCATTTCCAGGAATGAAGAATGTTTTGCCTGCTGTTGAGCCGTTGAAAGTCCAAAGTGTTAAAACGTCAATTTTTGTATTTGAAGCATCTAGGGTGAGATCTGTAAGATTATTTGTGTATGTTACTGAAGCAAATCCGGTAAATGCATCGTTGGTGTATGAGTCACCGAATGTGAGGTTTGCGTTTTTGAAGAATAATGCTGGTTTTTCCGGGGCGGCGGTCAAGTTCTGTTTAAAAATAATTGTTGCTGGAGTTCCGTCGAGGGCGTTTGCAAAGGTTGTGTTTGTGGCTATTGTTACGTTTTCTGTGTATGTTTGTGAGGCTGCAGTTGCTGTGAACTGTGAAATTGGTTTTATTTCTACGGCGTCGTTGTAATTTTGTGCATCGGTTGTTGTAACGACAGTTGCGTTTTTATCAAATATTGTAGTTCCGGTAATATCGATTGAGTAAAGTGGTGTGGTTTCGCCTACTGAACCGTTGAAGGTAACGTTGCCGGCGGCAGAGAAAGCGTGGAGACTGTTAACTGTGTTTTCAAAGGTTGCGGTTGTGCCTGCGAGAGTTAAGTTTACAGAGTTTGTAGCG
>JAZLFF010000055.1:0-2745 GCA_045615645.1 Treponema sp.
TTTTTCACTTTTCTGCTGGCGTTTTCATATGGAGATTTTTTCTGATTGAAACCAATTTATTAATATGATATTTTATTTTCCGTACTTAAATGTACTGGGGTGCTGAAATCCTTCTCTTTGATTTCGGCTGAGATTATACCCATAGAATTCCGTATGGAGTTCCAACCTGATCCGGATAATGCCGGCGGAGGAAGATATGTTAAAGTCTTCTTATTTTAAATTCATTTCATTATCAGTTTTATCAATTCTTGGTTTGGCAGTTGTAACAGGCTGTTCAAAAAAATCCGATTCAAAAAATGCCAGTGATGCTCGTGCAAAAGAAGTTGTAGTTTACACTTACGACAGTTTCATTAGTGAATGGGGCCCAGGCGTAGAAATCAAAGAAAAATTCGAAGCAAAAACAGGCCTTACACTTACTTTTGTTGATTGTGGTGACGGTGTTGAAGTTTTGAGCCGTGCAATTTTGGAAAAAAACAATGTTCAGGCTGATGTAATTCTTGGTCTTGATAATAATGTTTCACAGAAAGCAGTTGATGCAGGAATTCTTTCAAGTTACAAACCGGTTGATGCTGAAAAAAATATTCCTGCTGATGTAATTGCTCAGCTTGGTTCTGATTGGAAACTTACTCCATTTGATTACAGTCACTTTGCAATGATTTACGATACACAATCAAATGTTCCTTGTCCAAAAAGCCTTGAAGATTTGACAGATCCAGTTTATGCAAAAAAAATCATTTTGATGGATCCACGAACTTCTACTCCAGGTCTTGGATTTGTTGCATGGACAGTTGCAGTTTACGGCGACAAAGTTGAAGATTATTGGAAAGCTCTTAAACCAAATATTCTTACAATGGCAGCAGGATGGAGTGCAGGTTATGGTCTTTTCAAAAAAGGTGAAGCTCCTTTAGTAATCAGTTATACAACAAGCCCTGCAAGTCACGTAGAATATGACAATACAGACCGCTATGTTGCTGCAATTTTTGAACAGGGACATTCAATTCAGGTTGAAGGCGCTGGTATTTTGAATAAAGCTCCAAACCGTAAAGGTGCAGAAAAATTCATGGATTACTTAATCAGTGACGAAGCTCAGAGCATTTTGCCTTTGACACAGTGGATGAATCCTGCAAATAAAAATGTTGCACTTCCAGACAGTTACAAAGTTGCAGCTCCAATTCCTGCAATTACACTTTCTGCTCCAGCTGATGTAACAGACGCTGCAGTTGAAAAAATCATGAAGGTTTTGGAAAACTAAATAGGTCATTCCGAACTTGATTCGGAATCTCGCAAAGTTGATACAGTGAGATGCTGATACAAGTTCAGCATGACAGGAGTATTTTTGAATTTTGCAAGTTTATTTCGCGTTGCTTCCTTTACATTCTGGCAGGCAACGTGTTCTACAATAATGGCTCTTCTTATAGGACTTCCCGCTGCATTTTTTTGTGGCCGAAGAAATTTTCCTGGTAGAAGAGTCCTTTTATTTTTATCCGTTGTTCCATTTTGCGTTCCTTCATTAATAATTGCTTTGGGATACGTTACATTTTTAGGTTTAAACGGCGGATTAAATCATTTTTTAATGTTCATTTTTGGATTAAAAGAACCACCTCTAAAAATCCTTTATTCATTTTTTGGATTAATAATTGCCCACGGATTTTACAATTTTCCATTAATAATGAAATCTGTTGGTGACGCTTGGGAAAAATTACCTTGCGAACAGGCAGAAAATGCCCGCCTTTTAGGAGCATCTGAATTCCGAATTTTTAAAACAGTAACAATTTATCAACTTTTACCATCAATCGCATCATCAAGTCTTTTAGTTTTTATCTACTGTTTTTTAAGTTTTATTTTAGTTTTACTTTTTGGAGGCGTTGGCAATTCCACATTGGAAGTCGAAATTTACAAAGCTGCCCGTGCAAGTTTAAATTTTAAGCAGGCAGGATTTTTAGCATTAATTGAAACTTCTATTTTGTGTGTAATCACGGCTCTTTACTGTATTCTTGAACAAAAATCATCCAGAGCAAAAGGAATTTCTACAGGAATTAAGGCACCAAGAAAAAATCTTTCTGGAATTAAAGAAATTTCAATTTTTGTTCTTGTTATTCTGATTATAATTTTATTTTTTATTTCTCCACTGGCGGGAATTATTTACAATGCATTTACATCATCACGAGTTGGAACAGGAATAACATTTGCTTCCTTTGCCCGTGTTTTCAAAATGAAATCTTTCTGGCCCTCAGTAAAATCCACAGTTTTAGTTGGAATTTCCACCGGTACCCTTTGTACATTAATTGGTTTTTCATACTCGGTATTCCTGAAATTTTACGAAAGCAAATCGACCCGGGGATCCCTTACATTTTTCAAAATTCTTCCAATGCTGCCAATGTCTATTTCCAGCGTTGTTCTTGGAGTTTTAATAACAATGATAGTTCGCCGGGGAAACGTTGCATGCCTTATAATTGCCCAAAGTTTATTGTCATGGCCATTAGCATTTAAAATGATTTATCCGGTTATGACAAAAATTGATAATCAAACTATGGACAGCACAAAATTAATTTCCCGAAACTGGTTTGATTCCGTTATTCGAATTCTTTTGCCGGTTTCAAAAAGAGGATTAATCAGCGCCTTTGGATTTTGTTTTGCAGTAAGCGCAGGAGATACAACCTTACCACTTGTATTAGCAATTCCAAAATTTGATACGTTATCTTTATTCACATACAGACTTGCCGGAGCCTACAGATTTAATGAAGC
>JAZLFF010000056.1:0-4808 GCA_045615645.1 Treponema sp.
AACGATACTTCTATTGTCGTTAATTTGAGATTTCAGTGAATTTGCGATTTCTTTAGCTTCGTCAAAATTACCTGCTTCTGCAATTACCTTCCAGTTGGTATTTGCTTCAATACAGGTTTTTATTCCCTGACGAAACCAAAAGTGATCATCAATTAGGATAATTTCTTTTGTCATATGTTTCAAAGCTTTCTTGCCGTAATTTTACTATTGAACTTAAAAAAACTGAATACCCGTCACAAATATTTTTTTTGTGAGTTAACTCACAGTTTTTATATTTGTGTTTAGTGAATACAAATAAAAACACCTATATTAAAATAAAAAAAAATATTTTTTACAGGAGAAAAATTATGCCAAAAGAATTTAAGGAATATTGCGAAGATCTTTATCAAAACTGGAAAACAAATACAAACTTTTTTGATGAATTTTCCGATGATTTTGAAACTGATTACTTACCAGAACCATATTATGTAATACAAGACGGTAAAAATCCTTTATATGTATTAAACAATAATCCTGGTGGATGTTTAGAAGAACAACAAAAAAGTAAATTTAACAAGACTCCTACATATGAAGAAGCTGCAAAAAAAATGGCAGACTTTTACTCTTCTAATGACTTAGGAAACGCAAAGATAAGAATTAATAATATGATTAAATTTGCAGAAAACCGAAGTTTTGACGGGGTAGTCAATGTTGAAACTTTCTTCCTCCACAGTAACTCTATTGATAAATCAAACTTCTTAAATACTTACTATAAGAATGGTGAAGGTTCAAAGCTTGTAACTGAATATCTTGAAAGTTTACAAACTTTTCTAAAGGATAAACCAGCTCTGGCTATTTCTGCAATTGGATCAAACGAAGAAATCACAAAAGATAGTCTTCAAAATAATTCATGGGTTCAATTAATGTGCAAAACAATAAATCTTGATTTCCAAAAAGCTACTTTTACACAAACTTCTACATCTCCTAAAGATGGAAAAGTTTCTTCAGCACTTTTGCACGATGATGAAAATCATAAGTATTTAACGGTTATGATGGGTTCAAATAATATTCCATCTAAAGCAGTTGATATAAACTAAGTGCGCGTTGCAGGATGCAGTTTCTTTGTCAGTTCAAACAAACCCCATCCTGCAAAAGTGCAAATTGCTTTATCAGCAAGATTAGTTGGAATACGAGCCAGAAATGCAGAAAAAATCATAGGCAGCTGCTGCTTCATAAAAAATGAAGTGAGATAGCGGAGATTTGCATTGTCAGGAAGATTGAACTTGTTATAAATAAAAGTCGAAAGAATTGCCCCTTCAAGACTTATTAAAAGCATTAAAATTAAATATACAATAACAACACTTATAAAAGTAACTTTTTCACGCTTACGATAAAACAGCTGAATTACAACAACAACAGTAAAACTACACAAAGCAAACAATCTGCCAATCCAATCGCCATTCCAGAAAATCATTACACAAGCGTGTTCAACAATTACAGATACAATTCCACTTGTCCAGCCAAAAAAACTTGCTGCAACAATTCCAATTGTATCAAAAAAAAGAGAGGTTATATTTTTAATAGGATTAGCTAATATTTCAAGACCAAAGTTTAATAAACCAAAAAAAATCCCAATTATCAGTTGTTTCCAAAAAACAAGGTTTACAATTTTTACAGCATTATCTTCTTTTGAAACTTGTATATTACTCATAGAATTATTATAGAACAACTTATATAATTGTTTAAGTATGAAAAACAAAAAAATTATTTTACTCTTTCTTACATTTTTCTTTACAACATTCTCCTTTGCAAAAAATTATAGAAACGAAATTCTCAATTCTTTTGATAACTTAAAAAACACAGCTGTAAATTATAAAATTGAATTGAAACAAAGCAAAACGTTCTTACATCTCTTGATAATTTTGAATATTGCATTAAGCAGTATTCTTTTTCTGATGTTTACAAATTTGATATAACACAAGGTGTACAAAAAGAAAAACTGATAAGTAATATTTTTGAAAGCATTGCAAAATGTAAAACACTTCTTAATGATAATTCGCAGAATGATAATCAAAAACTTCTTATCCTGGAAAGTGAATATGCAAAAATCTGTATGTATATGGTGGAATTTTCACAAAGCGAAATTTCATTTTTAACATATTCAAACAACTTATTCTCTGTAACACTTATCGTTCTGGTTATACTTGTTATATTAAGTATTGTACTTGGAATTCTTTTCATTAATTATAAATCTAAAGCCGAAGATAATACAAAGCTTCTTAATACAATTATTCAAGTGCAGGAAAATGAACGAAATAGAATCAGTCGTGATTTACATGACACCGTAACTCAGGATATCCGTTCTGTTTTGTTTTTTATTGAAGAACTGTCAAAAAAACAGGAACAGGACAATGTCAGCAATGAGCAGAAAGATCTCACAAATAAAATATCCACAGTTCAAACTCAAAATCTTTCTGACATCCGTTCCATCATAAAAAACTTAACTCCGCCGCAAATCGAACACGGTGATTTTAAAATCTTTCTCCGTGAATACTGCAACCAATTTACTTCAAATACAAAAATCAACTGTACATTTTTTGCAGAAGATTCAATTGGTTTTTCAAATCTTTCATCCGAAAAAAAACTGCATCTGTTCAGAATAATTCAAGAAGCTTTGAATAACATTCAAAAACACAGTAATGCCCAGGAATGTTCTGTTATTTTCAGAAAAGAAAACAAAAATCTTGTTCTTCTTATCTCTGATGATGGAAAAGGTTTTGATATTAACAAAATTAATTCAATAGATTTTACTTCAATAGATGGTACTGGATTTGGAATTAAAGGAATGAAAACCCGTGCTCAAATCCTTAATGCATTTTTCCAGATAAAATCCAATGATATTGGTACAGAAATAATCGTAAAAGTGAAAATCTAATATTTTCAATTTTTTTTTTGAACTTCCTCATTTTTCCTCTTTATATAATTTGATGATATAGCTTTAGGTTCATTGAACCAATTTGAAATGGAGGAAATCTATGAATAACTCAGAAACTTTGGACTTTTACTCAAAAGAAGTTGGTAAAATTGCTTTATTAGATTCTGCCACAGAACATTCACTTATTATTGCCGCAAGTAATGGCGATATTTCTGCCAGAAATAAACTTGTTTCCAGCAATCTTCGACTTGTTATGAAAATTGCCAATCAATTTAGAAATTCTAATATTATGCTGGAAGATTTAGTTTTTGAAGGTAATCTTGGATTAATTCACGCAGCAGAAAAAGTTGATGCAAACCATCAAAATAAATTTTCAACTTATGCAGCTTTCTGGATTAAATTTTACATTCAAAATTCAATTTACAAATCGTCTAAATCGGTTCGTATTCCTTATAGTAGAAAAGATTTACTTAAAAGCGATAAATTCAATTCCTGCAATTTAGAGTCTTTACAAGCTGAAGATAAAATCTCTATGGAAGACACAGTAATTAATAAAATTGAAATGGAAAAACTTAATAACAAGATCAAACAATTATCACAAAGAGAACAAACTATTTTACACAAAAGATATTTTGGCGAAAAACTAAAAAGCTATAGGGAAATTGCAAAAGAACTTTTTCTATCGCAGGAAACCATAAGACAAATTGAAAAAAAAGCAATTAATGCTATTGTAAATAGTAAATAATTCTGAACTTTTTGTATATCCTTTGGAACCTATATTGTGAGTAACAGAACCCGCCAAGGTTAATGGCTTTGCCATCCTCAAATCGGTGGGTCAATTTTTTTAAATGAACAAGAATCGTTTAAGTGAATAGTGGATGTATTTTGAAGATAACAGAAACTGAAGAATTTCTTCTAATAATTATCCAAAAAATAGAATTTTTTTTCATAAAACCTCTTGTGGCCTCCGGGTATTAACCCGAAAGTATATACTGCGGAAAATTAACTCTCCGACCACTTTTTTTATGAAAGATTTTTATGAAAAAAGTACTGCCATATATAGTCCAATACAGTAAATTTCCTTGAAATTTGCTCAAATTCGGGTTAAAATGACACAAATTACAGTCAAATATAGCAGTGTAGAGGCGGATAAGGCAACTTTAACCCGCTCATAACCCGGAGACCACAGGTTCGAGTCCTGCCCCCGCTATAACAGACCACTCAGAAATGAGGTCTCTGAAAAAGTCCTATAAAGACTGAATTTACAAACACCACCTAGATAGAGTAAAATTTATTCAGGTGGTATTTTTTTATGCTCAAGTCACAACAAGAATTGAATTTCAGTCCATATACAGATTTGTATGAAAAATTGATTCCAAAGAATCATCTGTTCAGAAAAATAAATGAACTTATCGATTTTAGTTTCATCAGAGATGAACTTAAGAACAAATATTGTCCGAACAACGGACGAACAGCCGAAGATCCTGAATATCTTTTTAAATTCCTTTTCCTCAAATGCCTTCATCCCATGTCAGATGTCGACCTTGTAGAACGAACTCTTTACGACCTTTCCTATAAATATTTTCTCGGACTGAATCCCGAAGATGAAGTCATAAATGCAAGTACCCTGTCAAAGTTCAGGAAACTTCGGTTAAAAGACAGTGAACTTCTGGACATGCTGATAGAAAAGACAGTCCAGATTGCAATGGACAAAGGTATAATTGAATCAAAAAGCATAATCATAGATGCAACACACACAAAGTCCCGTTACAACAGCCATCCAATCCGGGAAGTCCTTCAGGAACAGGCAAAGAAACTCCGTAAAGAAGTTTACAGTGTTGATGAGAAAACAAAAAACATGATGCCTGTAAAAAACGAGGAGAATTCGATTGAA
>JAZLFF010000057.1:0-18670 GCA_045615645.1 Treponema sp.
CCTGAAATTGATATGGCTTATGGCAAGATTGAAGTAGACAGTGCCTTTGACTTTTTACAGTACAGAATGAAAAGTTATTATTTACTCTTAAAAGAAAATGGAATGATAAATGAGTAGAAACCAGAAAAAGACTGATACAGAAGGATTGTCTTCTGATGTAAAGAACGCAATTATAGAACTTTCTCGTGACTTAAGGGCTAACAAGTTTGTAAACGGACAGATGCAGTTTACAGACATTACAAACCGTGATTACTTTTTGAAAGCCTACGGCGAAAAGATTCGTTACTGTATTATGTGGGATAAGTTTTTAGTCTGGAATGGTACTTGCTGGGAAATAGACAGAAAAGGAAAAGTCTCGGAAGATTGCGTTGAATTTGTACACCAGATGTACAGAGGACTTCGCGTTATAAATGACAGGGCTTTAGCAGATGCCTTTGAAAAGCATTTGATTAAAAGTGAAAGCTTCAGGCGAATCCAGGCACTCGTTGGACTTTTGAAAATGAGTAAGACTATTAAAGTTTGTGATGATGAACTTGATAGAGATAACTTTTTATTTAATGTAATTGAAAACACTTTGGATTTAAGGAACGGCAAAGGATTACCGCCTGATCCAAAACATCTGATAACAAAAAACTCGCGGTTTGTTTACAACAAAGAAGCAAAGTGTCCGACCTGGAACATGTTTCTAATGCAGATTTTTAATAATGATTATGACCTGATACATTTTATTCAAAAGGCAATGGGCTACTCTCTTTCTGGAGACGTTTCGGAGCAGTGTCTTTTTATTTTGTGGGGAACTGGTGCTAATGGTAAATCTACTTTCTTGAATACGTTGCAGTATTTGTTTGGTGATTACGCCTGCAGCACTGGAACAGAAACCTTTATGAAAAAGACTTCTGAACAATCCAATGACCTTGCACGTTTACGAGGAATGCGACTTGTTACAACAAGTGAAGCTGAACAGGGAAAACCACTTTCTGAAAGCCTTATTAAACAGATTACTGGTGAAGATGAAATTACAGCCAGATTTCTTTACGGTGAATTTTTCTCTTTTAAACCAACTTTTAAGATTTTTATGGCTACAAACCATAAACCAAAAATACGCGGTGCTGATAATGGTATTTGGCGACGTATTAAAATGATACCTTTTACTGTAACAATTCCTGCAGAACAGCGAGATAAAACTCTTGGTGATAAACTTATTGCAGAAAACTCTGGGATATTGAACTGGCTTATTGAAGGTTATGCTATGTGGAAAAAGGAAGGTCTTTCTAATGAGCCGGATGCGGTGAAAGAAGCTAATGAAGAGTATAAGCTGGATATGGATAGTGTTGGAACGTTTGTGGCTGATTGTTTTGAGATTGATGCTAGTTTGAAATGGCGTTTACATACTCGTATTCTTTATGAAACTTATGTTAAATGGTGTAACAAGAATAATGAACGTGTTATGAGCCAAAAATGGCTTGGTATGAGAATGCAGGAAAAAGGATTTAAAAGACAAGCCACAAACGGACAGCGTGTTTGGCTGGGATTGGTGGTTAGAGAGGAATGGAGAGTGTAAATTATTTAAAAGAACTTAATATATTTAGTAAATAAATAAAATCTTCAGATTTCTCTTTTTTATTAGATACTGCTATATGACATAGACGATTATACCCAATTGAAAATGCTCTTTGTTCATCATAGCTTTTAAAATACACATAATTATTATCATTTATTATAAAAACTTCAGATTCAATTTTTTCTTCGATTATGTTTGCCAATTTCGCCGTTTCTAATTCTGTTAGTTTTTTGCTTTTCATAAGTTTCTCTTTATTTTATTATAAACCAGTTATTCAGATTAAGCATTTTATTATTTAATCTAATGTATCGTGTGTATTACACAAATTAAGTATTATTAAATAATTTCAATATTAATTCAAATATTCAATTTTTCATAATCGTGTGTCATACACATAATAGTGTTACTATACCGTATACACGCTATATGTAGTGTATATAACACACTAATCAGGAACCATTTTTTTTAACTTATTTTCCCCATGCCCCTATTTTTTAATTCCAGTGCACATGTGCACTTAAGCAAAGAAGAAAAGCATTTGCAAAAAATAAACACGTTTTTTCAAAAAGCACGCATAACGTGTACTTTAGAACATATTTAGAACGCATTTTTTATAAAACGTGCACTATGTTTTCAATGTTATTGAAAAGTTTTGAATATAAATAAGTGTGTTTCACTTATTTATATATTATATATTTTTTCTTAAGTGCACATTTTTAGAGAAAAAAAATATATATAAAATTTATATATATAAAAATAAATGTTTAATTTTATGCGTACTATGAGTACTGCACTTTAAAAGATACTTTAATTAATTGAAACTTTTTGACTCTCGCGCACGCGCTCCCCGAGATTTTTTTTATCATTGGAAAATCAAGTTTTCAGTTTTGAAATCATCAGTTTTCAATCATTTCAAAATCAATCTGGAGCGAAGACTGCTTCTTAAATCCAAGCCTGGCGAAGCCGGGCATACTTTTAGAAGCTGGCTGAGCGGAACTTTTTCAAGACAATTTTTCAGTTGATGAATCATCAAAATCGGACGATTAAAAATCAGTTTTCATTTTTGGAAGAAAGATAGGAAGGAGCAATCTTGCTCAATATCAAGTAGGCCAGCTTGCTGGGCTACAGCTTATGGCAAGTTTGCGACTGGAACTTGGTAAACCGGAAGAATTGTCGCTTTTAACAAAAAGCGACCTGGTGGAGCAGCCGACTAACAAGGCGGCTGCATCTCTGCCACTTTATCAAGATGAATTGCCATCTGTAAAATGTGCCGCAGGCACATACAGACTTGAGTGTACCTTCTGGTACGCGAAAGACTGTAAGTATGCGCAACAACGCATATTGTCTGACCGAGCGGGCGTTTACGCCTGCGACCGAAGACAACAATCTGTCACATACAAAAACACTTCCCAAAAGCCACACTTTTAAATTTTTTGTAGCATCTTAAAAAAGCAGGACAACTGCAATGTTGAGTAAAAAGGGTTGCCCCTTGCCCCCCTAAGCTTGAATTGCATTCTTTATTTTTTTGGGAAGGGGAAAAGGGGGTTCTTAGGGGGGAAAGGGGAAACACTTTTTGCGTGCCTGCTTTTTTAAGTTGCGGACTCGCGCTAGATAAATGTCCGTTTGAAGATTGCACTTAAGCCGCGATAGTTTAAACTGTGGCTTTTACACCGCCATTTCCCATACAACTGCGCACAGGATGATTTTTCATTTTTAGATGAACAGAAGCGCTTAAGAAGAAATGGTCTTTTAAGATTGCATTTTTTGCTACCTTGCGGAAACTGGAACAGACACAAAGCGGAACGGTTCTGCATAGCAGGTCCGTGTAGCGACTGGCTGATCCAGTGCTTGCATTGCTTCTTGCTTTGCTTGGATGCTTGCCTGCGAGCTTGCTAGTATATACAAACAGTATGCGACGAAGTATGAGGAGCATTCTGTTTGTTTCCTTTTTGGAAGATGCATTGGCGGTTATTTGTTCCAGTGAAGTGAGTGGAAGGTATGCGCAGCAGTCCTGGAACGAACGACGGTTGGAGAATGATTAAATATGAATTAATGAAAAAATGATAGAAAGTATAGACGAAAGTATAGAAACTCAAAATAACTCAAAATGATGTAAAATAATTGAGTTGCATATTTGCTTATTTTGCAATAAAATATAAGTATAAACTGATATTTTGAGTGTTTTTGAGCACTTTTGAAAATATGAGGCTAAACCTTACTTGCCCTGCGGAGGTGAGGGTCGCACGTTCGAATCGTGTCAGTCTCAAAGAATAGCTCGTCATTTAGACGAGCTTTTCTATTTTAAACTAAATGTTCGTTAGTAAATAAATTCACACGATTCGAACCGGAGTGAGCGACCCCCTATCTACATGTATTTCTCCATGTTGACACACTCCCTAATAAATAGTAAATTTCTTGCATTGGTCCAGATGCTTCGCAATGTATCTTTCAAAACCCCGTCAGAGGAGGAATCCAGCAGCGGTATGAAAACCTTACATGTGCCGGAGATTATCTGGACCTTTTTTTATTATTTTCCACTCCCCTTACAACTCCAGCTTTCCTCCAATAAAAATCAAAAGAATCTGCGTGTATCCGCCACAATCTGCACAAACTGCGTTAAAACCAAACGGAAAAATTTCTGCAAAAATTACATATTTTTATACAATAAAATTCACTTTTATCTTCTGAAATTTGTATTTATACTTAAACTATGATTACTTTATTTAACGACAATTGGCAATTTGCTGAACTTTCAATCGATGGCAATTCTATGTATAAGGATGGAAAACCTGTCCTTTTTACACCTGATGATTTTTTCGAAAATGCACAGACTCTTCTTTATAAACCGGTTAGTGTGCCGCATGACTGGCAAATTTGGCATGTTCAGGATTTGTACAAAAACAGTGTTGGTTGTTATAAAAAAACTTTCACTTTAAAATCCGAAGAAATTGATAACTGTCATATTGCAATCCGCTTTGAAGGCGTTTATATGAACAGCGCCATCTGGATAAATGGAAAAAAAGCTGGGGAATGGAAGTACGGTTATTCTACTTTTGAATTTGATATTTCGGATTTTGTTACTTCTGGCGAAAATGAAATTACTGTAATTGCAGTTTATGAAAATTGTAATACTAGATGGTATAGCGGAGCAGGAATTTTCCGCGATGTATGGTTAACAAAAACTGGAAGAGTTTGGCTTTCGGAAGATGGGAATTATTTTAGAGCAAAGAAACGTGAAAACTGTAAAACCTGGAGTTGTAAAGGAAATCTGGAAGTTTGCGGAAACGCAGAAGAATATTTTGTAAGATGCAGATTACTCAATAAAGAAGGCAGTGTTTTCTTTGAAAGTAAAAATGAAAAACTTTCGGAAATTTGTGGTGAAGACTGGGAATACTTACAGAAAAATGTTTCTGCCGTAAGAGGATGGAAAGTTTGGAAGGGAGAAATCAACTTTGAAGTAGAAAATCCGCATTTGTGGGATGTTGATGATCCTTATTTTTATATTTTAGAAACTGAAGTTTTAGATAAGGACGAAAAAGTTGCAGATTCTAAAACTGAGCATTTTGGATTTAAGACTGCTGTATTTGATAAAGACAAAGGATTTTTCTTAAACGGAAGGCATTTGAAAATTAACGGAGCGTGCCATCACCATGACCACGGTGCTTTTGGTGCTGCGTTTGACAAAAATGCATTACGCCGACAGTTTTTAAAGCTTAAGGAAATGGGTGTAAATTCTGTACGCTGTTCTCACAATCCTCCTCCAAAAGGTTGGATGGATTTATGTGATGAACTTGGAATTATGGTTGATGATGAAGCTTTTGATATGTGGGAAAAACCGAAAACTCCATTTGATTACGGTAATTATTTTAATGACTGGTGTGAACGTGATACTGTAAACTGGGTACGCCGCGACAGAAATCATCCAAGTTTAATTATGTGGTCAATTGGAAATGAGATTTACGACACTCACATGGGCAACGGCTACGAAATTACAAAAAAACTTTACAGTTATGTCCGCAAAAATGATTTTGACTGTGTAACGCCAATTACAATTGCTTCAAACTACATGATGACCGACGGAGCGCAACGTTGTGCACAGGAAATTGACACCGTTGGATATAATTACCTCGAACGTTTGTACAATGAACATCACTCGAAATATCCTGAATGGAAGATTTATGGTTCAGAAACTGCCTCAACTGTTCAAAGCCGCGGAATTTATCACTTTCCGGATTCCCTCAAACTAGTTACTTTCAGCGACGGACAGTGTTCAACGCTCGGCAATTGTACAACTTCCTGGGGCTGCGAAAGTACACAAAAAGTTATTACTAACGACCGCGATTGTCCGTTCAGTGCTGGTCAATACATTTGGACTGGTTGGGACTATATTGGCGAACCAACTCCGTACCATTCAAAAAACTCTTACTTTGGGCAAATCGACACTGCAGGTTTTCCAAAAGACACTTTCTTTCTATATAAATCTGAATGGGCCGGAAAAAAAGCAAAACCTTTTGTTCACCTGCTGCCCTATTGGGACTGGAACGAAGGTCAGATTATTGATGTAAAAGCTTATACGAATGCAGAATCTGTTGAACTATTCTTTAACGAAAAATCTCTTGGTCGCCAGAATATTGACCACGAACACGGGCTGCGTCCATTTGGTCAATGGCAGCTTGAATACCACAAGGGAGAAATTAAAGCCGTAGCTTACGATGTAAACGGAAATGTAATTGCACAAGAGGTTAAGCGTTCGTTTGGTGACCCTGCAAAAATTGTAATGACTCCTGAAACTTTTGAAGAAAACGGAAAATGCTCAACTCGTCTTGGAAATCTGTTTTTTATTGATTTGATGACTGTTGACGCGGCCGGAACACCTGTTGAAAATGCACGAAACTACATCACCTTTAACGTTACTGGAGATGCAGAACTTGTAGGAATGGATAACGGCGATTCAACTGATTACGAGGAGTACAAAAGTGACAACGGCAACTCTCATTCAAGAAAACTTTTTGCAAACAGACTTTTGGCAATTGTACGCGCAAAGAACAATCACTCAAGTTTTGTTATTACAGCAGCAAGCGAAGGTCTTGATAACGTTTCGCTAAAATATGACGGTGAAAAATGGGTTGAAGCTGCACCTTATTGGTCAATTCACCCTGTTTATGATTTTATTCCGACTAGAAAAATTGAAATTATTGCAGGCGGAAGTCCAAAAATGGACACCTCTAATCGCCAAATTACAGTTACAGCAAAAGTTCTTCCGGTAAACGCAAGTATTAAAGAAATCAATTGGAATCCGGTTTTAAAAGAATGTGTTTCCAGTGATTATATTCATGTTGAATCAAAAACTGGCGAAGGTACTGGTAGCGAAACTGCAATAATAAAGGCAGTTAGTGACGGAGACTGCATTTTACGTTGTGTAGCAAAAAATGGTTCTGAACTTGATGAAGTTATAAGTGATTTAAACTTTAGTGTAAAAGGTTTGGGAAATCCGAAATTGAATCCATTCAAACTGATTGAAGGCTGCAGATTTACGCTTTGCGACGAAAGTAAAAAAAGGCCGAGCGTAAGTTTGGAAAGCGGAATTACAAACCGCGGATGTGGAGCTACCTGGGTTGGTTTTGAAAAAGTCGATTTTGGTGCTGATGGCGCAGACAGAATTCACATTCCGATTTTTAGTTTTGAAACTCAACTGCCCGTAGAAGTTTGGGATGGAGTTCCTGGTAAAGATTGTCTTGGAAAATTTACTTATAGTCACGAATCCGTTTACAATACGTTTAATGAAAATGTTTTTACGTTGAACAGACGTTTGTTCGGCGTTCATACAATTTCCATTGTTATGCCACATGATTTTGAACTAAAAGGTTTCTATTTTGACAAAACTCCAAAAGCCTTCGCAAAGTTGCGTGCACTTGACGCTGATGTTGTAATTGGTGATACATTCACAAAAACGCAAACTGCAATTGAAGGTATTGGAAATAACGTAAATCTGGATTTTGCAAATATGGATTTTTCTGAAAAAGGAGCAACAAAGCTTATAATCTGCGGAAAATCTAACAACGAAAACAATACTATTAACATTAAGTTCTTTGGCGAAAATTCTACCGAAACTCAAGTTATTGAATTTGAGCACACAAGTGATTATGAGGAAAAAACTTTTGAACTTAAAAAAGTATGCGGACTAAACAAAGTTAGTTTTGTTTTCTTACCAGGCTGCAACTTTGATTTTAAGTATTTTAGATTTGAGTAATTTTTCCGATAATTAACTAATGAGTCGGAAACAGTTTTTCATTTTATTTACTTTTCTCGCCACAACCATTTTGTCTGCACAGGATTTGCGCACACCAGAATATGACGTAGCAGAAATTGGAATACATGTTTCTTCCATTTCATCGCCGTATGCAGTAAACCTTGGAGTGGCAGGAATTTATAAAAACTATACCCTCAAACCTCCGTTTTACTTTGGAGGAGGAATTGAACCTTCAATTGCATTTCCGGCAAAGAATTTTACTTATATTTACGAAGAAAATAATACCATTCTAAAAAATCCACTTTTACTTGGAACAAAATTTGATTTTCCAGTCGGGATTTATACATACCCGTTTGAACAAGATATTCCTTTTTTTGCAGAAATTTCTGCAGGAATCAGTTTGTGGTCACTCTGGAATCAACAATTTGGAAAAAAAGGACTTTTTTTGCCACCAAAAGCTGCATTCGAAACAAGTCTAAAAGTTGGAATCGATTATAATCAGTTTAAAATAGCCGTAAATGCCAATTTTGACACAATTTTAAAATTTTCTGTAGGAATTTTCGCAAGTTTTAGTATAAATCTGCCGATAATAAATTCGGAGATTGCTACTCAATATGAATATTGACTTCAGAACGAGAAAAATTAAGTCGTTTGTCAGTTTATTTAGTCTCTTTGCATTTTTTGTCGTAATTGCAGGCGTATTTTCAGGTTGTACAAACAGTCTGTCGGATATGCTTGACGAATATAATCAATATTATAAGCCGACAAAAGATGAAGTTGTACATCCAAAACCTGGCGACGAAAACTTTTTAGAATCTGAAATGCTTTATTCCGCGTATTACATTTGCACTAATGGTTCTGTGAATCTTGCAGCCCCGGAAAGTAACACTTATTTGTGGCGCTTGTACGATTCAAAAGGAAACAACGTTACACCTTCGCTGAAATTTTACAACTTAAGTGGCGCTTCAAAAAAGGATTTTAGGTTTTATATTCCAGAAGCTTATCCTTCATTGGAATGTGGATCATATAAAGTCACACTCGTAGTAACTGATGCGGAAGGAAATGCGTATAGCGATTCTGCAATTTTAGTTATCTACGATCAATTAGAAAAATATTAAATAACAGTTAAAAGTAAATAAAAAAAAGTGAATAGTAACACAAGGATGTGTGAATAATTTGGTGGGATTTTCATAGGAGGAATGTATGAAAAAAATCACTTGGTTGTCTATTATTGCAGCCACACTTTTGGGAATGCTTCTTCTTTGCTGTAAAAACGATTTAAGCGGAGAAGCAACTGTTAAAGGTGAAGGAATTACTACTGGAGATACTTTAAATATTTCCATCACCACAGACGAAAACTTACAAATTTTTCAAATTGATGAACAAGAAAATGTAAGTCGTACTATTACTTCGGAAGCATTTAAGATTGGAGATTCGGGAGTTGGAGATTCACTTTTCTTCTATCTTTATGGTCACGCACAAAGCGGTCAGGAGCTACTTCCAAAACTAGTTTCAGTTTCTTCTGAAGACGGTATTACTGGCGAAGTTATCATTGATATTGATTGTTACAATTGGGAACTTACCCTTGTAGCCTGTGAAACTGATGGTCTGACTACTGAAAGCGACATTTTAAGCGATGCTGTTTTAATTGGTTATGCAAATGTCGACATGATGTTTACAAACGAAATTAAATTTACACTCAGTCCAAAAGGACTTACAAAAAAGGGTGACATTAAACTCCAAATTGCACTTCAAGATGATTGGCCAATTCCAGAAGGTTATGTCGCAACAGCCGGCATTTACGATTTAGAAACTGGAAATGCTGTTACAGGTTTTTCAGGCGCTACTGGAGATATTGATTTGTCGGAAGAATTGTATAATCAAAGTGTAAGTCCGGAAGTTAATAGTTTTAATCCAGTCGCCAGTTTTACAACCGATAGTTATACGGCAAACGGAGCTTCTATTGCACCAGGTTCTTATCTTTTCCAGATTAATTTTACAAAAGAAAACGAAAATCGAAAATATGTATGGAATGATACTGTTATTATTCTCCCAGGAAAAACTACAACAAGCATTACTGGAGCTGATGGAAACTTAACAACGCAAATCATCATTCCAAATTTAATAGGTGAAAAACCAGTTGCACCTTCGGATTTCAGAGTTACTTATAATGAAGACGAAAATCAAGATGCAAACGGATTTTATTCTGCCGAATTCACATGGGATGGCAGCGCAGTCGACACTGAAATGAATTTTGCACTCGACCTTATGCTTTTAACTGACGAGCAAACTACACCTGCTAGTCTGGTAGCTTCAGATACTGAGTGGGAGACATTAGTTGACAATAACAATAAAGTTCTTACTTTTGACTACTTAAACGATGTTCGTAAAGATTTGCGTTACTACAAGGCAGGTTCTTTATTTGCAAACAAGAGCAGTTTAACCCTTTATCTTGAACTTGGAAAACGTTACATTGCACGTTTGTATTCAGAAAATAACGCTGGAAAATCGGTAACTGCAGCTTATGTAACAATTAATGACGATTCAAACGGTAATAAATACACTGTTATCAACCGTTACCAGGTAACTTACCATATTCAAGGCGGAACTTGGGAAACTGGGGCTACATCAAAAGTATTCCTCGATCAGGTTAATTATTGGGGACAAAGTGATAACTCATATACAGTAATTAATCCAGTTGGTGAAACTGATGCAGGAACGGGCAAAAAAGTTGGAACAACTGCTAATCCTTATCTTTACAGCGGTGCCGCAGACTGGCTTTACTGGGCCGAAGGTCTTGGTGGAGAAAAGTATGATTATGATTCAAGTACTCCAAATGTTTATCCTCCAAATCCGTACGCTGGTTACAAAAATCTTGACCTTTATGCATCATATTCACGTATTGGTAATGTTGAAGTTTACGATGATAATAATTATGATATTCTTGCAAGCTATGTTTCTGGTTTTGGAGTCGCAGAATCTGAACTTAAGAAAAATGAAACAAATATATTCTCTAAGGCTAATGGAACTCCAATTGTAGAAGGTGGCACAGAACTGAAAACTGAAGTTTCTATAAAACTTCCTGAACCAAGTGAAGAAACTGATCCAACGTGGGTTTATGACAGAGTAATTTTTGAAATTTCTTATGGTGGAAGAACTTATTTAGCAGAAGAACAAGTAGGTGCCCCTCGAGGAACTGCAAATACCTTTACAATTCCTTTAAAGAATCTGCCTTCAGGATACGTTTACAACTGTAAACTCACAGCTCATTATCAGAGAACCGTAATCAGTTATCCATTTACTGTAAGCTTGAAGGATTAATTCATTGTAATAGGTTACTTATGAAAGTTAATAAAAAACGTAAGATAAAAGAATCAACATTGATTACTGTACCATTACTTGTTTTTGTGCTTTCAATGTTGTTATCCTTTTTGATTGTTCAAAATTACGAAAATCTCTACGTTGAACGGAATGCAGCCGACATGGTCACGACATCAGAATCACTAGGTTCACAACTTTACGATGCTATGATGAAACATTTTTCCTGCGTGTACTCAATTAAATCATTAATTGAAAGTAGTAATGGAAAAATTTCTGACTATTCGAAACCAATTCAACAAATTGTCAAAAATAGTAATGTTTATAATGTAATTATTGCAAAAGATGGAATTGTATCAAATGTTTATCCGGTTGAAGGGAATGAACTGCTTTTAAGTAGAAGTTTTTCATCTGATTTCCCTGAAACGGTAGACATTGACAGTTTGATAGAAGATAACTGTCCATATTTAATAGGACCGTATCCATTACCGGACGGAAAACGCGTACTTGGTGCCGTTGCGCCAGCATTTAAACTTGATGAATTTGACAATCGTGTACTCGACTCTCTAGTATGCGTGAACATTCTATTTCCAGATACATTTGATGAGATAAACTTTAAAACTATTACGGATAGAGGTTTTTCTTACAAAATCTGGAGAATCAACAATTCAACCGGATATCCTCAAAGTATTTTTTCATCAACAAAAGGAAATCTTCCGGAGAGAAATAAAGATACCATGACATTCCGTAAACAATATTTTATTTCCACATGGTATATTTCTCTATCTCCGTTGAAAAAGTTTACTAATACACCTTTCTTCTATTTTCTTGCATTTCTGCTGCTTTTAGTTTGTGTACTTTTTACTTTTGCAGGATATACAATTGTTGATAGCATTTTAACTGCAGAAAAAAGAAAACTGTACGTTATGCAGGAAGAATTGTTGAAAATTCAAGAGCACACAATTTTTAGTTTGTCGAACCTTGTTGAAAACCGTGACAGTGATACTGGTAACCACGTTCGTAGAACAAGCGATTATGTTGTTTTACTTGCGCAAAAAGCTCAGAAAAGAAACTTATATACCGATTTACTCACAGATGAATACATTAAAACCTTAGGAAATGCAGCTCCAATGCACGATATTGGAAAAATTGTTATTTCGGATGTTATTCTCAAAAAGCCAGGTCGTCTTACTCCTGATGAATTTGAACAGATTAAGCTTCATACAACTGAAGGAGAACGTATAATCCAAGATATTATTGCTCCTGTCCAAACAAAAATTTATACACAAGTAGCCACAGAAATAGCTGTTGGTCATCATGAAAAATGGAACGGAACTGGATATCCATACGGATTACAAGGTTATGGGATTCCACTTAGTGCCAGAATTATGGCAATTGCCGATGTATTCGATGCTCTTACAACTCCTCGTTGCTATAAAGAACCTTTTTCGTTTGAGAAAGCTTCAGATATAATCAAAGAAAATAAAGGTATTCAATTCGACCCTGACTTAGTAGAAATTTTTCTTTCCTGCGAAAAAGAGTTTAAAAGTATTATGGAAAAATATCAGGTTTGAAAAATTAACTGATTAAGAAACAGTTCCATTTTTTCTATTAACACTTGATTATTTTCCGTCTGGACTATTTGTTCGTACAAAGATTTTATTTGACTGTGCTGTGACTGTGTAAAAACAGGCAAAGGCAGTTCTTCAATATGACTTCGTAAGATTTTTACGGAGTCATATTTTTTTTTGTAAACATTCGCATATAGTTCACTATTAAAAAGTGCAACAATTGTTTCAAACGGATAATCAACTCGAGGAATAAAAACGTTAGCACTATTTAATGGAAGTTCTCCATTTTCAGAAATAGCGCAAATTATTCTGTTGGCGATAAAACGATACATTATTTTCCGTTCTCGATACAAATACTCAGGGGCACTTTGTTGAAATTTTGTACTATCAAAAAGGATTCGCTCTGTCGGAATTTGCAACTTATATGGAAAAATATGTTTACCGCGGTACACTTTTTCACCTTTGCCTATTTCTGGATTTTTTTCGTCCATTATATATTTATTGTTGTCACCAGTTACAATACCGAGTGCAAAATCACAATTGTTTTTTAATGTTATGTAGGGATGTGAGAATAACTGTTGTTGTATGCGAATATCTGTGGGTGTGGATTTTGCCGGAATAATGAAGGATGGTGGCTGACAGACGGTTTTTGGGAGAAAATATTTCTGATTCGCCGTAATAACTTCAATTTGATTATTTTCATTGAATTTCTCTTCACATTCGTTGGCTTTTTCCTCACACTCATTGCCTTTTTCTTCACTCTCATTGAATTTCTCTTCACTCTCATTGAATTTCTGAAGTTCTAATAGAATTACTTCTGATACAACACCTTTAAAAATATTCCCGAATAATCTTATTTTTATACAAAAATCATTCTGAAGTATATATTTTCGTATTCCTCTATGTGCCGTAACATTCAAAAATGACTTTGGTAAATAAAAAAATAATTTTCCCGCTGGTTGAAGAAAATTCATAGCATTATATAAACAAATCGAAAAGGATTCACAAGTTTCAATTTCGGAATATTGTCTTAATAATTCTCTTTTTTCAGAAACTGAAAACTTAGCTCCCCATGGTGGATTTGTAACAATATAATCAAATTTAACAGCATCTTCAGACAAAAGAGATTTTTCGAATAATGATTTTTCAAAAACCTGCGCTTTCATATTTGCATCTTTGAAAAACAAAACAAGATTTGTTTCGCATATTTTTAATGCAATTGGATCCACATCAGAAGCATACACTTTTGAAGAATCATGCTCTGCAGAAATAATATTCAATAAAATATTCCCACTTCCACAACAAGGATCATAAACAGATTTTTCAGAATGGACTTTTATACTATCCAAAATTTTTGTAGGTGTATAAAAGCTGCCTCCTAGAGCTTTTTGTGATACAGTTTGTACTGACTGATAAAACGCCCCAAGAAAATCATCATTTCGAGAAGGAATATAAAACTCCGAAAACATTTCCATCCATTCAGGAATCTGTCCTTCATTCTTACACATTTTTCGTATCCAAGTTGTACAATCTCTAGCTATCCTAGTTTGTGGTTCACAAAACCAGTTTCCACCCAAAAGATTTTCACTTCTTAACTGACAAACTATAAGTGCAATTACTCCCTGTTCAACAGTTGCCCCAGACTTTTCGAAACAACTCACAATATTTTGCAAAAGCAAAAACCGTTCATCGTTCATAATTCCGTGTGTTATCAATTCCCTTAAATTTGAAAATTTTCTATTTGCTCGTGAAGAAAGTTTGTTTCCAACTCTGTTACAAATATCATCCACATATTCATCAAGTGATACTTTATCATCATTTGGCATTTCTCCCACAATCCCTTCTCTTCTCCAATTCAACAAAGTTGCTTTAGAAATCCCAATTTTGTCGCAAACCTCTAACTCCGAAAACAATTATTCACCTCAAAAAAAAGTATAACATTTTTTTCTTTGTTTTTCTCACAAATATTATTATCTTTTATTTATGAGTAACCAATCAGTAAATGTACAAGCCTTATTTAATGAATGCGAAAACTTTATTTTCCATAATCTCACAACACTAAGTTCTTCCGAAAAACATTCCAAAATCTTTTCTTACAAAAGAAAAACTAACATTTTTTCACTCTCCTCCTATACTCCAGATTATCCGGATATTTCAAAAACAATTTCAAATCATGAGGATATTTTGCAAGACAAATTACGACATCTTATTCTTTCAAAAAATTTAGATGAAGTAGAAATCTACAAAAAAGCCGACATAGATAGAAAACTATTTTCAAAAATCAGAACGCAACCAGATTATCATCCAAATAAAAACACACTTATCAAGTTATGTTTATCCATGAAACTCAACACCGAAGAAACTGATGATGTATTAAAAGCCGCAGGCTATTCTCTTTCATCAAGCATCAAATCTGACTTAATTATCAAATATTGTTTCAAAAGACGAATCTACGATATTGTTACCGTAAACCAAATTCTTGATCATTTTGGTGAAAAAATAGTCTAATCTTCATCGTCTTTCTTCATGCCAAGTTCTTTCCCAAAAAAAGAAAAACGTGCAAAAGGTTTACCATCTTTCATTACTAGAATATATGGCTTTTCCTCTCTCAAACTTTCAATTTTATCTGCTGTTATTTCAGATATATCAAGTTTATCAGATAATAAATCCTGTAAATAATGTTCTATTACCATATTACAAGTACAATTGTGTTCAAATGCCGTTTTCCGAATAATCTCTTCTATTTCTTTTGGAAACGACATCAATTCCGTCATATAGTATGGAAGCGGCGTAATTGTGACATTTTTAAATTCTCTTTCAAATTCCTCCATTTTCTCATTTTTTCCATTTTCGTTTACTTCCTTTTCTTCACTCATTTGAACCTCCGTTCATTTTTGATACTGTCATAATATCCGCTAATAAAATCCATCTGGTCGTTTTCAAAGCGACAAATTTAATTTTTTGTCGTTTCAAAAGCGACCACTTCCAATTTTTTCTGTAATATCATCGAAGCATCAAAGGAGGTTACAATAAAAATGCCATTAATTAGTGAATTTGAAGGAATTAAAATTTATATGTATAATAATGGACGAGAACGCAGTCCACCGCATTTTCATGTTATTTTCAACGATTTTCAATGTATTATCAATATAAAGAGAATCAAGAAGATAAAAGGGAAAATGCAAAAAAATAAATTACGGATGGTTCTTGTATGGTGTGAATTACATCAAACTGAATTACTGTTTAATTTTGATTTATGTCTGCAGAAAAGGAGATGATAAAAATTAAACCGCTTAATTAGAGGTCTTTATGAAATGGCAGGTAACAAAGGTTTATCCACAAAAGGATTTTACTCTTATAATTGAGTTTGCCGACGGAAAGACAAAACTTTTTGACATGAAACCTTTACTGGCAGACGAAATAAACAAACCCTTACGTAATATTGATTTTTTCATGACTGCCAAAGTTGACCACCAAACTGTAGCCTGGAGTGATGAAATAGATTTGTGCCCGGAATATATTTATGAAAAAGGTGTGAAGATTTAATTTCTTCATATTGTATCATCGAATTTCAGTTTTATTCAAACCGCATCACAAAGCCTTTTTTACACTCGCCGTCAAAACCAATTTTTTCGTAGAACTTATGTGCTTCGGTCCGTTTTGAATTACTTAGCAGGCAAACCATATAACAGTTATTTTCTTTTGCGTCATCGGTTGCCATTTGAATTACCTTTTTGCCAAGTCCCTGCTTGCGATAATCTTTGTGAGTAACTACATTTTCAATAAAACAGATTGGACGCCCGTGATGAGTCATATTCGGCATTAAACATGACCAGCAGGTAGCAACAACTTTATCACCGTCAACCGCAACAAAATATTTTATACTTTTGTTTTCACAGATTTTTTGCCAAATTTGTTTTGATTCTTCAAGTTCCATTGATTCATTTACTGGGTCAAGCTGACGGTATAAATCTATAAGAGATGGGATGTCTGTTTTGGTTAATGTGCGGAATTCCATATCTATGCCTCCTAATTGTTATTTAAATCTTCCATCAACAAAAAATCTTTTAGTTTTATATGCCGCACAACGCTTGTTGAATAATTCAGTTCATCTGTTGTAATAAGAATTTTCTGCGAAAGATTATCCAGATTGGCAAATGCACGAAATTCTCTTTCGTACGCTTTTTCATTCTGCACACTGTATGCAACCTGAATAAAATATTTTTTACCATCTTTTTCTGCTACAAAATCTACTTCACGCTCAGAATCGTTAAATACCTTTAAGTTGTAATCCATATAAAGCAATTCGTTATAAACAATATTTTCAAGATTATGATCCAAATCATAGCGCGAATCGGTGCATCGGAGAGAATTTAATGCAACATCAGCATTATAAATTTTATGATAATAAGAAAGCTTATTTTTTGTTCTTGTAGAAAAAGGTTTTATCATATCAATTCCAAAAGCTTCTTCTATGTAAGTAAGATAATTTGAAACTGTATGAACTGAACTTTTTTCGTTATTGGAACTCAGAAAATCTGCAATAGACTTTGCTGAAATTATTCTGGAATTCGAACGAAAAACAAAATTACACACGCTCCTGAACAGATTTTCTTTCTGAATATTGTATCTGACCATTATGTCGTTATGAATGATTGTTTCGTCAAGATCAAAAAGATAATCCTTCATAGCCTCGCCGTCAAATTCCACCCGCTTTGGAAAACCGCCCCATACAAGATAATCTGTAATAGAAATTTCTTTATTCAATTCTTTTGCGTATTCGAGAATTTCTTTATAAACAAATGGTCTGATTCTAA
This sequence comes from Treponema sp., assembly GCA_045615645.1. Lineage (GTDB taxonomy): Bacteria > Spirochaetota > Spirochaetia > Treponematales > Treponemataceae > Treponema_D. The sequence goes on from JAZLFF010000057.1 coordinate 17,518, forward strand.
ATGAAACATACCGGCCGCTTAATTCTTTTGTAAATTCTTTGGAAAGGAGTTTTGAATTTGAACCTGTTATAAAAACCGAATTATTTTCCAGCCGAAGAGTTTTACATGCTTCCTGCCAGTTTTCAAGATTTTGAATTTCATCTAGAAAGATGAAACATCTGCCGTTTTTTCTGTTGGCATCGACAAAAGCTAAAAGAGAATCTACATCTGGAATCTGATTTTTTATTCGACGGTTTTCAAATTCTAAGAAGATTATGTTGTCTGTTTTCGTTGCAATTTCATCACGCACCTGCTGTAAAACAATAGATTTTCCACAACGGCGAATTCCTGTAATAATCTTAATTAAATCTGATTCATAAAAAGGGCGGATTTTTTTGATGTATTTTTCTCGGATTACCATAAGACAATACTACTGCAAGATTTGCAGATTTTCAAGCAAATATTGCAGTGAAGTGCAAGATTTGTAGGTGATTAAACAAATTTTGCAGTAATAATATCAAGAAGTAAATACAGGTAGTTCTATTAGGGGGTGAAGTACATCAAAGAAATTAGTATAAATACTAAACCCTTGGTTAAGAAAAAACTCCACACCTTTTGCAATTAATAAATCTATATATTTCTCAACATCTTTTTCAGGCATAAATTTGGTGTATCTGCATACGGCATGTATTAGTAATTGTTCTCCTCCATCAAAATTCTTTACTGTTACATTTGGTTCAGCTCCTATTAAAATCAAAGTTCTCCCCAGTTTAAAATTAGAAAAACCTTCTTCACTTAACAATGCATTTTTATTAAAAAACACAATTGCAAAAAAATAATAATAGTTGCAGGTAAACTAATAATAGTTTTATTTATTTTTATTTTTCGCAAAATAGTATTAAACAGCAAATCTACTAAAACTAAAATAACAATAGGAAGAATAGGAAAAAGCTTAAGAATACCCACACCATCTATTAAGTTATTGACACAACAAAAGGTAATCCAAAAAATAGAAACAATAATTATTACAATTATTGATTATTTCACCGAAACTGCACCATCAATACTCATCTGAGCACCACCAGTATCCATAACAGCACCAGTTAGTATTTGTAAAAAAATTAACCTTAAGTAAGATTTTTATGAACTTGATAAAAGTTCAAATCTTATTTTA
>JAZLFF010000058.1:0-25362 GCA_045615645.1 Treponema sp.
CTACGCTTCCATGACAATAACTTACGCCGTTGCAACAGTTTTTTCGGCACTCATGTTTTTTGTTACTACCAAAGGCGATAACATTCTTCATCAATTCAAACTTACAAACTGGGCAACAATAATTCTAGGAATAGTAATTACCGGTCTCGAAGTTGGATTTATTTACGCTTACAAAGCCGGATGGAAAGTAAACACGCTGGCAACTGTTACAAACGCATTTTTAGCAATTGCTCTCATTTTCCTTGGATTTTTTATGTACAAAGAAGCAATTACCTGGAGCAAAGTTGTTGGCGTTTTAATCTGCCTTGTGGGACTTTGGTTTATTAAAAGATAGATTCATTTACACCCTTTAAGCCAGCTGTAATTTTTCTTCGGCGGCTTTAATCATCTTAAAATGTTTGTCATTAGTGCAGACAGAACAATTATATTTTATGGCAAGATAAGAAATAATTGCATCCTGAACTGGAACAATCAGACCGGAATCTCGCAGTTTTGCAATAAACAGGCCTATTTGTTTCCAGTCATCATTTTGCAAAGGAAGAGAATCCATGGAGTTTACAAAAAGTTCTATGGCTTTTTCTTCCTTTTCATTTTTAATTCCGCGATAAAGTTCCGTAATTACAATTCCACATAAAACAACAGAATCTTCTTGCAAAAGATTCCAGTGTGAATCATCTTCATTATTAATCATATCTATGACGATGTTTGTATCTAGAAGAATCATATTAAGCTGGCACCTCGTAATTCTTCGATGAAAGAGGAGTCAATTTGAACGCTGCCGATTTGAGAAAAGAAATCATTTTTATTGAAACCGGCAGATTTATTATAAACTGAGGGAGCAGATGTATCTTCTGAAGACTTTAGAGAAATGAGTTGTTTCTGTAAGTCCATAATTGTATTCTGAAGTGTTGAAAGAATTTGGGAAAATTGCGAAATCATATTTGGAGACATTGTAGCATTTTCTGAAAAATCATAAGCAGGCACCGGACTAGCAACTTCATAACTATAAGCAGAATTTTCGTACGAAACAGTTTTGTGTTCAGAAGTGAGTTCATTATCTATTAAAGTTTTGTATGAAACTTTATAGATTTTTGCCAGTTTACGGACAATTTCTACAGAAGGTTCAACTTCCCCAGATTCGTATTTCATATAAGAAAGTCGGGAAATCCCAAGAATCTTAGCTAGTAAATCTTGAGAATAACGGTTTTCTGTACGGAGCTTTTTCAGTGTCTCTTTCATGCTTCTAAATTAACAATGTTTATCTTTAAAGTCAAGTTTAATATATTAAATTAGTTATGTTTTGTATACTTTTTTTAAAATTCACGGATATAAAAAGTATTAAGCTGGAATTAAACCTCTCCTTTAATGATTTTTCTCTTTCCATGGTATAATCTAAAAGCAAACTATGAACACAATCGAACTTAAAACAAAACGGCTTACATTACGCACATTTCTTCCCGGAGATGAAATTCAAGCTCACGAATATGCGGGCGACACTTCCATCACAATGATGTACTGGCTTCCGAACAAAACTTTTGAAGAAACTGCCGAATACATAAATCGTGTAATTTACGAACGCGAAAACGGCCTTACCGACAACCTTAATTTTGTCATCATTTACGAAAATAAAATTATTGGCAGCATCGACCTTAATTTTGAAGAAGATAAAACTACGGCGTACATGGGCTGGGTTTTGAAAAAAGATTACCGCGGATTTGGATTTGCAACCGAAGCAGCCCTAGTCCTCCGAGATTATGCTTTTTCTAAATGTGGCGTGCAAACGCTTCTGGCCGATTGTGACGCACGAAACCTTGCTTCTGCAAACGTAATGAAAAAAATAGGTATGCAGCTGATTGATGCAAACGGAACAAGAACTTACCCAAAAACTGGCGAAGTTGCCGCTGAACATATGTACGAACTTAAAAAACTTGCAGAACCTTCTCTCAAAATTGCAGATTATTTTGAACTTGCGCCGGAACAGCAAAATCAAATCCTTACGCAAATGGAAGTTCGGCAGGATTTATGGGGTGCAATTCCGTTTATAATTAAATGCCTAAAAACTGACGGGCAGCCAAAAACTTCTGCGACTGAAGGTGGATTTCATGAACTTTTGGGTCCGGGAAGATTTTTCCTTCTTTTAGATGAAGCAAATTCTACCCAACTGTCGGTAAATAATCAGACAAAAATGTGTCCGCGTTTAGTTTCTTTTGTTGCGCTTGCCCGTAATGATGAAGTAGACATTTTTCAAAACGGCCGCGAAAACTGGACTCCGTGGATAAGCTGCGTTTTTACATATCCAGAATACCGCGGAAACAGCTATGCAGAAAAATTGATTTATCACGCAGAAAAATTTGCAGTCAGCGAATTTAATGCAGAATACACTTACATTTCCACCGACCACGTTGGCCTTTACGAAAAATACGGTTACGAGTTTTTTACAAATTGCCAGACAGTCTGGAGGGAAGAAACCCGCGTTTTAAGAAAAAAAATTAGCTTTGCTCACAATTGAAAAAAAAGACTTTGGATTATATAATTAATTTATTCTGCGGAAACAATCCGTGGAAATTGTGAGGTAAAAACATATGAAAAAAAGATTTTTTGGATTATTTGTAGTTTTAGCATGTTTAATTTTTGCAAGCTGTGGTTCCAATACAGGAAGTGTAACATTAAAAATTGATGAAGATGTTATTGTGTCTGACATTGTTATTACAAAATACAGTGGAAGCCAAATGAAAGAATATTCTGAAAAAGAAATAACGCTTAAACAGGGCGAAGAATATACACGTACAATGGCTAAAGGTAAGTATGGATATTATATAAAAGCAGAAGGTGGTCCTACTTACACAAAAGATAAAGGCAGAATGTTCAAAATTGATTATCAATACAACGAACTTACATTCGAAATTCTTCCAGGTGAAGAAACAATTATTTATTTTTCAAAAGCAACCCCTAATGTAATGTTAGCTAGGTCTAAATAACTTTCAAAACGAGTATCAATAATTTTCCTACCAAAATTGATACTCGTTATACCAAAAATCTTAAAATTACCACTAAAAATACAACTTTTTACCACTTGTTTTCTCTTCAATCCCTATGGATAATAAAAGCATAACCGAATTGCGCAACGGAAAATTTATTTCGAGGTGAAATATGATTATTGAGTTTATATTGAGCATTGTTTTTATTTTGGCTTCCGTGTTCCTTTCATCATTAACAAGTGGTGGCCGATTATCCGAAATTTGGGATATTCTTACTTTAATTGAAATTTTGGCAATTTTTCTGGTATCCATTAACTTCAAAAAACTTAAGATTATTTTTTACAGTAAAAAGAAATTCCAAAATGTTAGCCTAAGTGAATTACAGGCAGCGGATGGAGTTCTTGAAAATGCAATAGAAACTTTAAAAATACTGTGCCTTTTTTTCCCGCTTATAGGTCTTATCCACTTTTTTGCAAATTATAACGACTGGCCTAACAAAACGAGCGCAGGCCCAGATTTAGCGGTTTTAATTTTACCTTTTATCTATTATTTTATCTTTGATACTTTTATCCTTACGCTCAAACAAAAGATTCACAATACAGCAATTCTATATATGGCTGAAGAACCAATAAATGAAAAAATAAACATAATGTTTCCAAATAAAAAACAACAGGAACATTTTCAAAGGAATGTTGCCAGTTTTACACTTTCAGCAGTAGGCGTTTTTATAATTCTAAAAACAACAGAGCTTACTCCAATGGGTAATGCACCTTTTTCCTTTTTCCTAGATTTGCCGTCGTTAATTATAGTTTTACTGGTATTTCCATTGTTAGCCATGGCTGGTAGTTTTAAGAGTTTCTTTAAATCAATTAAGTTTTGTATATACAATAAAAAAATGAGCATAACAGAAAAATTGCTTTATAAAGGAAACATGGATTTTTTAAGAAAGATTTTTATGAATATGGGAATATGTTCAACACTTATAGGGTGGGTTGGCATGATGAATAACCTAGAAGATGAATCAACTTTGGCACCAAATCTGGCAGTTTCGCTCATTTCCATATTTTACGCAGTTTTGTTAAATCTTCTTTTATATCCATTTGAACGAAAAATTGACGAACTTTCAGAAATTAAAGAGTAGCCCATGCTTATAGATTTAGCGATTGTTGCCATCAGTCTTTTAGCAATAATACTGGTAATTCCGAGTGAAGAAAAAGACTGGCGCATAAGAGTCATACAAAAAATTTCTCAAAACGCAATTATGTCCGGAATGATAGTTTCAATTATTCAAATAATCATCATTTTGTCTAAACTTGAACGTTTGATTACCCAAACTGACACGCTTTCATCAGTAAGCCTTATAAATTTTACAATGATGATTTTAATAAGATTCCGTCCGCTTCTTATTGGCGTTGTATTAAGATTGATTGCTCTGTTAATTTTGAAAATTTGCGCACCAAACCAAACCCTCCCACAGCAAGAAACGCCGCTCAACAAAGAATTGCAGGAAAAAATCAGCTTACTTTCCCGCCGTGAAAAAGAAGTTGCCAAACTTGCAGCCCACGGTTACTCCAACGCACAAATTGCACAGGAACTTTTTATCAGTGTAGAAACCGTAAAAAAGCACCTGTACGTAATTTTTGAAAAACTAGGAATAGATTCCCGCAAAGATTTACCGGAAAAACTCTAGTTATACATTGTAATATTGTGCCTGTGCATTCCAAAGTTCGCTGTACAGGCCGCCACTACCAAGTAACGCTTCGTGATTACCTTGTTCAACAATCTGACCATCGTCAAAAACAAGAATGTTATCGCAGAAACGGCAGCTAGACATTCGGTGCGAAATGTAAATAGAAGTTTTGTCCTGAACCATATCATCAAAATGCTTGTAAATTTCGTATTCCGAAATAGGGTCGAGCGCGCTGGTAGGTTCATCCAGAATAACCCACGGAGAATCTTTATAAAGTGCACGCGCAATTGCAAGTTTTTGTGCTTCTCCTCCAGAAATTTCAATTCCTTTTTCTTCCTGCTGGTAGATTTTCGAATTGATTCCAACCTCCAACTTGGCAAGTCGCTCTCCAAAGCCGGCACGTTCAAGACAATCAACAACTTTCTTTTCATCATATTCGCTGCTTGAAGCAACATTTTCGGCAATCGAAAAACTGAACAGATTAAAATCCTGGAAAACAACGCTGAACAACTTTGCATAATCTTTGTAATCGTAATAGCGGATATCAACTCCGTTTAATAAAATCTGACCTTCCGTCGGTTCGTAAAGGCGGCACAGAAGTTTAATAAAAGTAGTTTTTCCCGCACCATTTTTACCAACAACTGCAGTTTTTGTTCCAATTTTAATTTTCTGATTGATGTGTTTAAGGACGTAGTTATCAGTGTTAGCGTATTTGAACGAAACATCGCGGAATTCAACCTCAAATTCGTTGTCATCACGTTTTTCTGTAGGAATTGTACCGTCGTAGCGTTTGTTTTCAATTTCCATAAAGTCGTAGAAGTAGGCAAGGTACTCAGCTTTAATTCCCAGGTAAACAATCTGATAAGAAATTCCCGAAATACTTTCTACAAGATTCTGATAAGATGTAATATATTTGAGCGCACTACCAACACTAATCATTTTATAAATTGCTTTAAGACCAACGTAAGCATAACTTATAAACTGAACTGCAAACTGAATAAGAGCATCCGGCGCCTGAATCAAATTGATTTTAACCATCAAACGTTTAAATTCTTTTTCCATCCACTTAAGCGTGTTTCTAATTCGCTGAATAATCATGTTCTGACTTTTATACAAGCGGATATATTTTCCAAGATTATAATCAAATATAATATTGAAATAGTACGAATATTCGCGGTTTGCACGTACGTTATTTACAAAAAATTCCTGCTGAACCTTCTGCGATTTTACGTTGATTATTGAAGAAATAAAAACTTTAATGCCAATAACGGCAATCAAAATAAAAACGCTGTACCATTTGTTCAAAAACTGAGGTAAAAATCCGGCCGATACTTCAGGTTTGGAAATAAACAGCGGAACTAAAATGATGATTGAGTAGATGATTTTTGCAATAAGCTCAACAATATACGCAAAGTTCGAGCAGAACGAAGTGATGTTTCCGTTTGCGTTCATTCCTTCTTCTGCTTTTTTAATCATATCCAGAGTTTCGCGTTTTTCCAGAATGTCGTAATCAATATCAAACGATTTTTCACAAATCATTCTGTCGATTTTTGCATTCAAAGTAGCAGAATTTACCTGAATAATTTTATCAAGTCCCCAGTAAACGAGCGAAACAATTGCGCCATAAGAAATTACAAAAATTGCGTTTCTCATAATATCCTGAAACGGTTCGTGTGCAAGCAGCTGGTCCAGAATAATACTGCTGAAAATTACACCTACAAAAGGAATTGTTGCGTTTATAAGTCTGTTTATAATGATGAGAGCAATGTGTCCTTTCTGTAATTTGTGAGTAAGTTTTAAAACCTTAAAAATTGTATTTATTTTCTTGTTCATATTTCTTTCCTTATTTCACATAATACTGCGACTGAATTTCGAACATTTCTTTGTACTTGCCGCCTTTTTTCATAAGCTCATCGTGAGTTCCAAACTCGGCAATTTTTCCACCTTCAAGGAACATAATTTTGTCGCAGAACTTTGTACTTGCAAGTCTGTGAGAAATAAACACTGCAGTTTTCCCGTCAGCCATCTGGTTGTATTCTTCATAGATTTTACTTTCGGCAAGAGGATCAAGCGCACTTGTAGGTTCATCCAAAATCAAAAAGTTTCCGTTTTTGTAAATTGCCTTAGCCAGCAATAGTTTTTGAGTTTCACCACCAGAAAGTAAAATTCCTTCGTCATTCAAATTTTGTGTAATGTAAGTTTTTTCCTTGTATTTTAAAGAATCAATTTTTTCCGCAAGACCTGCTTTTTTCAAAGAATTCAAAACTTTATCGGAATCAATTTTTTCTGGTTCTGAACTTGCAACATTTTCCTTAATAGAAAAACCAAGCGGATTAGTATCCTGGAACAAAACGCTTATATTATCCTGATAATCCGAAAGTCCAATTTCTTCAATTGATTTTCCATCCACAAGGATTTGTCCGCCAGTCTGTTCATAAAGCCCTGTAAGCAATTTAACAATTGTAGTTTTACCAGCTCCGTTATTACCAACCAGCGCAATTTTCTCACCTTTATGAATAGTAAAGTTCAATCCTTCCAGCGTATTTTTTTCCGCTCCATCATAACAGAACGTCACATCCTTAAATTCAATTTCCGGCGCGTCCATCTTCCTTCCAGAACAATCATTTTCAGAATTCTTAATTCTCTCAGGTAGCTTCATAAACTCAAAATAATCATTAAACTCATGACTACTTTTTTTAAGCTGACTGAAATTGCTCGAAAGTGAATAAATCCAGTTAGAAAAACTTCCAATCAATCCAATGTAAAGCGTAAAGGTTGCTGCATCAATTTCGCCATTCAAAACACGTGAAATTAAAATAGAGTAGGCTAAAATATCACGGAAAAAGTTGATGATACAGTCTGCAACTGTAGGAAAATACCAGCGTAGATTAGTTCGCTTTTCGTAATCGCGACGTTCCTTTATCAATTTTTCCAAAAGAGAACTAAACCATTCTTTTAACTGATAAATTCGAATATCTTTTCCTGCCGCAATATTCATACTTTTCTGTTTAATATAATTACTTTTGCGCCAGATTTCAGAGCTTTCTTCACGGTGTTTATCGTTATATTTAATTGCAAGAGTTTGAAGTGTTAAATCGCATGCAAACATCAGTAAAACTGCAACAAGAATCTTCCAATCAATCAATAAAATTACAGTTCCATAACTGCCAATTCCAAGCAACGTTACCGTAATGTTTAAAGTCATATTCATAAGCTGCTCAGGACCATTCCAGTTACTGCTAAACGAATTAGTAGCTTTTGCCAAGATTTTCTGATTTTTCTGTAATTCAACATTCTGATAATCTGTGGTAATTGCTTTTTCAAAAAGGGTTCCGGCATAAACATTCAATCTTGTGTAAATACGATGAGCTTGCAAAAAACTGCTGATAATGTTCATAGCGCCCTGACAAACAGAAATACAAAGCAAAAGAATAGCGATTGTAATCAAAAAGTTTTTTACATTTCCCGCAGTAATTGAACCAATTGCTTTAGAAGAAAGCAAAGAAGACAAAAAAGGATTTGCAACACAAACAAATAAATAAACCGGAATTAAAATAAATGCTGTCGGATAACTTGTTACCCAAGCTTTCATTACAATTCCAATGTTTTTAATCAAAGAATTCTTTTTTTCCGAATTTTTCATAAAACCTCACGCGATACACAATATTACAATTTTAACTGATTAATTGAGAAAGTACACGAAATGTTGAAAATGGTTCACGAATTGTTACAACGGCAGCATAATTTCTGTTGCAAAAACACCAGGCTCGTTTTTACGGTTTACAAAGCCTTCATATTGTTCAACGGTTTTATCAACGCGACGAAGCCCAAGTCCATGTTCACCTTTCTTCGAAGTGATAAGTTCTGTAAGTTTTTTACGTCTTGTTTCTTCTGTTGAATTTGTAACCGAAATGTAAAGCTGTTCCTTAAAAAGGCCAATATACACACGGATAAATCGCTTACCAGCCGGAACTTTTTCGCACGCTTCAATAGCATTATCCAACAGATTACCAATAATAGCGCACAAATGAACGTCAGAAATTTTAAGACTAGGCGGTACAGTAGCTTTACAGTTAACATTTATGCCGCGTTTTTGCGCAATAGAAATTTTACTGCTTAAAATGGCGTTTACACTAGTGTTCCCAGTACGGATTGCAATATCAATACTGTCCAAATCCTCTTCCAAATGATCCAAATATTTACCAATTTCATCAATCTGGTTCATAGAAAGATAAGCCTTAAGAGTTTGCATGTGATTGTGATAGTCGTGACGCCAGCCGCGCATAGTATTGTAAACATTTTCAACTTCATCGCGTTGCTTTTTAAGGATGGAATCCTGAAAGTCAAAAAGCCATTTTTCATCGTGGTGCTTAGTGATTTTATACGCCAAAACGGCAGTTACAAGAATTGCAAATACTAAAATTACGGCAAAAATCAACATACGCTAAAGCTTCTCCTGCTTAGATTTATAAAAGTTGATAAATGCCTCGTTTAAACTCTGGTAATTGTTTCGCGCCACAGGAAGTGATTTTTCGTTATCTAAAATACATTCCGTGCGAGAAATTTTAGAAACGTGTAAAAGATTTACAAGAAGTCCGCGGTTTAAACAAAAAAACTGAAGTGTAGGGAAGCTTTCACTGACGCTACCAAACGACGCTTTCCATTTTTTTACAGTATTACGGCAATATAAATTTACATAGTGACCTTCTGCTTCAATGTAAAATATTTCCTCATAAGGAATTTTTGTAACGTCAGAACCAAGTTGCAGGAGGAAAACTTCTTTTTCTTTTTTTTCAAAATCACGCCAGACTAAATCCAGCACATCAAATAAAACTGTTTCTTTAACAGGTTTAAGAATATAACGGATTGCACCAACTTCGTAACCATCAATTGCGTAATCCGTAATACCAGTAAGAAAAACAAGCTGGCCGGCAAATCCGCGCGAACGCAGTTGTTTTGCCAATTCAAAGCCATTTATCTTTCCCATCTGAATATCAAGTAAAAGTAAATCGTACTGAGGTTTGTCTTCAGATTCAAAAATAAAATTTTCGGCACTAGAGTAAGAATCAATTTGTACAGGATGATTATTTTGTTCAGCCCATTTACGAAGCAGTTCAAGTTCGTAACTGCGCGAAGCAATGTCATCCTCACATACGCCTATGTTCATAATTCTATTTTACAGAAAATTGATTATAACCGCAAATTTATTCGTTGCGTTTAATAACAGAGGTCCGCCCCCTTTTTCATAAATTTATGAAATTGGGGACGGACCTCTGGTAAAATGGCGAAATAAATGCAAGAGGTAAGTCTGAGAATTAAAAAACTGGTTTAATTTTTGACGTTTCGAGGGGAAAAAAAGGACTTCCGGATTACGGAGAGGCGAAAAGTACGGTTTTTTTTGTGATTTTTGGAAAAAAGCGGTAATTTTTTTCAACTTTTATTTGGAAATCCATGGGAGACAAAAGAAGTACGGAGAAATTTCTAAAAATTAATAAAATACCCGTAGTTTTTTTAATAACAATGAACAAGAATTCCTATATTTCTGATAAGGCTGAAAAAAGTACGGGTTTTTGCGTAAAAATACCAAAATACCCGTAGTTTAGGCGTGCCCCAAATCCGAAAGCGACTCTTTAGTTGAATTTCACCAAAATTTTTTGAATTTTGCCGTTGCGTGTAAAAAGTGCTTGCGATTCTTCCAGAGAGAGAGAGTTGCCGTCGCACGCTGGCTGGTCGTTTACGCTTATGGAAGGGCAAACTGATTTTTCCCCTCCAAACTCGTACTTTACTGCCGCGCCGCACCACGTAAACTCCAACGAACCACGAGCTGGCACGTCGCCACCCGCGTTCACGTCGCCGACACCGTTAACACAGTCCCCACCCGCGTTCACGCCGTCCCAGCACACCTCATCCGCTTGCAAAAAGAACGGCTCGAACGATGCAATACCATTTTCAATACAAACACCAAGTTCGCCCCAACGTGTCAAAATTTCTTCCTTAACTTGGCCAGTCATTCCTGGTTGTTTTGCACCCTGAAGGTACGGAGTGTGCGAATACGGATCTGCTGGAAAAGCACCGTAAAGTTCCGGCGTTTTGTTATAGCTTAAACCACTTCGAACATCATAGTAGGCTTTAATCAGCTTGTCAGTTTGAGTTTTTTGACCAAGTTTTTTTGCTGTTAGCAGATTTTCCTGAACAGCGAGCAAAAGTTTTGCATCCATATGCCAGTAAATACTGCCAAGTCCTTCGTACGCGTAGAATGTTCCAGAGCGACCGGTAAACGACTGGTGATTAAAAGTTTTTTCGTACAAAGCAAACAAAGCCTGTTTTTCTTCACCCGAAAGAACATAATTCCCTGTTTGTGTCTCAATTATTGTAGTCATTGCTTCTTCGTTTCTAAAATCCGGATTAAAATGGAAGTTAGAATCCGCAGAACTTTCCAAATAGAAATTGCCCGTTCGTTTTACAAGAGCCGCGAGCACTTTTGCGTCCAATACTTCCGCCGCCGGAATACAATTTTTCTGCAAAAAGCCCGGAAGTTCCTTGTTCGGATAAAGCATGTAGGAATTTTGATGCGGTTCGTACATTTTACTGTTTTTAAGTGCAGCAATTACTTCGAGTGCCTGATCCGGATTCAAAAGTTTTGAAGATAAAACGGCTACCTGGCCTTCGAGCATTTCCTGCAAATGAAAAACTTCCATTTTGCCGCCGCCCGCGCAGGTAAGTTCCCCGCCTGCGCAGGTAAGCGTTTCGTTGCAGGTAATTTTTAGCGTATTATACGAATGGAAAAGTCCATCTTCCCGCTGATTCAGCCAGATAGTATATTCCAAATGTTTAAGAACCGCTTTAAGATTTTCAACAATTTGCGCAACAGAAACCTCAATTTCGCCTGCATTGTAACCATTTTCGTACAATTCATTTCGCTCAGTTTCAAAAATCCGTTGAGCGGCATCCACAAAAAGCTTACGTTTTTCATCCGTTTTTACAGTTTCTTCCGGCGGATTTTGCCCGTACAACTCAGAAAGCCCCTCAAAGCAGGAATTTACCGCAACCGGAAGTTTTACCGTACAGCATTTAGTATTCGAAAAAATGTCTATTAACTGAACAACAAATCTATACAAATAACAAAGAGTTACAACCGAAAGACCGTAGCCTGCAAGAGCATTATTTGCATCGTTCCATTCCGGTCGCTGTGTGTTCAGCCAGATTCCGCCTCCAGGAACAAAATTTGCCAGTTTAGCATTTACAATCTGCAAAACTTTGGCCGCAAAACTTACAAGATACGGATTATCATCCTTGCCTTGAACAAGCCGTGCATCAGAACCTTTTACAGTTTCTTCAGCTTTAAGCCGATTACTCAGTTCGCGGTCAAAAACAATTGTATCACGCGGATTTTTCAAAATGTCAGCGTAACTTTTGATACGGTACGGAACGTTTGAACTTGTATAAATTTGCTCATCAACGCTAGCAAGCAATTCCGCGCGATTCGTCTTGTTGTAAAACTCCAGAAATTTTTCAAAATAAATTACCTGATGGTCACCCCAGTAGCCAATTTGCGCCCAAGGATTATTCGGATCCGGGATTTCCCAATCAATGCCTTTACGATTTATTTTGTAAGGATTAAATCCGTCTATAGTCATAGCATTTAAGAATTTGGCAATCATGTTTTTTACATATTTTGGATACGAGTAGGCAAGCGCTTCCCAGTTTTGAAAAATGTCTCGCCAGTTACCTTCGTAGTTCAAAATTGCATTTCCGTTGCGATCTTTTAAGTTAATATTAAAAATATTCCATGGGCGACTCGGGTCTCCGTGCCTGCGAGAGAACGTTAACGGCATATATTCGAGCAAAAGTCGCTTAAATTGTCTACTATTTTGCACAACTTTAGAATTTATCTTAACAGCAAGAGCCTTATTTCGCTGTAAAACAAAGGATTTAAAATCTTCAGCGAATGCATTTTCTTCAAAACCGCCTACATTTGCAAAAATTCCGCCACGCATAATGTTGAACATTACGTTCTGCTGGTGATGCAAACACGCCATTTTATTCGCTGTGTTTTGAATACCGTCAGCGGCAGCAAGATAATCCGTCATTGTTTTGTCACCGTCTGCAATATCTTTTTCAAGTGCAGTTACCATTTGTGCGCGGTCTTTCAGCTGATTTTGCAACTCCATAATTTGAGACACAGTTTTCCATGTATCAAAAACCTGATACCAATTATCAGTCGATTTTGACGCAAGTTTTACAGTTCGCGCAATGTAACAAGCCGGCCGCTTTCCCTTGAGCACAGAAGTTTCACCACACGCCGCATCCACGTTATCACTTGTAAGTAGAACTTTATCGTTGGTCGAAAACCAGCAAGTGTTAGCATAAAGTCCTTCGTTTGGTTCCGCTTTATCCGAAACTATGGATGAAACCGTAAACATTACAATACCCGACGATGTATCCAAATCAGTTTTTTTATAAGCATCTAAAAGGTTACTTTTTTCATTCTGAAAGTCTGAAGTACAGCAGGCTGGAAAAATGTTTCGACAACCGTCAAAAATTGTAAGCTGAACAGTTTTGTCTGAAAGATTTTCAATACAGCTAGTACGAACAAGTCCATATTTTTCGCTCGAAGTCCAGCCGGTTCTAAACGCCAGATTAAGCTTTGTGTTTATTTCTTCAAACCAAACTCTTGTTCCATTAAAGTTTTTATAAATATTATGAAGAAGATATTTTCCAGCCGCTCGTTTTTGAACCGGAGTCATGTAAAAATAGGCAAAAGGTTCCCATTCTTCTATATAATCATCCGATTTATCGTCCATTTTTACCGAAACGCAAGTGTATGGCCCAGTGTAAGCGCCAAAATCAGCTACTTTATCGGCTGTATAATATGGAAAAATTGCATGATTACTGTCTATACGGCCGGCTGTAATTCCGCCTTGCGACCAGCAAAAGTTCCAAATATCCGACGAACTGGTAATTGTCATAAAAAAATTATCCATGCAGTCGTAGTTTTCGATTTTGTAAACGTCAAATCCATCTAATTTAGTAAAAAATCCTGAAACTTTTTTCTCCATAATGCAACTCCCATATCGTCTTTCAGTAAAAGTATTTTCAATATGTACAAGGTAACTCATTTTTTATACAGAAAATATAAATATATTCGGAAATATATCATACAATTTATTTTTCTGGGGATGACCTAAATTAAAAATGTGCGTAAAATAACAGTTATGAGCTGGATTTTTCTTGTACTTTTGTACGGGCTTTTAAAAGGTGGACGCGAAATTGCCAAAAAAAAGGCAATGGAAACAAACTCGGTGATGGAAGTTTTGGTGGCGTACACGGTTTTGTCATTTGTAATGGTTATTCCTCAGGCACCGAAAGCTGGCGGATTGGAAACAAAATATCTTCTTTTAATTGCGCTTAAATCTTTTTGTATGTTTTTAGCGTGGATTTGTAGTTTTAATTCATTAAAAAAGTTGCCAGTAAGCTTGTACGGCATTTTATCGTTATCGCGAGTTTTGTTTGGAACACTGTTGGGCGTTTTGTTTTTGCACGAATCCATGAGTTTTCTGCAGATTGCAGGGCTTGTGCTTGTATGCGCAGGGCTTTTAATGTTGAAGTTTAAGCCGAAAAGTGGTCAGTTAGTGAGCGCTGGCGGAACGATTTTTATTATTCTTGCGTTTTTATCTTGCCTGTTCAATTCTTTTTCCGGCTTTATGGACAAAATCCTTATGAAGGATATTACAAGTTCGCAGCTGCAGTTTTGGTACATGCTTTTTATTGTAATATATTACACAATTTACGTTATTATTCGGCGGGAACATTTAAGTTTGTCGGTAATTAAAAATCGCTGGGTGTGGGTACTGGCGATTATGTTTGTAATTGGTGATAAAGCGTTGTTTATTGCAAACGGAAATCCGGAAAGTAAAATTACAATTATGACACTTATTAAGCAAAGTGCCTGCATTGTAACAATTATCGGTGGGCGCATTCTTTTCAAGGAAAAAGGAATTGCCTACAAACTGCTATGTGCCGCAATTGTAATCTGCGGAATTGTTCTTGGCGTATTGTAATTGCGGGCGGGACAAGGGACGCGAATCGGGCGCAAAGGGACGCGAACGTTCGCAGGGGAGCACCCGCCCAGTAAAGCATTATCTCAGCTTAGCACGTAAATCCGCTTTAAGCTCGTGATCTTCTTCCTGCTTTGAAACTGCTCCGTTTGAAGTAAATTCCATTTCCCAGTTTGTAGAAGCTTCGTAAGGCTTCCATTCCGGCAAATCAGAACCGTCACAATCTTTTCCGTTTGGATTACCAGTTTTAATAAAGTTTACCCAGTAATTGCACATTTGACGTGACAAATCATAATGACGACCAACAAAAGGACGCCAGCATTTAGCTAGAGTTTCAAAGAAGAACCACAAATCTACAGAATGGAAAGTTCCCGGATTATCTTCACCAGGAATATCAGGATTAAAACGGTAATAGTAATAATTATTTTTACTGCCACTTGCTTTACGTGTTTCAAAAACCTGTTTAACAGCAATTTCAATTCCGCTCATTTTCGGATTTCCCGGAACCATGCCCAAAAATTCGTCAGTAGTGTTGCCGGCCATAATTGGAATATCCAGGCACTTATTTTGTTCTATTATATCAAATGGAGCAGCAGTACAGAATTTACCGTCTTCAATTGTAAACATACGTGGATGAGTTGTAACAAAAGCGTCATATTTAGAAAGGATAAAATCAGCATCAAGAGCGCGCGCTTCTTCCAAATTTTTTACACCCATAAACTCAAAAAATTCTTTACCCCAGGCTTCGGCTGCAGCAAGATTCATTGGTCGGCCAATTCCTTCAGTTCCTTTTGGAGATGGGAACACACCGCTAAACACAACTGCACCTTTAATTAACCCTTTATTTGATTCCGCTGTAATTTGATGCATTACGCTGCCACCACCTGCCGACTGTCCTGCAATTGTAATTTTTTCCGGATCGCCACCAAATGCCGCAATATTTTCGTAAACCCAGCGAAGTCCCGCCTGCTGATCCAAAAGTCCAAAGTTACCAGGTGCTTGTGGAGCTTCTGCCGAAATTTCTGGATGTGCTAAAAATCCGAATACATTCAAACGGTAATTTACTGAAACAACAACAATTCCGCGTCGGGCAAGTCGTTCACCGTCAAATTCCATTTCGCTTGTGTAGCCCCATTGAAATCCGCCGCCAAAATACCAAACAAGAACTGGCAATTTTTCGTCGCCGGTTTTAGTTGGAGTCCAAATATTTAAATAAAGATTATCTTCACTAATTTCTACGCCTGCATCTACGTGCCATTCTCTGCAATAAATGTCAGTTCCAAGGCCTGGCCGATTTTGTACAGAAATTGGTGCAAATTTGTAACAATCGCGTACGCCGTCCCAACTTGCGCAAGGCTGAGGAGCGCGCCATCTGTTTTTTCCTACAGGTGGAGCAGCAAAAGGAATGCCTTTAAAAGATGTAATGCGAGGATCGGCAGCAGGTAAACCGCGAACCTTTCCGTATTTAGTTTGGATTTCTCTTAACATATTTATATACCTCGTGTAAAACGTTTTACTTTTAAGTTGATTTTAACCTACAAAACTTATTTTTAAAGTAGGGTATTATCTGTAAAAAAATACACGAATTGAAAAAAAATGATTATATTATAAGTATGAGCGAAAATAATTTACCTGCAATGCTGGACTCGGAACTTTCAAATACAGACGATTTTTTTAAAATGGCCTTCCAGTTCCAGCAAATTATGATGATTTACGAAAGTGCGGTTGAACAAGTAAAAACTAAACTAGACATTTTGAACAACGAAAACAAGGTTCGCAGGCAGCGCAACACAATTGAAACTATTAAAACGCGTATTAAAAGTCCGGAAAGCATTGCTAAAAAGCTGGCGGACCGAAATCTTCCTGTAACTTTTGATTCAATGATGGATAATATTGACGATATTGCAGGGGTGCGCGTAGTGTGTCCGTATATTTCGGATATTTACCGTGTTCGCGACATGCTTTTACGTCAGCCGGATATAACCCTTGTTCAGCAAAAGGATTATATTGAAAATCCTAAGGATTCTGGCTACAGAAGTTTGCACTTAGTTGTAGAAATTCCGGTTTATCTTTCAAAAACGAATCACAACGTAAGAGTGGAGATTCAACTCCGTACAATTGCAATGGATTTTTGGGCGTGTCTGGAGCACGAACTGCGTTATAAAACTACAGCAAAAGTTCCTGACAGTGTTCGCCGCGAGCTTTTCCGCGTTGCCGAAACTATTGCAATGACTGACCGCGAAATGGAAGAAATTGCGTTGGAATTGCAGGAATTGGATTAAATAAGATTTACATCCGTGTCTATATATTGTATGCTTGATTATATATAAAAAAAAGGTACGGAGACTACTATGAAACTTAAAAAATCACTTTTTGGTTTAGCTGTTTTGGCAGCTATTACATTTACTTCTTGTGTTGAGCCTGCAGAGCCTATCAATTCAACTGTAACTTTCTATGATGCTGATAGTAACGCATTAGCTTATCAGAATGGGGACACAAATGTTGATCCTCATAAAGTTGCTTACATTGATATTAAATTTGATAAGGCAATGGACAGCAGTTATGCTGGTTACATTTTTTACAATAACTCTAATGAATGTATTTACTATCTGAATTTTATAACAGACTATGTATTACGAATACAGCCTTATTTATTCAACGATCAGGATTTTAAGATTGTTTTCAATGATGAGAAATATAACAAGGATTATCCAGATGACTATTCAAAAAAAGACTGGTTCCTTCGCGATGTAAAAGGTCACTATATAGACGAATTATCAATTTCATTTAGAACAAAACCATCTGCAATTACTCATCCACATACTTTTGAAATTGATACAGAAGATTATGCAATGAAGTTTGCTAAAAACGAATATGATGAACCTGGTAGAGACACACAAATTTTCCAGCTTAGTTTTGATTCATTATTGGACCATGAAAAAGTAATGAAAGGAGACAAACTTATTGTAAATTACAAGCTTTACTCTACATACGATTTACACAACATTCATGTAACACTTTTTGATGGTTCTAGAGCAGTTAACTATTGGAATCTTCTTGCTGAAGATATGCCTATTATTGTAACAGACCTTGCTGCTACAACAGATTTAGAAAATCCTAATTACTGTTCAGGAACTGTTGAATTCCCAATTATTGATAACATGTCTAGTACAAACATTGCTTTCCAGTTCTGGGCAGAAAATTCAGAAAATCCTGAATTTGTTTCTATCAACTTAGTAAAGCCTGAGTAATTTGAAAGAATAGGTTATAGTTATAAAAAAACGCGGTGGTTTTGACAAATTCAACCACCGCGTTTCTTTTTAACTCAGTTATTTAGTATTTATAAGTTTCGTAATGTAAGAAGTTTTTAAGGTTTATTTTATATGTAGCTTCGTTGTCTAGTTCGTAGAATAAAAATCCGTATGGTTTAAGCATTGAATCTGAAACTTCGTCTATATCTTTTGAGCGTATTTTGACGGTTTCACTCAATTCACATAAATTTAATGGAGAAAGCTTGTAAACGTGTTCGCCGAGTTTTACTTCCGAAGCTTTGTTTAACGATGGAAGGGCTGTGTTTGTGTTTTCCGGATTTATGAGGATATATGGAAATTCATTGAACAATTCTTCAAAAGTGTAATTTGTTCCATTTACTTTGTTTACAGCTTTTACAATTGATTCTTCATCAACATATTCGTTTGTTGCAATTTCATAAATTAATTCTGCGCCGCCGTAATTTCGTGCTAAATATGCGCCAAACGCGTAAACATTTGCGTAACACAATGTAATGCTTTGATCGTTATTGTTCCACGGGATTCCAAATCCATAATGATAGCTTCCTTTCATAAAGGTTAGCAAACGTGATTGTGAAGAATTTTCAAACTTAACGCCCAAATCCTCTTTAAAAAAGTCTTCAGCGAGCATTGAAAGCAATTCGGTATACCAGTTTGAAAACTGAATATTATATTTGATTACCTTGTTACAATAATTCAACAGGTGATTAAATTCGTGAACAACTGTAGACAACGAATCCTCTTCAGCTTTGTTATAAAACCAGGAATCTACTACCAAAAGTTCAATTTTATTTCCAACGTCTTTACTGTAATTTGAAGGACTGAAAAATCCGCCCCAGCGACCACGGGCTTCATCATTTTCTATATCGCAAAGCAAAATTGAAATTTTTTTATCGGAGTACTGCATAATTTGGTCATTTGCAGATTCACCCTGATACTTGTCTCCGAAAAGTGCAGTTTCTTTTTCGTAGATTTCATCAAAGCGCTGTGCAAAATGTTCAAGCTGTTCGTTCGTAAAAGTGATTTTTTCGTATTTATCGACGAGGTTCCAAATGTAGCAGTGGTTGCCTTCGTAAACCATTTGTCCTGTACGCGGTTTTCCGTTTACGTTCAACCAATCATCAGAAAACGGACGAGATTCTCCAATTTTGTAAGAATTTATAGCGCGTTCCGCATTATCTACAATTCGTGAACCGCCCTTGGCATTTATTTCTACCCAAACTTCGTCTTTTTCCTGCGAATTGTAAGTTGGATTTGTAATAAAAAGTACATCGGCATTTTTTACGGTCTTAGGGATTTGTAGACCAAAATTAGAAAAATTGGAACAGGAAATCAAACAAAATGTTGCAAGTACAAATGTTGTTAAAATAGTAAAAACTTTTTTCATAAAAACCTCATCTCTTTTTTTAAGGATATTAGCAAATAAATTGTAAAATGAAAACCCGAGAATTGCAATTTGGGTATGTTTTGTTTAGTAATTGCAGGGAGGGAGGAGGGAGGTCCGTCCCCGTTTTCATGTTTTTGTGAAATGGAGGTCCGTCCCCTTTTTCACATTTTCATGAAAAGGGGGACGGACCTCTTTTTCATAAATTTATGAAATTGGGGACGGACCTCTGTGTACTGGTTACAATAAGAACTTTTCGTGACAGATGAACGAAAACGTTGTAGAATATAATCAGTTTACTTTGCAAATGGCATTCAGCCAACGCGAAATTTCTGGAGAAAAAATGGCAAAAGAAGAAATTGATTTTAATGGAAAAAAGTATGAATTAACTTTTTATGATGATTTTAACGGCACAGAATTGGACAAATCAAAATTTGATCACTGTCCGGAATGGGAACGCCAAACACATATGAAAAGACATGGTTGGTGGCGCGATGAATGTTCTTACGTTCGGGACGGAAATCTTGTTATTGAATGCAAAAAGGGTAGTGACGGCAAACTTATTTCAGGCGGCGTACGTACAAAAGCTCAGGATTTTTCTAAGGTAATGTTTGAACAGGCTCAAGGTTTGTACGAAATTAAGTTTAAGTGCGATGAAGCAGACGGGCTGTGGTGGGCTTTTTGGAGTGAAGGAATTACAGGCGAAGACGGTCCATTTGACGGAACTGCGCAGGATGGTGCTGAAGTTGACTTTTTTGAAATTTTACCAGGCCCGAGTGAATGGGTTGATGAAAATGGAAATACAGTTACTAAACGCGGAAGGTTAAAATCAACTGTAATTTGGGACGGATACGGCGAGTACAAAGGTTTGAAAGAAGTGCCAGGTGTTACGGTAACTCAACTTGATCCTGATTTTTACTCTAAGTGGCATGTATTTCAGTTTTTGTGGGATAACGACGGATATTCGTGCTATTTGGACGGAAAACTGCTTTGGGTAATGGATGGTCAAACTTTTGGTAACGGAATTGATAACACTCCTGGCTATATTAAAATTACTGGTGAATTTGGTGAATGGGACGGCGAAACTGACAAGGCCATTTTGAATGGTGAAAGCCGCTTTATGTACGTGGATTACGTAAAAGTTTATACACAAAAATAATTTGTGAAATTGAGGAAAATGGCTTAAAATTGATAGTATCATCAAATGTGATGAAAAATAAGTTATAAGGAAGTAAAAATGTTAGATAACATTGTTAACGCAATTAGTGGCGTGCTTTATCAGCCATGGTGTGTACCACTTTTCTTAATTGTTGGTGGTTTGGTTTTCACAATTCTTACAAAAGGTGTTCAGTTCAGACTCTTTGGTGAATCAATTAAAGTAATTTCAGAAAAACCTAAGGACAAAAACTCGGTTTCTTCTTTTGGTGCTTTAATGGTTTCTACTGCAAGTCGTGTTGGAACAGGAAACATTGTTGGAGTTTCTACTGCCATTTGTCTTGGTGGACCTGGTGCAATTTTCTGGATGTGGATTGTAGCAATTTTAGGTGGAGCATCTGCCTTTATTGAATCAACTCTTGCTCAGATTTACAAGAAAAAGAATGCTGATGGTACTTCTTATGGTGGTCCATCTTACTATATGGAAACTGGCCTTAAACAGCGTTGGCTTGGTATTGTTTTTGCTGTAATCATTATTTTGACTTATGCAGTTGGATACAATGCTTTGGCTTCTTACAATTTGCAGTCTGCATTTGCAGGATTCAGCTTCTACACAGCTGAAGTTACTCCTAAAGTAATTGGTGCAATTCTTGCAGTTTTATTTGCAATTTGTGTACTTGGCGGTGCTAAACGTCTTACAAAAATTACTGGCGTTTTAGTTCCAATTATGGGTATTCTTTATATCTTAGTTTCTTTGATTGTAATCGTTATGAAAATTACTTCTATTCCTGCAATGTTCGGAATGATTTTCCGCGATGCATTCAACTTCAAGGCAATTTTTGGCGGATTTGGCGGAAGCTGCTTGATGTGGGGTGTAAAACGTGGTCTTTATTCTAACGAAGCAGGTATGGGTTCTGCTCCAAACGCTGCTGCTACAGCTGATGTTTCTCATCCTGCAAAACAGGGACTTGTACAGATGCTTTCTGTATTTATTGATACATTGTTAATTTGTACAGCAACAGCATTTATGTGTTTACTTTCAGGTGTAACTCCAACTGCAGAAACTGCTGGAGCTCCATTTGTTCAAGCATCACTTCAGAATATTTTCGGCGGATTTGGTCCTGCATTTATTGCAATTTCTATGGCTTTGTTCGCATTTACTACATTAATCGGAAACTACTACTATTGTGAAGGTTGTCTCCGCTACATTATGAAAAAACAGCCAAGTAAAGCATTTATTACAGTATTCCGCATTATTGCAGCTGTAATTGTATTTATTGGTGCTATTGTTTCTATGGGTCTTGCATGGGATACAGCAGATTTGTTACAGGCTCTTATGGTTGTAATCAACATTCCTGTAATCTTGATTCTTGCTAAACCTGCAGTTAAATGTCTTGCTGACTACTGCAAACAACGCAAAGAAGGAAAAGATCCAGTTTTCAAAGCTTCTGACATTGACTTAAAAGAAAATGTAGACTTCTGGAACTAAAAAACTGCTGGTGGTGGTAAAACCTTTATAGCCACCACCAGTTTTTTCAAATAATTTTATTGTAAAAAGTTTAATAAAAAAATGGAACACAAACTAGATTCTGCAGCACAAATTTCGGGATTCCCTTCCAAAGATAAACCATGGCTAAAATATTATAACAAAACACCAACTGACGTTTACGGTGGCGAGGTGGGTAAAACTGCGTTTCAGCTAATGCGCGAAAATTGTTTGAAATTTGCGCGACGGACGGCAATTGAATACTTTGGTCATAAAATATCCTATAAAAAACTTCTTATATATATAGAAAAAACTGCAGACGCACTTGCAACCTTTGGCATTAAAAAAGGTGATTTTGTTTCCATTTGCTCACTTTCAACTCCCGACTGTATTTACGTGTTTTATGCGCTGAGTAAAATTGGTGCTGTTGCAAACTTTATTGAACCGACAACAAACGATGAACGAATTGTTTCTATAATTAATAGTACAAAATCGAAAGCCGTAATTATTCTAGATTTATTTTTGCCAAAATTTGTTCAACTTAACAATCAGATAAATCCTGAAAAATTTATTGTAATGAGCTTTTCTAAAAACATGGGGAAGGGCAAGCGCTTTTTGTTCGAATTTTCATCGTATGCAAAAGCTATTCGAAAGGCAAAAAAAACGGAGTGCGGCACATGGTTGGCCGAGCTGATTAATAGTCGAGAAGAGGGAAGTGCTGTAGAAAGTTTGTACGAACATGGTGAAGCGGGAGCAGTTGTTTACACTGGTGGAACTACGGGAGTTCCGAAGGGCGCTATAATTTCTGAAGCGGCAATTTTGGAGTTTGGAAGTCAGGCCGTTTTTTGCGCTCCTGAAATTTTCAAAAGCAGAAGTTTTCTGGATATAATGCCACCATTTATTGCTTATGGTTTAATGTTCGGATTTATTGTTCCATTTGCAGCAGGTCTCAAAAATATTTTGGTCCCAGTTTTTAAAGTTCAGAATTTTCCGGACCTTTTGCTCAAATATAAACCGAATTGCATTATTGGAGTGCCGTCTTTTTTTGAAAGTCTTTTATCTAGCAGAAAATTAAAGAATAAAAAGCTTGATTTTTTACGATGCGTAGTTGCGGGCGGTGACAAACTTTTACCAGAAAATGAAAAGGCTATCAATAAGTTTTTACGTGAGCACGGTTGTAATCATAATATTGATAAGGGTTACGGCATGACGGAAATGGGGTCTTCGGCGACTTTTACCGTTTGTCCGGAATGTAACGAAATTGGAAGTGTAGGGGTGCCGCATATTCACAATAATATTATGATTTTGGCAGAAGATGGTAAAACTGAGTTAGGTTATAATCAGCCTGGTGAAATATGTATGAATGGGCCAACTATGACGCTCGGCTATTTGAATAATTCTGACGAAACTAAAAATCTTATACACGTGCATGAGGATGATACTGCTTGGATTCACACGGGAGACATTGGTTACATTTCTGAAGCGGGACTTGTTTATATTTTGGATCGCAGGAAGCGTATGATTATTCGGCCAGATGGACACAATGTTTGGCCTTCTGTAATAGAAAAGGTTTTAATCAGTCATTCGGCGGTTTGTGAATGCTGCGTAATTGGACTTCCAAATTCAACGGGGAAATCCGGAAAAATTCCGACGGCGGTAATCAAATTGAACAAGAATTTTCCCAAAACTAACGAAACTGTTAAACTTTTGGATTCTTTTTGTGCTCAGTTTTTAGCGGAACGCGATAAGCCTCTCGATTATCGGTTTGTGGATTCAATTCCGCATACGGCTATTGGTAAAATTGATTACCGCGAAGTTGAACGGATTACTCATTCATAATTTTAACAATATCATCTTTAAGTAAAATCAATGTATCGATTAAATCTGCTTCAAACTGAATGCCGCGCAATGAAAGCATAATATCAAATGTACTGTCCAAATCGAAGGCTTCCTTGTAGTGGCGTTTGCTCAAAAGTGCGTCCAAAACATCGGCAACGGCCATAATTCGTCCGCTTAATGGAATATCTTCGCCTTTTACGCCATTTGGATAACCAGTTCCGTCCCAACGTTCGTGGTGGTAAAGTGCCATTTCGCCTGCAATGTGAATGAATTGTGGGTTTTCAAGATTCGACAATTCTTTTTTAATAAGTTCGTAGCCGGCTTTTGCATGATTTTTCATTATGGCATATTCTTCATCCGTATATTTGCCTGCTTTTGTAAGAATTGTATTTGGCACGGTGATTTTTCCTACATCGTGCAAAGGAGCCGCAGAAACGAGAAGCGCAACGTATTCATGTGTTAAAATCTCCGGATATTTTCCGAGCTCTTTCAACTTTTCTGCAAGAATTTTTACATACTTGCTGGTACGTTTAATATGGCCGCCTGTATATTTATCATTTGCTTCCAAAATGTTCGAAAGGGCAAGAATAAGTTCGTTCTGCATATGATAAATCTGCTTACTCTGATTATGGCTTTTGTTAATTGTTTTATTAAACTGATTTGCAATAAAATATGCGGCTAAATAAACATAAATGAAGGTGAATGTATTGGCAAGAGCATCCGGGAAAAACCATTGAAAAATTTCAACAAGTGGTAGCGTTTTTCCAAAAGCTTCATAATAACGGAGAAATAACGCAAAAAGCATGGAAATGTAGTTCATAAGCCCCATTATTAATGTAACTTTTCTTTCTATATATAAGCTCGTCAACATGACTAAAACAGCATATTCAATAAAAACCGCAACGTTACATTCCTGAGTTTTTGCCATGTATGTAATAATAATATCGCAAACTACAAGTCCCTGGTACATTAAATAACGCGGACTTTTAATAAATCGTATAGAAATTGATTGGAAAATTGCCAGCGAAAGTGAAACTAAAGTTAGAATTGAACAATACCTGTACGACATTGGATAAATTCCTAACACCGTACATAAAGCAAACAAAGGCCCAGAAATAACCGAAAGCCAAATTACTCGAGAAATTAATACATTATTCTGTTGAATATTCTTCTTTTCAAAGAAGAACAAATCTTCAATAATGGACAATACAAACTCTCTCTTCCCAAACCCGATTGTATTTTAACATAAAAGCAGCATTTTTCAATAGGGGTAAATTACTGAGTTTCTTTGCAAGGGGAGAGATTATTAAGGGGGTAAAAATTGACGATTACTAGTAATAGGTAAGCGTATAAATAACACCCCCTACGAATAAAATCAAACATGCAATAGAATCTCCTCATAGCGAGGAGTTTTTTTTATGATTTTTCCAGTAAAACGAGTAAAAGAAGAATTAGTAAAAGAGTTTGCAGCATCAAACATGA
>JAZLFF010000059.1:0-46095 GCA_045615645.1 Treponema sp.
CTCACAGAACGACATGGCTACGATCCGACTTGCTTAAATGCGATAACACTTAAGATACCGGTTAAAATAAACAAGACAACCGAAATTGCACCGGCAGTTCCATAGTTCATACTACCCTGTAAGTTATTGTTCAAGTACATAACTAAGGTCAAGCCTGCTTCTTTTGGTCCACCGTTCTTGTTAAGTAAGATATTAGGTACATCAAACATCTGAATACCACCAATTAACGAAGTAATCAAAACGTAAACAAAAATTGGGAGCAACAAAGGAATTGTTATCTTAAAGAAAATTTGTATTGGATTTGCACCGTCAATACGAGCTGCTTCAAATAAACTGTTATCAATACCCATAACGCCAGCCATAAGCATAATAGTAGTATTTCCGTACCACATTAAAAAGTTCATAGCTGCTATTAACGTTCTTGTCCAACCTGTAGAAACAAAGAAACGTATTGGTTCCATTGGTGCTGCATCTGTATGAATTCCATTAGAAATAATATAACCAATATTCAACATTTGAGGACCGTTGTAATTGTCTTTCAAAACATTTACAGCATCCTTTGACAATTGATTTATATAACTAATTGAAGCTTCAAGATTTAATCCTTTTGGAATTTCAACTTTGCTTAAATAATCAATAACTGCTGCAATTCCTTTTTCAATTGCTACATCTCCGGCATTTTCAGTAACAAATCGCTTTAAGGAATTTGTTGTAGTTGTAATTATAAGCGTAATATTTGGAATATTTGCTTTGTCTACAATAGGTTTAAGCATATTGTTAACTGGCCCATTTGGAGAAAACAAATTGAAAAACAACATAGAAAAGGCAGCGGCCATAATCAAATTAGGCATATATATTACAGTTTTAAAAAACTGTTGACCTTTCAAACGTAATTCTGTGTTTGTAAACCAAACAGCAAGTAATAATGAAATAAGAATCTGTGGAATAAATCCCATCATCCACATTAAAAGTGTATTCTTAAAATAAGAAGCAAGGCTATCCCCTGCTGTAAAAATTTCTATATAGTTCTTAAAACCTACCCAGTTTGGACCAACTGTCATTAATCCAACACGGTAATATTCAAAAAAACTATAAATAATTGTTGTTAGAAGTGGTATTAAAGAAAAGATAACATAAATAAGAAAGAATGGAGCTATAAAAAAGTAACCCCAATTATCATACTGAACTGTATGTTTTTTTTCTTTTTTTAATAGTGTCGACTTTTTAGTAGTGGTGTTTTTGTTCGACATAACATCCTCTCGGTTTTTGTTTATTAAATTCTAAAAAAAGGAGGTACTTTTTTATAAGCACCCCCTTTTCTAATCTAATTTATTCAGTAGAAACTACTTTGAAAGATTTGGATAGAGTTCAAGAACAGCTGTGTAGAAGTTATCCCATGCTTCATCCAAAGTAACTTTGTCATTGTAGTAATCAGCCATAGCAGCCTGGAGTTTTTCGTTCATACCCTGGTCGTAAGCTGACATGCAAGATTTGTCAATTGAAGCAGCAGAATCGATGAACAATGCCATATGGTTCTGTCCACCTAAGAATTCATTCTTATAGTCAGAAGCTGCAACTTTGCGCATAGCTGGTTCGTTGTTAGCAAAGTCACCCATATCCATAGCAAGCTGAGCCATTACATCAGCGTTACATGTTAATGTCAACATAATATCTTTAATTAAAGCTACGTTATCTGAACCTGCAGCACCACAAATCCAAGTTCCACCCCAAGAGAATCCCTGTGGTCCTTTACAGAATGCCCAGTCACCGAAAGCAGAACCTTCGTCATGTGGCATACAGAAGTCAATGAACCAAGCTGGAGCAAAGTAACCAAATACTTTTCCGTCAGCCATCATACCCTGTGTAGATTCAGCAGACCAGAGGTTTGCACGATTGTTATAACCTTTGTCTGTATATTCTTTAGTCTGAGCAATCCATTTGTTAATCTGTGGATCAATTACAATTTTGTTTCCTTTTACCCAAGGAGTTGTAACATTGTCAGAGAATACACGGAATGCATCATCAAAACCAGAAAGCATGAAATATCCATTAGCCTTCATTTTAGCAGCTACACCATTGAACAAATCCCAATTGTCCAAAGCTTTCTGTACTTCTGCTGGATCATCAGTTCCAAGAACTTCTTTTGCATATGAACGACGATAGATAAATCCACCTGGACATCCCTGCCAAGAAACACCTTTAAGGTTTCCTTTTGAGTCTGTCATAATGTCTTTTGTATATTTGAACTGATTAGACAAATCAGCATCTGTAAGACCAATATCTTTCTTTACATCCAATGTGTATGGAGTATCAACATATTTCAAAGCATAGTCAGCTTCTACTAAGAAGATATCTACTTTATCATCAGCAGCAGCTTTATCCTGTCCTAAAAGAACTTCGTCGAGCTTGTTCTGATAAGCGTTATCAGCATTTGGTGTCTGAACAAAGTTAACTGTTACATCAGCTGGTAACTTAGATTTGTAATAATCATTGAAACGAGCTGAGAATTCATCGTTCCAAACATAAATGTTGAGTACTTTACCTTCAGCACCCTTCTTACCTTTCTTTGCCTTTTTTGCTTTTGGAGCAGCGAACAAAGAAGTAACACACATAAGTACAGCAACAACTGTAAATACTTTTTTCATACAATTCCTCCTATTTTAGTTATGTATGATTTTTATTATTAAATTACAACGTTGTAGTTTAAGGGATTTCTCCGAATCGGGTATTTTCCCGTCAGAAAAATACCTTAGACTACAACGTTGTAGTTATATGATATCTCAATAAATCTATTTGTCAACGGAAAAATGTAAAATTTCGAAAAATTTAGAGGAAATTTATCTATTTTTCAAAGATTTTTCGTTTTACCGTTTTTGCTTCCTGCTTTTTACTTGTAAAATCTCACTTTTCTACTTATAATATAATTGTGGGAAAATTATACGTTGTTGGAACTCCAATTGGAAATCTTGGTGATATTACTTACAGAGCAATTGAAACCTTAAAATCTGTAGACTTTATTGCTGCTGAAGATACTCGCCATACATTGCAGCTGCTTAATCACTTTGAAATTAAAAAGCCGCTAATTTCCTGTAGAGCCCAAAACGAAAGAATTGCCGGCGAAAAGATAGTAAAACTTCTTGAAGAAGGACATGACGTTGCTTATGCAAGTGATGCAGGAACTCCTGGTGTTAGTGATCCTGGTGAAGTTCTTGTAGATGTCGTTCGAGAAGCAGGTTTTGATGTTGTACCTATTCCGGGCCCTGCAGCGTTTGCAACTTTAGTAAGCGTAGCAGGTTCAGGTGGTAAAACACTTACCTTTGAAGGTTTTCTTTCTCCTAAACCGGGTAAACGACGTAGCCGTCTAAAGGAACTTATGGCAACTGGTGACGCAATTGTTGTTTACGAAAGTCCGTTCAGAATTGTTAAACTTTTGGCGGACATTGCCGATATTCAAAAAGACCGGCGCATTGTTGTTGGAAGAGAATTAACAAAACTGCACGAAGAAATAACTAGTGGAACAGCTTCTGAGTTGTTCGAAGATTATTCTTCAAGACAATCCATTAAAGGAGAATTTGCAGTTTTTATTTCTGGTGTAAAAAATATTAAGAATTCTGATGAGTCTACCGATAATTAAAAGGTAGAGGGAAGGACGTTATTATGATAAATAGTGTTACAAATGTTACTCAGGTGAACAATGTTCAGAATCTCCGCAAGACTGAAGCTACATCTAAAGTAGTTCGTGAATCTGATTCAATCAGTATTTCACAGGAAGCTAAAGATATGGCAGAAGCTCTTTATATGGAAAAAGTTGCCAATGAAACACCAAATGTACGTGCAGACCGCATTGCGGAAGTAAAAGAAAAGATTAAGGATCCAAACTACTTAAACAATGCTGTTATTAATTCAGCAGCAGATAAGTTCTTGTCTGCAATTGGTCTTTAATTTGTAAATTGATTTGAGAAACAAGCGAGACGGAATTGCAATAATTCCGTCTTTTTTTTTCACGGGAGCCAAAAAATGTCAGATTTTATTTTTAGAATTAGTCCAAATATTGTTTTAGGTCCATATACTGTCAGTAGATTAGGACAACAAGTTCACGAATGGGGAACTCGCTTTATGGTTATTATTGACCCATTTTTGAATGAAGTTAAATTATCTGAAAAAATTGTTCAATCACTTACTGACCGTAAAATTGAATGCTTTGTTTTTGCAGAACTTACAGATGGTTCTTCTTCTAAAACCGTAGAACGTGCGCTTGCCCTTGCAAAAGAAGGCCACATCCACGGAATTATCACAATCGGTGGTGAAAAAGCCCTTAATATTGGACGCGCCGTTGCAGCTTTGTACAACGAAATCCACGATTTTTATACATTCCTTGATGGAGCACTTCCTACAACTTCACCAATTCCTTGTATTTGTATTCCTACAACTTACAGAACACCTTTCGTATTTACTTCAGAAGTTCCAATTACTGACTCACGAAATCATCAGTTAAAACTTTTGCACGTTCAAAACTCAGTTTGCAAACTTTTACTTATTGATCCGAACCTTATGCTTTCGCTCACAGACAACCAGAAAGCAACTATGTCTATTGAATTAATTAACCTCGGTGTTGAAGCCTACCTTTCACAAAAAGCAAATTTCTTTAGCGATATGTTTGTTGAAAAAGGTTTGGAAATTCTTTCATACGCTTTGGACGGTTCTCCATCTCTTGATATTACAACTCCAGAAGAAGTTTTACTTTCTGAAGCCGGAAACATGGTCTCTATGGCCTGCTCATCAGCTTCGTTAGGAATGTCTTCTTTACTTGCACTTACAATTTACTCACGATATAAAATTACAAAATCACTTGTTTCTTCTATTTTGTTACCGTTTGCAATTGAAGACGCCTCTAAATTTAAATCAGCAAGGTTGGAAAAACTCGCTCATATTATGAGAGTTTGCCCTGAAGATGTAACTGGTGATGATGCATGTAAAGCTTTTGCTGAATATGTTCGTCAAAAAATTGCAAAAGCTCAGCTTCCAACACGCCTTAAAGATTTAAAACTTACAGTTGAACAACTTTCCTTGGCTGTAGAAGATGTTAGCACTGTAAACTTAATCAACAATCTGCCACGCAGTATGACAACCGACGATTTATTCGACTTTATTAAAGTTGCATATTAATCCGTAAAATTCCCAACGTTAAGCATATGATTGAACCAGGAAAACTTTTTCAATTGGAAGGTGGACAAAAACGCCGTAAACTCGCATTAACATTCGGTGCTCTTGAACGCGACATTCAAGGTATTGCCGAAAAAGGTACCGAATACTCTTTTACCGCTTTACCACGTGCTGATTATATTAAGCAGATTACACAAATTTTAATAAAAGATCCAAAAATTTCTTTAGACGAAGCTGACGAATTAGAAAGGTTGATTAGTTTGTCTCCTTTTGATGAATTACGTGTTTGTAATGTTGCACGTAACTGTTTATTAAAAATAATTGGAACTTTTCCTGCAGAATGGGACTTAGTAATTGCACCACATGCAGCCCCTGCTGATGAAAACGGTGTAGTCCGCCAGCGAGATTTTTTCCCTGGAGTAAGTGTTTACGCTGAAGACATTCGTTCACCTTTTAATCTAGGCTCAATTTTCCGTTCTGCCGAAGCAATGGGCGCCGAAAATGTATACATTTCGCCATTTTGTGTAGATCCGACACAACCTCGTGCAGTTCGTTCAGGAATGGGAACAATAGAAACAATGGGTTGGACACGTTGCGCTTTAGACGATTTACCCGAAGATATTCCTGTTTTTGCACTTGAAACAGGCGGTACAGATATAAATGACTTTGTTTTCCCTAAAAAGGGTATTTGTATAATTGGTTCTGAAGAATTAGGTGTAAGTCCAGAAGCATTAAAACGTGCTACTTACGGTAGAGTTACTATTCCAATGAAAGGATTAAAAGCTTCATTAAATGTTGGCGTTGCGTTTGGAATTCTAATGCAAAAATGGGTTGAATCACTTACTCTAAACAGATAATGTTTTTGTCATTTTTTTAGCAAGCATACAAAACTGCGACTCATTTTTTATTCCAAAATAATCTAATGCACGTTTGTCTACCTGGTAATAATCAATTTGTCTTTCTGTATAATGCTGAATCATTTCTGATATGTAAACTGTGTAAATTGCATTAAGGAACTTTTCCGGTGCCATTTCCCAATAATTCCAATAAGAAATTTTACAAGCAAAATCGTCAGAAAAACCAAGTCGTTTAGCATATATTAAGTTTATGTAATTATGACTATTTCCGCCCCAAAATACATCACAAAGTTTATCTGCAAACTCATATTGAGCAGTAAATTCTTTCATATAATTGCGCTGTTCTTCTGTTGCCGACTCAAGTAAAACAAGACCAAGACTATTTAGTAAACCTGCACTATATAATTCTTCAGCACTGTATTGTGCCTCAAGATTATTCATATTTTTTGTAAGATTATACGCAAAGAATGCAGTATTTTTTGCATGATTCCAAAGTCGTGTACTTTCGGCTGTATCATCAACAACGTAAATTTCTTTATTATCTGCAGAATAAATCCGCCTTAAATCTTCATCAGAAAGAAGCTCCATAGCTTTTGGAATTTCAACAACATTTGAATCTTGTTTAAGCGCTTCCTTTAGTAAAAGAATTGATAAAGTTGGATCTTCACGAACGTTTTTAAGAATTTCTTCTCTAGAAAGAATATTGCTTTCAAAAAGTGGAAGTAATTCATCAAAATGAGATTTTAACACTGGAATTGTATTTTGAAGATTAACAAATTCATAATTCATCATTTCTTCGGCAGCAAAAATTTTTTCGTTACAAGGAAGAATAATTCGCGTTATTGTTTCTTCACCTTTTGATTCAACCTGATAATTTTCTTTAGCTAAACCAACTTTTTGCAACATAAGAATAATGATAATAATTCCAAGTCCAGCACCTTCCGTCTGGTCAATTACATTAGCAAGAACATCTTCCATACTGTTATATTTTTGAACAGTATCTATTTTATGCTGAATTCTTTTTTTTTCAAAAACAGTTAATTGTGCTTTATTTCGGATTTCTATCTTGATTTTATCACCACGTAACTGCATATCTAGTTTAATATACATGCCGTCTTTTTTCTGTAATTCAAGATAATGATCAATATTTGTAAGGGTTTCCTCTTTAAAATTCTCCATACCTTTTTCGTAATCATCTGGATTATTTATATCAAAACCCTTTTCTTTAAAATAAACTCGTTTAGTGTTTGCTTTTTTCGCGTTTGTAAGAAGTTCTCCAAGACAGAATGTTAAATACTCTTGCAAATGTTCCTGATGACATTCTTCCAAAAAGGCAGCCAAAACACTACGGATATAAACTTCCATATTACGAGGCAAAGTATAACTTGTAATTTCTATTGGAGTTTGAAGCCTTACTGCATTTTTAATTTTTACGCGATCTACTTCAAGCTTTACATCAAGTTCATTTTTCACTGTATCTTATATTATACATTAATAACAATTGTTTGTAAAAGTTTTTTTTATACTATAGTTTTATATAAAAACATTAAATCTCTAATTCTTTTGGATTATTCGCAGGCAAG
Organism: Treponema sp.; assembly: GCA_045615645.1. Lineage (GTDB taxonomy): Bacteria > Spirochaetota > Spirochaetia > Treponematales > Treponemataceae > Treponema_D. The sequence goes on from JAZLFF010000059.1 coordinate 7,604, forward strand.
GTTCTGTTTTTTCCATAACAATAGGGAAATGTTCTTTACATAAAAGTACAACTTCTCCGTCACATTCAATAACTACAGGTTTGTCGTAATGAATTCTTACTTTTTCGGCTGATAAAAGTTTGGCAAGTTTTGGCATATCTTTGTGACTTCCATCAACAAAATGTTTATTTTGAGTTATTAATCCGAATAAAGAAATTTTGTATGTAAGGCAAGTATTATTGTCATCTGGTAGAATCTTATGCCCACCACCGTACATTCTGTGCCCTGTAGGACCCATGTTAAACATTTCTATTTGAGTTGTAGTTTCGTAAATTTTTGTTCCAACTTCGTCATAATATTCAAAAGTACCAGTACCAGGTTCAAACTTTTTGTCGTAAACTAATCCGCTTAAATCAACTGCAATATGATAAAAATTACCTGGAACCTTCTTTTTAATTAGGTTTGTCATATAGCAAACGTAAGCATCTAGACCCATACCGGCAACGTTAAATGCATACCACGGAGCTTTATATTCCGAATCGCAAAAATCGTTTGGATTTCTTCCAGTTGCAGCAATTTGCTCAGGTGTTGGATTACCTTCCGGATAAACTCGAATTGCCTTTGCGTTTGTAAAATGTATAGGACTTTTGAGCAAATCTATAAGTTCTTCGACTGTGTGACCATCAGTACCATCGTTGCCAGTTCCTAGCGGAAGTCGAAGAATTGCCAACTGATTCATAATTACTTCGCGTTTTTGCGGAACTGTCTGTGCTGCATTAAATAATGCCGTTTGAACTTCAAGGCTAGTACCATCGCCACCAGCAGTTGCCAAAACATATTCCGCATTCTGCTCTTTTAAACCAATAATTTCAGCAGTAACGGCAAGCGCAAGTTCTTTTGCGTGACCTGCATATTCTGTAGTAAAAATTTTTGTCTGAATAGATTTTACACATGTAGGTTTTTTTTCTGCTTCAATTTGTGCTTCATTAAAAACTTTTTTGTATTTTTGTGATTTCTTTTTGTCCTTAAAACAACCTGCAGTTTCATTAGAAATTAAAAATAAATATACAGATTTTCCGGCCCATAACTGGTTTTTTGAAATAAGGGTTGAAATACAATTTGCAATATCACTTGGGATTAAATATTTACTCATATTTAAATTATACGCCAGGAATTGCTATTAGTCTATTTTTTCCAATAAGACGGCATAAAGAAAATAATTACTGTATATAATTCCAAACGGCCTGCCAACATAGCAAAACAATACCACAATTTCACAAAATTCGGCAGGAAACAATAATTTGAAGCTGGCCCTAATTTTCCAAAACCAGGCCCAATGTTTCCAACCATAGAAAGCGCACCTGTAAACGCCGTAAATACATCCAAATGGCCAAGGCAACCCACAAACGTTGTAATCCCGACAAGCATAAAATAAATTGAAACAAATGCTGCAACATTAAATACAATATCTTTTCGACCAACCCGATTATTTAATCGAATAGAAAATACTCCATGTGGATGAAGCATTCGTTTAGTTTCGTTATTAATTTGTTTACCAAGTACAACCCAGCGAATAACTTTAACGCCTCCAGAAGTTGAACCGGAACATCCGCCTACAAAAAACAAACAGAAAAGGAAAAATTGAGCAACAGGCGGCCATAGTAAAAAGTCTGCAGTAGAAAATCCCGTAGTAGTAATTATCGAAACTACCTGAAATGAAGAATAGCGCAAAGCTTTTGCAAATCCTCCGTAAGTAGAAACAAGTGAACAGGTAACCCCAAAAATTGCCACAACAACAATTGCAATGTAAGCTTTTAATTCAGAATTATCTTTTATGTCGCTCCACTTTCGCGAAACTGCGTAAAAATATAAAGAAAAGTTTATACCAGACAAGAACATAAAAATTGTACAAACAATGTCTATGGTTGGTGAATCGTATGCTCCAATGGAAAGGGTGCGGGTCGAAAATCCACCAGTTCCAAGGGTTGCAAATGAATGGGAAAGTGCATCTACAAAATCCATACCGGCAAGGCGGAGTGCTAAAGTTTCTAGTAAAGTAAAACTTATATAAACGAGCCATAGAAGTTTGGCGGTTGTTGTAATGCGAGCAGTAACTTTACCTTTTTCAGGACCAGTTGCTTCGGCTTTTATCATTTGAAATCCACCAACTCCAAGCAAAGGTAACAAGGCTACGGTTAATGTAACAATTCCCATGCCGCCAATCCAATGTGTAAGACAACGCCATGTGTTTATACATCTCGGTAAATTGTCTATTTCCGTCAAAACTGTAGCACCTGTAGTAGAAAATCCACTAAAACTTTCAAAAAGCGCATCTACATAACTATTAAAACATCCACTTTCATACAGCGGATATGAACCCATAAAACTGGCAACAATCCACGCAATGCAAACAATTAAAAAAGTCTGTTTTGTAGAAATTTGAAACTTCATTTTTCTTGTTGGAATGTTTACTGCCAATAAAAAAATAATACTTAATCCCATTGGTAGCAAAAATGAAAACAAATACAAAGTTTCACCATATGCCAACGCCACCGATAAAGGAATTAAAAACAAAATCCCTACAATTGCAAGAAGAATAGACGTAATTTTTAACAATGTAATAAAAAACATTTTCTACTCACTATTTCCCGAAAAATTATGCAAAATTTTCTTACTTGTTTCTGATTGCGAAATTAAAACAACGTGATCACCTGTAAAGAATTTAGTATTTCCATCCGCAATTTGATAAGTATCAATTCCTGCTTTTCTTACCATTAAAACTAGGAACGTTCCCGGATTAGAAATTTCACGTAAAGATTTTCCAATTACCTTAGATGAAGCTGTAATTTCGCACTCAACAATTTCTAATTCACCGTTTGTAACAGTATGTATTTCTTTTACTGATTTGCCCCTCAAGTGGCTCATAATTGAATCTACAACAGCATCACGAAGAGGAACTGGAACATCAACACCAAGTTTTGTTGCAATCTGTGCAAAAGCCGCACTAGAAACTAAACTTACTGATTGTCCAACTCCAAGTGACTCAAGATAAGCTGCCAAAACCATGTTCATTTCATGATTATGTGTCGCACAAATTGCCAAATCAAAAGAAGTTATACCTTCTTCACGCAAAAACTCCTCGTCTGAAGCGTCGGCACGTAAAACTCTAGCTTCCGGAAATTTTTCTGAAGCGGCCTTTGTAAGTTCATCATCACTATCAATAATTACAAATTCCTGTCCATGCTTTGCAACATTACCAAAGAATTTTCCAAACATACCAACCTTTACAGGCTTAATCATTTTTTCGGCAATAATAGTACCAATTCGTCCAGCACCAATCAAAGCAATTTTTTTGATTTCTTTCTGCTTAGAACCACACAAATCCAAAACAGCAGAAACATTTTGTTTTGTTGTAAGAACACCAAGCGTATTATTTTCCTGAATTATTGTTCCGCCCGAAGGTAAAGAAGTTTCTCCATTTTTATCTACGTAAGCTACAAGGAATTTAACATCAGTTTTGTTTCGAATATCTTTAAGGGCAATTCCATCTAAAATACTTTCTTTTGTAACAGTAATTCTGGCAATAACCAAATCCGAATTATCAAAAGTAATAACATTACCAATTGCACCATTTCTTACCGCTTGAACAATTGCATCTGCAGCTTCAACGTCCGGATGAATCATATAATTTATACCGTAAAGTGGACGATGCTTTCCTGTAAATGTATTTGAATGCTTTTTTTCGGCCTGCGTTGTATTTACATAATATGCGTAATTTCTAACACGAGCAATTTTTAAAACTTCTGGATAAACAGTATCAACTAACGAACAGGTAATCATATTAATTTCATCAGAACCTGTTACGCAAACAAGGGAATCAGCTTTTGCTATTCCTACACTTTCCAGAGTTTCCAGGTTATTACCATCGGCGCACAAAACAGTACAATCTAATTGATTTGACGCATGACGAATTTTATCTTCATCATTATCAATGATAGCAACCTGATTTCCTTCATTTATTAATACTTTTGCAAGTTGAAGCCCGGTAAATCCAGCTCCTACAATTACTATTCTCATAAGAATAGTATACAGCAATTATTATTCTTGTGAAAGTTTTGATTTTTTCTTTCCTGAAATTGCAATTCCCGCAAAAACGGCTGCACAAATTAATGTAGACGCTACTGCTTCCAAAATTGCATTAAACGAAAGTGCAATTATTAACGCCCAATATCCACACTGCATTGCTGCTTGAACATCTGGTCCATTAAATATATAAATGCATCCAATAACCATAAGAGTATGTGCAACCGTAGCAATAAATCCGGTAATACCTGCGCTGATTAATTTTGGCATTCGTGGGATTTTATTCAGTAAGTTCCAAATTACCCATGCAACAAGGCCAAGTAACATTCTTGGTAAAACTGAGTTCCACGGAAATACGAATAACGGATCTAAAACTCCACTTGGACTCATTGCGGCTTGTATTAAAGACATTACTCCAAAAGTCACACCAACAAAAAGTGCTTCTGGCAAACCCGCAATCATTGCAATTAAAATTACAGGTACTTGCAAAATTGTTATGGAAGCAGTTACACCAATCGGGATTATTCCAAGTTTTGTAATGCCTAAAACAATTACAAGTGCGCTAAAAGCTCCTGTAAGTGCTAATTTTCTATTTTTTGATAAAGTATTTACTTGTGTCATTTTTTCTCCCTCCATCGTTATATATTCATATCAATTGCGGATTTTACGCCGGAAAGTACAAGTTCCGGTACAATTTCATCAAAAAGCTTGTAATCAGCAAAAATTTTTGAAAAACCACCTGTTCCAATTACGTAAACTTTTTCGCCATCAAAATTACTTTTCTGATATTGATAACAAATTTCTTTTATTGAACCGGCCGTTCCATAATACAAACCAGATTGAATAGCTTCTATTGTATTTGTTCCACAAGAATGTACTGGTTTTGCAATTTCTACAGATGGAAGTTTTGCAGTTCCATTTGCCAACGCATTTACAGAAATTTTTAATCCCGGCATAATTGTTCCACCAAGAAATTCTTTATTTTTTGTAACTAACTCAAGAGTTGTAGCCGTACCCATGTCTACAATTATAAGGTTTGTATCTGGATGTAAAGCTACGGCTCCCATTGCCGCTGCAATCAAATCGGCACCAATTTCTTTTGGATTTGGATATTTTAATTTAAGGCCAGTTTTAATTCCTGCCTGAATAAATAACGGATCGTGACCTAAATACTTTGTACAAGCGGCAGCCCATGAATAATTTACTGCTGGCACAACACTACAACAACCAATTTTTTTTACACTTTTCCAGTCAAATCCGTTTTCTCTTAATGCATCACGCAAAAAAAGTCCAATTTCATCTGACGTGGAATTAATGTTTGTGGCACAACGAACTTGAAGAACAATTTTGTCTCCGTCGAAAAGTCCACAGTTTGTAACGGTATTTCCAATATCGATTGATAAAACCATAGTACCTGTCCTCCTTGGATCAAGTCTTAAAAAGAGCTTTATTTTGTAAGTAAATCAGATTCTTTTAAGATACCTGTTTACGCACACGATAATAATTTTTTAACAAAAGTTTGTCAATTTCAGATTATTATCCTATAAATCTTCTATTAACAAATTTGAAAAAAAGTATTATTATTAAATTCCGTATGATGAAATACGGCTTTGATAACAATAAGTATTTAAAAATTCAATCTGAACACATTAAAGAAAGAATCGCTCATTTTGGCGACAAACTTTATTTGGAATTTGGCGGAAAACTTTTCGACGATTATCACGCTTCGAGAGTTCTTCCTGGTTTTCACCCTGACAGTAAATTACAACTCTTAATGCAACTTGCCGATGTAGCAGAAATTATTATTGTAATTAGTGCTGTAGATATTGAAAAAAATAAGGTTCGTGGTGACTTAGGTATTACATACGACAAAGATGTTTTACGCCTTAGAGACGAATTTCAGAACCGTGGCTTAATGGTTGGAAGTGTCGTCATTACACATTACACCGGACAAGAAGCCGCAAAACAATTCCGTAACAAACTCAAACGAATGAACATCAAAGCTTATTACCATTATACAATTGAAGGTTACCCTTCCAACGTAAAATTAATCGACAGCGATGAAGGCTTTGGTAAGAACGATTACGTAGAAACCTCGCGCCCGTTGGTTGTAGTTACAGCTCCAGGACCAGGTTCCGGAAAAATGGCCGTTTGCCTTAGTCAGCTTTACAACGACAATAAAAAAGGTATTAAAGCAGGTTACGCAAAGTTCGAAACGTTCCCAATTTGGAATCTTCCATTAAAACATCCGGTAAACCTTGCTTACGAGGCCGCAACTGCAGATTTAAACGATGTAAACATGATTGACCCGTTCCATCTTGAAGCTTACGGCAAAACAACTGTAAATTACAATCGCGATATAGAAATTTTCCCAGTTTTGGACGCTATTTTCAAAGGAATTTACGGTGAAAATCCATATAAATCGCCAACTGACATGGGCGTAAATATGGTAGGAAACTGTATTACTGACGATGCAGTTTGTTGTGAAGCAAGTCACCAGGAAATTATCCGCCGTTATTATGCAACTCTTAATCAATACGTACAAGGCAACTGTGGCGAAGACGAAGTTAGTAAGATTGAGCTTTTAATGCAACAGGAAAAAATTTCTACAGATGACCGAAAAGTTACAATTGCTGCAAAAGAACGTGCCTCTAAAGACAAAGTTATTTGTGCCGCAATAGAACTTGCCGACGGAACAATAATTACTTCTGCAACTTCCGATCTTTTAGGAACAAGTGCTGCGTTAATCTTAAATGCCACAAAACATCTTGCAGGAATTGACCATAAAGTAAAATTAATTCCAAAAGAAATGATTGAGCCTATTCAGAAAATGAAAGTAAGTTATTTGAGTGGAAACAATCCTCGTCTTCATACGGATGAAGTTCTTGTTGCTCTTGCAATGCTTTCTAAAGAAGATGAAAATTGCCGACTTGCGTTGGAACAACTTCCAAACTTAAGCGGATGTCAAGTTCATACAACTGTTATGCTCAGCGAAGTAGACCGTAAAATTTTTAAAAAGCTCGGCGTAGATTTAACTTGCGAACCAGTAAGTAAAAAGCAAAAACCTTTAATCGGCTAATTGAATCTATTCTTTTGAACAAACTACTTTGTTACGGCCAGAATTTTTTGCCTGATAAAGTGCAATATCCGCTTTTTTAATTACATCATGAATGTTTCCGCCTTCATAATATGCAACTCCAATAGAAGTTGTAATTGGCGTTATTTCTGTTTCATATTTTTCTACGAATAAACGGATTTTTTCCGCAATTGAAACAGAAACTTCCTTTGAAGCACCTAACAAAATTACAACAAATTCCTCGCCACCCCAACGAATTACAATATCTGAAGAACGAATGCAGCTTTTAATAGCTTTTGCAAATTGAATTAATGTAACATCACCAGAATCATGGCCATACATATCATTGACTTGCTTAAAATTGTCCAAATCAAGCATAAGAATTCCAGCTTGTTCAGCAAGTTCAATATTTATAGCTTTTGTGTCCGGATTTGTTATTTCCGTAAGTTTATTTCGATTATACGCCTTTGTAAGCCCATCAATTTTTGAAAGTCTTTCCAGCTGATTTCTTGTTACATAATAATCAGAAAAGCTTTTTGTAAGTATATACTGAACTATTGATAACCCAACAATACAAGGAATGCTAATTACTAGCATAAGTGCAAAACTTTCATAGTGATTGAACAAGTTTGAAACAACAATATCAACAATAAAAAAACCATGTCCGATAATCGAATACTTTAGAGGAACGCTTAATCCAACCACAAACAGCACAACATGAATAATCATAAATCCTTCATTTGCATGAATACGGTTATCTCTAAACGAAAGCGCCCAAATTGTACACCACATTAGCAAATGAACAATAACATAACTATAAATAGCTCGAAATTTATAGTTTTTAATTTTTTGATTTAAAACGATAAAAACTAGTAAAAATGGATATAAACTTATACGAGCAATTAAAGGCAAAATTACAAACTTTCCAAACGCAATGTAATCAGTTGCATAATATAGAAGCGAAAAAAGACAACCAACTACAACCATCCAATAAGTTGTATTCCAGTAATAATCAGATTTTGCCTGCAAAAAACCAGAATCTTTATAATTGAATTTTTTTTGATCCATATAAACTCTACGTAATCTCCATTCCTATATTATAAACGTTTCGGTAAAAATCACAAAATTTTATTTTATGTTATAATAAACTTATGGATTTTTCCCTATGCTCCAAACTCCAATTTCTCGCCAATAAATATGAAATTCCAGCATTTTGCAATTCCGACCCTTCCCAATTTTTACGTTGGTATCCGGCAAATCAAATAACCGACGTTGAATTCGCAGCCTTTATTGCAGCAATGCTCTCCTTTGGAAACCGTTCACAATTCATACCAAAAATCCGACAAATTTTAGAAATGGCAGACAAAACGAGCGGTTCCATTTCTAAATGGTTACAAAACGGCACTCCGGATTTTCCTGAAGGAAGTAAAAAATTTTACCGTTTTTATTCGTTTGACGACATGAAATCACTTTTTAATGAACTTGCAGAAAAGCAAACTCTTGGTGAGTATTTTCATAAATTGTACGAGAAAAATCCCCATGAACTTTTAAGCACAGTAATTTCTGAAAGCTTTCCAAAATCGGCAATTGTTCCAAAAGGCAAAAATACAGCTAACAAACGCATTCACATGTTTTTACGCTGGATGGTTCGTCAAAATTCTTCAGTTGATTTAGGAATTTGGGACTGGTATTCCCCTTCCAAACTTTTAATCCCCCTAGACACACACGTAATGCAGGAAGCGGCAAAACTCAAATTAATTGGAGAAAATGAGCGCGCAACTTTAAAAACTGCTCAAAAGCTAACTGAACAATTTAAGCTAGTATTTCCAAACGATCCGTGCCGTGGTGATTTTGCTCTTTTCGGATTAGGTGTTTCCGAAGATACAAATTAATTATAAACTGAACAAATGAAATCTCTCGCATTTACTAAAGATAAGGAATTTGTTTCAAAATTATTTCATTTGGCAGGGCCGTTAGCGTTTCAAAACCTGATGGTTGCGTCCGTTGCTGCAGCCGATGCATTAATGCTTGGTCACATTCAGCAAAACTCAATGTCGGCCGTTTCGCTTGCAACTCAAATCCAATTTATTCAAAACATGATTATTTTTTCGATTGTTGGAGTTGAAGCTATTTTAGGTGCGCAATATTACGGAAAAAAAGATTTTGATTCACTTAACAAAATTTTCTGCATTTCACTTAAACTTTCTGTTTTAACTTCCGTTGCCTTTTTTATTGGGTGCATGTTTTTTCCACGGCAATTGATGCTTATTTTTACAAATGAGGAAGTGCTTATAGAAATTGGCTGCAGATATTTGAGAGTAGCGGCGTGGTCTTATTTGCTTACGGGCATTTCACAAACTTACATTACAATGATGAAACTTACGGATCATCCTTCACATGCGGCTACAATCAGTTCATGCACGGTTATAATCAACATTGTATTAAATGCTATTTTCATTTTTGGATTATTTGGCGCCCCTGCTATGGAAGTTCAAGGAGCTGCGCTTGCCACATTAATTGCAAGAATTATTGAATGTGGTTGGGCTGTTGGACTTTCTTTTAAAAAAGGATATATTCATCCCAAACTTAAGTTTTTCTTTAAGTATGAAAAGCTTTTGTTTGGCGATTTTATGAAGTGTTTGTGGCCAGTTCTAGGTGCAAGCCTGTTTTGGGGTGTCGGATTTACAGCTTACAGTGCATTTATGGGGCACTTGGGTACTGATGCGGTTGGTGCAAATTCTGTTGTTGCCGTTGTGCGCGATTTGCTTTGTTGTTTTTGTAACGGTATTGGTAATGCGGCCGGAATTATGATTGGTAATGAACTTGGAGCTGGAAAACTAGATAAAGGTAAACAATATGGCGACTGGCTTAAAACAATTGCTTTTATTGTTGGTGCCGCTATTACGCTGATTATGCTCGCATTAACGCCAGTTATTTCAAAATGTGTAAAACTAACTGACGGTGCAAATCATTACCTTGTTCAACTTATGCTCGTTTCAAGCTTTTACATGTTTGGACGAACAGTAAACACCGTTATGATTAATGGAATTTTTGACTGTGGCGGCGACACTTTGTTTGATGTTTACAGTTTAGCTGCGTGTATGTGGGGATTAGCAATTCCGTTGGCCTTTGTCGGCACATTTATCTGTCATTGGCCAGTAATAATCGTTTATGCCTGCACTTGTATTGATGAAGTTGGAAAAATTCCGTGGGTTCTTGTTCACTTCAAAAAATACAAATGGGTTCAAGATTTAACTCGATAAATTTTTATATGTGCTAAATAGCCGGCAGTTCCAAAAATTATTCCTACCACAACTCCGGCAATTACATCTGATGGAAAATGTACATATAAGTATAATCTTGAAAAACCTATAAGCGCTGCTAACACTAATGACGGAATCCAGGCATATTTTGCAAATTTTATTTCTTTTCTAAATAGGAAAATTATTGTAGCTGCACAAAAAGATATAGAGGTATGGCCGCTTGGAAAAGATGAGCCACTTGGTTCAGGAATTAAAATTGTAAAGGCAGGGTTTTGCTGGTAGGGGCGTGGACGTTTTATTATTCCTTTCAATAAAAAGGTAAATACCAAAAAACAGCAAAGCATAGTTACAAGTATGGAAATGCCATATTTTCTTGTTGGTTTATTAATAATTAAAAAAATATCCATTAGCAACCAGACACAACCTGCGTTTCCACAAAAAGTAATAATCTGCCAAAATGTATCGCAAAAACTACATTGAAACGTAGCTTGAATCCAATTTAACACTGCAAAATCTATTTGAGTCATAACTAAATTATAACACATAAAATAAACAAAAAAAGGCAGCTTCCGAAGAAACTGCCTTTAATAATCTTATATATTATGTATTAAAGATTATTGGAAAATCAACTTAATGAATGAGTTGAAACCATAGAACCAAACTGGGAAGTCATGTTCTCCACCTGGGAATACATAAGAATCGAATTTTTCAACTCTTTCCCAACTCTTCATCTTATCTACATAACTTGGGAATGATCCGTATACTAAACTATCTGCATCACCACAAATCATATACAACTGATGGATTTTTACATCTTTTTCAAATTTTGCATCAACACCAGCAACATATTCATCTGGACCTGTAAATGTAGCAGCAGAGAATGCACCAAAGTAACTGATTAAATCAAGACATTCGCCAATACCAATGTTGAATGTCTGTCCACCACCCATTGAAAGACCTGCAAGTGCTGTATTATCACGGTCTGTATATACATTGTAATTTGCCTGAATGTATGGAAGAAGATCATTTCTAAGTTCACCGCCAAATGCGTTAAAGCCTTCCATATCGTTTCCACCGCCATTTGGACCCCAGTTCTTACTTGCAACACCAGTTACAACTACAAGAACGAACTTCTTTACAGAGCCGTCTTTCATTCCTCGGTCCATGTAACCTTTAATTTTTCCACCACGGCCCTGATCTGTAAGACCCCAAGTATTCTCATTCTGTCCAAATCCATGGAGCAAAACAAATACTGGATATTTTGTTTCTTTATCAGTTGCATCATAACCTGCTGGCAAATAAACCCAAGCATTCTTTGAATATTCTTCAACTTTTTCAGCTTTTGTCTGGTCTTCTAATGCCTTATTACGAGCTATTGCTGCATAATCTTTTGTTGCATATTTAATAGCAGTTACAGTACCTTTATCAGCAGCTGTTAATCCGTCAAGACCAGGTTTTCCTTCTTCACCATCAAATGGAATATCTTCTGGAGCTCCAGCTTTCTTGTTGAATTTAACATTCTTTACCTGAACTTTGAGCTGATCTCCGTCTGAGTTTCCTCTGTTATAGTCATTGAATTTAAGTACAAATCCTAAAACAGAATCGAATGATGAACTTGATTTAATTTTTTCAACAAATGCATCTGTAATCTTAATATTTTTAGTTAAAGTTCCATATTCAGCTTCAGAATCAAAATATTCAAGATCTTCGTATCCACCAAATACACCAGTTGAATCATATGGAAGAATTCTCATACAGAATCCTGGGTTCTGTGCTTTTGGATTCCAGGCACCTGTTACAGGACTATATACAATTTCAACATCAATAGATTCATAGTTAGCAAGGTTAATTTCTTTCTTGTTGTCGTTTACATAGAAAGCAACACCACCACCGCCACCACCGGCAGCTGTAGCAACATAAGTAACTGAACCATCAGCATTTGTTGTTACTCCACTTGCAGCAACATTGAAAATTTCAAATTTATTTAATTTGTCGCCAACTGTAATTCCGCAAGAACCTGGTTCACCAATTGTAAAAATATCTGTTGGATATTCTTTTGGTGGTGCTGGAGGTTCTTCTCCGCCACCTTCACCAGCATAAGAAACTGTGTACTTAATATTCTTAACATCAATTGTAAGAACATCACAGTCGTTTCTATTCTGAGTAGAAAGATAAAGCATATTACCATTAGAAATTGTGATTGCAGTTTCATTTTTTCCAGCAACAGTTGTAAAATCAGTTGTTCCTGGTTCAAAATCCTTCTGTACTACAACAGGATAACCATCGCAGTTAATCTGCCAAATAAGTGTTCTTGTTTCATTACTTGTATTTACTACTTTCATTTCAGCAGAAAAATCAATAAAAACATCCTTACCTGCAAATTCATCAAGTGAATAAGTAAGATAAGCCCAGTTTCCATTAAAATCTGCACCATTTAATGATACATCTTGTTGTGTAATTTCCTTTTTTACTTCCTTTGTAGGATTATCCGGTTTTTTCTCAGGATCATCCGGATTTTTTGTAGGATCTCCACCATCACCACAAGAAACCAACAAACATGCTAGCAAAGAAATGCCAGCGACCAATTTTGTGAAATGTTTAGTTTTTACCACTTTTTACTCCTATTGCTACCACTATAGCAGCAGCACCTTCATATAAGGTTAAGTCAAAATTTGTAAAAACATACATCAATTTTATCGTAAATTTTATACTATTGTGTTTTAAAATAATGAAATTTCCCTATGGAAATTTTATTCTAAGTAAAAAACCTTACAAAAATACATAAAAAATCAAACTTTTTAAGCTTTTCCGTTTCTAAACAATTCCATAAGTTCACTAGTCAAACTAACATCGTCACTACGGTCAGGCATATCCTCTCGTAAAACCCATTCAGCTACCGAAAGTTCATTATAATCAAGATTTATAGCTTCATCTCCGTCCAGCTCGCAAATATACCCCAAAAGAAGCGCCCCCGACAAAGGCCACGGCTGACTTTTATAATAACAAATATTCTTTACCTTAAGCCCAACTTCTTCCATAACCTCACGTCGAACAGCTTCTTCCGGAGTTTCACCAGATTCAACATAACCAGCCACGAGCGCGTACCGTCTGTAAACACTATGACTCGACTGATATTTAGTTAAAAGAGTTTTATTCCCATTTTTGATTAAAACAATAACGCTTGGAGCAATTGTCGGATATACCGTAAAACCGCATTTTGAACAAACCATTGCGCGCTCATTTTTAGAATGAACATTTTTGGCACCGCATTTTCCGCAAAAACAAGAACTTTTGTACCATTCACTAAGTCTAAAAGCTAAAGTTGCAGCATAAGCAATCCACATTGGTTTTTCATTACGTAACTCACGTATTACAATTTCTTGGGATTTTTCCAGACTAACTTTTTGAGCATCGCCAACAAATAGAAAAAAAGCTTTATCATCTATTAAAAATAAAAACTGAAGTTGCTTTTCCTCAAATGAATTTGCCAGTGGTAAGCTGATTTGTTCCTTATCACGTAAAACAACAATCTTACCTTCGCGAACAATTACAACAAAATCATTATCGCGGGCAGCCCTAGGCTTGTAAGCAATATCTAATTTTTGTGGAAAAATTTCATGAAACATACATCAACCTCAAAATCTATTTTCCCACAAATTTTGAGGTTTCGCAATTCACAAAAAACATTAAGCCGAAAGTTTGAACTTACAACTTTCACATTTTTTACTACAGATTTTATCAGCTGTTTCTTTATTGCAAACTACATCAATTTCAACAATCTTTGTAACAACAATTTCTTCAATTGAAACATGAAATAATCTTGCAAGAACTAAAAGATTATCTATTGTAGGAACGTTTTTGCCTTGCTCCCAAGCATAAACTGCCTGAGGATAATCAAATCCAAAAATATCCTGAATATCTTTAACACTAAAGCCGTTTTCTTTTCTGAGTGATTTAATTTGTAATCCAGTATTCTGTAAATCAATAACTGGTTTTAAAAACTTGATTTTCTCCATAATTTATTCCCCCTATAAACAAAAAACTCATTACTATAATTCGAATTGGTAGTATAGCCCCAATTCAAACGGAGTGCTCCCGCATGACGCATAATCTGATCTTTCATGCCAATAACCATAACACTGTCCATAATTGTAACTAATCCTTTGTTTGCGACCATTTTGCGCACTCCTTATAAATAGAATTTTTTGCTCAAAGAATAAATCATTGAGTAATTTTTACGCTAACTACTTTAGCACAAACACAATTTAAAGTCATTAAACTTGTAGTTTAAATTTTTTAGTCATTGCGAGGGGCGTAGCGACGAAACAATCTATCTTCCCAAGTAAAATTCCTTGACCATTATTCAAAAATCTTTTATACTGAGATTGTTCCTAATTAGGAACACTACTAATATGAATAACGAAGATTTCATTTCTACATTATCATCCTTTGGTCTCACTAATCTGGAAGCAACAATTTACTGCCAGTTATTACAGCATGGCCAAATGACAGGTTACGAAGTTGTAAAAGAAACTGGCATTTCCCGCTCAAACGTTTACAGCTCACTCAGTAATCTTGTAGAAAAAGGTGCCGCTTACCTTATTGAAGGCGAATCTACAAAATACACCCCAGTTTCCATAAAAGAGTTTACACAAAACACCTTGCATTCCCTCAGTAAAAAAGCGCTTTATCTCGAACAAAATGCTCCATCTCCTGTGGAATCTTCCACCGGCTACATTACAATCAAAGGCGTAACTCACATAAAAGATAAAATTTTTAACATGCTCCACCAAACGGAACTTCGACTTTACATTCTTGCAGAAAATTCCCTTTTAGAAGAATATCGCAACGAACTCACAACTCTTGTCCAGGCCGGCAAAAAAGTTGTCATTTTAAGCGACAATTTTCACCTTCGTGGCGCAAAAATCTATCATACAAAACCAGAAAAAGGTCAACTTCGCTTTATTATAGATTCAAGTTTCGTTCTTACCGGCGAACTTACAGGCAGTAATTCCGACACCTGTTTATACTCCGGTCAGCAAAATCTTGTTTCTGTAATGAAAGAAGCACTTAAAAATAAAATAATCTTATTGGAAAATTAATTATCACACGGAGGAAAATATGAAAATTGGTATTTTAGGTTATGGCAATTTAGGAAAAGGCGTTGAATGCGCAGTAAAAAACAATCCGGATATGGAATTATCTTGCGTTTTTACACGTCGCGATCCAAGTACAGTAAAATTACTTACAGCTGGTGTTCCAGTTTACAACGTAAGCGAAGTTGAAGCTCACAAAAATGAAGTTGATGTTCTCGTTATTTGCGGAGGAAGCGCTACAGACCTTCCAAAACAAACTCCAGAATATGCAAAATACTTCAACGTAATTGATAGTTTTGATACACACGCACGTATTCCAGAACATTTTGCAAATGTAGATAACTCAGCCCGCGAAAATAAACACATTGCCCTTATCAGTTGCGGATGGGATCCAGGAATGTTCAGCCTTGCTCGCCTTTACGCTAATTGTATTCTTCCAGACGGAAATGATTACACATTCTGGGGAAAAGGAGTTAGCCAAGGACACTCAGATGCAATTCGCCGTATTGAAGGTGTTCAAGATGCAAAACAATACACAATTCCAGTTGATTCTGCCCTTGAAGCCGTTCGCGCAGGTAAAAATCCACAGCTTACAACTCGTCAAAAGCACACACGTGAATGCTTTGTAGTTGCCAAAGAAGGTGCAGATAAAGCTCGCATTGAAAAAGAAATTAAAGAAATGCCAAACTATTTTGCAGATTACGACACAACAGTTCATTTTATTACTCAAGAAGAACTTACACGCGACCATTCAGGCATTCCACACGGAGGATTCGTATTCCGAACAGGAAAAACTGGTTGGGACAAAGAATTCAATAACGTAATTGAATATAATCTTAAACTCGATTCAAACCCTGCATTCACTTCAAGCGTTATTGTAGCATTTGCACGTGCTATTTTCCGAATGAACAAAGAAGGAACTACCGGTTGTAAAACAGTTTTCGATGTTGCTCCAGCTTATCTTTCACCACTTTCAGGCGAAGAAATTAGAGCACATTTGTTATAAAATACAAGAGGGGAATGCCTTCCTCAGCCTATAATCGAAGAACCGTTAAAAACAAAACGCGACAGCGGTTTGTTTAGGTTCATCGACAAAATGGCTCAGAGCGAGATTTATCGAGCGATACCCTTTCTAGCGGGGACACATTCCCCACAACGCCCTTTGGAGAACAAACTATGACATCATTTATTAAAACTTCAAACTTTTTTAAAACAAATAACCCAGAAGATTTGGCACAAACTTACGGTACGCCACTTTACGTTTACAACGAAGAAATTTTACGAGACCGTATGCACAAAGTTAGCCAAGTTATTACAAAATATCCGTACACCGCAAACTATTCTATCAAAGCAAACACAAACATTCACATTCTTAAAATTGCTTTAGAAGAAGGACTAAACTGCGACGCTATGAGCGTTGGTGAAATTGAAATGCTTTTAGCTGCCGGTTTTCCAGAAGAACGAATTTTCTTTATTCCAAATAACGTTGCCGCTCAAGAATTTGAGTTTGCAATTCACAATGGAATTATGACTTCTTTAGATTCCCTCCAGCAACTTGAACTTTACGGTGAAACCTGCAACCGCCTCGGCCTCAATTCCGAAGACCGTGCACGTTGTTGTTCAGTTCGTATAAATCCAGGAGTTGGAGCAGGCCACTGCGACAAAGTAGTTACAGCTGGTAAAAAAACAAAATTTGGAATTGCCGAAGACGATATTCCACAAATTTTCGAAATTGTAAAAAAGTATAATCTTAAAATTGCTGGAATAAATCAGCACATAGGTTCATTATTTATGGATCCACAACCTTACCTCGACGCCGTAACTAATCTCCTCCGCATTGCCACTCAGTTTAAAAATCTTGAATTTATAGACTTTGGTGGCGGATACGGAACTCCATATCATAAACTCGATGATGAAAAAGATTTTCCTATGGAAGATTTTAAAAAACGCCTGGAACCAATTTTAGACAGCTTTATCGCCGATTATTGTAAAGACGGTGCTTCAACTCCATTGTTCAAATCCGAGCCAGGCCGTTTCTGCGTTGCCGAAGGAAGCGTTATTCTTGGCCGAGTTCACGCAGTCAAACAAAATAACGGAAAAATCTACGCAGGAACTGATGTTGGTATGAATGTTCTGGTTCGCCCAAGCATGTACGACAGCTGGCACGATGTAGAAATTATTCGTAATAACGCCGTAGTTGAACGTAAAAACTTAGTTGAACAGACTGTAACAGGAAATATTTGCGAAAGTGGAGATATTCTTGCAAAAGACCGCCAGCTTCCACAAATAGAACGTGGTGACTTAGCTTGCATTTTGGACACTGGTGCTTATGGCTACAGCATGTGTTCTTCATACAATAGTCGCCCACGTCCTGCCGAAATTCTTATAAATAAAAAAGGCGACGTACAAGTTATACGTCGCCGTGAAACAATCGAAGATTTATTCCGATTATTCTAAATTAAACCTTAAACTGGTTAATATAATCGTTGATAATCTGCATTGCATCCAAAGTTTTATGTGCTAACTCAGATACGTTCTGAGTAGCACGACTAATTTGCTCTGAACCAGCAGCCATTTCATCCATACTGCCAAGAATTGTAGAAGAAATCTGATTAACTGCTTCCATATCCTGATTAATATTTCCCATACCTTCATTAAGCTGTTTAGAACTATCATCAACGCTTGTAGATTCGTTCTTCATATTAGACAAAGATTCCAAAATCTGAGAAGAACCAGTTGCCTGCTCTTCCATAGCATTTGAAATATGTACAACAAGTGGGTCTACAACGTTTACCTGACTATCAATAGATTCAAAACTCTTCTTTGAAAGTTCAGAAAGTTTACCACCTTCAACAATAAGCTTTGTAATTTCTTTGATGTTTTCTTCAATAGCGTTAGACTGTTTTCCAGAGTTTTCAGCAAGCTTACGGATTTCATCAGATACAACGGCGAAACCTTTACCAGCTTCACCAGCATGCGCAGATTCAATCATAGCATTCATAGCAAGTAAGTTTGTCTGAGAAGAAATACTCTTAATTGTATTATTAGCATCAGCAAGCAATTTTGATTTTTCTTCTACCTGTTTAATTACTTCAGAACAAGCAGCAACGTTCTGTGAACCTTCTCTAATTACGTTAGCCAAATCCTGGAACGCAGAAGACATTTTTCCAGTCGAGTTAGATACCGAATTGATATTACCGATCAACTCTTCAATAGCAGCAGAAGACTCAGTAATATCTGAAGTTTGAGCAACAATGTTGTCAGAAAGATTCTTCATGAATCCGTTAGACTTAGAAATAATTTCTGAAGTATTTGCAACAGCATTAGACTGATTTATAGACTGATTCTTTACAGATTCAATGTTTGCCATAATTTCAGTTGTAGCACTTGCAGTATCCTGAGCACTCTGTCCAAGCTCGTTAATAACGTCGTTAATTTCTCTAGATTTTTCTACCAATTCACGAATCATGTTCTGCATCATATCAAGGAACTTATTAACACCACGACTCAATTCTGAAATTTCATCTTTACCTCTAATAGGAAGACGATAAGTCAAATCTGCATCGCCAGAGCTAAGACCTTCAATAGCCTTACGTGACTTATTAATTGGATTAAGAATAACAAGCATAAACAGAACAATAATCAAAATAAGAATTATTGTACAAGAAAGAACCTGAACACCAAGAATAAATCTTGAAATGCTTGCACAAGCTGTATTCATAGCTTCAACGTTTAATCCTACGAACAAAGAAAGTCCTGGAATTTCTGGATATGGCCAATAAGAAGCAATATAATCTTCTCCGTTAATTTTAACCTTACCTTCCCAGATTTTACCTTCTTTCAAAGCAGCATAAACAGCTGCACTAATTTTTGTTCCTTTCTGACCTTGAATTGTAGTATGAATACGTTCATCTTCCTTAATAACTGTAAATTCACAACCAACAGCGTCTGACATTCTGTTCAAGAATTTATCATTACTAATATCAGTTGCAACTTCAATAATACCTACAACTTTACCATCAACAATTGCAGGCTGAGTAGCAACTGCCATAAAATAATCATCTGATGTAAGAATTGATTTTATAGCTCCATTTCCTTTTTGAGCCTGTAAAGTAGCATTGGAAACAACTTCCTTCTTAGCATATTTTGTTGAAGAAATTATATTTCCGTTTGCATCGTAAATTGTAATAGAATCTGCTTTTCCACCCTCAACTGCAGCCTTACACCATCCGTCCACATTCATTCCATCTTTATAACTACTTGCGAATGCGCTTGCCATTTCTAATGCAAGATTTCCATTCTGATTAATTTCTTCTTGTACAAATTCTTCTGCAATCAACTTATTGTGACGAAGTGTGTTCATAGAATTATCGAACCACTTATTTGTAACAACTTGAGTTGTTCCCCCTGTCAAAAGAATTGAAGACAATACCAAGATTAAAATCGTTGGAATAATAATTTTTAACGAAACTGATCTAGCATTTAATTTTGCCATACAAAATCTCCTTGAATTTCAATTATAAATCAATTTTGTACAATAGCAAATTTTAATTTTATTTAAAACAATAAAAAAGGCAGATAGTTTTATTTATAAAAATATCTGCCTTTCTCAAGAAAATTGTATGTTTTTTGATAAAAAATTAAGCAAAGAACAACTTGTTCAATGTCATTGGATCAATGTATTTTCCGTCTTTGTAAACACGCATGTTTCCAGAAGCAACTTCATCAATAAGCATTACTGAACCGTCTGGAGCGTATCCAAATTCGAACTTAATATCATACAAATCAAGACCTTTAGCTTTCAAATCGTCTGCAACGATTTTTGTAATTGCCTGTGTCTGAGCTTTAATTGCATCATACTGATCTGCAGTCATAACTTTAAGATCTACAAGAGCATCTTTTGTTACAAGTGGGTCACCTTTTTCATCATTTTTGAAAGTCATTTCTACATATGCTGGAAGATCTGCACCTTCTGCAATATATTCACCGTAACGGCGGAAGAAACTTCCAACAGCCTTATAACGGCAGATAACTTCAAGACCATGTCCAAAAACTTTAGCAGGAAGAACTTCCATAGTTGTGTCGTCCAAGTTTGCTTTTACAAAGTGAGTTTTAATGCCTGCTGCATTGATTTTCTTGAAATAATAATCTGTCATGCGGAGGTTAACATCACCAACACCTTCGATAGTTAATCCAACAGAGTTTTCACCTGGGTCAAATACACCGTCTTTTCCTGTACAATCATCTTTAAATTTCAAAAGATAATTTCCATTTTCCAACTCAAAAACGTCCTTTGTTTTTCCTTTGTAAACAAGTTTGTTTGCCATAGTTCTTCACCTATAAATTAGAATAAGAAAATGTTTCTTCTATATATTAGAAACTTTTTCGATAGTTGATAATATATCTTTTTAACCCTGTATGACAATATTTTATGGAATTTTTTTTTCAAATTTCGAAAAATATTAGTGATGATTTTTCCTTAATTTTTCTTATTTTTTTTTACTTTGTGTATCCCATTGCAATTACTGTAAAACCTTTTGCTTCGTCTTCTTGCACCATTTTGATTTGAACCGTGTGCTTGGCAACTTCAGTTTCATCAATTAAAAGACGTGGAACGCAGTTATTCCATCCACCAGGATTTCCTCCGTTATAAGTTTGAACAAGGTTTCCATCTACGTAAAACTCAGCTTTTCCAAATTTGAACGGATCAGCAGCGGCCTGCTCTTTGTAAATGAGCATTAAGCTTTTGCAAGTAATTTCCATTGTAAAAGCTTCGTCACTTTTGCCGTCGTGGTGCCAGTTTGTAGGGAAATTCGATTTTCCAGTTTTTTTAAGGCCCTGACATTTTGGATCTACGGAAGAAAATCCTCCGGCAGTAATTTTTACATTCGAATCGTTAACTTCTGGTAAGATGCGCGTAAAGTTTGTAAAGGCTTTTTGCGGAAGAGTTTTCCATTCGGTTGGAACGGCAACTGGGGCATCGGCAGGGGCTTTATCCATATGTTCAATTAAGTTCATAAGACAATCCGCTTGAACTGTATGACCAGCAGTAGTTGGGTGAACATTATCCGTATAGTAAAGATTCTTTTTTATATCACCTGCAGCACTCGCTCGCTGAACTGTTGCCAAAACATTTACCTGTGCTACTTCATAAAAATCTGCAACAGGTTTTTTAGCACCCATAGAATTTCCATATTCAGCCGCAGAATAAAGTGCAATAACCGCAGTTTCTTCACTTTGCTCAAGCGCACGTCTAATTACAACTTCAAACGAACGTGTTCCAAAATCTTTTCCATCGTCGTTTACAGCAAACTCAACAATTAACAAATCTGGTTTATGATCAAGAACTTGAACTACATCGCTTTCATAACGAAGCATTCCTTGCTCTGAACCAGTACCGCTTAATCCGGCATTATCAAAATAAACATGTTTTCCACCATCCGGAGTATATACTTCGCGAAGTTTTTTATTAAACTGATACGCATATCCGTCTTTAAAATTAGCAGGGCCGCCACCTTCTGTAACAGAACCGCCAATTGCAGCAATGTAAACATCCTGTCCAGCACGTAACTTTTCCAGAACTTTTTTCATTCTTGCATTGTTGCCCATACTTACCAGTGAAGAATCAAGTAATTCCGCATATCTTTCAGCTTCAAGGCCAAACGGCAATGTTGATTCTTTTTCTACAACTTCGACTTTTTCTTCCATTTTGCTTTCCTCAGTTTTATCTTCCGGTTCGGTTGTTGCGCAGGCACAAATCAACATACCTGCAGAAAAACCTGCCAAAACCTTAAATACTTTTTTCATTAATTACCTCACAGTAATTAATATCTTAAACTAATTCCAGCAGTAAATACAAGACTGTCATTAAGTGACATTATTTCAGGCATAAATCCTTTTGTTTTATACATAAGTTGCATGTTTATACCAAATTCATACTCGGTATTTTCAATTGCTTTTAACGGATAAATGTTACAACCTAAAGCTACACTTCCACCAACAAACGCTTTGTTAGTTGTAAAGCTCAAATCCTCTGGTTGCCACCACAAATCCGCTTCGCCATTCAAAGTAAGCCAAGTCAGCGGAGAAAAATTAACACATTTTAACTTAAACTCCGGGAACCATTTGTCTTTATTCTGATGTTGGCGCGCAGTAAAAACTAAATCAAGTGGCCCCTGCATTACATTGTTTATACGTAAAAAAAAGTTTTCATCTATTATGTCACCGTATGGAGCAAGGCAATATCCTGTATTAAAAGAACAAAACATATTTGAACCAAGCGGTATTGATATTTTATTAGCCAAAAGTGGAGTAACAATTGGATAATTTAAGAACGATTTCCAGAAAATTCTTTTAGCAAATTTCTTTTCTTCGTCGGAAAAATCTTTAGCTGAAAAATATCTGTGGTATTCGGCAGTTGGATTATATAAATGGTGAATCATGCCACAAATGTCATCGCCAACAATGTCGCGTTCAAGTTCGTTTGCTTCTTCGGGAATGTTTACTCCGCCTCTTGTCGCTCCTTGTTCATACATTACCATACTTATCATTCTGAACATGTAATCTATAAAAATTGGCGGAATATGGTATTGATTCCATCCATCAGCTATATCAGTATTTGTAAATGCAAGTTTTTCCCAGTCGCGTTGAGTAATACAATAGTCAGATTCATTTCCTGCAATATGAAGGCGGATAAAAGTTGGCAGGTCAGTATCCCGAAGATTTTTTAAACTTTCGTCTGTAACTCCTACAACGTACGCAGCGCCCATTAATGGGTTTATTAATTTAATAATTGGTTGCGAAATACTTCCTATTCCCTTATCTGTTAAAACTGCACGGTGAGCTTCTTCGTGTGTAATTGGCGTAAACAACATACAGTCCAAAAGCATTAAGCCCATATCTGGCAGAAGGTAGTAAATATTTTTTAAACGAGCTTTTACGGTGCTCATATCCTCAGGAAATGGTTTATAATAACCTTCCGCGAATAAATCTGTACCAAGTTCGTATGCCGAAAGAAACAAATCATCACTTTGCTTCATTGTAAAATATTGATAAGAACCGTCGAACAACGGAAACGTAAGCTCCTTAGTTTGAGCAAAAAGTACAGTAGAAAATAACATGCAAAGAATTAAGAATTTGACTCTTTTCATAATAACCTCTAATGGCAATAATCTAATTAAAGAACCAGACAAGTCTTAATCCAAATGAACTGCTGCTTTTTATAGGGTAGTCGTTGTTTTTGAAAACTTGTGGGAAACCGTCCATAATTTCGTAACCAACTCCAAAATAATTCATAAAGCCAGTAGGTGAATCGTATACTTTAAATAAAGCAGAAAACTTTATTCCAATTTCCTGCAGGCGATTAGAATCTTCGTCCCACAAAATTGAATAGTAAGGACCTAAATCCGTTTGAATTTCTGTACCAAAAGCTTTCACACTTGAAGTAAACAAAAGAGGTGCTGTAAGTCCTGAAAAATGAATCCTTTCGCCTTCAAAATAAGTTGTTCGAATTGTATAACAAACTTCAGGTTTTATAAAAACATTTCCGAGGAACAATGCATTTCCAACTGGCAGCATTCCAAACAAACCAATGCTATCTTCACTGTTAGCGTTTGAACCTTTATTTATTAAATCAATACCAACATAAACCTTTTTTTCTTTATAAAGCGAAACACCAGTTGGCACAACTTTTCCTTGTACATTTTGAATAAACAAAGTAATTTGCTCTGTAACTAACGCCATTCCTTCAATATCCAAACTTTCAATTGTGTCCTCAGTTGTATGAAAATTTGAAGTTTCTTCTCCAGTTAGAACATTAAGAACAGGAATCCCTTTTTGGTCGTAAAAATAAGTATCAGTTAGTGCACCATTACTTGTAGCAACCGGATACATTCTAACGGCACAACCAGGCACTTTTGACTGCTTTATAAGTTCTTCGCCGTTTTGGAAAGTTGCAGTTCCTTCGTAAATAAGGCGGCCCTCGTGTTCAAGGTGACCAACCATATCAATACTAATCATTAAGGCAATGTTGTTGTCATTTTTTTCTAGTTGGCTTGCATTATATTTTGAACCGTATAATCCTTGCTCTTCGCCATCGTAAGCAACAAAAATCATTCCGTATTCAAGCGAATCTTTTTGTGTGTAAAGCAGGCGGGCAATTTCTATAAGTGTTGAAGTTCCCGATGCATTATCGTCGGCGGCGTTGTAAGTTTTTTTAAACTGATTTCCCACTCCATCAAAGTGAGCGCCTACAAGTACATATTTTCCGTTTTTTGATGGGATTTCACCAACTACATTTTGATATTTTCCGTGCGAAAATGGTTCCATTTTTGTCTGCAAACCAATTTCTGTAAACTGATTAAACACATATTCGGCAGCTTTTTTTGCATTCTCCGAACCCGCCTTACGACCTTCCATTTCGTCACAAGCTAAGTAATTTAAATGTTTTGTAAGGTTTTCTATAATTGCAGACTCTTGCGCAAATACTGCAAAACAATTACAAAGTAAAATAACTAACAAAAAACGTTTCATTTTTGCTCCATCCTTTTTTCAAGTATCTATAAAATGTAACACTTGAAGTTGTGAAAAGTGTTACTTTTTTTTCTTTCTCAATTTTGATATTTCTATCTGGACTTAAGAAAATGGCGTATCCTGTCCATTCTTTACAAAATTCTTCTATACTTTTTTTCTGCTTTTTTCTATGGAAAAGGAAGTTCTGAAGTTAATGCTGATTTATCACCTTTTAATTCATGAGCCGAAAAACCAATTTTTTTTACACCTTGAATTATACCAGCGAGATTTGTTCCTTTTGTATCTGTTCCTACACGTTCACGAATTTTATTAACATTTACTAAAAAATCAAATTTAAAACCACTAATACTTAGAAATCTTCTTTATCTCTTTCTTATTATTATTGTTATTGTTATTTCATTCGTGATTATCTACATACTTATAAAACAAGACTCAATATTACAAGAAAAACGATAATCCTACAAAAGAGAAAATATAGTCCGCAGGAAATTATTCTTTCATCAACTCTTCCACTTCTTCTTTAGTTAGTGGCGGGTGATTTTTTTCGTAGGCTTGGCGATTTTCTTCAATTTCTTCGAAGGTCCACAGGCGGCCTTTGTTCATGCCTGGGCAGTCGGCGGCACATTCGTCCCATGTTTTTTTGTCGGTAATCATCCAGGACCAGAACGGGTAAGTTGAACATTGGACGGGGCGTGCTTCGTAGCAGGAACAGCCGTTTTCCCATAAAATGCAGTCGTAATTCTTTTTTTCGAGTAAGGCTAAAACTTTGGCACCGTAGTAATAGTCGGCCCAGCGGCAGTATTTTTCTACAAATTGTTTTACGGTCATATTAAAATGCTGGCACAAAACGTCCAAATCGCGTCGCGAAAGATAAACGAACCCCGGCGAATGTCCACAACAAAACGAACACCGCTGACATTCAAAATGTAAACCGTCTTTATAAAAATTTTCCATAATTATCTTTTACTGAATAATTCCGCGCATTTGCTCAAGGTTTGCGTATCCTTTACGCTTCATAAATGCAGCCAAACCGTCAATAATTTGAATCATAGCATTTGGATTTGCAAAAGTCGCAGTACCAACTTCAATAGCCGTAGCTCCTGCCATAATAAATTCTACTGCATCTTCCCACTTAGCAATTCCGCCAATAGCAATTACTGGAACTCTCTTTTCAACTGGCAACTTATTTATAGCCTGAACTACTTCATAACAAAGGCGAACAGCAATTGGACGAACCGCTGGCCCTCCAACTCCCGCTTTCACCTTATCAAATACAGGCACACCCCTTTCAATGTCCACAGCAATTCCCTGGAACGAGTTACACAAACTAATTCCGTCAGCACCTGCTTCAATACATTCCAAAGCAACACCAACCAAATCCGGAGCCTGCGGAGTAAGCTTTACAATCAGAGGTTTTTTAGTTACAGCACGAACAGCACGAACAACATCACCTGCAGCAGAACAAGTCATTCCAAAAGCAGCACCGCCGGCACTAACATTCGGGCAAGAAATATTCAACTCAATCATTGGCACTTCAGTTTTTTCCAAAAGTTTTGCACCCTCAACATAAGTTTCTAAAGAACTTCCGCTCAAGTTTGCAATTGTAATCGGATTCAGCGCCATCATTTCAGGCAATTCTTTTTCTATAAAGTGCGGAATACCCGGATTTTGCAAACCAATAGAATTCATTAAACCACTTGGAGTTTCCCAAAGACGGATTCCATCATTTCCTTGACGAGGTTCCAAAGTTAAACCTTTACTTGCAATTCCGCCCAAACGATTTACATCAAAAACTGATTTGTACTCAGTACCATAACCAAACGTTCCAGAACATCCAATTACCGGATTTTGAAAATGAACTCCTGCAATATCAACTGATAAATCCGGCGCTTTAGTTAATGGTTCGCGTTTTGTTGGACAAGCAACCTGCTTTGCATTTTCAGGAAACAAGATTTTTGAATTAAATACAGGACCATCTTTACAACAGCGTAATTTTCCTTCCGTTGTATCAATTACACAACCAAGACAAACCCCAACACCACACGCCATTTTTGCTTCCATACTAAGCCAGCAAGGAATACCCACAGCTTCTGCAATTTTTTTTACATACTTAAGCATTGGCGTTGGTCCGCAAGCATAAACTGCAGAATAATTATTTTTCCTTAAAAATTCCTCCGACAAAGCTGCCGGCAACATTCCATGAATACCAACCGAACCATCATCAGTTGTAATAATAAGTTTATTTGGACGAATATAATTTAAACCATAACTTCCACTTTTAAACGAAGCAAAAAAATCATATGAAAATTCTGGTAAAGTTTCAGCAAAACCTGCAACAGGAGCAACGCCAATTCCGCCGCCAATAATACAAACAGGATTTTTACATTGTCCAAAATAATCAGCTGGATCACTACTTACAGGTCGTGGAAAAATGTTTCCGCAAGGTCCAAGTAAATTAATTTTATCGCCATCCTGCAAACTACAAATTTCTTTTGTACCTTCACCTTTAAGCAAAATTAAAAATTGAACTTCAGTTTCGCCATACATTGTTTTTTCAACATGATAAACACTTATTGGACGTCCAAGCAAAACATTGCTCCGAGTTGGATGAAGCATATAAAACTGCCCCGGAAGAGGAATTGGAGTTTCTTCTCCATTTTGAGTTATTTCAGGCAAGTGAACATCTAAAAGATAAACACTTCCATATGGTTCAGCGCCAGTTACAGCTTTACAAAAACCAACAAATCCTTCTGCAAAAACTGGATATGGAACTCCGTTACAATCTGTCATACTTGCCTTCATATACTTTTCCTCCTATAACGCTGCTTTAGCTCCAAGCAAATCTTCTTTAGATGCAATACTTGCACGAGCAGCAGCATCAGCAATGTCAGACAAAGTTAATGTTCCTGCGTCAATTTTTCCTGCAAGTTCCGCATCTTTTTTCCAAGCACACAAAATGCCACGACTAGAATTTACAGCTCCACCCGCATGATCAAGCAAAGTTGCAGCAATTCGAGCAGCGCCACCTTGAGCACCATAACCTGGAATTAAAAAGAATGTATCCTTATATTTATCACGAAGATATCTTGCATCTTTTTCCTGAGTTGCTCCTACAACTGCACCAAAAACTCCGCAAGTCTGATTTTCGTAATATTGTCCGTATTCACTTCCAATTCGTGCAATTTCATCACCTACATGTTCAAGCAATAATCCGCCGTTTTTCAATTCCTGATGTTCAATATCTACCATTCCAGGATTTGAAGTACAAAGTAAAACAAAAGCTCCTTTTCCGCCCATTTCCGGTGCAGACCATTTACTAAATGGAACAAGCGTATCAAAACCCATGTAAGGATTTATTGTGATTATATCTGTTTCAAAATCACCTGAAAAATGAGCTCGAGCATAAGCGTCAGAAGTTGCTCCAATATCTCCTCGCTTAATATCAGAAATTGCTGAAAGCCCACTTGCACGAACAGCTTTTAATGTTTCTGAATAAACTTTTAAACCTTCAAGTCCCATAGCTTCGTAATAAGCAATTTGAACTTTAAAACAACAAGCTGATTTGTCGGCTACAACACGATTGATTATTTCTTTGTTGTAAGCCAAAACTGCCTGGGCAGGCGATTGATAATTTTTTAGTACAGAATCCGGAATGTAAGATGGATCTGTATCAAGTCCAACGCAAAGTGGACCGTTTTTTGCAGCAAGCTCCTGCAAAATCTGCATGTTGTGTTTATTCATATTTAACCTCTTTCGTCATTGCGAGCAAAACGAAGCAATCCTTTACTTACAATAACTTTACTTAAATAATATACTCATTTCTTCATCAAATGTGTTATCAAAAGTAGCTCGAATTAACGGACGAGCAATAATTGCTTTATCTGCACCAATGTAAAGTGCAGTTTGAACATCTTCTTTTGTTCGTATTCCACCATCAATCCAAATTTCTTTACAAGATAATTTGATTTCATCTACATGTTCTGCTAAAAACTCTGCAGTGCTTCCAATTCTGGTTTCTACTCGTCCACCATGATTCGAAATATATACAACATCGGGGTGCACTTCCTTTACAAGGTCCAAATCTGGCTCTGTAAAAACCCCTTTAATAACAAACGGAAGCTTTGCTTTTTCACGAAGTTCAGCTATTTGTGCGGCAGTTTTTCGTTCCAAATGAACAAGATTACGCATTGTAATAATATTATAAGAATCTATGTCCATTCCAACATATTCCGCATACGGACGAACCCATTCTATTCTTTCAATTAGTTTTTCTTGCGGATAAGGTTTTATAAAAAATGCAGCTTTTTTACCAAGAGTTTTTACGGCTTCTATACCAAGTTTAAGTTTTTCGTCGGGACAACCATCGCCTACACATAGGCCAATTCCTGCGTTTGAGGCGTTTCGTAAATATGGAAGGTAAAAATCAGCTTCGTTAGCATAACCTATGTTTTCTACAGCACCAGTTACTGGACCACAACGTAAATTTTCCGCCCGGACTTCAATTTTGTGTAAATCGTCTAATTTACCTTTTGCCTGTACCCTCCGGCGAATATCGTTCCAACCTTCGCAATTCAACTGAAAGTTTTTTCCTTCAAAAACTCCGCCAAGACCAGGCATCATTCCAGGACATCCGTAGCCATCGCAAACCGGACATCTGTGACACTTTAATTCATTAATCACCAAAACAAATTCCTAACTCACGAGCTGTTTGTAACATAACATCATCACCAGGAATTCCTTTTGCCTTACCAGCAACATCGCTCAATGGAACCCCTACTATCTGTCCGCCTTTTACTCCAACTAAATTTCCAAAGCGTTTTTCAGCTAGAAAATCCGCTGCAGCACTTCCAACTTTTGTTGCAAGTAAAATATCATACGGATGAGGATTTCCACCTCTCTGTAAGTAACCTAAAACTGAAGTTCTTGTTTCAATTCCAGTTTCTTCTTCTATTTCTTTTGCAACACGGAATGCTACTGATTGAGTCATTTCTAAGCGAGCTTTTTTAAACTCTTTTTTACCAAGTTTTGCTTCTTCCAAACTTAAAGCGCCTTCTGAACAGGCAATAATCAATTCGTTTTGACCTTTAGAACGTTTTTCTTTTAAACATTTAGCTATTTTTTTAATATCATAAGGAATTTCTGGAAGTAAAATAACGTCGGCATTAGCGGCAATTCCGGAATAAAGTCCGAGCCAGCCAACTTTGTGTCCCATAATTTCTACAACCATTGCGCGACTGTGACTTCGTGCAGTTGTACGAATAGCGTTCAAACCTTCTGTTGCAATATCAATTGCAGTATAAAATCCGAAAGTTTCATCGGAACCAAAAATATCGTTATCAATTGTTTTTGGAAGTCCAATTACATTAAAACCTTCTTCCGCAAGTAAGGAAGCCGTTGTGTTTGTGCCGTTTCCACCCAAGCAAACTAACGCATCTAGTTTATTTTCTTTAAAAGTTTTTCGAATACCTTCTATTGGAAGCAAACCGGTTTTTGGATCTTTTTCAGGATTTTTAAAAGGCTTTACACGCGAAGTTCCAAGAATTGTACCGCCAACATCAATTAAAGAATCTACGTCTATATCATCCATTTTAAACGTATCGTTATCAATCAAACCACGATATCCGTTACGAATACCAATGAATTTCATTCCGTAATTGTTCTTTCCACAAATGCAAAGAGCCCTAATTGCTGCGTTTAAGCCAGGAGCATCTCCTCCAGAAGTGAGGATTCCAACAGTTTTAATAGATGCAGTTTTCATATTTTAATTATAACCTTTCTATAATTTTTTTGATATATCTAAAAACTAATTCTAAAAACTTTTTTTTATTTACCGATAAAAGAAGTATGAAAACATCTAATAAATCTAGTATTGTAACCGGAATAGTTTTACTTGCGCTTGCGTCATTTTTTTCAATTTGTCTGCTTCTTCACCTGTTTGATTTTGGTGTTGGCGGCCCCGGACATAATAACTTTTTCTTTTTGCTTGGAGATATTCTATCTTCCGTATATGGATTTTCAAGCATTTTAATACCTGTATTTTTACTTATTTCAGGACTTTCATGCTTTGCAACTCAGTGGACTGCACGCAAAACCTTACGCCTTTTAACTGCAGTTATTCCATTTTTTACTTGTGTAATTACAGAAAACATATGTCGTTCAATTGTTGCTGTTTCTGCCTCATTTGCAATTATTAAAATTATTGTTGCACTTATTACAGGCGTTATGCTTGTAGTTATTGAATATCTTGGAATTGGAATTTTGGCTGACAAAATTAACAATGGTTCATTTAAATCCTCTAAAGCTACTTTTAAAGCAAAACCTATAAAAGAAAAATCTTCGTTTAAAGCATTAAAAGATAAGCTTTCTACACAAGCATTTAAAAAATCTTCTGAGAAATCAGAAAATGTAACTCCAGTTACAGAAATTTCTAGTGAAGTTTCCGCAGAAAAAGATAATTCCGTTGATTCTGAAGAAATTGATTCTTCTGTTTTTGACGATGCCCTATATAATATTGAAGAAAATGCAGAAACTGAATCAAAACCTGAAGAATCTTCTCCAGCACAAAACGAAAATTACGAAACTGATGAGCAAAATCCTTCTTCTATGATTACTCAGGAAGAATTTGCCGCACTTACAACTCCAGTATTTGATGAAGAATTCGAAAATGATGAAAAAAAAGTTGCGGATGAACTGGAATGGAATAATCTTCCTCCAAAACCGGACACTCTTCCACCAGAGTACGACGAAAACTATATTGATGAAAATGATCCAGATTTAGATTTTCCTCCAAAAGACGAAGTTTCCGAAGAAGAACCAAAATTCGACGATGAAGTTTCTGTAAACAACTCCGAGGAAGAACTTTCAAATTCAGACTTTGATATAGAATTTAGTGAAGAATCCGCTGAAAACATAGCCGACGTTGAAGAGCCTGAAACAACAGCTCCAAACTCAGAAACACCCGCAATCAACGATAACGACCTTTGTTTAGACTTAGACATAGATTTTGACGATAACAACGAACCTATAGAATCAGAAAAAACTGATAATGCAGACACAAGCAACGCTGACGACGAAAATCCTGCCGTTGCCGCAACCTCAGACACCGCCGACGACATTTATTCCGATGCCGCAAAAGTTTCAGCTGCCGCATCTGCCGCAAAATCAGTTCCATACACTGTAAAGTATTCAGACAGCGTAAAAGAAAATCCAGCATTTTCTCACGGCATTACAATTCACGAAGAAAATGAAAGTTTGGAGGACACTGATAAATCTGCTAGCATAGATGAAAGTTTGGAAGGAGAAACTCTTGCTAAAACTGCAAAATCTGTTTTTCCGTCTAAAATTCAATTGAATGATAATTACGATTTTGACGAACCTGCAGAAAATTCTGTAACTCCAGCGGAAGTTCAAAACGACAGTTACCTTTCTGATGATGAAGCTTTTGACACTTCTTTTTACGATGATAACATGACAGCAGAGGAAGCGTCTGAATCAAAAGTAAATAATGTCTTTAATCAAATTGCTAGTTCGGAAGGTGAAAATCAGCCTATATTCCCTTCTGGAACTTCAAAAGTTTTTTCAGAAATGGAAGAAGATATCCGCAAAAAACAGGCAGCAAAAACTACTTCCGAAGCCGAAACTCAAGTTACATTTTCTGGCATTCAAAAAGTTGAAAAGAAAGTTGGACCAGATTTAGAAACTCCTGCAGCTGGCGTAAACAATCTTACAGCCGACGAACTTTCCGATTTTTTTAATGCTCAGCAGGAAGAAAATACTCCAAAAACTAAAGAAATTGCAGCAAATCCACCGCGCGTAGGAAACCGTGCTACAAAAAAAGGTCCTTACGTAATTCCATCTGACCTTCTTACCGCATACAAGGATGATCAATATTGGATTATTGACGATGCAACTAAACAAGCTTCTTTGAACTTAAAGCAGACACTTGCCGAATTCAACATTGAAGCAGATATTATTGGAATTAAAAAAGGTCCTGTAGTTACAATGTTTGAAATTTTGCCGGCTCCTGGCGTAAAACTCAGTAAAATTGTAGCTTTACAAGATAACATTGCTTTGTCGCTTGCCGCTCAGTCAGTTCGTATTGTTGCGCCAATTCCTGGAAAGCAGGCGGTTGGTATTGAAGTTCCAAATAAACACCGCAGCGTTGTAGGATTCCGCGAAATTATTGAAATGGATTTGCCGGAATGGAATAAAATGGCTGTCCCTGTTGTTCTTGGTAAAGATATTCTTGGTAAAGCTCAGCTTATCGATCTGGCAAAAACTCCACATATGCTTATTGCCGGTGCCACAGGTTCGGGAAAATCTGTTTGTGTAAACTCTTTGATTTTGTCTATTTTGTACAAACGTTCTTTCCGCGACGTAAAAATGATTTTGGTTGACCCTAAAGTTGTTGAATTGAAACTTTACAATAATATTCCGCACTTGCTTACACCAGTTATTACAGAACCTAAAAAAGCAATTCAAGCTTTACAATGGTGTTTGTGCGAAATGGAAAGACGTTACGCTTTGCTCGACAGCATGGGCGTTCGCGATATTTCAAATTACAACACAAAAATTAAAGCTCAGGAAATTTGTACAGAAAAACTTCCTTACATCGTAGTAATTATTGATGAATTTGCTGATTTAATGGCTACAAGTGGAAAAGAGCTTGAAAGTATTGTTGCCCGCCTTACAGCAATGAGCCGTGCGGTAGGTATTCACCTTGTTCTGGCAACTCAGCGTCCATCTGTAAACGTAATTACGGGACTTATTAAAGCAAACATTCCAACTAGAATTGCGTTCATGGTTGCGAGCCGTACAGACTCTAACATCATTATTGATACAGTTGGTGCAGAAAAGCTTCTTGGCCGTGGAGATATGCTTTATGCTTCTGCTACAGACCCAGCTCCAATTCGTATTCAAGGTACATTTGTAAACGATAACGAAGTTGAAGATGTTGTAAGCGCAGTAAAAGAATACGGCGATCCTGATTACATTGACGATGAAATGTTCTTTGAAGATGATGAAGATACTGCAAGAGATTTGTTTGGTGAACCAATGGACGATGACGACCCATTATACGATCAGGCACTGGAAATTGTTGTGCAAGAAGGAAAGGCAAGTGCTAGTTATTTACAGCGTCGCCTTAAAATTGGTTACAACCGAGCAGCCCGTTTGGTAGAAGAAATGGAAGAACGTGGCATTGTAGGTCCAGCTAACGGAAGTAAACCTCGCGAAGTAATTCACATTCCTAGCTAAAGTTATCGGTAAACCTCCGCAATTGGAGGTTTGTCGACCGACTTTTTTGTTTAAATTACCGTAAAATTATTTTTTACTGCTAATAAACAAACCTGCAATTGTAACAACTGCACCAATAGCGCCCATCATCGTAATTTTTTCACCAAGCATAAAATATGCAAACACAATTGTAACAACTGGAATTAAATAAAGTCCGTTCGAAATTTTCACAGTCCCAATCATATTGCAAGCTTTGTTCCAACTAGTAAAACAAAATCCGCTGGCAACTACACCAAGAAACAAAATGTACGCAATGTTTATCCATTTTGCAAAACGAGCCTTGTTTACAACAGCATCAAAAGTAACTGCCATAGATTCTGCAAAACCACTATCCGAATGAACGCCATTAAAACGAGT
Organism: Treponema sp.; assembly: GCA_045615645.1. GTDB lineage: Bacteria > Spirochaetota > Spirochaetia > Treponematales > Treponemataceae > Treponema_D. The sequence goes on from JAZLFF010000059.1 coordinate 42,283, forward strand.
ACCAATCAAAACAAGCGGAATCATCAAAATTACTGCAAAAAAGAATGTTCGGCGAGTAGAACAGATTAAATCATAACCACGACGATTAATTACTGAAATTAAACAAGAATAAAAACCCCAGCTAAGAGCCGCAAACAACGCAAGCAAATCTCCTTTTGGATTAAACTCAAGCCTGCTCTGACCGTTAAGCGAAACCAAAGTTACACCAATAATTGAAACAATAAATCCAATAATAAACCAAAGTGTTATATGTTTTTCTTTAAGAATAAGCTGCGATAAAAGTGCCGCAAACAAAGGACTGATTGCAACAATTACACTAACATTGCTTGCAGCTGTAAAATTAAGTGAAATATTTTCCGAAAACTGATAAACAACAACACCGCTAAGTCCCGCAAACATGGAAAGTAAGTATTCCTTTGGAGGGATTTTTTCAAACTTTGGATGAATGATCAACAAAAACAAATAAGCTGCCAAAAATCGGTAAAATAAAATCTCCAGTGCCGAAAAATCCTGCAGCAAAGTTTTTGTGCAAATAAAAGTTATTCCCCAAAAAAATATTGTAATGGCTCCAAGTCCATATCCAAAAACGTTTTTTCCTTCTTTATTCATAATGATTATAACTATACCATTTTCTACTACTTTCTTAAAGTTTTATTCTTGATTTCATTTATAAATCACATTACTTTTATTTATATGAATCTTTCTGATTATGAATATATTAGTCAAAATCTGAATACAACAAATCTTTTGGGCAGCGATTCTTCACTTGCAAGCATTTTTCTTTTACAGCCAAAATATAATACAGAAGTAAAGATTTTTAACAATATTCTTTTTCGAAAATATTTTGGAACAAACAATCGATTTGGTTATGCTTATCCTCTTTCACTTTCAAAAACATCTCAACAAAATCATCTTTTTTCTGCTTTATCTTATATTTTTCAACATACATCAGATAAAGACATTCACTTTTGTTTGTGTACTCAAGACCAAAAAAATGAATTAGACAATTGTTTACGTTTAAATTTTCCATCGTATAAGATTAACTGGAAAACCATGCGTGATGATTGTGATTATATTTATTTACAGGAAAAACTTTCAGTACTTTCAGGTTCGGCTTTACAAAAAAAGAAAAATCATATTTCACGTTTTATGCGAGCATACGAAGGTATTTGGGAATTTAAAACCTTTCCAGAAAATGATATTACAAATGATATTTTACAAGTTGAAGAAACTTGGTTTAATGAACGTAGTAACGATATAGAAAAAGCCTTTGATTCAAAAGCATTAAGTTTGGAACGCGAAAGTATATATGCGGCTTTGGAAAATGCAAAAATGCTTAAACTGACAGGCGGAGTTATTTATATAAACAAAGTTCCATCTGCTATGACCCTAGCTTCACCTATTTCTGATCAAGCTTTAGACATTCATTTTGAAAAAGCTATTTCTTCAGCCGCAGAAAATGGAGCTTATGCCGCTATTAATAACTTTTTTGTAAAGACCTGTACAAACTATAAATATATAAACCGTGAAGAAGATATGGGCGTAGAAGGTTTACGTAAAGCTAAACTTTCTTATAAACCTGAAATTCTACTAGATAAATTTTATGGGCAGGTAATTAAATGCTAAAAAAAATTCTTTCACCCTCAGATTGTGCATCCTGTAAATTTTGCTGCAGCTTTAGACGTCAAAGCCTTTGGGAAACTCCAATTTTTACTGAAGATTCCAAAGAAAAACTTTCTAATCTTTATCCCTTTGCAAAATTCCGTCCAATAACCATTTCACCGCTTAAACAATCTTTCTTTACAATAGATTTATTAAATTCCTACCAAACTAACGATCCCGAAGAAGAAGCCCCTTGTCCTTTTTTAAAAGATGGAACTGGATGTATTCTTCCCCAAAACTTAAAACCTTTTGATTGTAGTATTTGGCCTTTAAGAGTTGTAAAATCATCTTCACAAGATCTTTCTATAGTCTTAACACCAACATGTAAAGCTATAAATAAACTTCCCTTAGAAACTGTTTCATCTTTTGTTCATAATGAACTTGAAAAAAAAATTCTTTCTTACGCAAAAAATCATCCAGAAATAATAAAAGACAATTCTTCTTTTTTTAAAGCTCTTTAATTCAATTTGTGATTGTTTGATGACCGTTTGCGATTGAAAAAACATTACTTTTTTTCCACTCATTATTATTTTTTCTTTGAAAGCTTCAACGTTAACACAAAGTTTTTCAACGAATGCTAACGCAAAGTTTTTCAAGGAGATTATATGAAACAAAAATTTTACATGTGTAAACAGTGCGGAAAAATTATTTTTGCACAGAAAGGCGAATTAACACGTCCAAAATGTTGTGGACACAAAATGTCCAAGTATTTTACAAAAACCAATAACAAAAAAGAAACAACCTGCTCAACGCCAAATACTTGTCGTCGCTTCTACAACAACGAATATGGCGAACTTGGCGGCTGCTGTGCTACCGAAGACTGGTAAATTTAACCATACAGACAAAACTTAATAAGTTAAGGAGTTTAAAATGAAAAAATCTACAGCAAAATTACTAAATATCCAGATACAAAAAGAACTCGAATCTTCATATCTGTATCTAGGATTTGCAAACTACTTTGAAGAAAAAAATCTATATGGTTTTGCACAATGGTACAGAATTCAATCTAAAGAAGAAATTGATCACGCGTTAAAAATTTTCGATTTTTTGCATGAAATAAACGAACCCATAAATCTTTTGCCACTCGAATCGCAATATTTTGCAGATAAAGACATTGGATTTATTCTGAACAAAGGTTTAGAAAGCGAAAAGAAAGTTACCGCATCCATAAACGCAATTTACAAAAACGCAATGGACGAATCAGATTATAACACTATGGATTTCCTCTCATGGTTCATACAAGAACAACGTGAAGAAGAATCTAGTGCACAAGCTTTAGTTGACAAATATTCACTTTTTGGACAAACTCCAGAAGGTTTATACTTATTAAATAAAGAATTCGGTAAAAGAACATAATTTATTATTGTTTAAAAAAGGTTTCCTGATATCAAGGCGCATCAAGAAACCTTTTTTTAATCTTTAAAATTTTTTCATATTATCCTCTTAATTGAAACATTCCCTATAATCCTTTATAATAAAATATTCATACCGCAAAAACGCGGCAACAGAGGATAAAAAAATGCCAAAAATTGAAGTAAACGAAAAACTCTTTTTCCAGGCTATCGGAAAAAAATACACTTATGACGCATTGGAAGAAGTATTCCCTTGTGCAAAAGCTGAGCTTGATGAAAAGCCAGATATGACACAGTCAGATGACGAACGCGTTATTAAAATTGAATTGAACGATACAAACCGCCCAGACCTTTGGTCATTAAATGGTGTTGCCCGCCAGATTAAACTCCACGAAGGCGGAAAAACTGTTGATTATATGAAACTTATGTCTAACAAAGGTAACAACAATTACGGCGACCGTGTTGTAAACGTTGATAAAGACCTTAAAGACATTCGTCCTTACATGGTTGCATTCATGATTTGTGGAAAAGCAATCGACGATGCAATGCTTAAAGATATTATCCAGACACAGGAAAAACTTGCATGGAACTTTGGCCGCAAACGTAAGTCACTTTCAATGGGTGTTTACCGTGTAGACCAGATAAAATTCCCAGTAAGCTACCACGCAGTTGATCCAGACAAGACTTCTTTTGTTCCACTCGCTTGCGACTCCCCAATGACTTGCCGCCAGATTCTTACAGATCATCCAAAAGGAAAAGATTTTGGCTGGATTTTACAGGATTGCAAAAAATTCCCACT
>JAZLFF010000060.1:0-2071 GCA_045615645.1 Treponema sp.
CCTTCTACAAATGGGGTAGCCATTATGCAGTAGCCATTGGAACAGTAGGACTCTGCTGGTCTGCATTCAAACTTGCTAACAGCCGTTTTACATTAAAGGATTTCTGGTGGGACACACTTTACAAATGGCTCATGTTCATTCTGTTTATGTCCCTCTACCCTCTTGTAACTTTGGGACTGTCTGCAGTTGGAAACAGAATCGGTATTGATGCCGGAAACGGTAAACAGGCTATCATAGATTCCCTTACAAGTATGAAAAACAGTATCGAATACGATATTCAGGTCGGCTACAAACTGGAAAGTGATTTGAATAAAGAACTTGGTGATATTACTTCAAAAAGTGAGACAATCACCTTCGATACAACTTTTGGTAATTCTGACACCTATGACGAATTCATTGATAAATACTATGACGAAGTTAAGAATGCAACATTTAATTCTAAATCTGCAAAAACCAAGGCATTGGAAAAAATCAATGAATACAGGGAAAAGAATAAATACCATAGTTTATTCAGTAAAAGGACTCTTAAGGCCATAAAAGACATTCTTGTTGAAAAATTACCTGATGGAAGTGATGGAGATAACCTTCTTCCCGAATATGTTGATTTGAACATATGGCTAAAAGATGCTAAAGGAAATGATTCATATTATCTTTCACCAGGAGCAATTATGCGTGTAACAGTTCTTGGATGCCAGATAATGTGGGAGAAAAATCAGATTGCTTATGCCGTAAACATGGATGATATTGATGCCGAAGACGTAAATTTCATGAAGAAAGGCTTTAATAAAATGACAGCAACATTTGCTCATGTTCCAACAATGATTATGACAATGTTCTGTTGTATCGTTCTTGTTTTCTGTGGGATTTTTGCCTGTATTCAATATGTTATGACCATTCTTGAATACACCATCATTATAGGAATTGGTGCTTTCTTTATTCCATTCATCCTTTTTGATGGAACTAAGGAATTGCCGAAAAAACTGATTCCAGTATTTACAGGGTTCTTAATCAAGATGATTGTTATCACCATCTGTATGTTCTTTGTTTTCTATCTCTTTATTCAGGAAACAGTAGATATCATGACAGATAACGGTGGTATGAACTGGGTTACATTTGTAACTGTAATCTTTACCTGCGTAATCGGATTTGTTCTGACTCAGAATGCTCCAAAGATTGCACAGACATTGCTTACAGGTCAGCCACAGCTCAGCATGGGAGAACTTGTAACTGCAGCAGGAACTCTTTACATGGGTGCAAAAAAAGGAACTCAAGCAGCAAAAGCCGCAGGTCATGTAGCAAAAGAAGGCACAAGAAAAGTTGCTCAGGGTGCAGTAAATGCTCACGGAACAGCTTCAAAACTGAACAGTGCAAGAAAAGCTGCCTCAAGCACAGTAAAGGAAATGGGCGGAACTACTGGCCAACAGAGAATCGCCGGTGCAAAAGGTATGTTTGCTGCTGCAACAGGCGATTTGAAAGACAAGTTTAAGAGTGCTGGAAACAACTTCCTTCACGGAGGTGGAAAAGGTGCTGGCGGACATGGCGGAGGAGGTTCTGGAAACGGTGCACAAGCACATCAGAGAAGTGGTCAGAATACATCCCGCGAACTGGGACCAAATGATTCAAGAACTCTGAATAATACTTCAAATCCTTCATTCCAGGGTGCTACTAAGTTTGATACTGCTACACAGTCAAATGTTAATATGACTCGCAAAGAGTACTATGACGAAAAACGTGAACAGGGACAAAACATTGGTGAAAATGCCGCCCTCGATATGCTGATTGCCGCAGAAAAGAAAAAACAGGCAAAACAGAAGGACACAAGTTTATCAGACAAACTTACTGAAGGCGTAAGAGCCAGCGAATAAAAAAAATGGGTTTTACCAAATCGGCAAATTAGAAAATTATTGCCGATTTGGTAATTTTTAATTGGATTTTTTTTTCCTTTATGCGATAATTACCATATCGGCAAAAATATAGTTTTATTGCCGATATGGTAAAATTATGGAAACAGCGAATTTACTGGTATCTTTCTCCGACAAAACAAGTTTCTCACGAAAAGAATTGTATTCCA
>JAZLFF010000061.1:0-11565 GCA_045615645.1 Treponema sp.
AGGAAAATTCTACTCACTTCCTCAGTCTCCACAGCTTTACAAACAGCTTTTGATGGTTTCTGGATTTGATAAATATTTCCAGATTGCTCGTTGTTACCGTGATGAAGATGCTCGTGGCGACCGTCAGCCTGAATTTACTCAAATTGATATGGAAATGTCTTTCACAAACCGCGAAGAAGTTCTTTCTACAACAGAAGGAATGATGCAGTACATCTTTAAAAAGACAATGAATTATGATTTGCCAGCTAAGTTTGACCGTATTTCTTGGGAAGATGCATTTGACTTCTACGGTTCAGATAAACCAGATTTGCGCTTTGATATGAAGATGCAGGATGCTACTTTCATGGCTGACTTGGCAGATTTCAACGCATTCAAAGCTGGAGCTGCAAACGCTGGCCGCGATATTCAGAGACATAAACGTTCTGGTCTTAAAGCACTTGTTGTAAAGAACGTTGCAGATAAATACAGCCGCAAACAGGTAGAAGCACTTGAAGCAGTTGCAAAAACTTACAAGGCAAAAGGTCTTGCATGGATGAAAGTTAATGCTGAAGGCGTATTTGAAGGTGGAATTTCTAAGTTCTATGCTGGAAAAGAAGCTGAAGTTTGTGCAAAACTCGGTGCTGAAAAGAATGACTTGTTGCTCTTCGTTTCTGACGAAAACTGGCAGTTGGCATGTACAGCCCTTGGTGCAGTACGTAAACAGCTTGGAAAAGATTTGAACCTTTACAATCCAAACGACGAATTCCACTTTGCATGGATTATCGACTTCCCATATTTTGCATTCAACGAAGAAACAAATATGTGGGAAACAGAACACCACATGTTTACTCTTCCACAGAAACAGTACTGGGATACACTCGAAAGCGACCCAGGTGCAGTTAAAGGTGATTTGTACGACTTAGTTTTGAACGGTTATGAATTGGCTTCTGGTTCTATGCGTATTAACGATCCTAACTTGCAGCAGAGAATCTTCAAAATTGTTGGATATTCTAACGAACGTGCAGAAAAAGCATTTGGCTTCTTGGTACAGGCATTTAAGTTTGGTGCTCCACCACACGGAGGAATTGCTCCAGGATTGGACCGCTTAGTAATGCTTATGCGTCACGAAGAATCAATCCACGAAGTAATTGCATTCCCTAAGAATAACTTGGCTGCTTCTCCTATGGACGAATGTCCAAGTGTAGTTGATGAGCAACAACTTAAAGATTTGCACATTAATTGCTACGATGTAGAAGAATAATATTCCATTGGGAAGACGGGTTTATGATTTATCAAAAACCCGTCAAATGTATAAATTAATGTTGAAAAGCAAACGAAGGAGCGAGAAAAATGAAAATTTCTAAGCCATTCAAAACATCAGCCATTTTATTTATCATCTGTACAATCATTTGGGCTGTAGTTGGTGTTTTAGATTTTATGGAAGAAGGTTTTTCTGTGAAATTTTATCTTGATGCCTTTTGTTTTGTAATGTTTTTAATTAGTTCGATAATTTATACAAAACTTGCAAAAAAAGATAAAAAAGAAAAAGACTAACAAAGAATATAGAAGGCAGTTTCCGCGGGAGGCTGCCTTTTTTCATTTTAAAATAATTTTGTAAAATCTATCTTGCTGTATAAAATTCTGTGAATTTGTACTTCAGATTCCTTTAATATATAGAAGATATAGTAATTTTTTATTGGAAGTATTCTATAGGCTTTTGCTCATAAATATTCATTGTTTGGCTGATGATGGGAAAGAGGGGAAGTGGCAAGTTTTGCGTAAACTTCGAACTGGGCAATTTTTTCTTCGGTGGAAAGTTTGTTTTCAGTTTTTAAGTTTGCGGCAACCGAGAAAAGCATAGTTGCAAATTCGTCTAAAGAAGAATTCTGAATTGTTTTTTTTGCAGTAGATTTTGAATTTCCATAAGCGGGAGCGGGGGATGCGGTATGTAATTCGCCAGAAGAAGAATTTCCATAGGTGAAAGAAGATTTTTCCGGAAGAGATTCCAACAAATCAACTCTGTTATCAATCAGAATTTCGTAGGAAACTTTGTAAATTTCTTTTAGTTTACGGATAACTTCTACAGGGGGTTCAACTTCTCCAGTTTCATATTTCATATATGCTTGTCGAGAAATTCCAAGTAACTTTGCCATTGCGGTTTGTGTATAGCGATTATCTTCGCGTAATTTAATAATTATATCTTTCATACTTGTAAAGTACACAAAAAATTAGTAATTGACAAGAAATAAAGTCAAAATAGACAAGTAATATTAACATTCTGAATAATATCTAAAGTGTCTAGTAAATAATGGCTAATCGAATAACGTTACTTTTGGAAATTTTCTACTGGATGTTCAAAGTTTGTATGTTTAAGAGCAAAAGATGCATTTACAATTAACTGTGGAAAATATGAAGCTATGCTACCATCACAAATACCGATTCTTGTAGAAAAACCAATAGATTCCTTAGACATATCGTCCAGTTCAATATGTAATACACAGCGTTTAAGATATGCGATTAGACTTTCCAAACGCGAAGTTTTAATAATGATAAGAAAATTATCTGCACCAGAACGACCTACAACACCATCTTTATCAATAAAATCTGAAATGGCTGTAGCATAAGCTTTAAGAATTATATCACCGTTTGAATGACCGTATTTATCGTTATAAGCCTTAAAATTGTTAATATTGAGACTCAAAACAGTAAACTTAGAAAGTACTTTTTTAATGTTCAAAAGTTCACCAACATGAATAATTCCGGCTAAATTCAAAACATTTGTAATAGGATCAGTTTCTTCCGCTTTTTTAATTTGCGATTGTAAACGTGAACGAGTAATCAAAACCATAATCTGTTCGTTCAAAAAAATTACTTGGCTGATTTCTTCTCGAGACCATGTAATGCTCTTTTTTGAATAAGCAGTAATTGTGATTAAGCCGTCGTGAGCGGTTGTAAAATCGGTAGATACAGGAATGAAGTTTGTTTCTTCTTTAGTATCATAAATTGTGTCTTTATAAGTAAATGGAAGACGCTCACAAAAAATTGGAGGTAAGTTGATTTCAATGTCCATTCGAACAAGATTAAGGTCTGTTGCAATGTAAGGAAGTTGTTTTCCTAAAGTTTCAAGTAAGTTTGTAGTGTTTCCTGGAAAATCGTAAAGGTGTTCATAAAAAAGTAAATAATTTGATAAATCTAACATAAAAAAGTTTCTCCGTTAGGTTAGAAAATTAACCTTTTAATATAGAATATCAAATTTTCAAAATAAAAGAAAGATATAAGAAATTTCTATCATTTAGTTATTTTTCAATAAATGGTAAAATGAAAGGTGATATCAATTTAAATAAAAAAGAGGCAAAAAATGGCTATTAGTATTAAACCTATATGTAGAACAATTAATAATGAAGATAAGATTTGGGAACAGGATTTTAATTTATTTAAAGCTGAAGTTTATGTTCCAAAAACTCAATTACCTGATGATGTTGTTAATTTTGGGTTTAGTGCTCCTTATTTTTTGATTTTTACGGATAATAAATTAAGTGATGATGAAGTAATTGCGTACATTACAGAAAATGGTTTAAAAAATCTTGCGGCAAGTTACGCTACTTCGGTAGTTTTTATTTCTCCAATAAATGAAGGTGGTTGGGTAAAAGCACCAGAAGGGATTTTTGAAGAAATTATCGAAAATTCAAAGATTCATCAGTACCATGAAGATGGAATTGCAATTTTAAATAATAGATTTTTCCATAAAAATGAAGGCTTTGCGATTCGTGGTGCAATTTTTAGAACTTGTGTAGTTGGAAAAGGAGCTGCAGCTGATTATATTGCAACACATTTGATTAAAAAGATTCAAGGTGCAGGGCTTTGGGGACCAGCGGACGTTGCGCCAACTGCGTGTGTTTTGGAAGGTCTTTCTCGAAAAGTAAAAGTTGGAAGACGCGATATGCCAGTTGTTTCTGTTGGAAATTCAAAAGAAATTAATGAATGGATGCAAAATGAAGTTGATGCCTGCTATATTCAAGATAAACTTGATCTTCCGACAGCTTATAAAGATTTTATCCGTAAATTTAAACGCTGGGGTTGGGTTGGCGATTTAATGACCGAACCTGATTTTGAAATGATAGGAATGGTTGAAGAGCCTTGCGTAGTTGAGTTAAAAACTTCGAAAGATAATGCTGGCGACGATGCTGGAACAAAATCTCATAAAGTTGGATTTCTTGCGTACTACAATAAAAATCTGTTTAAAAAAGGATCGGTTCCTTTACTTTTGTGCTTCCACGGTGGAGGCGATTCGGCAAAACATATTGCACAAGTTTCTGAATGGTATAGAGTTGCACATGATCACGACTTTTTGTTAGTTTGTGTTGAAAATCACATAAATAGTACTGCCACCGAAATGATGGAATTGATTGATTTACTTAAAGCAAAATATACAATTGATGAAACACGTATTTATGGTTCTGGATTTTCTATGGGCGGATGTAAATCTTGGGATTTGTACCAGGAATATCCAACTGTGTTTGCTGGGCTTGCACCAATGGATGCAACTTTTGAATTAGGATTAAATTTGTACGGACAGCCATCAGCTGGAATAAACGGTAGCGGAAAAATAAATTATGAACATTTGGTTCCGGTTTTTTATTCAGGTGGAGAAGAAACTCCTCTTCCAGAATTACCGTTCCAGGCAGAAAAGTGTCGTGAACGAATGGAATACGTTTTAAAAGTTAACAAATGTAAGGCAAATTATAATGTTCGTTTTGAAGATAAGGATAATTGGCCCGATAAAATCTGGGGAATTAGTGGGGATAAAATTCAAAAAATTGAAGATAAATCGCGAAATAGCATATTAACTTTGAATTATTTTGAAAGCGAAAACGGTAAAATATATACAGTTTTTGGTTCAATTAGCGGACAGGGACATGAATGTCGTTACCATACTTGTGAATATGCTTGGCGTTTTATAAGTCAGTTTAGAAGACTTGCGGACGGTTCTATTGAAGGTGGAAAAAATGTCCTTCTTTAAGAAACTGATTGTAAATGATAGTAGTTTTTATAGAAAAGTAATAAAACTGGCCACTCCAATTGCACTTCAGAGCTTAATTAGTATTGCAGTAAATATGCTCGATACAATTATGCTTGGAATGTTAGGCGAGGCAGAACTTTCGGCAACTTCGCTGGCAAATTCATTCATTGGAATTTATCACATTTTTTGCATGGGAATTGGAATGGGCGCTTCAGTTTTAATTTCGCGCTACTGGGGAATGAAATCAACAGAACCGGAAAAAGCGGATTTATCACTTAAAAAATCAATCTGCATTATGATAAAAATTACCGTAACTTTGGCACTTTTGTTTGCAATTGCAACGTTGTTCTTTCCAAAGCAGATAATGCGTATGTATACACCCGAAACTCAAATAATTGAAATGGGAATAGTTTACCTGCGCTATTCCGTTGTAACTTATTTCTTTTTAGGCCTTTCCCTAACCTGTACAATTGCCCTGCGCAGTGTAGGTCAAGTCAAACTGCCACTTTACATATCAATTGGGGCATTTTTTATAAATTTGATAGCAAATTACGGACTTATTTTTGGTAAACTCGGAATGCCCGAGCTTGGAGTGGCCGGAGCTGCTATTGCAACCTTAATCGCCCGAATATTTGAAACTTCCGTAATTTTAGGATATCTCTTATTTAAAGATAAAAAAATTGCTTTCCGTATTAAACATTTGTTTATTAAAACAAGCGACTTAATTGGAGAATATATCCGCATAAGTATTCCAGTTTTAATTAGTGATGGAATTTTAGCACTTGGAAATAATGCCGTAGCAATGGTTATTGGTCGACTAGGACAAACCTTTGTTGCTGCAAACGCAATTACAGCCGTAACACAACAAATGAGCACCGTAGTTATTCAAGGCGTTTGCCAATCGGGCGCAATAATTACGGGGCAGACACTTGGCGAAGGTGATAAAGAAAAGACAATGCGTCAAGGTTACGGATTTTTAGGTTTGGGATTCCTTCTTGGAATTATTGCGGCCCTTTGCGTAATGATAATCAGTCCATTTGTAATAAAATCGTATAATGTAACGGAAGAAACGGCACAAATTGCACGCCAGCTTATGAATGCCATTAGTATTATTTTACTTTTCCAAGCTACAAATAGTATTATGACAAAAGGTGTTCTTCGTGGTGGTGGCGACACAAAAATTTTAATGTTTGCGGATAATATTTTTCTGTGGATTCTTTCTATTCCACTTGGAATACTTGCCGGATTTGTTTTTCACTGGTCTGCATTTTGGATTTACATTTGTTTGAAGTTTGACCAAGTTTCAAAAGCTGTTTGGTGTGTTTTGAGATTACGTAGTGGAAAATGGATTAAGAAAATTAAAAGTGTCGGTGAATAATTTAATAATTTACGGGAAAATCTATGGAACAAATTGATGTTCTTTTGAATGGAAGAAAAATTATTCAAGATCCAGAACGTTTTATGTTTGGAATTGATGCTGTACTTTTGTCTCATTTTGCAGCGAATGAAGTTCGGTCTGGCGATAAAGTTTGCGATTTAGGTACTGGAACTGGAATTATTCCACTTTTGATGGAAACTGTAACTAAGACAGGGGAATTTTCGGCTTTGGAAGTTCAGCTTGAATCGGCGGAAATGGCACGACGGTCAGTTGAGCTTAATGGTTTGGACGAAAAGATTAAAGTTGTACAGGGCGACATAAAAAAAGTTTCGGAAATATTTTCGAAGCATTCGTTTGAGGTGGTAACGTCAAATCCGCCGTATATGATTGATGAACATGGTAAGCAAAATGGAAATGATGCAAAGTCTATTGCGCGGCATGAGATTTTGTGCAATTTGGAGGATGTTGTAGCTGCTGCGGATTTTCTTTTAAAACCGCACGGTAAGTTTTTTATGATTCACAGGCCATTCAGATTACCGGAAATAATTATCAGTATGGAAAAGCATAATTTGGAATTGAAACGTATGCGTTTGGTAAGCCCTTCCATCGGTAAAGAACCGAATATTGTTTTAATAGAAGCCCGTAAAAACGCTCGCCCACGTTTAAAAATTGAGCCTGAACTTTATGTTTATGATTTTCCCGGCCAATATACTACGGAAGTTCAAGAAATTTATAAAAGCTTTGAATTAAATAAATAATTGTTTTGTATAAATGTCTACAAGTCTTACTGCGCGGTTTAAAGCAGTTTCATCTGTTGGAAGTGCAAAAAGACTACCAGCTCCACTTTCTGGATTTAATCGGACAGTTTCTTTTCGGTTTGCAATGTAATAATCACGTTGTTGAAGAATAATTGCGGTAATTCCCGTTGCTAAATCTTTTAATTCTTTTTCAGATTTGTTTTCGAGTTTTTCAATTTTTACAAGAGTTGTTAGAATTTGGCGAATTTCATCAATAATTTTTTCTTGTTCGTTTTGAACAATTTCAAGAGCTTGTTTATTAAAATACTGTTCGGTGTGTACAAAAACGTAAAGTTGAAAAAGTGGTTCTGATTCAAAAAGATTAAAGTAACGTGTGATGAGCCGTTTTAATAAAGTTTGCGGATTTGACTTTCCATTGATAATGGCTTCTATTGTTCGTTCAGCTAAAAAACTAACATTTGAAATTTCTTTTGCACAATATTCTATTGTAGCTTCGTACATAGCGTCGCGACTTTCAAAATGGTTATATAAAGAAGCTTTTTTTATTTGCAGAGAGTCTGAAATGTCTGTTAAAGAAGTAGCTCCGGCACTTTTATCAAAAGCGGATATTAAAAAAGACTGAATGATTCTTTCCTGCGAAATGTTCTTTTTGCTCATATATATTTTATCGGTAACTAATACTCGTTAGTTTAGTGAATACTTGTCGTTATGTAAAAATCAATATATACTGTAGGTAAATTACATTTTTTAATAAAGTGTCATTTATTATGGAGTAGACGATGATTTTTAACGAGAATTACACAATCCCTAAACTTGTAAAGGATTCTGCAGAAAAGTATGCAGAATTGACTGCCCAGAATAAGCGAATTAAAGGTGGTGAATTTGAACCTATAAAGTATAGAGAATTGTTTCAAATTGCATTGGATTTTAGTGCAGCGTTATATAATCTGGACGTAAAAAGAGAAGAACCAATTGGATTAATTTCAGATAATCGTGCTGAATGGCAGCATGCAAGTATTGGTATTATGGCTTTGGGAGCTGTTGATGTTCCTCGAGGTTGTGATGCAACACTTATTGATTTGGAAAAAATACTTGGATTTACTGAATGCCGTATTATTGTTGCGGAAAATAATTCACAGGTAAATAAAATTGTAACTTTAAAAGAAAAACTTCCATGTGCAAAAATTATTATTGCTTTTGAAAAAGAAATTAAACAGGAAGTTTTGGATCAGGCAAAAGAACAGGGCCTTACAATCTACTTTTTTGAAGATTTATTAAAAGAAGGTAAAAAATGGAGAATTGAAAATCCGGGAGTTGTTGAAGCAGAACTTGAAAAAGGTACAATTGAAGATACTGCAACAATTATTTTTACTTCTGGAACAACAGGAACTCCAAAAGGTGTTATGCTTTCACACAAAAACTTTCTTGCTCAGCTTGATGAAATTCCGGAACGTATTTATTTGAATCCTGGTGATACAGTTTTGAATGTTCTTCCAGTTTGGCATGTTTTTGAGCGCGAAGTTGAATACGTAATTTTAATTCAAGGTGGAGCAATAAGTTATTCAAAACCGGTTGGTTCTATTTTGCTTGCTGACTTTAAGAAACTTAATCCTCATATTTTGCCAGCTGTTCCTCGTGTATTTGAAGCAGTTTATGATGGTGTTACAAAAAAAATCCGCAAAACTGGCGGGGTTGTTCTAGATATGTTCAACTTTTTTGTAAAAATTGCTGTTATAGAAAAGCGAATGACTCGTAAAATGTTTAATCAAAATGCTTGTTTTACAGCATACCATACAGTGTTTTGGTGGATTTTGTTCTTTATTCCATGGCTTTTATTGTGGCCACTTTATGGTCTTGGAAATTTGCTTGTGTTTAGAAAAATTAAGTCTATGCTTGGAACAAATTTCCGTGGTGGTGTTGCTGGCGGTGGAGCTTTTCCTCCAAATATTGATGAGTTTTTCTGGGCAATTGGTGTAAAAATTGTGGAAGGTTATGGACTTACAGAAACTGCACCAATTGTGTCTGTTCGACCTTTGGCAGCTCCTGTATTTAGAACAATTGGTTCTCCTATTCGTGGAGTAAAAGTTCGTGTTGTAGATCAAGATGGATATGTACTTGGTCGTTGTAAGGAAGGTGTTCTTCAAGTAAAAGGAGACACTGTAATGAAAGGTTATTATAAAGATCCGGAACGCACTGCAAAAACTATGACAGTTGACGGCTGGCTTGATACTGGTGACTTAGCAATTCTTACTATTCATGATGAGCTTCAGATTAAGGGACGCATTAAGGATACAATCGTTTTGCGTGGTGGTGAAAATCTTGAACCACTTCCAATTGAAATGAAACTTGCTGAATCAAAATATATTAAACAGGCCGTTGTAGTTGGACAGGATAAGCGTTACCTTGGTGCGCTCATTTTAGTTGATGAAGAAGAAATAAAAGGATTTGCAGACGATAACGGTATGCAATACGATACTTACGAAAATCTTCTTGCTTCAGAACCAATCCTCAAGCTTTACGAAAATGAGATAGGTAACCTTGTAAGTTCTAAAAATGGTTTTAAGATGTTTGAACGAATTAATCAGTTCAGATTAATTACTAAAAACTTTGAAGTTGGAGTTGAACTTTCTGCAAAACAGGAAATAATGCGCTTTAGAATTAACGAAATTTATAAAGCAGAAATTGAATCCATGTTTGAAGAAGACGACTAATATAAAGTTTCTCCAAGAAGTCGGGCGGCTAGACTAACTGCTAAAATAGCCGTCTGATTTCGAATGTCCAAAATAGGATTAACTTCTACAATTTCGGCTGATTTTACTTTACCGGTTGCAGCCATTTCTTCCATTAAAAGTAAAGCTTCTCTGTTTGTAAGCCCGCCAGGAAGTGGAATACCTGTTCCTGGAGCGAACATTGGGTCGAGAACATCCATATCAAAGCTTACGTGAATTACGTCGGCGTGGGTATTAAAAAAACCGGTGACTTGGCGAACGATGGCAGGAAAACCTTGACGTTCTATGTCGCTCATTGTAAAAACAGTTACATCTGATTGTTTCATTAGTTGCTTTTCGGCGGGGTCTAAATCGCGGCAACCTACAAAGCAAATATTTTTTGGATCAACTTTTTGACCTTCGTAGTAAAGATTTGTAAGTTCGGGAAGTCCAAGTCCAGCAGAAGCTGCTAAACATTCACCGTGGATGTTACCGGTTGGAGTGGTTTCAGTTGTATTAAAATCGCCATGCGCATCGACGTAGAGAATGCCTAATTTTTGGCCGGATTTTTTAGCGGTGGCGGAGGCTCCAGCAATTGATCCCAGGGCTATGGAATGGTCGCCGCCGAGAACTAAAGGAAATTCGCCGTTTTGTGTTATTTTTTCTACTTCGCAGGCGAGTTTTGCGCAGGCGTTTACAATTGGCTCAAGATATTTAGCCTTTGGGTTACCAACTTGTTCGTATTCCTGCGATTTTGCCTGAAAAATATCGGCATGTTCAAAAGTTTTGTGACCTAAAGATTCAAGACGTTCTTTAATTCCTGCAAGACGGATTGCAGATGGTCCCATATCAGAACCGTGTCTGCTTGCTCCAAAATCTATTGGCATTTCTATAATATGTACATTCATATTACTAGTTTAATGGTGTTTTGGAATTAGGGCAAATTTTTTAAAGTAACCTACAGAGCGTGGAAGATTTTTCATTTTAGTATAATAAAAACTTGAATACATATAAAAAATAAATTTATAATAAGGTAGAGGTAAATATGAAAAAAATCGTTTCAATAATGTTCACAATTCTTTTAACAACAATGCTTTTTGCACAAGTTAAAGAGTCAGCCGGAATTACAGACAGTGATGTTAAAAATTTAGCCAAAAACTTTAAAAAAATAGAAAAACTCTTAGAAAATGCTGATGATACAGATAAAGTAAATCCAGAGTTGGAAAAACTTGGAATTTCTGGTCCAAATCAGATTTTCAAGGTTGTAACAATTATTGACTGTACAAATACTGCCATTCAGCAATATACAATTGAGTCAAATCCAACTTTAGCTTCAATGTACGCTACAATGGGAATTAACGTAGCTGATTTGGTTGCAGAAAAAAATCCAAAAGATTACAAACTAGTTTACGATAATATTGAACTTTTGATGAAAGCCATGGAGTAGAATCCTAAAATTTTGGGCGGGCCCTTCTTCTCGCATTCACTCGGTTTAGTTCAAAGGCGAAATGGAGAATAATTTAGCCTGATGTTTTTTTACTTGCCATTGATTGCAGTTTTTATTATCTTTAAAGAAATATATAGGAAAAAGAGGCTTTTAAATGGCAAAACATGAATTTCAGACTGAAGTTAATCAGCTTTTACAATTATTAATTCATTCACTTTATTCTAACAAAGATATTTTCTTACGCGAAATTGTTTCGAACGGTTCGGATGCTTTGG
>JAZLFF010000062.1:0-3505 GCA_045615645.1 Treponema sp.
CTGTTTCTATTTTTTTCTGTATAGATTCGAAAATTTTGTACCTTTTCCGAAAAAACAACCTTCAATTTTTTGAAAATTCTATTTGAATTTGTTTGACTTACAGTAATTTTAAGAATAAAATTAAAGAACATAATATAACCCAGTAGGGTAAAAACCTTTACAGGAGGCCAAATTAAATGGCAAAAGTAGAACTTAAAGGTATTGGTAAAGTTTATGATGGCGGAGTTCGTGCTGTAAACAATGCTAATATCACAATTGAAGACAAAGAATTTTGTGTATTCGTAGGACCATCTGGATGTGGTAAATCAACAACACTCCGTATGATCGCTGGTTTGGAAGACATCACTGATGGACAGTTGTTCATTGATGGTATCGAAATGAATGACGTTCCACCAAAGGATCGTGATATCGCCATGGTATTCCAGAACTACGCTCTTTATCCACATATGACTGTTTATGATAACATGGCATTCGGATTGAAGATTCGTAAAATGGACAAACAGGAAATCGATCGTCGTGTTCGCGATGCTGCTAAACAGCTTGACCTTACACAGTACTTGGATCGTAAACCAAAGGCACTCTCTGGTGGACAGAGACAGCGTGTTGCTGTAGGTCGTGCTATTGTTCGTAATCCAAAAGTATTCTTGTTCGATGAACCTTTGTCAAACTTGGATGCTAAACTTCGTGTAACAATGCGTTCTGAATTGGCTGCTCTTCACAACAGACTTGAAGCTACAATGATTTATGTAACTCATGACCAGATCGAAGCTATGACTCTTGGTACAAAAATCGTTGTAATGAAAGACGGTGTTATCCAGCAGATTGGTGCTCCATTGTACTTGTACAATAACCCAATCAACAAGTTCGTTGCTGGATTTATTGGTACACCTCCAATGAACTTCTTGACAGTAAAAGTTCTTGAAAAGAACGGTGCTATTGTTTGTGATGAAGGTTCTTTCGAAATCAACCCAACAGAAGAACAGGCTAAATATCTTAAAGCTTATGTAAACAAAGAAGTAACATTTGGTATTCGTCCAGAAGACCTTACTTATGTTGAAAAGCCAGCTGCAAAAGATGATATGCAGATGAAGATTACAAACAAAGAACCACTTGGTGCTGAAACACACTTGTACCTTGTTTCTAACAAAGGTCAGTCAATTATTGCTAAGACAACAGCTAATGCAGAATTCCACTTGGGAGATTCTGTAAACGTTGTTCCTAATATGGCAAAAGCTAAATTCTTCTCTCTTGAAGAAGGTGAATTGAACATCTGTGATCAGATTGAAAAGAAATGGTAGATTACAATCGAAGAACCGTTAAAAACGAAGTGTGACAACAGTTCGTTTAGGTTTATCGAGAAAAACATCTCGAGCCGAGATTAATCGAGGCGATATAAAAGCTCGTTGGAGAAAATCTGACGGGCTTTTTTTTGTCTATAATAGTTTTTATGTTATAATTTAGATATAGGTTGTTACGGCTGTGTCCGTAAAATAGGAAGGAGTTAATATGAAAAAAGTTTTATTTCTAGTTTTGTTAATTGAGTCTATTTTTGGGTTTAATCTTTTTGCAAATGATACTTACTTTTTTACTTCTGGTGGAAATTTAAGGCCTACTACTGAAGCGGACACTGTAATCCGAATGAAAGAAGAAGTAATCAATATTGTATGTGAAAATCAATATTATGAAGTAACTGTGGATTTTTGAAAATTCTAATAAATATTGATGTATAAATTATAATAAATATTGAACAAACCTTACTTTTGTTAATTACAATAATTATGTAATTAATGATATTGTTCTTTTTCAAAAATCAAACCAAAAAATTTTAATCAAATGAATGTATAACTACGTATAATAAGCAATCTGTCGATGGGGCTTTAGCAAAAATTATCACACCAGCAACTTTTATTGACTCAAGTTTTAAAAGTGCAGGGAGTGAAATATTTTATGCAGAAACGGCTGGAGTTGTGCATGTATGGGGAACAGTCAAAACCGAAATTCAAAAAAGTGCTTATGGAAATGTATGTTATCTTCCAACTCCCAGTGGAAATAAAACTATAAGTTCTTTCTTATACAACACAGCTGGTGATAATCAAAAATTACAAATTATCACAGATTTAAATAACCGAGGCCGAATACAGAATACGAACCAACTCTCAGCTGGTAGTGCCATGAAATTTGATTACACCTACGCAACTGCAGATGCTGTTACAGCATTAAATGAATTATAGTTATACTTACAGTAGCTGTGTTACCATTGATTACAAAATAGAAAATGCTAAATGAACTCCTAAAGCTATATTTTTATTTGTGATTATCATTGTTCCATCATCGTTACTTGTTCCTTCTCCAGTTGAACACGATAATTCAAAATTTTCACAATAATTATTTGCTGCAGAAGAACCTACGCTTTCGGCAATAAGCGTTTTATTAATAATTCCTCCATCCCTTCCTATTCTAATTAAATAAACTTTTGTACCAGTATTATTTCCACTCGCTACAACATTTGAAACGGTTAAAATATACGACTTTTTGAGTGAATATGAATTATATAAAGCTTTGTTTACATAAATACCTGTATCAACCGATTTTTCGCCACCACCTTGAATATAGTAAAGATTTCTTTTTGTATAATCTGCTAAAGCCCCATCGACAGATTGCTTATTATACACACTGCTTGACTCGGCATATTTCAGAACACCATTTACATTTTCAACCAAATCGTAATCGGCATTCCATTTATCTGGCCAATAGATAAAATTTAGAACCATTCCAGCTTTTATACTGCCACGACCCATTCGTATGCCTCGAGCGCACATTGGGAGCGATTTTCCAAAAGCTGACAAATTCAATGCTGTGTCTTCAGCAGTTGGTGCGCCGTTTTGGAATTGTACGCTGATTTTTTGACCTGGATAAATTGTGGCAGAGTTCGGATAGTTGATGATTGTTACATTGTAAGTGTTGCCACTGAGAGTAGCTGTACCGATTGGTATTGCCTGTAACTGTGCAAGAGTGGCTGCTATATCATTTTGATTCGGTCCTGTAACGTGTTGTCCTGGAATATAATCATTTAAGCTCAAGGCTGCATTATTTGTACCTTGTGAAATTTTATCTGCCTGTGAAAATCTTTTATATACAACGGGTGTTTCTGCTGCTATTGCTGGTGTATTTTCCGCCATGATTTAACTCCTTTTTTCGTTCTGTTTAGCTGCCATTTCCCATTTTTGGTTCAGCAAGACAATAAGATGATTTACATCTTTCCAAGGCTGCTTAGACAGATATTCAACTATCAACTTCAACTCTTCTTCGGTTAATTCAATCATACACACACTATATGTCATGGCAGATATACAAAGGCTTTAATAGGAACAGCAAAATTATTAAGTCTTAAAAAAAATGAAATTAAACTTTGAGTTTCTTTTGACTTTTGATTCAGCTTGGCTTTATATTATCTATATGAAGAAATTAATTTTAATACTTTTGCCTTTTTTATTTTTAGGGTGTA
>JAZLFF010000063.1:0-3568 GCA_045615645.1 Treponema sp.
CCACTTGGCAAAAGAAAGCAACCCAGCTGTTAAATATCAGTTGATTCAGCACCGCTTGCTCGAACCAAAAGGAAGCGAACCAGACTTTACACGTGGTACACTCGAAGGTGACCTCGCTGCTGGAAAAATTACATTCTTCCGCTTGCAGACAAGTGCAGATACTAAACTCAAAGCATACATTGCTCAGGGTGAAGTTCTCCCAGTTGCAACACGTTCATTCGGTGGTATCGGTATTTTCGCTATTCCAGAAATGGGACGTTTCTACCGCCACGTATTAGTTCAGAAACAGTATCCACACCACGGAGCTGTAGCATTTGGACACGTTGGAAAAGCATTGTTCACAATCTTCCAGTATCTTGGAATTGAAGATATTGCATACAACAAACCAGCTGGTCAGTTGTACGATACAGAAAATCCATTTGCTAACTAAATGGACAGCGAGTTTTGCTTGCAAAACTCGATAAGCAGGCGTAAGCCTGTGACAAAACCCATTCAACTAATAAGTAGTATTAGTTTATGATAATTTTAAAGCTCCGGTTCTTTATGAACTGGGGCTTTTTTTATTTAAAAGATTTCAATTTCGAGATATAATATAAGTAATCAGATATGAAAAACACTAAACGTAATGAATTGGCTGTTTGTGGTTTTGCGGCTGTAAAAAAATTGGAAAAAAATCATCCGGAAAAAATTTGTCGTCTTTATTTTACGGAAGAAGTAGCGCCGAAATTTGGAGGATTGTGTCGTAAACTTGCTAAGCAACATGGTATTTATAATCAGAAGCCGGCTGTGGAGTTGGAAAAGCTTTGTGGAACTGTTCACCATCAGGGTGTTGTTGCGATGATAGAAGCTCCGGAAATTCAGCCTTTGGATAGCGACATTACGGACGGTTGGGTAGAAAAAGGCGAAAATGCAGTTTTGCTTGATAGAATTGGAAATGCGGCTAATTTTGGAGCAATAGTTCGTTCAGCAGCTTTTTTTGGTATTAAAAATATTATTATTCCATTGGATGAGGCTCAAACTTCAATTACTACATCATCTTACCGAGTGGCAGAAGGCGGAATGGAATATGTTAACATTTATTCGGTTCAATCAACTGCAAGACTTTTGGAAGCTTTAAAAGGAAAAATGCTTCGAGTTGGAACAGATTTATCAGCTAAAAAAACTGTTCGTGAAATTGGAATTTCAAAAAAGTATGGAAATAAAGAAAATATCAGTAAACCTGTTTTAATTATTTTAGGAAATGAGGAAAATGGGATTAGTGATATAGTAAAACAAAATTGTGATGAGCTTGTAATTATACCTTGGGCAGGTAAGGATGCAGGACAAAAAGAGAGTTTAGTAGATAGTTTAAATGTTGCACAGGCGGCAAGTATTATTTTTTATGAATTAAATAATAATCTGAACGTTTGTGTAGAAAGGAACAATTATGGGTCAGAATAAAGATGATTCAATGTATGTATTTAAATTAAAGTTTAAGATTTTAAAGATTATCCTCATTATTTGTGCAGTTCTTATTCCAGTTTTAGCTTTTTTGGAACTTAAAAAAGGGGATGTGTCCAACTTCTTAACGGAAATCTTTTTCGAAATTCCAATTATTATTGGTATAATTTTTGCTTTTAGAGGAAATTTCAGAGTTCCAGCATCAATACTTGTAGTTTCGGTTTATGTTTTAGCGTCAGTTATGTCTATGGTTGTTAAGCCTACGGGATCGATACTTGTTTACAGAAACGTAACGTATTTTATGTTGGCATTATCTATGTCGGTTTTGTTCATTGAAAGTTTTAAATTGATTATTTCGTTGTTTTTGGCAATGAACGTTATTCAGGCTGTTTTCATTTTTGGAAGATTAATGCCTTCAGAATGTGCAACAGGAAATGAAGTTACATTGTTTATAATGGCAACTTTACTTTATAGTTTGATAGGATTTTTACTGCTTGAATATGTTTCTGTTTCTAAGCGACAGGCAAATCAGCTTGATAAGGCAAAAGTTGAATCGCAAACTCAGCTTGAACAAATGTCAAACATGATGAATGGTGCTACGGAAAACTTTGAATCTATAAGTTCACTTTCTTCACAGGTAAATAATATTCATGTAATGATTTCTGACTCAGTAAATGCAATAAATCAAATTGATAGTCAGATTTCCCATATTAACGAAGGTTCTTCTGTTTCGACAAACGCTATTTTACAAATTGCAGATAATATTTCGAATTTAAACAAAACAATAGACGAATTAATAGATTATCAAAGAAATTCAAATGATTCTTCAAACAGAATGGTTGCAAGTGTAGAATTTGTTACAACTTCTACAGAAAATGAAAAAGGTGTTTTGCATTTGCTTGAAAAGGCTTCGGATGAAGGTTCTAAACAAATGTCTGAGCTTTTTAAGAACATTCAAAATGTTGAAGAACAAATAGATTCTATTCATGAAGTTCTTGGGGCAATTCAAAAAATTGCAGAAAAGACTAATTTGCTTGCTATGAATGCGGCAATTGAAGCGGCACATGCAGGTGAAGCTGGTAAGGGTTTTGCAATTGTTGCTTCGGAAATTAGAAGTTTGGCGGAAGATTCAGCTAAGAGTTCAGAACAAATTAATGCTATTCTTGATATTGTAATTAATTCTATTAATCAGGTTACTACACAGAGCAATATGACTAATGAAGCCTTTAAGAAAATTGACGAAGGTGTTAAACGTTCTGTAATAGTAATTGATCAGATTACAAGTTCAACAGTTGAATTGTCGCAGAATGGTGAACAACTTGTTTCTTCTATGGAAAATGTTGAATTATGTGCTAACGAAATTCATGAAGGTGGAGTACAGGTTCAGGAAGCTCAAGTTTCATTAAAAGAAACTCAAGAAGCATTGCGTGTTTCTGTTCAAGAATTAACAAAGAATTCTTCTGAATTAACTTCAAAAAATACTTCGGTAATGTCAGCACTTAAAAAGATTATTGATATTAGTTCTGAAAGTAAAATTCAGGCTGAAGAGTTAAAAGCATTAACTCAGAAATAAAAAAGTAGTATTTTTACTTTGAATTAATAAAAAAATGGCAGTCTGATAGGTTTACAGGCTGCCATTTTTTTCTATTTAGTATAGAAAATCCGTAATATTTTTTATGAATTGATGAAGTAAATCCTAAATAATTGTTCCAAGTTTTCGCAATTATTTAGGATTTGCTATATATTACATTAAACTTTCCAAGTCGATTTCACCAGCGGCACATGGTGTTGTAATTCCCCAGTTTTCAAGAACCTGTGGATGAACTTCACCAAATACGCCAATTACTTCACCATTTACTACAACTCCAGCCTGACGTCCTTTAATAAAACGTGGATCTTCAGTTTCTACAACTTTGTATTCGTGGTCAAGGAAGTAGAGTAAGCTTGAAACTTCTGAAGCCAAAGAGTTGAAGTTTGCATTAGCTGCAGCTGTCATAAAGCCAATGTGCTGGCGTGTGATTGTTCCTGTATTTTCATCTTCTTTGAGGTAAGCAACTTTACCAATTTCAAAGATTTTGTGTGGATACATAGCGTTTGCTGAACCTGCTTCTGCACGGCAAAGTGAAGA
>JAZLFF010000064.1:0-2672 GCA_045615645.1 Treponema sp.
AAAAGCGTTTGTTAGATACATGGATGATTTTATCATATTCAGCAACGACACAGAATATTTGAAACATTGCTGGACTGAAATAGCCCGGTTCCTGGAAGAAAAACTTTTCTTGAAACTTAACGACAAAACTTTTATAGGTTCGACTTCACAAGGATTTGAATTTGTCGGTTACAGGATTTTTAAGGATTATAAGATTGTAAGAAAAACCGCGTTAGACAGAAGCGCAAAAACATTAAAAGCATGGCAAAATGGAAAAGTTGATGATTTATCCTTTTATCGGAGTACGGCAAGCCGTGTAGGGCATTGCCAGGGCACGGCTAGTTACAAATGGTACTGTGAATATTTATTGAAAGCGTTGAAATTTGCGCTGATAGATAGAGTGGAGGAATAAGTTTCAGCTCAATTTATCCATTTCTTTATTAAAAATATCCTGCATCATTTGTGCTGCATAATCAGAAGCGGGTTCGAGCCATGGAGTTTTAGGGGTTTGGGTGCTGGGATATTTTAAATTCAGAATATGAGTAGACTTAAAAGAAACGTTGTCGCCGCTTTTTTTAAACGAGGTAACTTTAAATATAGAATTGTTCATGCGAATAAAACCATGCGTTTTGGCAGCAACAAAAGCACGGGCAACATGAGCTGCTTTTTTACTTTTAAAGTTAGTTGAACCATGAACTACAAGCGGTTTTATTGCGCTGTAGTAATATGAGCGGCGGACGGTTTTTGTATTTGAACCACCACGGGCCTTTGTGGTTGGAATGACCAGGTTTCCGTTTGTTCCCCTGTGTGTTCCGCCTTTTTCCTGGCGTTCCATGTATGAGATTCTGTCTGTCGCTCCAGTTTCGCTTTTTATCTGATTCAGAGTTTTTACATTTGAAGCGCATTTTGTAAAGCGGATTTGCTTTGCTGTAAAATTATTCCTTAATGTGAAGCTGTTTTGAATGTTGCGGACAGCATTGTTTCGTGCCGTTGCCGCTACAATGTTTACAGTGTTTATTCCGGCCTTCATAAAGCGGTTGTTTACGTCTGCGGTTACCTGCGAAAAAGAAGAAAATATTTTTGTTGCCATAATTACAGAATAACAGGATTTGAAATTGTCGCTATACCAAATTACAAATCGTCAAACAATGATGGCTGGTCATAGTCAGAAATTTCAAAATGCGAGAAAAGTTCTTTAAGTTTGCGGCTGTCTTTTATCCAGGATTGAATGCGAAAAACTGCGGCGCGTTGAGTGTCTTTTTTAGTCGGATATTTTGTTTCTTTTTCAGTGGGATAATACGAGCGAATAAAACGGCGCAGCTTACAATTTACACTGTAAACAAAGCCGTTTTCTACAGCATAAATTGTAAGTACGATTTGCGAGCCGTTTTTACATTCATCGCGCTTTTGCACAACTGGCAATGTTGAAACGTAGGTCATTATTCCGGCTTATACTCCAGGATCTGCATATTCAAGATTTTTGCAATTCTATATTCCATTCTTGCACCTTTTGAGCGTTTCCAGCCAGGAAGCAGACAGATTGCACTACAGTAGGAAAGTTCTTTTATATCCTTGCGCATGTAATCCGTATAATCTGGCGTTTTTTCAAGTGTCGCAAAAAGTTTTTCCAGATTTTTTGAGAGCGTTGCAGGGTTCACCACGACGAAATCTCCCGAAAGCTCCAGAAGTTCTTTTTCAGCTGCAAGGAAATTATCCTGCCAGTTTTCAACGCCTGTGATAGGCCCGCTTATATAGACTTTTCCAATTAAACAAGATTCTGCATTCTTAATCATTATCAACCTCTCTTATATTCGCCAAATGAAAAGCATAAACAGATTTGTTAAGATGTAAATCAGTGTTATCACCGTTTACAATTTCAATTTTCGTAATGTTAGCAGTCATATACTTACTTGTATATCCAAGCCTAAGATTGCAAGGAATATTACAAATTTCACTACCTTTTGCTTTTAACAATGATAGAAAAAATTCATCTAATCCGCTTTTAGGGTTAAGCCTTTTAGTCCAATAAGGTTTAACCTCGCGATATTCAACAGTTTTCTCACCATTCTTGATTTTTTCATACCATTGCTTTTTAAGAGTAAATACAATCATTATTGAAAATCCCTTATTTTTCTTCTTCCTTTTCCGGGAAGTTGTTTTCAAAAAAATTGCTTGCATCCACACAAACCCGGCGGATTACCTGGCAAGTTTCTTCATTATTTGTTTCTGCAATTTTCATAATTGCGACAAAGTATTTTTGCATTTCGTCATGTTTATTCATCATTTTTCTCTTGCTCCATATAAAGATGATATACAATCAAATTTACCTTTGTTGCTTTTCAAAAATTCCAAAAAGCATTTTTTCGCTTCCTCTAAAGTAGGAAAAGCACCTAGTTCAATTCTGTTGTCGAAGTCATTATTTAAAATGGCCTGCGCGTAATATTCCTTCATTAAAAAAAACTCCTTAGCTAAAAAATATCCATGCCGTCATAATCTGATGAATCTGAATCCCAATCGGGTTCTTCTGGCGGTTGTGTGTAAGTTGGCGGACGCTGTTTGAATTGTGTTGCAGGGCTGCTTGTTTGCGCTGTTGGTACTGTTCCACTTTCAAACATATCACCCTGCTGTTGTGCCGGAGCTGTTTCGCTTAAAGTCTGCAAGCCCTGTTCGCTTAGTTTTACATTGAAGAAAAC
>JAZLFF010000065.1:0-33483 GCA_045615645.1 Treponema sp.
AAAACTCTATTGATTCTGTAAGTTCGTTCAAAAGGTCTGAGCCACTCATAAAGTTTTTACAACTGAAAAATAAACTAAAAAGGGCAATAAATCCCATAATAGAAATGCGGCGAATAATTTTATTCATTTCCTTCACTCCATGTTAGCGGCAGCGCAGGAGGCGCTGAATATAAGTTTGTGAATGCAACGCATGAACAAACTTATGTGATAAAAATTACAAGGAGGTAATTTTTATCACGTCTCCATATAAAACTCCGCGTTAACGGCAATATTAATAATTTACCATATCTTTAACAAAAAAAATACAGTAATTTAATTACAATAAATTTGTAAAAAACAATATCACGTACATAAAATCAATCTTTTTTACAATTCTTCAATAACCAAATTTCCGTAATTGTTTCGTTTTATTGAATAAAAAACTCCCACTTTACAAGGCGATAAATCAATCGAATAAGTATTAATTGTTCCAAAATTTAAAACTGGTAATTTCTTAGTTGAAAAACGAGCCAATCTATACAACTGCCGTCTTTCTTCATAAGTAGAGCCGTGTCCCAGCAATAAACACTGAGCATTTTCATCGTAATACTTTTCTAAATCCGTTCCCTTTTGCCGGTCAATTAAATTTTCATTAATATGTTTTTTACCGTAAATTCTTTGTGGAAAAAAATAAACGTTTCCAGAAATATTACATTGCGCAAATTCGACTGCCAAATAAGAACCACTCCACGATCTTTCAATCACCGCAATTTCATTTCCGTTAGAATCAATTATTGAAAAACTACCGCTCACAGTATTTCCATCAAAAGAATCGGAAGCTCCGTAAATTTTTATACGCAAAAACTCCTGTTCAAAATTTAGCGGCATTCTTTTTGAAATAGCATAACAATTTAAATATGCACAGCAATTAATCAGTACAAAAACAAAAAAAATGCATAATAATGCTTGATAAAATAAATTTATTAAAACTGACGACTTTTTCATTATTTTACCAATTCAAGAAATTCTTTTTCAGAAATTACAGGGATTCCAAGTTTACTTGCTTTCTGATTTTTTGAAGAGCCGCTAGATGTATCGTTTGTAACAAGATAACTTAAATCTTTTGTAACCGAAGATTTACAAGTTCCACCATTTAACTTTACCAATTGTTCTGCATCTGCACGCTTCATAGTTAAAAGTTCGCCAGTAAAACAGAAGGATTTTCCTGCCAATCGTCCGCCGCCAGCACTTTCAATTTCAATCACTCCAGAATTAATCAATTGCCTCATTTCTTCTGCATTTTCCGAAAGGCCTTCCACAATTGTATGAGCCATTATTTCGGCAAAACCATACTCGGCGGCAATTTGTGTTTCCGTTGCGGTAAGCAATTTTTCAAGGGAATCATAACCGGCATTTACCAGTTTTTCAGCATTTGTTTCACCAACATCTTCTATATCAAAAGCACCAATAAAGGTTGAAAGCTTCATTTTTTTATGAGACTGTATACTTTTGTAGACTTTTTCAGCACCAAGTGACTGTTTATCTTTTTCCATACTTTCTTCATTTAAAAAATATGGAATTAAATCGTCCACCTGTAAAGAATATATATCAGAAATTGATTTTAACCTTCCATCATTAAACAAAGCTGTAATTAATGTTTCGCCAAGGTCGCGGATATCAACTACTTTTTGAAATTTTAAAAGCTGATGTAATACCCTCTTTTTGCAAGCTTTGTTTGGACAATATAAACGAGTACCTTCATCTATAAGTTCTGTACCGCAAACTTCACAATAAGTTGGAAAAGGAATTGGTGAAAGTTCACCTTCATGCGCAACAATTCCTTCAATTTTAGGAATAATCTCTCCACGCTTTACAACAACTACATGACTTCCAATTTGAACACCAAGCGCTCTCATTGCATCCGGATTTGCAAGACTTGCCCGTTGAACTTTTGTTCCATTTAATTCAACTTCGTCAAAAATGGCAACAGGGGTATAAGTTCCGCCGCTTATACTCCATTCAACTTTTCGCAGAACGGAAACGGCTTCTTCAAGGCTAAACTTAAATGCAATCTGACGATCTGGACGCGCTCGACTTGCATCTTCAAAGTTAATCTCATTTTCTTTTACTACAAGTCCGTCTATATCATATGGAATGGAAGTTTTTCTGTCTTCCATAACTTTTGCACGATAATCTATTACGCGGTCGGCACTTTTACAAATTACAAGTTTTACAACATTAAAACCGCAATCCATAAGCCATTTGATTTTTTCTTTTTCGTTATGAAAATAAGTTTCTCCGTTTGTTGAAAGCGCGTCGTAAGTAATTAATGTAAGATATTCGCTGCCTTCTCCGTCTTTTCGCTTCATTAAGCCATTGGCTGCATTGCGGCAATTTGCTTTATCTGGAAAATAAGTTTTGTGTACACTGTGAGTCATTATAACTTCACCGCGAACTCCACCTGTAAATGGTACAAGTTTTCCATCTTTATAAATGGCAGCATTTACACCGCCCATTTTTTTTGCATTTGCGGTAATATCATCACCAATAGAACCATCACCTCGTGTAACAGCTCTAACAAGGTAGCCATTTTCGTACTGGAGTTCCAACGAAGCCCCGTCCAGTTTATATTCTACAAGATATTCCTCATACTTATGCTTTTGTGCCCAAGCTAAAAACTGTTCAGGATTTGCGGCTTTTTCCTGACTGCCCATTGGCATTACGTGTTGAATTTTTGCAAAATTTCCGTTGTCGGCACCAACCTTATGTAAAATGGGATTATCAGGATCTAGAGTTTTTAATTCATCCCAAAGTTTATCAAATTCGGCATCAGAAATAATTCCTTCACCATCGTAATAAGCCTTCTGGTATTTTATAATTAATTCTTCAAGTTCCCTAACTCTTTCCATTCAAAAACCTCAAAAAAATTCTTTTTCTCTCTCCAAAGCTTCCAAAATCAGTGAGAATTTATTCTTTTTCAAAAAAGATTTCCGTTATCTGGCGCTCAGCAGATATTCCTTTTCGTTCAAATTTTGTTTGAGTTCGCCAAGTTTGAGGCTCTGCAAAACCATTATATTTATTTTTCAAATGTTCAGTCTGATTTAATTCTTCAAGTGCAAATTCTGCATATTCAAACCAGTCAGTTACAAAATATAAGTAACCGCCAGAAGCAAGCTTTTGAGCCATTAAATTTGTTCTTGGGCGTTGAATCATTCTTCGCTTATGATGTCGCTTTTTAGGCCATGGATCTGGAAAGAAAATGTGAAATCCGTTTACAGAATTATCACCAACCATATATTCCAAAACTTCAAGAGCATCGTGTTCAATAATGTAAAGATTTTTAAGTTCTCGTTTTTTGATTTCGCTTAATACTTTTCCAACTCCGGGACGGTGAACTTCAATTCCTAAATAATTAATATTCGGATTTGCCTCTGCAATTGCTACAGTTGCATCTCCCATACCAAAACCAATTTCAACAATAATAGGATTTGTGTTTCCAAAAACGTCAACAAAATTTAATTTTTTGTTTTCAAACGGAATGCACCATGCTGGTGCCAATTCATTATACGAACGTTCTTGAGCAGCAGTCATTCTGCCAATTCTTAAAACGTAAGTTTTTATTTCTTTTCTGTAGTTATTCCCCGAGGGCCCTGCTTCGCCAGCTTCTGTGGCTTTAGCTTCATTTTTTGTAGAAACTGTTTCCTGATTATTCATATACATCCTTATATTTTATTCTTCAGTCTGAACCTTATCTGGTCGGACTAATTCTTTTGGTAAAACGCAAATTACAGTTCTGTTTCCAGCTTCCCAAATTTCTTGAAACGAATCTGCTTCACGGAACTGATTCCAAATATCGCGGGTTGTACGCAAGTCGTTATTTTTTTCTCCAAAGAAAATAAGCATTTCCTGCTGATTGTAAATTGCAATTTTATTTGTACCGTTATGCTTTTTCATAAATGCTGGAAGGTCAGAGGCTTTTATTTCATATAACGCAAGGTCGTAATCAATTGAAAAATCTGCACTAACTTCTTCTTCATCTGCATTTATATAAACGGCATTGTATCTTCCAGCTGGAAATTTTTCACCTTCTGGCATTACAAAATTTGTATAACCTGCATATTTCTTTTTTGTACCTTGAATCATAGAGATTTCTTCGGTTTCCCATTCAAAATCCTGATTATATGATTGTACTTTTATTGTGTCATATCTGCGCGGATCACTTACCGATTCAACAAAAACTGTCATTCGTGCATTTGGAAAGGAGTCTTCATTTTCGTATTCAAAAACAATTGTTCCGTTAGCTTGTTTTACTTCCGGTAAATTCTGTGAACAACTAGCGAATAAAACATAACAGAGAAAAATTAAAACTGTTTTGAGAAAGCTTTTACAAAAACTAAAACTTTTACACATATATATTAGAAATTGAAATTCAAATTGATGACTGTAAGTTCACTTGCCGAGAACTGATTAACAATTGACTCAAATTTTACATTAACTTTTTTACAAGCATCATCAAGATAAGAAAGATAATACAAACCTAAATCTGTACCTTCCTGACCATCTGGTAATTCACGGTAGAAATCAATCAATGACTTTTTATTTGTATTTGAGTTTTTAGCAGTTTCAATATTTTCCTTTACTTCCTGGAACTCATCATCCTTGTTATAAAGAGTAATTGAAAGACGGCCTTGCTTACCAATTGATGAAGAACCACCACCAAGCTTCCAAGACAAAAATACAAGTTCGTGTTTTCGTTGCAATTCTTTTACAATTTTTGAACGAACTTCAGGATCGAAAATTAAAGCATCAATATCATCAACACCATGATACATATTTCTTGCTTCTTTTCTGATGTTTGTATTTTCATTATTTAAAGCTAATTCCATTACCATTACAGAAATATATTCTGCAACTTTTGATTTTTCCATATAAGAACTTAACAAGTTTCTTATAGCAATGAACATTTCATTTACGCCTTCGTTTTTAGCAAACAAAGTAATAATGTACCAGTTCATTAATCCAAGTCTGTTCATAAATTTTTCTGACATAAGGAGATAAATATTCTTTTCTTCTGAAGAATAATCCTTATTTGACATAATAGCTTTCCAGATTGGATCCAATATCATTTTACGAGTATTAGCAATAATTGATTCTTTATTTTGAAGTATTGAACGAAGTTGCCTTTCTGTCATTTGAGTTCGTTCATCAATTAAATGAGAAGGATTTGCACGGTTATGTTTACGAACACATTCACATTGAATTAAAGCCGAATAAACATCATGGTCAAACTGTTTGTACAAAAGTGAATAAACAATAACTTTTGAAAGATCCATTACTTCCTGACGAGAAGAGACGAATTCTGACATAGAAATTTCAATTTTTGAAATATAATCTACGAGAATCATACTTTGGATTGACTGTGGAGAAAATTTATTTAAAGAAATGCCATATTCTTCAATATTATCTGCAAGTCTGAATCTTAAGAGTTTTTTATTATGACTGATGAAATTTGAAGCACCATTCTCAGTAAGAACAACTTTCAACGGCAATTCAAGTATAAATTTTTTATCGGCTGTGCCCATATTTCCTTCTAAAAAAACTTTTTACTCCACCTATATTATACAGCATGGTACTTGCATTGTAAACTGTTAATTTATAAACTGAAATCAGATGAATTCACTAAAAAAGGCCTTTTGCATTGCATTTTTTTTGATTTTTCCTCTTTTGCTTTTTGCCCAGCCTTCACTATGTAATGAAGTTTACAATTTCCTAAAAGCAAATAAATTATCTCCATCTACACAGCAATTAGTTTCATCAGCTTCTAATCAATTTCCATACAACATTCAGGTTGATTTTGAAACAAAAAAACTTCCAGCCAATTCATATTTTTATACTCCTAAAAATCTTTACTTAGTTTTTTTTCAAGAAGAAGTTCTAGAAAATAAAGAAATTTTTACTTCGCTTGCAGAGTTTATAAATCAAAAAGATTTTGGTTTTAATATTTCCTTTTTATTTTTGTACGGTGAAAATCAGCTTGTAACAAAAGATGGAATGATTTATGGTTCCGACATTTTTCTAAAAAACATTAATACAAATGAAGATTCCACGGCAATTATTGTTAATTTACAATCAAAAAGCAGTTCAATACTTTCAAATAGTTCGGGTATTTCGTCTCCCTCCTGGTTAATTAAAAATGAACACGATATTTTCCATGAAAACAAAGTGCCTTCCAAACTTCCATTTTATTACATAAGTCAGCTTTACAAATACAAATTTAATCACAACCACCAGTTGGATTCATTTTTTAAAGCAGGATTACCAAGCATAGTTTTAAATTTTTCTTCACCACAAACAATTTCAACACAAATAATTAAAATTCTTGAAGATTCAATTTCAGCCTTTTCTTTGCAGGAAAACAGAATTTGGGATCAGCATTTTTTAATGATTAGCATTATGGGAAGTTACTTTTTACTTTCTGAAGAAACTATCGTTAAAATAATTATTTTTATTATTGTAATTTTCCTGCTTTTTATTGCCATTCTCGGATTTGTAAACAGTAATCTTCAAAAAGATGAGTGGTCAAAAATTAAAAAAATTTGGTATGTAGTTCCAATTACCTTTATTCTTGTTCTACTTTCTCTTTATTGTGGAAAAATAACAACCAATTTATTTTTAAATGATAATAATCCTGCCAAAAACATTTACATACTTATTGGATTTCAACTATTTTTTGCATTTATTCTTACAACTGTCTACTTTTTTATACAAATTTTACACAATGATAAGTATGAAATCCGTTCTGTTGATTTTTTGATTGTAATTACAATTTTTATAAATCAATTTGTTTTCCTTTTTGTAGATATTTCATTATTTCCGGTTTTTATGTTTATGTGTTTCCTTTCAATTCTTGCGCTGGGAATTAAAAATAACATTGTACATATTGTAATTTTTATTATTATGTTCCTGCCATTTATACTTTACGCACATAATCTTATTCAGCAAAATCAAATTAAAGAACTTTTTAACTTTTTATATAACAAAAATTTTCCAATTCTGTTTATTACCCTTGTTTTATACCCAATTTTTTTAATATATTTCAGGATTTTAACTGCATTCAAAAAAAATTCTGCCAAAAAAAGAAACCTTTACCTGACAGGTGGAATAACTTTAGGCTCTGTAATAATTTTTTTATTTATTTTAGGAACTGTACGTACAAATCAGCTTTCTAAAACTATAAATGAACAAAATCAAATTATTTTTTCTGAAATTGAAAACCAAATTAAAATTTCTTACTCCGATAAAAAAGTGTTTAATGATATTGTGCGGACGGTTAACGTAAAACTTCCGAAACAAAGTTTACAATGTAAGGTTATAATCACCACTGAAAACAACAAACCAATTTTATACTCTTCCGACGATTACGAAGTTGTTTCTGCAAACCAGGCAGTTTTTCAGATTCCGTATTGTCCACCGCAAAATCTTACATTCACTTACGGAACTGAAGACGGTCCTTCCACCATTCAAGTTACCGCCATTTTTCCTGAAGACAGTAAAGAACAATTCTCAATATCTCAAAAAAGCATTACAATAAACACAGATGGAAAAAATTAATCACTGGTATTTACATGTAGATTTAGACGCTTTTTTTGCCTCTGTTGAACAGCTAGACCATCCGGAATATAAAGGAAAACCTGTAATTGTCGGTGGAAAACCTGAAGATAAACGAAGCGTTGTTTCTACAGCATCTTACGAGGCGCGAAAATTTGGAGTTCATTCTGCAATGCCAACTTACCAGGCTTACAAACTCTGTCCTCAAGGAATATACGTTTACGGAAACATGAAACGTTATTCCGAACTTTCCTACCAGATTATGACTATTTTCCGCGATTATTCCCCAGACGTTGATCAAATGTCTATTGATGAAGCGTTTATTGACATTACAGGAACGGAACGGCTTTTTGGTCCACCTGAAGAAACTGCCATGAAAATTAAAGCTCAGGTAAAAAAGGAAACGGGCCTTACAGTTTCGGTCGGACTTGCAACAACAAAATATCTTGCAAAAATTGCTTCAGGTTTTTCTAAACCGGACGGATTTTATTTTGTAAAGCCTGGAACTGAACAGGAGTTTATGCTAAATCTTCCATTGGACAAACTTTGGGGCGTTGGCAAAAAAGGTCAGGAAAAATTAAAAAATGCAGGGCTTCATTCAACTCGCGACATTTACGAAAAAAGTTTTGAAACTCTTGAATTTATTTTTGGAAAAAATACTGCAAACTTTTTATACAATATAGTACGTGGAATTGATGTAGCCGGATTCGGTCATGAAGCCAAAAAACATTCGATAAGTGCCGAAACAACTTTTCCGGACGACGTTTCAAATGTTTACACAGCTCAAACAAAACTTCTTGAACTTTGTCAAAATGTAATTTTCCGTCTGATAAGGTCTAACGAATATTCGCGTACAGCGTTTGTAAAAATACGTTATGATGATTTTTCAACTGTTTCTATTCAGCAAACTGTAGACAGAAATATTTTAACTCTTGATAGTTTTTTTGAAATAATTAAAAACCTTTTTGATAAAAAATACGAAAAAGGTCGCGGCATTCGTTTACTTGGTGTTGGTTTAGACAATATTGAAAAAACTGATTCTCCCTATCAGCAGGATTTATTCGAAAATAAAAAAGAAAAAAATCAGGCGGTTGAAAAAGCAATTATTAAACTTGAAAAAAAGCATCCCGAAATAAAAATTCATAAAGCTAGAACTTTGGATAACAAGTTCAGAATAATTTTAGGATTTTGTGCTGCCTTATTTTTACTTGGAGAAAATAAAGCATATGCGGAAGAACCTTCTAAAGTTGAAATGAAAGGTGCAGGTTCTATTCTTACTGATTCAACTGAAGAACGTCCAATTTCTGAAACTTCTACTTCTCTTTTTAACTGGGAAATAAATGATAAAAATAATGTTGAGTTTTTACTTTCTGGGTTTTGGAAGGGAAGTTTTTCTAATTCGCTTGAATTTTCGTTTGGTAATGGAACCGGTTTTGCAGCAGGACTTGGTCTTCCGGTTTTTACACAAGAAGTTGATATTTCCAGTTGGATTTTACTTAATCAAAAATGGTATTTCGAAGCTGATTTTGCGGATAATTTTGATAAAAACACAATTGCAATGGGCTACATTGGGGAAAATTTTCTAAAATCCGCAAGAATTTCCAACCGCGGAATTACAATGCCCTCAAATTATTCTGCAAACATTTTTGGTTATGCGCTTACCGGCGGAAATAATCAGGCACCGGGAGTTTCATTTCATTTTGAAGAACCGCAAAACAGCCGCTGGTCAGGTGATATTCTTTTACGGTATGACATGACAAAAACAAATTCTGCCACTTTTTATGGAAAAAACAGTACCACCGACGTTCACCTTTTGCCAGAGAATTTTCTTTACGGTTACAGTTACGTTTTTCCTCTCCAGGCGCAGGACACACTTTTTAAAATAAAAGATATTTATGTTGAAAAAAAAGACGGAAAGTTTAAGGACAAAAATGGCAAAAAATATAAAAAGCTTTCCACATCCGAATATACAATTTTACATTCACAATCACGAATTTTATTTTCAAAATCTGCTGGTACACAAAAATCAAATGATAAAATTCCAACTATTATTATCACTTTTACAGAGGATTCATCACTACAAACTGTCATTTCCGCTACAGGAAGTTATGACAATCCCGAAACTTTTGCAGGACAAATCCAAACTTATTTTAATTCATTTTCACAAGCTTCAGATTCCTCTTTTCTGGAACTTTCAAAATTTGCTTCACCACTTACAACTCAAATTGAAAATCAGAACGGCTTAATCCTTCAAAATTCAATTTTATTTTCACCGTATTTATGCGCAAATGTTTACGATTGTGGCATAACTTCCAAGGTTGATTTATTCATTCAATCAGCAACTACAGAACTTCACAGTAAAGAATATTTTGCTCAAGAACTTTCAAATAACCTTACAGGGCTTTCTACAGATTTTTTACAGGAAAAACATTTATATGCACAAGTTTTGAATAACAGCACAAAAGACCTTTCCTACCAAAATCCTGCAGTACGTTTTCCGTTTGCAGCAGAAAATCCGAAAACTTATTTGAACTTACCGTCTTCGAACGATTTTGAACTTATTGTTAGAAATTATAATCCCGTTTCAGATTTTATTATTGGAACTGAAGCAATTGAAGGAACAGTACAAGTTTATATAAACAACAAGCTTTACACTGGTGCAGTTTACAATTCGGAACTTGGAAGTGTAGAAATTACAAAAAAAATCAGTGATACTGATAAAATTTTTATTACCTGGCAGGAAGATTCTTCTAATTTTTCAGGGGGAGCACTTGCTGCAGGAACTGGACTTTGTATAAATTTTACGCCGTTTTTAAAAGCTGATTTTGCCCTTACTTCTCGCTGGCCACTTTCCATAAATGAACATTATGCTACAGCAGATTCACCAATTTCGGGCTTTGCTGCATTTTCTGGCGGCATTTCCTACGAAAAGGAAAATTTTACAATTGCAGATAAAGCGGCAGTTTCGGTAAATTCCGACAACGCAACAGATAATCTTTTAGTTCTTGAGCAACTTGTTTCAGCGCAAACTTATTATCTTAGTAACTCAGACGGTTACAAAACGCTCGCCACACCATTTTTGAACGGCAAAAATCCTTTTGTGCTTCAATCTGATAAAAACTGTACAATTTCTTCGCATGGTGGAACTACTGATTCCTTTATTACCGGTTACAAAATTCCTTTATATTGGGATTTTTCTGGAGTTACATTTGAACAGGCCCAAAAAGCGTATAATAACGGCGAACCATATTGGGCTTCGGTAGATGTAAAACTTACTAACGGCAATATTTTGAAAAAATCTGATTCGCTTGAAGTTGCTCTTAAAATTGAAACTGAAGATTTTGACTGGGAAAATACAGGAGTTTATTTGCAGCTTGGCGTTTGTGCTAACGAAAATTTTTCAGGCGAAGATTCACTTAATATTCCTCTTTGGAAGATTAACGGTCAGTTTGAAGAAAAAGTGGCAGTGCCGCTGAACGTAGATACTCAAAGCTGGCAGACTGTTAGGATTATTCTTTCTGAGGAAGATAGAGCAAAACTTGCTTCAGCGTGTGACGCAAGACTTATAATTGTTTACGAACCTCAAGTCGCTTTAAACAATTTAAAACAACATAAAGGAAAAATCTCTTTTGGACCATATCAGCCTTTTGTAAAACCTGTTTACACAACAAGCGACAATTCAATTCTTACAAACGCACACTCCGTTCTTGCAGTAAAAATGCCATCTGCCACCTCGCTCGCAATTCCCGACAATTATGCGGCCAAACTTTCCTGGCAAGTTTTAGATTCCCAAAAAGCTAGCTTAAACAGCAAAATTAGCGCAATTTCTTATTTTGACACAGCAGATTTTTCTTCATATAAAACAATTAATTTTGATTTTGCAACAACACAAACCGGAAACGTAACTTTTAATTTAGATTCCGACACAGTTTCTGCAATTTCTCTTACTTTAAATGATTTATCCCCTTACATAAGTGAACCAGACTCTCCTGTTTATCATACTTTGACAATTCAACTTCCTTCAGGTCAAGTTTTTATTGATTCAAATAAACTTGAAGTTTCAGAATACAATCTTGTGCTTAATAAAAAAATAATTCCTAACAGATTTGCCCTTACAATTGATACTCATAATGCGGAGGAATTATTCGAAAAAGGCGAATTTTACATAGGAAATATTTACTATTCAGAAAATGACCTGTTTTTTAAGGCTCAAAATTATATTTACACAAAATATGAAACCGAAAATGCTTTACTTGAAATAAATTCTCTGCAATCTCCAGATTCAGTTTCCGGCGACATTTACGCAAGCCTTACTTTTGCAGGAATAAACTTTAATGCAGATTTAAATACCGATTTAATCGCAGGTCATTCCTTACAAACTCAAACTCCCCTTTTCAACTTTTTAAGTTTTGGAGAAAATTACAGATTTAATCATGAAGACGAATCTCTTAATAAATCTGATAATTTTTCTCTGGATTTTACACAATTTATAATTCCTTTTAAATTTGAGTATGAAACTTCCGCAAAAGATTATCAGCAAAACCGCCAGCAAAATACAAAAATGTCTGCAGTATTTGAAAAAAATATTTTGGAAAGTTCAATTGGAATTTCAGCTGATTATGAATCTTCACAAAAAATGAATACCGACAAAAATAAGGCAAAACCTTTTAATGCAGACAATTATTTTTACGGCTGGTACGACATTTCTTCACTTGAATTTTCAAAAGGAGAAGAACTTGCCGATTTACGAGAACAGACGCTTACTTCAAAACTATATGCAAACTTTGAAAAGTTACGTTTTAATCCGGAACTTTCCTACATTCTTCAAACTCAGTATCAAAATTTAAATACTTCATCAATAACTGATTCTTCAACACTTCAATTAAGTTTACCGCTTGTACTTTCAGCAAATTCGTTCAATTTTACTTTAAGCAGAACAGGAACTGGAAATGAAACTCTTTCTAACGGCGGATCATATTTTTCAGATGCAAAATACATTGGACAGTCTTTTAATTCTAAATCCTGGCTTTACACTTCCCTGCCATTTTTTGATTTATTTGATAAAAACCTTCAAGCAAAAATAAATAGTTCAATTTCACCTTTTGCACAGACTGTTACCTACGAAACGCTTTATCAACTTACCTGGAAAAGAAAACTTACAAATTCTTTAAAGGATTTTTACCTTCCATCTGCCGCAGTTTTTGCTTTTTCCCGAGATACAAAAGGTTATAATTCACAAAGCGATTTATATCAGATTAAAACAGTTCTAACAAATACTGCATTAAATTGTTTTGGTTCGCAAAGTCATTTAAAACTTTTTGACTGGTATAATCAGGATGAATTTATTTCAAATATAACAGCAATTGTAAAACTACCGGTAGACCAACTTAGCAGCACAAATTATTCAGTTTCCGCCTATGAACAAGCTTTGTTTTACATGGAAAATAATTCCATTCTTAATGCCGGAATTGATTTTTCAATTGAAAATAATTCAGATTGGAATACTCGACTTACGTTATTATGGACACGACCTGGAAAAACTTCTTTTATCGTAACTTTATTAAATGTTCTTGCACCAAAAACTACAGAAACAAAATTTGATATTTCGCGAAAAGATATTCTCAATGTTTCATTAGGTCAAACTGAAAATTTATTTAAACAAAAGTATGAATATACCCATAATTGCGATTTTAAGTTTTTGACTTATTATTCGATTACGGCAGGTTGTGGAACGTATCTTAAGCTTTGTCAAAATGCAGCGGCAAATGTCGGATTTACATTAACAATTGGTGCGAAAATTGAATTTTAATAATGCGGCAGTTTATTTTAATGGTGCGAAAAATCCGGTTTCGTCTCGACCGCTTCTGTTTAAAAGATAAACTTCTGCTTCAACAGGAAGGAATTTTTCTCCAAAGTTTGTCTGCAAAGCTGATGTGTAAGTAAGTTGATAAATCCCCTGAGGAATTTCAATAATGTCTTTTACAACGTTTTTCAAACCTTCTGGACGGAAAACATAATACAATTCCCCAAAAGTATTGTTTACAATGTAATCAAGTTCTTCACATACTGCACTCTGATTTACCTGAATTACTGAAAATCCTATTGAATTATTATTCATGTAAGCTGTAAGTTCAGATAAATTATATTTTCCAAAATTAAGAGTACTTCCATTTCCGTCCGTAATCAAAATAATTGCACGTTTTTTTGCAGCCGTAATTAAATCGTTTGCGGCTAAACGAATTGCAAGGTCAACGGCAACAGAGGAACTTTCTTTAGTTTTAAGCGCTTCAAGATTAAATATTTCAGCCCCGGAAGGTTTTCCAACATATTCAGTTACTGGAATTGAACCTGCACTTACAACCCGTAAAGTTCCACTTTCCATTGAATTAACAATTTCTTTTACGGCAGTTTCAATTTCATTTGAATAAGCACTAACACCAGTTGAACGGTCTATAATAAGAGTAATATCTGCGTCTGTATTATTTGAAGCAGCCCCTGCAAACTTCATATTAGCTACCGGATGTTTATTTTCAGTAATAAAGAAATTTTCTTCCTGTAATCCAACCACAGGCTGCCGGTGTCTATTTTCAACTCTTAATTCAACTTTTATTTCCGGAAACTTAGAAGCATCAACCATTTCAATTTGTACAAAAAAGCCACCAACAAGTTCCTGCACCTTAGACATTACGTAAACTTCATTAGCAGTAAAATCTGAAACAAGAACATTTCCGTTTACATCACCATTTGCTGCAGTTACTCTTGTAGGAGCATTTCCGGTTCGAACATATTCAAATAAAGCACCAGTTTCAGGATTTACAGACATAACCTTATTTGAATCACAAATGATTAAAGAATTTTCCCAAATCTTAATTGCCTCAGGCTTTTTAAAAGTCTTTGTTTCAACAAGTTCACGAATATAGTTTCCTGCTCTGTCAAACTCATAAATACAACCTTTCTGATCATCAGCAACAAAAATGCTTTCATTGATTATTGCTATTCCAGTTGGGCCCTTTAAGCCTTTAAAACCAGACTGTTTTTGCCCAAAACTGTACAAAGCATTACCTTCTTCGTCAAAAACATCAACCCGACGATTTCCGTAATCTGTAACATATATTCTGCTCAAGGAATCCTGTGCCAAATACAATGGACCTACAAGCTCACCTTCCTTACGACCTTTACTACCAATATATTTAATAAAATGACCTTTTGAATCTAAAAGTGAAAGTCTATCACCAGCAGTTTCAGAAACTAACAATTTACCATCATTTAAGCGGATAATATCACTAGGTCTGTCAAAACCATTCAAGGGTCCCGTAATTCTTTCAATAACTTTTCCATTCTGATTAAGCATTAAAAGCTCATTTGAATTATACGCAACAATCCATAAAGTTCCGTCATAATTTGGTAATACAGAAACAGGA
Source organism: Treponema sp. (assembly GCA_045615645.1). Lineage (GTDB taxonomy): Bacteria > Spirochaetota > Spirochaetia > Treponematales > Treponemataceae > Treponema_D. The sequence goes on from JAZLFF010000065.1 coordinate 15,009, forward strand.
CCGCTATATATTAAATTACCATTAAAATTACCAGGGAATGAACCAGCTTCTGACAAACGCATAAGTTTTTCTTCTGAATCACCAGTTACACGTCTTTCCCGTACAATTTCAATTTTATTTTCCAAAAGTAATCCGCCGTATCCATTATTCATAGCAGACTGCCAGTAAGATAATGCGGATCCTTCCAAACCAGTTTTATAATAAGTTTTTCCAAGCCATTCCAGAATAAGATTATCATTTGGCATGTATGATAAAGCCTTTTCAAACTGTACAATTGCTTCATTAAAGGCACCTTTGTAATATGCCTGAACACCTCGTCTGAATTCTTCGGCTGCAAATCCTTCCGAACTTGAACGAATAGAATCTTCATGCTGAACTAAACCAGCAGTTGCAGTAGTATTTTGTGCAAAAATTGAAGCGGTCAAAACTGTTAATACAATTACAAAAAGAACTTTTTTCATAGTTTAGTGTCCTGCCTTTACAGCTTTTACATGTTTTGCAATTTCTCGGTTAGTTGGATCAATTTTTTCGGCTCTTTCCAGATATTGCATAGCATCATTATATAAACCAAGTTTGTAATAAACCCATCCAAGTGAATCAAGACACGCTGCAGATTTTGGAGCAACTTTTACAGCCTGTTTACATAAAGATAAAGCTCTTGTTAAATCTTTATCTTCACAGGCAAGTACATATCCTAATCCATTAAGAGATGAAATATTGTCAGGATTTTTTTCCAGTGATTTTTCGTAATATTCAAAACATTTAGCAGTATCTTTCTGTTCCCACGCAACAAACGCTATGGCTGCATATACAGAATCTGTCATATATCCAGTTTCAAGAAGTTTATTCAATTCAAAATCTGCAAGACGTTTACGTCCGGAAATGGCATATATAACAGCAAGTAAAAAACGGCACTGTAAAATTCTTTCAAGCTGAGTACCTGAAGTAACAACTTGTTCCAGAAACATTAACGCATCTTCGTATTTTTCGAGCTTTGCATAACACAAACCAAGATAATAGGCTACTTCAATTTTATCTACAGAAATATCAGTTGGAAGCGAAAGAAAAAATGCAAGTGCTTTTGCATAATCTTTTTTCTTATAGAGTTTTATTCCGTCTGTAAGAACATTTGTTTCGATTTTTTTATTCCCACCCATTATTTACTCCCGTCTATAATTCTACCGAGAAAACTCAATACCGTCCACACCAAGCCTTAACACAGTTTAATCCCTTACAATTGCTGCACCGTCTGAAGGCTGAACTTCATAGCACGCAGGATGAAATCCGAATATTTTTTCAAATTCGACAATTTTATCCTTGAACTTTTCTACATCGCTTTCACGCATAATTGCATATAAACAACGTCCAAAACCTTTACCAGTAATTCTACCGCATGTAACAGGATTTCGAATCTGTTCAAGATTTGGTTCAAGTTCGCTGACTCTTTTTAATATCCAATCAATTTCCGGACAAGAAATATCAAAATAATCCCGCATTGTTTCGTGACTATGATTTATTGAACGTGCAAACTTAAAGAAATCACCTTTTTCCATTCCATCGCGTGCATCAATTAAATCTCCATGCTCACGAAGAATTGAAAGTAGTTTTCGTCTTGTATCTTCATTAACAACCGAAAGTTCTTCGTTTATATCAGTAACGTTATTTATATACTGCCATCCACCATATACATTATTTTTCTGTTCACGTAAATCACCAAGAAGTAAAGCATTCTGTGGTTCAAATAAAGTATCTTCCTGCCAAACTGAAACACGAGGTACTTTAGTATCAACTAAAAATATTTTTTTATCATCAAAATTGAACGGAATATAATCCCAGGTATTCTTAAAATGGTCGGTAATAATCAAATTATCTTTTTTTGCAAATAAAGCTGCAAAATTATCAGAAATATAATTATTGGCCTGCAAAAATCTTCTATTACCTCTTTCAATAACTTGAAGAAGTTCAACTTCAGAACATTTAAGACTAAACAGATTTTTTACAGCAAGGGCAGTTGCCACTTTAATTGCAGTTGTAATTCCAAAACCTGCAGATGGTAGAATTTCGCTGTAAACAGTTATATTCATACCGCCAATTGTAAAACCACCAGAGGTAAATCCGTAAACAATAGCTTTAATTGCATTTGCCCATCTGTCTTCTTTTTTGTATTTATTTGCTGTTAAGCTGGAACGCTTTCTTTCATTAAGCTGATGAAAATAAAATTTTAATGTGGAATCTTCTCGTTTTGAAATAGCAATGTATACAGGCAAATTAATTGCCATTGATAAAGTTTTATCTTTGAAAAACCAGGAATGCTCTCCTAACAAATGAAAACGCCCGGGTGCCTTACAAACTATATCTGGTTTTCCCTCGTATTCCAATTCGTGTACGTCATTTACTGCCTTCAATTGGATACCCCCCCTTTTTTTCTCCCATATACTTTAAAAAAAACACTAAATAGAAATTGTTATTTTTACGATATATAGTTAAAATAATAATATAACGATTATGATTTTACAAGTTTTTTATTCAGTTTTTTCAGGTCTACTTCTCGCACTTGCAATTCCAAACGAATTATATTTACTTGGATTTCCTTTTTTTACATTATTTGCACTCGTTCCTTATTATTTGGCAATAAAATCCGCTGAAAATTACAGAAAAGCTTTTCTTTTCGGATTTTTACAATCCACAACAACACATATTGCATCAAGTTTCTGGCTTGCTTATTTTAAAAATTACGCTTTAGTTACATTAGGTGCTTCCGCTGCAGGTACAGGCCTTTTTGGCGGATTAGCAGGTATTCTTTTATTTTTACCTTATTCCAAACAAAAAAACCGAAACTTCTTAAACGATTATTCAGCTTTTAAAAAGTTTACGGATTCATCACTTTTTAGGATACTTTTTTTCACCTTTGGTTATACAATTTACGAATTTGTAAAATCAAATGGATTTTTAGGTTATCCTTGGGGAACAATTCCTGCCGCAATGTATAACTGGCCTATAATCATGCAAATTGCAGCGATTACAGGCATTCATGGAATTACTTTCGTTATAAGCTTATTCAATGCAATTTTAGCTGAAGTTTTTATTTTATACTGCAGTTCTGAAATAAAATTTGAACGAGATAGAAAGGCTTCAATTATTGTGGCAGGACGTTTATTTGCGGTAATTTTTGGCTGCATTTTTATTTATGGCGTTTACCAGTGCGACTTAAAGCGTGTGCCGGACAGGTTTGTTTCAACAATTATTGTACAACGAAACAGTGATCCTTGGGATGAAGCAACTGATTCAGAATCGGTTTTAAGATCACAGGAACTTACTTATTCGCAATATAAAAAACTTTTGGAAGAAAATAAAAAACCGGATTTGGTAGTTTGGAGTGAAGGTTCTTTAAGTTATGCTTTTCCAAATCACCAGAAACATTATGAAAGAAGTCCTATTAATAAACCTCTTACAGAATTTATTAAAGAAATAAATACACCTTTAGTTACCGGTGGTTCATGGATTAAAAGCTGGGAAAATAAACAATATCATAATGCAGCATTAGTTTTTGATAAGGAAGGCAAATTTCGTGGATATTACGGAAAAAATCACCTGGTTCCATGCGCAGAAGCAATTCCATTTATGGATTATCCAATAGTCAGAAATTTCATGGAAAAAATAATTCATATTTCTGCTGGCTGGACTCCTGGTGACCAATATGTTTATTTTGATATTCCATGCTCTTATAATCCGGAACGAATATTACCAGCGGTTGCTGAATATAATTTATCTACTAGCTGGGAAGTTCAAAAAAATCTGGAAAATCAGGCTCCAACTGTAAAAATCAGTACTCCAGTATGTTTTGATGATTGTTTCCCAGATATTATGCGACCACTGTTTTTAAATGGCAGTGAAGTTTTTATGAATATTACAAATGATTCCTGGTCACTTAAAAAATCAAGCGAATATCAGCATTTTGTAAATGCTTCATATAGTGCAATTGAATACCGTACAACTTTAGTTCGTGCAACAAACGGCGGTTATTCTGTGGTTGTTGATCCAACTGGAAAAATTCTTGCAGACCTTCCACTATTTGAATCTGATTCTATGGCTTACGATGTTCCTGTTTACAATCGTACAATGACAACTTTTGCACGATTTGGAAACTGGTTTCCGTCAATTGTAATTTTTGTTGTGATTATTTACTGCATTTACATGATTTTAGAAATGCCTCAACCAGATTATTTTCCAAGTGAACGAAAAATCAAATCTAAAAAAAATAAGAAACATCACAGAAAATAAATTTCAAAAAAATTGTCAATACATTTTTTTTGATTTTTTTACCCAAGCATAAATTTTTTTTTTGTCAAGAAAAATAGTTTAAAAAAATTCATCAAAAATTTCAAAAATTCTCTTGTCTTATCCACATTTAGTGTTATATGATTATATCAAGACAAAAAAAACACTATTTAAAACTAAAGGTTTAGGTAATAAATGCGCTGTCCATATTGTGGCAATCTAGATGACAAAGTTCTTGAATCACGAACGATGATAAATGGGGAAAGTATCAGACGTAGACGTGAATGCGTAGCTTGTGGATACAGATTTACAAGCTATGAAAGAATCGATGAAAAACCTTTCATGGTTGTAAAGCGAGACGGTCGTCGACAACCCTTTGACAGAACTAAACTCGAAAAAGGCATAGAACGTGCGTTGGAAAAACGTCCTGTTTCTACCAGTATGGTGGAACAACTTTCTAACGACATTGAAGATATGGCTATTAAACAAGGTAAAGAAACCAGGGAAATAACAACTTCTGAACTTGGTGAACTTGTTTTGGAAAAACTTTACTCTATCGATAAAGTAGCCTACATTCGATTTGCGTCTGTTTACAGGCATTTTGAAAACTTAGATGAATTTATCACGGAAGTGAAAAACATAGAAATGAGGGGAAAGACAAATGAGTGACCAATCAATTTTTCCGGAATGGAGAAGCTTTTTAGGTTCCAGTTCGGATGCAGAAACTAAAGGATTTTTAAAATCTGTTGTAAAACGTTCAGGTGAAATCGCTGAATACGATAGAACTAAAATTGAAAAAGCTATCGAAAAAGCAATTGAAGCAGTTGAAAAACAGAAAGATCCAGACAGAGCTGCAGCACTCACAGACATGGTTGAAGAAAAACTAAGAATTCAGCTTGCAGGCACAAGAGCACATTCAATTCCTGCCATCGAAGAAATTCAGGATATTGTTGAAAGTGTACTTATTGAAAATAAAGAAGTTGATATTGCAAAAGCATACATTCTTTACCGTGCACGCCACGAAGCCGTACGTGATGCAAAAAATCTTATGGTTGACATTAACAAAACAATGGACGGTTACCTCGGTCAAAGTGACTGGCGTGTTAATGAAAATGCCAATGTAAACTTCTCACTTGGAGGACTCATTCTCCATAACTCAGGAACAATTACAGCAAACTACTGGTTAAATAACATTTATTCAAAAGAAATTGCCGAAGCTCATAAAACAGCAGCTTTTCATATTCATGACCTTTCTATGTTCTCAGGATATTGTGCCGGATGGTCTTTACGTCAGCTTATTACAGAAGGGCTTGGTGGTGTTCCAGATAAAATTACATCTACACCAGCAACACACCTTTCTACACTTGTAAACCAGATTGTAAACTTTCTCGGTATTATGCAAAACGAATGGGCAGGTGCTCAGGCATTCAGTTCATTTGATACATATCTTGCACCATTTATCCGTGCAGATAATCTTACAGAAAAACAGGTTCGTCAGTGCATTCAAAGTTACATCTATGGTGTAAATACTCCAAGCCGATGGGGTTCTCAAGCACCATTTACAAACATCACAATGGATCTTGTTTGTCCAGATGACCTTAAAAATAAAAAAGCAATTGTTGGTGGAAAGGAACAGAATTACACTTACGGAGATTGTCAGAAAGAAATGGATATGATCAACAAAGTATTCATTGAATTGATGATTGAAGGAGATGCTGAAGGTCGTGGATTTGCTTACCCTATTCCAACTTACAACATTACAAGAGATTTTGATTGGGATTCTGAAATTTCACAGCTTTTGTTTACTATGACAGCTCAGTACGGAACTCCAAACTTCCAGAACTTTGTAAACTCAGATCTTAATCCGTCAGATGTACGTTCTATGTGCTGCCGCTTACAACTTGATAAACGTGAACTTCGCCGTCGTGGTGGAGGTTTGTTCGGTGCTGATGAATTTACAGGTTCTATTGGTGTTGTAACAATCAACATGCCACAAATTGGTTACCTTGCAAACAATGAAAAAGAATTCTACAAACGCCTTGATTATCTTATGGATTTAGCAAAAGAATCACTTTGTACAAAACGTAAGGTTATTCAGAAACTTTATGACGGTGGATTATTCCCTTATACACGCCGTTACTTAAAAACTTTAGTAAATCACTTTAATACAATCGGTTTGTGTGGTATGAATGAATGCTGCTTAAACTTCCTCGGAAAAGATATTACAACAGAAGAAGGCCGCTCATTTGCAGAAAAAGTATTACAGCATATGCGCGAAAGAATGCAGGATTATCAGGAAGAAACTGGAGATTTGTTCAACCTCGAAGCAACACCTGCAGAATCAACTTCTTACCGTCTTGCTCGTCACGATAAGGAACAGTTCCCAGACATCATTACAAGCGGAACAAATGAACCATTCTATACAAACTCTTCACAGCTTCCTGTAGATTACACAGCAGATGTATTCGAAGCTCTTGATATGCAGGAACCACTCCAGACTAAGTATACAGGTGGTACAATGTTCCACGTATTTATGGGTGAAGCATTAAAGGATTGGAAATCTTGCGCTGACTTAGTAAGAACAATCGCAAGCAAATATAGAATTCCTTTCTTTACAATTTCGCCAACATACTCAATCTGTAAGATTCACGGTTACTTAGTTGGTCAGCAGTTTGAATGTCCAAAATGTAAGGCTGAAAAAGAAAAAGCCCTTAAAGAAAAATTAAAGGCTCTGGAAGCAGAAAAAGATAAAATTCTTGCGAATTCAAAAAAATAAATTAAAGAAATTCAACACTAAATCCGAAAATTCTAGTGTTGATTACATTGAATAAATACAAAAACTACGCTATATTTAGTGTAGGAATTAAAAAAAACATTTAATGTTTTGGGAGGAGAATTAAATTATGGAACAGAGAACACTTGCACAGGTAGAACAGGAGATTGCAGAAACTAAAGCTGAACTTGAAAATGTACACGGAACAGAAACTGAAGTTTATGCAAGAATTGTAGGTTATTACAGAGCTGTAAAGCACTGGAACAAAGGTAAGCGCGATGAATTTGATCAGCGTAAAATGTTTACTTTGGAAGCAAGTAAAGAATACGATATTACAGCCGTAGACACTACAAAAGCAACAAAAAAATCACAGACAAAAAAAGAATCAAATCCTGTATTAAACACAGAATCTGTTACATATGAAATGTACACTCGTAAAACCTGTCCAAATTGTCCACCTGTAAAAGAATTTATGTCACATCTTGAAATGGACGGTCGTTCAATTGATGTTGACACACAAGAAGGACTTTCTGAAGCTGCAAAAAAAGGTGTATTTGCTTCTCCAACTGTAATTTTCTACAACGCACAGGGTGTTGAAACAGCACGTTGTCACAATGTAGAAGAACTTGAAGCTGTATTCAATAAAGTTGCAGTAAACGCATAAAAATATGGCTATTTTGCCCTTAAATGAACCTGCCGGAGTACTTGTAAAAACTACATGTGTAGATTTTCCTGGACGAGTTGCAGGTTCTTTTTTTCTAAAAGGTTGTAATCTCCGCTGTCCGTATTGTTATAATACTGAGCTTGTTTTAGGTTCAAAAAATACAGAGGAAACTAAGCTTTCAACTGTAGAAGAATTGTTTGCACATCTTGAGCGTCGCCAGGGAATAATTACAGGCTTAGTAATAAGTGGCGGTGAACCTTTATTAAATCCATATACACCAATAATTATAAAAAAAGCCAAAGAATTAGGTTATAAAATTAAACTAGATACAAACGGCACTTTACCAAACGAACTTCAGTTTTTTATTGATTCAGAAGAATTACATCCGGATTTTATTGCAATGGATTTAAAGACAACTCCAAAACGTTATGCTACAACTATGTGCAATAAAATATCCAAATTTTTCGGAAATGAAGATTATTTTGATAAAACTGTTAAACAATGTATAAATATTGTTTCTACTTATCCAGAAAACGCCCGTGAATGGCGAACAGTTTTAGTTCCAGGTTTAGTAACAAAACAAGATATTAAAAATATGGCCGATTTATTACCTCAAGATGCAAGCTGGCAATTTGCACAATTTCAACCTGGTTCTTGCCTTGATCCTTCCTATAATGACATTTACGCCTATACAGATAATGAAGCCAATGATTTACTAACCTATGCAAAAACTTTAATCCCAGGTGCCAATTTAAGATAGAATTATCCAAAAACTAATCAGCCCCTCCACCCAAATTTTCGGCATCAGTATAACTCAAACAACATCATAGTTAAAAAAAAATCGCAGACAACGCCCTTCCCAGATTTACAAAAACTTTATTAAACAAAAATCTGCGTAAATCCAGAAAAAATCTGCGCTATCTGCGTTATAAAAACAGAGGTTAATTTTCTACTTAAACTTTGAACAAATTAACGTCATTACTAATTCTTGTAATTGAATCAGACAATGAATTAGAAATATTCTTAAGTTTATTTGTAGTTTCATTTACATAATCAGTACCACTGTTGATTTCTGAAATTGCAGTAGCAATGCTTCCCATAGATTCCTGAAGACCATTTACATCCTCCATAATCATATCGCCACCTTTTGTCATTTCCTGACCAGCACCACGAACTTCAGAAGTACTATCATTCATAGCCTGTAAAGATTCAAGAATCTGCTGAGAACCAGCCTGCTGCTCTTCCATTGCAGAACGAATTTGAGAAACTAATTCACCAGTAGAACCAATTCTAGAACTTACAGCCTGGAAAGATTTTTCCGATTCAGAAGAAGCAGATACAACCTGTTCAATACCATCCTGAATACTTGTAAGCTCATGTCCAATCTTACTTGACTGTTCTGCCGAAGTTTCAGCAAGTTTACGGATTTCATCAGCTACAACAGAGAAGCCTTTTCCAGCCTCACCAGCATGTGCAGCTTCAATTGCAGCATTCATAGCAAGAAGGTTTGTTTGTTCTGCAATACTTTGAATAATTGAGTTAGCATCAACCATAGAAGAAGACTGATCTGCAATTTTTTGAATTAAACTATTTACAGCAGTATTCTGTTCAATACCATTACGAACATCAGTTTCAAGAATATTAAATTCTTCAGACATTTTCATAATAGATTTATCTACAGCACCAATATTTCCGATCATTTCTTCTACCGCAGAAGAAGCTTCAACAACACTTGAAGCCTGACTCTGAATCATTGCATCCAAAGATTCAATATTTTTAGAAATTTCAGTAACAGCCGCAGCAGAACTTTCTACTCTTTCAGCCTGATTATTCACCTGACCGTTAACAACTTTAATATTGCTTGCCATTTGATCAATTGTAGAAGTTGTAGCAGCAATTTCCTGAGAAAGAACAGAGCCTGCCTCTTCAAGATTACTTTCAGAATCTTTAATTGTAATCATAATTGAGCGGAATTTAGCAATAAAGCTATTAACAGATTTTATAAGAGAATCGATTTCGTCTTTACCTTTGTGTTTAAGTTGAATTGTAAGATCTGCTTCTCCTGTAGAAAGCTCATCAATAAGTTTATCAACTTTAGCAACACGGTTCATAATACTTACAAGGCACAAAATGAAAATTGCGACTACAATAAGTTCAATTCCAACACCAAACAAAATAGTTGTTCGTCTAGAATAATTAACTGGTTGTAAAATTTCTAATTCATCAATTGAAAGATAAAGTTTCCAACCTGTATCACCTACTGGAGCAGCAAAGAAATGAGTCTGTTTTCCATTATATGTTGTAAGAATATCAGTAGTTCCGTCAGCACCTAGAATTGCAGAAATTCCATCATAAACTTTACCATCTGTCTGGAATAATTCCTCGTTTGGATGTGACATAATGATTCCGTCTTTATCGACAAGGAAGAAGTATCCTGTAGAACCAACTTTAAATGAAGAAATCTTATCAGATAAAGTCTTGAAACCAATCATTCCAACATAAAAACCAAATCTTTTACCATTTCCGTCTTTAGCAGGTCTTGAAACAGGTACTACATACTGACCAGAAGTTTTAGAAAGAACCATCTGACCAACAAATTCTTCTTTGTTGTTAATCATCATGGCTTTATAATAATCACGTTCTTTTAAAGCACCTTTTCCACCAACAAGGCCCGTATCACGGAAAGAAGTTCCTTCTTTATCACAGAAGAACATATAATCATAATTCGAATTTCGTAAATTTGTATGATCTTGTAGCCAGTTAATTACTTGTTCATCATTACCTGTAAGATTAACATCAGCTTCAGAATAAAGTTTTAAATCATTTTTATATATTTCAAGCCAGTTTACAATTTCATCAGCACGACCTTCAACGATATTTCGTCCCATATCGTATTCAGTTGCACGCACTTGTTTACGCATTGTTCCAATTACTACAAAAAGCATTGAAGTAAACAACACTAGAATTGTAATAATACATACTAAGCTGAATTTAACACTTAGTCGTTTGAAAAAACTAATTTTTTCAGACATAAAAACCCCACAAAAATAGTAAAATTATCCAAAACTTTTTTATATCAAAAAAAACATTTTTACATTTAAAATAATTTTATCATTGATTTTCTATTTGTCCATCTTTAATTTAAGTTTTTGATTATTATTTTAGTAATTGTTTCATTTTTAAAATGTAGATATAATATTTAAAATACTAAAAAAGGAGTTAATTTAAAATGGACTTGATTTACGGAATCAAAGACAAACCAAAGTTTGGTAAAGTTGTTTTATTTGCTTTGCAACAACTTTTAGCTATTATGGCAGCTACAATTGCTGTTCCTTCAATTATCAATGGTAGTTGCGGATGTAATCTTTCAGCATCTGCAGCATTATTCGGAGCCGGGGTTGGATCTATTGTTTACTTATTGTTTACAAAGAGTTCCAGCCCTGTTTTTTTAGGTAGCTCATTTGCTTTCATCGGCTCAATGTGTACAGCTTTTGCTGGTGCTGCTTCTATGGCTGCTGGTTACTGGGGACTTATTATTGGTGCAGTAATGGCAGGTCTTGTTTACGTTATTATTTCTTTAATCGTAAAAGCTTGTGGTGTAAACTGGATTAATAAATTGATGCCACCTGTAATCATTGGACCTACAGTAGCTATTATCGGACTTTCTTTGGCTGGTAATGCAGTAGGTGACGCAATGAATGGAAAAGGCGGAAGTACTTACGTTGCTTTGATTTGTGCTCTTATTACTCTTGCTGTAACTATGCTCTTTTCTACATATGGCAAAAAACTTGGTAAATTAATTCCTTTCATTCTTGGTATTCTTGCAGGTTATATTTCAGCTTCAATTTTTGCACTTATTGGAAAAGCTTGTGGTAATTCAGCTTTAATCGTAATTGATTACTCTGCTCTTACTTCATTGGATTGGAGCAAATTTACTTCTTACTTCTCTTTCCCAACATTTACATTTATGCTTGGCGGTAAAAAAGGATTAGAAGCAATTACAGGAACATATATTCTTACTTTGTTTACAGCTTATGTTCCAGTTGCATTTGTAGTATTTGCTGAACACATTGCAGACCACAAAAACCTTTCTACAATTGTTGGAAAAGATTTGCTTACAGAACCAGGTCTTTCACGCACACTTTTAGGTGATGGTATTGGTTCTATGGCTGGAGCATTATTCGGTGGATGTCCAAATACAACTTACGGTGAATCAATCGGATGTGTTGCTATTACTCGCAATGCTTCTGTAGTATCAATTTGGGGATGTGCTTTTGCTTGTCTTATCGTTTCAATGATTACTCCAATTGTTGCTTTCCTTGAAACAATTCCTTCTTGCGTAATGGGCGGTGTTTGTATTGCTTTGTACGGATTTATTGCTGTATCAGGATTTAAGATGTTCCAGAAAGTAGATTTGAACAAAAACAGAAACCTTTTTGTTGCATCTGTAATTTTCATTTCTGGTGTTGGTGGAATGTCAATTTCATTTGGCAAAGTTACAATTACAACTGTTGCTTGTGCTTTGATTCTTGGTATCCTTACAAATCTCATTCTTTCTAAAGAAGAACAGTTTTTATTGATATAAACAAAAAAGGGGTTGTCTTTGAAGTTTCAATTTTTAAGTTGAACTTTTTGGACATCCCCTTTTTTTATTAATTACCAAGCATATTGATAATTTCGTCGCCCCTCTTCCATCGGACAGCTAAATTATAAGGAGTGTCACCTGAAACATTAGTAACGTTTTTATCAATTCCATAAGATAATAAAGTTTTTATTATTTGGGCTGAACTTGTTTTTGCTGCATAATGCAAGATTGTATTTCCCTGAACATCAGTTTTATCTCCGGCATATTTTACAATGTACTGAATAATCTGATTATTATTTTTATTTAAAGCAATTGTAACACCGTTATTTCCTTTTTTATCTATCATGAGGAATGGATCGGCACCATTTTCCAATAAAACAGTTGCTCTTTGAACATCATCTGCTTCAATAGCATAATTTAAGGCAGTATAACCAGAAGAATTTCTAGTATCCAATGGATATCCATTACTGATTAAATCTTTAAGTAATTCTACAGAACCTTTATTTTTTACAATAATGTGCAATGGAGAATTTCCATCACTATCTGTAATATTTGTATTTGTGCCCAAAACAGCATGTATTATTTTGTTATCTTTATTCATTACAATAGAAAATGGAGTTTTTCCCTGCTTATCTCTGGCAAGAGGATTTCCACCAGCTTCTCTAATCATTTGAATAATTTCAATTTCACCCATATATGCAGCTTCATGATAAGCGTTTCGTCCATTTACTTCCTGAACATTTGGATTAGCACCGTTATTTAAAAGTAATTGTACAATATCTTTATTACAACCACGAATTGCATCCATTAAAATTGTAACGCCGTTTGTATCGCAACTATTCGGATTTGCACCATATTGCAGAAGTTTTTGCGCCACATCATATTTACTTGCAACAACCGCTTCAGACAATGGAGATTTACCTGCGCTGTTCTGAACGTTTACATTTATTCCAAGACTAATCAATTTATCTACAGAAAGAGGTGCATCCCATCTTACAGCCGTGTGAATTGCTGTACTTCCAAGATTATCACGTGCATGAATATCCGCTCCACCATCTACAATAATTTGAATAATTTGTGGATTATTTGTCTTTGCTGCGCCAAATAAAGGAGTTTCGCCATTTGCATTTTTTGCAGAAATTTTAGCTCCTTTTGTAAGAAGGAAGTTAATTGCGTCACCATATTGCCATTCAGCAGCATAATGTAAAACTGTATTTCCACTTCCATCAGTTGATTTTATAGTTTTTGAAGTAATAATCCAGTCTTGTACTATGCCACCGTATTTTAAAGCCAGACGAAGTGGAGAATTATTATTTGTATTAGTTGCAAAAATATCAGCTTTTTTAGTAAGCAACATTTCTCCGACTTTCTGTCTGTTTTTTAATACGGAAATGAACAATGGAGAATTTCCATCTCTATTTCTAATATTTACATCATCTGTCAAACTGATTAAATACTGTACCTTTTCTAAAGGAGCATCATTTATAAGTGCAATATGAAGCGGAGTATTACCTTCTGAATCTTGCGAAATTGCATTATTAGAATTGATCATTGCTTCCATCATTTCTTGAGAACCTGCAAGTGCAATCATTAACGGAGAATAACCATTTGTATCTTGTGTATGAATATCAGCACCTTTTGAAGTTAGCAAACGAACTGTAGATATATCATTTTTTTGAACAGCAATGCTTAAAGGGGTAGAACCTTCTTTATTTCTTGCATTAACATCAGCACCTTTATTTATAAGAAGCTCAATAATTTTAGGTTCAACATTCATCATTGTAGCGGTATGCAATATTGTATCGCCGAACATATCCTTTTGAGTTAAATCTGCACGATAACTTGCCAAAAGCTGATAAGTATCAAAAAGTTTATCTTTTGGGAAAATTAACATTATTGGAGTTTTGCCTAAATTATCTTTTGCATTTATATCTGCATCGGCATCAAGTAAAAGTTTTGCTATTTCAAGATTTCCATAACGAACAGCTTCATGTAATGGAGTTGCACCTGAACTATCTTGTGCAGTTGGATCAGCATTATTTTCCAATAAATAACCTGCAATTGCTGAATGTCCCATAATTGATGCTAAATGTAATGGAGTTTGACCGTCATCAAGTCGGCCACTTAAATTTCTTGTAGCAACGGCATCCTGGAAATAAGCAAAATCAGTTTCAACTTCTTCTGCGCCTCCAAGAATAAGATTTGCTGCAATTTGTACTGACAAATCATCATTTAATAAATCAAACGCAACATCAAGAGGTGTTTTCCCATTATTATCCTTTACTGAAATTGGAATACTTTTTTTAATGCACTGTTGTATACCTTTTAAGTTTCTAGTTCGTACAAAATAATGAACAATTGACTGCCCTTCTGTATCTCTAATTTCGCCAATTTTAGTTGTAATAAACAAATCATAATAGGCAGCATCTGTTGTTAAACCTAAATCCAAAGCTGTCATACCATTTGCATCTCGCGAAAATAAAGATTCACAATTTATTGAAGTTATTGCTTCAGCTGATTCGTAGGCACCATTTTTTATTGCAATATGTAAAGGTGTATCACTTTCGTTGTTCTTTAAATCTGCATCTGCTCCTTTTATCATGAAAAAAAGACATAAATCAGAAGCATTCTGTTTTGCCGCAAGATGTAAAACGGTATTTCCGTCAGAATCAACTGCATCTATATCATAAGGAAGCATAAATGCAGAACGTGCATCATCTATTTTTCCTTCCTTCATCAATTCCAATGGAGATAATTCTTTTTGCTCCTGATTTTCCTGTCCAGATTTTGAAGCACAACCACAGAATATTGTTACAGTTAATAAAAAAAGAAAGATTTTCTTGTTCATATTTTCCCCTTAAATAAACAACTATACAGTTCTCTCTATTTATAAAATCGGAGAAAAATAAACTCATGTTTAGAGAAATAATATTAGGTTTTACACGGATATTTTCATCTTTTTACATAATCCGTGCAAATTCTTTTACAATTTGTGGAATTATTGTTTCTACCCGACCATTACAACTCATACCGCTTGCATTTTTATGACCACCGCCACCAAACTTTGCAGCAACTACAGAAACATCAATCTTGTCTAAAGACCTGAAGCCACCTGTACAAGTTGTTGCAGTATCCTGCCTTAAAAAAACGGCCGCTTCTACATCTTTAGAAGAAAGTAACAATTGATAAAGAGAATCGGAATCTCGACCTTCCTGACCAAATTTCTTTGTATCATCAAGTGTTTCATATGTAATAACTAAACGACCATTTAAATAACGTTCAGCTTTAGAAAGTAATACACCAAGTAATTTTCGCGTAGAATAAGGTTTTCCAGAATTTATTTCATGATAAATACTTCGCGGATCTACACCATATTTAACAAGACGTCCAGCAGCTTCAAAAACGCATTGGGAATCTTCATTTAAAAATCTGAAAAAACCAGAATCTGTACACAATCCGAAAAATAAAATTTTAGCAAGTTCTGCAGGTACAGGTCCAATAATTTTTTCATAAAAAAGCTGAACTAAAAAAGCACAAGCCGGAGCTTCAGCATTTATATAACCTTGAGCGTTTGGAGGTAAATCTCCGGTTTTATGATGATCAATTACAAAAGTATCAAGATTTTTAAAATCCCCATCAATTTCACCAAGCCTCTGAAGTTCCGAACAATCCAGAATAATTAATCCTGTATGAAGTCTGTCTTCATTGTCCAAAAACTGCATTTCATTTGAAAAAAGTTTTTCCCATCTGATAACTTCATTTCTCTTAAAAGGACCAGCAGAAAGCAATTGATAGTCCTTTTTTAAACTATCTAAAATTCCGGCAATTCCAAGACATGCAGCAATACAATCACCATCAGGTTCTTTATGACCAACAATAAAAAAGAAATCATGATTATTTATAAAGTTTTTAAAAGCTGTAATGTCGTTAACATCAATTTCCTGCATTAAAATAGCTCCTGACAAAAAAAAAGAGGGTCTATAAAACCCTCTTTGTAATATATCAGAAACTTAGTATAAATCCAACTCTTCCAAGGTGTCTTTATCACTTCCTTCTATTTGTTTGTGATAATCTGCAACACCCCATATTTCATTTTGTTTATTCATTGGAACAGTCAAAATAACCCGGTGAAATTCTCCACCATTTTTAATAACTGACATATAAGCACCTTCAGCTACCTTTGTATTTCTGAACTTAAGCTTTCGTGGATTTTCAGGAGTTCCCTTTGCCCACTTCTTAGGAATAACAGTTTTTCCAATACCAACATAATATTTCTGATATAAAACAACATAAGCGTCTCTTCCTTCATAAACTTTAAGGATTGGAACATTTACGTAACTAAATTCAGACCATTTCGAATCCTTTTTATTATCTGCTTCCTGTGCAAAAGCAGTAATTGTAAAAGCTGAAAACAAAGCCAAAATCATCAAAAATTTCTTCATAATACATACTCCTGAAGCTTTCTTCTTAATATTTTTATTATAAACTGATTAATAATTTTTCTCAACTAAATAATTATTATACTTTTCTATGTAACATTTTTATAATATATTTATTTTATATATAAACTATACACAAGGACTTTACTATGAAAAAAATATTAACAATTGCAACAATAACCTTCACTTTTTTATTGCTATCCTGCGAAAGTACAAAGGCTCAAAATACAGAACAAGCATTTTCAGATGAAGATGAAGTAGTTGAAGTTTCAGGAGATGATATTACAGCTTCTGAACTTACTGATGAAGTTTCAAATGAACTTTCAGAGGAACTTTCAGAAGATGAATATGAAGAAAAGATTCCGGAAGCTAATATTTCTAAAAATCAAACTGCAAAAAAAAGTTTCATTTCATTCGGAAATATAGAAAAATTCATTTTAGCTGATCCAATGTCTACTTTTACACCAAACGTTTTGAATTCATTAAAACAAACTGGCGGTGTTATAACAATTGAACCTGAAGAAAAAGTTGCCGGTTTTGGAAGTCCTTATCTTCTTGCTTATTATATAGTAACAATGGACGAAAAAAACCGTAATTATTATAAACAGGCCGTAAATACATACTTAAACGATTTCAATAATAAAAAACTTGATCGTAAATCACGAAAATCTTATCAGCAATACGGAAAAATGGACGTAAAACTTTGGTGGGGACCAATCAAATCATCTACTCCAAATCACAGTAAAACAAAATGTTACCTTGGTTACACCTTCAAAGAAAATTCACCATATTTTACACTGACAATGTACTCATCTGTAAATGATTATTTTCTTGAAGTAAATTCAGAAGCTGAAAAAGAAAGTATTAATCTTACATATTATTTAACAAAAGCTCAGGCAAAAGCTCTTTCAGATTTCTTAAGTGCTGATTATCTTAATCCAATTTTTGAAGCATACGATTACACAAAATTAGGTGGCGTTCCACTAGAAGCTGATAATTACTAGGCAAAAAAAAAGGGGCTGTCCAAAAAGAATGGGCAGTCCTGATTATTTTTAAAGACAAATGCATTTCTCTGTGATAAAATTTAAATATGAGCAGAGGCGTAAGTAACAAAATCACATACAAACCATACAGCCAGAACGAACAGTGGCTTTTGCCACCTAGCTTAGACGAACTGGTTCCAGAAAATCATTTTGTAAGAGTCGTAAGCAGGACTGTAGATGAGCTGAGAATAGAAGAAGTGTTTGCCAGAAACACAAAAGGCGGCGGCGCAAGCAGATACAATCCGATTATGCTGCTGAAAGTCCTGATATACTGCTACATGACAGGAATCTATTCATCACGAATGATAGCCAAACAGTGCCGCGAAAATGTAAACGTGATGTGGCTTACAGGATTCCAGAAACCAGATTTCAGAACAATCAACAAATTCCGCGGCGAAAAACTTAAAGATTCAATCGAAGAAATCTTCATCTCAACAGTGAAGCTCCTGAACAGGAAAGGCTATGTAAGCCTTGAAAAATATTTCGTGGACGGAACAAAAATTGAAAGTGCCTCAAACAAATACACCTTCGTGTGGAAGAAGGCAGTCGAGAAAAATCATAGGGGCTGTCCTAGAAGTTATAAAAACTTCAAAAAGGGACAGCCTTTTTTTGTATATTTTCTAGTTTTTGTTTTTTAAAGATGAAGTTTTTTTTCTTTCAGGCTCCCAAAATCCTTGCAAGCTGCTTAAAATC
>JAZLFF010000066.1:0-27219 GCA_045615645.1 Treponema sp.
TGCCAAAGCTGATACAACAGAATCAAATTCGCCGGCGCTCATTTCTTTTTCCTTCAAATCAACAAACTGAACTGGAATGCGGCGTTCACTAAACCAGCGCTGTGCAGTTTTTACATCAAAATTTTTTAAAGTTCCGAATATCTGTACCATTTTTTCATCCTTAAATCAAAAATCCTTTTTAGTATAACAATTGCACTTAAGTTTCGCAAATATGTTTATGACTTGGACAGATTTGTACAAAAATGTAAAATACTTTTATGCAGCTAGAAGAATTTAATCCAGAAAATATTTCACAAATTGTTGAGCGCGTTTTTGATTTGTGGTCACCAGATTATGATGATGATAACTTCCGTCGTACATATGTTGAAATGGTTGTCCGCCACAATATTGCAGCAAATGACATGCAGTTTCAGATTGTAGAAAATGGAAAACTTCGCGCCATCACTTTTGCAGAAAAAAAAGATGAAGAAAACAGCATTGAAAATTGGTATCAAGAACAATATAAAAACCTTTCCGCCGAGCAGCAGATTTATTTTAAGAACGGTCGCGAATATCTTCATATGATGGATAAGAAAACCTTTGCTTACATGAATGAAGATGATGTAAAACTGAGCCTTTTTGTAAGTTTGCAACCAGGCTATGGCAAAGAAATTTTATCACAGACAATGGATTTTTTCCGTTCACGCGGTTACAAGAATATGTTTTTGTGGACAGACTGCGAGTGCAATGTAGACTGGTATTTTCAGCATGGTTACGAACTTGTAGAAGAAAATATTTACGAACCTTTTTCACATGATGAAGATTACAAAACTTATGTGTTTAAGAAGAAATTAATTTAACACCTTTTCCAGGCAAACATACAGAATGTCAGAACGTCCCATGTATGCTCCCGGATATCGTCCACACTCGATGTAACCGTATTTTTTGTAAAAAGCCTGAGCTGGAACATTTGTAGAAACGGTATCAAATCGCAAAACAGAACAACTGCGCCGTCTTCCTTCTTCTTCGTAAAAATCCAGAAAAAATTTACCAACGCCATTCCGTTTTTCTTCCTGCGAAACCGCAAGTGTATGAAGAACAAGAATTTTATTCGGATTATTTTCTTCAATTTGCCATTTTATAAACTGATAATGAGGTTCCTGAACGTAATTAATCCGTCCGCAGGCAATAACGCGAGAGTTTTTTTCAACAACATACAAGTCCTCTGCCGCAATTCCCGCCCGAATATCATCTTGCGTAGGATAAACGTCACGGCGCCATGCAGTCAAATCCCCGTGAATTGCTTCGTAATCAATCTGAGCGTTGTAAATTTCCAGACACGCTTCAACATCAGTTAATGTCGCAAGCCGAATTTTCATTTGTTCCATAAGCCATCAATATTTTCATACCAATTTTTTTCGTTTTATACAATATATAATTTTAGCGTAAAAAAAAATTGGATATTTTCTAAGGGGGTCCTTATCACTTGCCCCTCCAATCGCTAACACAGAAAATAAGTTTCCAACATGTCACTTTCGCCTTCCATTTATTCCACGCAAAAATGATGTATAATATTTATGTTAGAGTTTATTCTTTTGGTGAGGTGAAAAACGATAAGCGATTATCATTGTTTTATGAATCCAACTATGTTACGGCGGGAATTGATTGCTCGTAAACTTATGGGGCGTAAAACTGATGGTTCAGCCTATTGGAAAGTAGAATCAGATTTATCAATCTTAGTAGCAAAACTTATCAATTATATTGAACAGGAAAAACTTGCAGTTCACGGACTTGAAGTCTGGAATGACTCACAGCTTATCAAGAGCTGGGGAAATACAAATACACGGTTTCCAATTTATTCTATAACAAAAAGTATTGTTTCTCTTACATTTGGAATTGCAGAAAGTGAAGGAATTATTTCTACATCAGACAAAGTTTCAAAATATATTCCCGAAGTAAAAAATCTTCCGTTCAGACCTGCAGGAGACAACTGGCTCGAGTTTATTGCTGCACAAAAATTTGAACTTAAACTTTAATGACTAAAGAATTATATTTATGCAAGAATGACAGTAAGGAGATGTAAGAAAAATATGATAGAAAAAAAAGATTTCCCAATTTTAGAGTTCGATACAAATCCGGTTGCAAAAATAAATCCGGAGAATTTAACTGGCGGTGAAAAATGGGCGGCTGACAAATTGATTATTACTTTTTTTCCGGAAGCACTGAATAAATTACTTGAAGAAGGAAAAATTGAAAAATGCTATCACATTGGCGGTGAAAATCCGTTTGATATTTACAGGTTTGTTGATTCTCCTGATGTATGGATTTTGCTTGGTCAGGTTGGATGTCCGGCTTGTGCAGGGAACCTTGATGCATTTCAGGGTTTTGGCATTAAAAAAGTTATGTTCTGCGGTGGCGGCGGAGTTCTTGACCGTAACATAAAAGTTGGTGAGTTTTTAGTTGTTGAAGGTGCCATCCGCGATGAAGGTTTTTCTTATCATTATCTTCCAGCTGGTCGTGTTGTTTATAATGATAAAAAGGTTGTTGATAAAATCACGGGTTATCTTGATGAAAAAGGTTTTGATTATATAAAAGGCCTTTGCTGGACAACTGATGCAATACTTCGTGAAACTGCCGACAGAATTGAACTTCGTAAAAGTGAAGGTGCAAAAATTGTTGAAATGGAACAGGCTGGTTGTTTAGCCGTTGCTCAGTTCCGTGGTTTTGATTACGGTGCAATTATTTACGGTGGTGATGATGTTGCTTCTGACGAATGGAATGATCGCGGTTGGGGTAAACGTTTTGGAATCCGCTATAATTTGGTTATGCTTTGCCGTGAAATTGTTAAAATAATCTAATATATTCTCCACTTTTTACGATTTTCTTGTAAAATAGAAGTAGGTTTTATTCAGTGTACAAAAATGATTGAATCTAAAATTTACTTCCAGTCAGAAAACGACAGTCTGCAACGCTAGATATCGTCGCTAGACCTGAAACGCGGCAAGGAAACTATCTTTCCGCGTTTCAAGTCTTGCAGCCCGCCGTTTTCTTCCTTCGCGTAAATTTTATATTCAATCATTTTCAACTACACATTCCACATTATTAGTACCAAAAGAAAAATCGTAGATTTTTCCAATCCGTGTGGCACTTCAATTTAAACCTACGTTTTTTCAGGAGAATTGCATGCGTACATTATTTGAGTTTGATTTTAAAAATTACAAGACTGATGGCACGGTTGGAAGACGGCCTTCGGTCCGTGGAATTATTTTTTGCAACGGAAAAATTGCGCTTGTTCACAGTCTTAAGTATGATTATTACAAATTTCCTGGCGGCGGCATTGATGAAGGCGAAACTCATGAACAGACTCTTACCCGCGAAGTGATGGAAGAAACTGGCTTGCAGATTCATCCGTGTTCTATAAAAGAATATGGCCAGGTTATACGCAAAGAAAAAGGCCTTGTAGACGATTTATTTATTCAGGAAAATTTTTACTATCTTGCTCGAGTGATGAGAAAAGCTGAATCTCAAAAACTTGATGATTACGAAGCGGAAGAAGGTTTTACGCTTGAATGGGTTAATCTTGAAGATGCAATTATTGTAAACGAACAGCATAATCACTCTGAAAAAATGGAAATTCCAAACGGAAAGCATATGATTGAGCGCGAAACTCTTGTTATGAAAAAGCTTCTGGAAGAAAAGGTGATGGAAGCAAATCGTAATGAACGTGCAATTTGTGTTGTTGTGCGCGGGGATAAAATCCTTTTGGAACATATGTGTTATGATCATGAATTTTACGATTTACCCGGTGGCGGTGTAGAAAAAGGTGAAACTGCAGAGCAGGCGGCTGTTCGTGAATTAAAGGAAGAATGTCTTGTGGATGGTCGCGTTATTCGAAAGCTTTGTACAATTTATCATGAAGCAGATTATTATGACTGTCAGCACGCATTTTTAATGGAAGTAGATGATGATGCGGTTGTTGGAACTGGCAGTGACCCTGAACTTAATGATGAAGATCAGGGAATTAAAAAAGTAGAATGGAAAACTTTGGATGAAGTTCCTGAGCGTGACAGAGCATGGCTTTACTGGCGAGGTTTACTTGATGTTCCAGGATTTAAAGAAATGGCCTGGAAATGGAAGGAAGAAATCAGCTGGCCGGGAAGTTCGGAATAGAGGGAAGCGCTGCAACTAACGCGGAGTTTTTAAAGGAGTAAATTATGGAAGAACCAAAAGTTTCCGTTAAACAGATGAGAGAAGGGATTTGTTTGCTTGATGAAGGCGGAATTTCTACCGGGTATCTTGTAATTGGTAAAAAAAAGGCATGTATTATTGATACAATGAACGGCTTTACAAATCTTCCTGAGCTTGCAAAACAATATACTGATTTGCCGCTTATGGTTGTAAATACACATGGTCATCCGGATCATATTTACGGAAATATTTATTTTGATAAAGCTTATGTTCATCCGGCTGATAAACCAATGGTTGAACAGTTTACGAAAATTCCTGAGTTTGTTGCTGCAATTGAACAGCGTGGCGCAAAGTTTCCTCCAATGGAAGACATTCTTGAAGGTGAAACAATTGATTTAGGCGGCAGAACTCTTAAAACTTATCTTTTACCGGGACACACTCCTGGAAGTCTTTTACTGCTTTGCCCGGAAGAACGCATTTTGTTTACAGGCGACGCAATCAATCATCATTTGTGGATGCAGGTTCCGGGCGCTTTAAGCATTACGCAGATGGCACAGAATCTTGAAAAGCTGATGTTCCTTGAAAAAGAGGCTGACTTAATTCTTCACGGCCATGCACACGATTTTGACGACATTTCCTTGATGAGTGCTTTGTTGAATGGTGCACGTGAAATTATTGCCGGCAAAACTGAAAAGGATACTCCTTACAAATGGGGTAATCCTGTTGACGATAATTCCGAAAACAACGGCTTTGGCGGAAACGACTGGTATCATCCGTTCAGTGTTGATGAAACAAAGCATTTCCAGCAGCCAACTCACGGAATTTGTTATAGGAAAGATAATATTTAATTTACAAGGATTTTTTTTCTTCAATTGTTTCCGGCACCGGCACATTCAAGACATTAGCAATCACCTTCCAGAAACGATTCTGCGGGTGTCCGTAGTAAAATTGATTTTCCCGCGACTTTACGGACGGTAAGCTTCCTAAAATGAGTATTTGTGATTCACTGTTGTAAACTGGTTCAAACGGATGAATGATGTGCGTGTATACCATTGTATTCATTATAATAAATTACAGATTTATTGCAAAATGCTCCAATCAGTTTTGTTGCACGCGATATTAATAAGGAAAGGAAAATACGAATTGTGTTGTGCGTTAGGGATTGGAGCACCGCCGAAGGCGTTCCGGAGCGAAGCGGAGGAATGAAGCGATAGCGGAAGTGCGGAAAGCCCGACCCCTTGCCAGCAAGGGGGAACGCCCTTATAATTAAAAAAAAAGGAAGTAATTATGGAAGAAAATTTTGGTACAAATCCGATTATTAAGGACATTTATACGGCGGATCCGGCTCCGATGGTTTATGGGGACACACTTTATTTGTATACGACTCATGACGAGAACGAGCTGATTGGCGATTTTTATACGATGAACGATTGGCGCTGCTATTCTACAAAAGATATGGTGCACTGGACTGATCACGGGAAGGTTTTTGATATTAAGGATATTGAGTGGGCGGAAGATCGTGCGTGGGCTCCTCAGTGTTGTGAGCGCAACGGGAAGTTTTATTTGTATTGCCCGGTTCATAAACGAGGTGGCGGTGTTTGTATTGCGGTTGGTGTGGCAGATAGTCCTGTTGGTCCGTTTAAGGATATTGGACATCCGCTGGTAGAAGAAGGGGAAGGCGACTGGAACGATATTGATCCGACTGTTTTTATTGATGATGACGGGCAGGCTTATTTGTATTTTGGAAATCCGGAATTGCGTTATGTTTTGCTCAACGAAGATATGGTTTCTTACAAGGGTGATGTTCAGAAAATTCCAATGACGGCTGAATCGTTTGCAAAGGGAAGCCACATGACTGGAACAAGTTATGGCGAAGGTCCTTGGTTCTACAAACGAAACGGCATTTATTACATGGTTTTTGCTGGATTTTTGGGCGAAAAGGGTGAAAAGCACAACGAATATTTTGGTTACTCAACTTCTAAATCGCCAACTGGACCTTGGGTTTACGGTGGCGTTTTGATGGAAGAAGGGCCATGTTTTACAAATCATCCGGGCGTTTGCGATTTTAAGGGGCATTCTTATTTGTTCTACCATACAGATGAGCTTCCGGGCGGCAGTTTGTTCCATCGGTCGGTTTGTGTTGCGGAGTTTAAGTACAATGCGGACGGCTCTATAGATACTGTTGCAAAATGTAAGGGTGTTAAGGGAATTTAACGGAGCGAAGTAAAAATGAATAAGATTCAGGAAATTCTTTTTTCGCATCAGGATGTAAAGTATGCGGATTTTACTGCAAAGCTTGTGCCTAATCTTCCGCGGGAATGTTTTATTGGTGTTCGTTCGCCTGAGTACAAAAAGGTGATGAAAGAATTAAAGGAGCTTTCTGAAGTTGAAATCAACGCATTTTTGGAAGAACTGCCTCATCAGTATCACGAAGAAAATGCTGTTCATTCAATGTTGATTTCGCAGGAAAAAGATTTCGATGAGCTCGTCGTAAAGTTTGAAAAATTTCTTCCATACATTACAAACTGGGCAATAAGCGATGTACTGAATCCAAAAGTGTTCGAAAAAAATCACGAAAAGCTTATTCCGTTTGTTCACAAGTGGATTTTGAGCGACGAACCGTACACCAAACGCGTTGCCATGATTTTCCTTAAAAAATATTATCTTGATGAAGATTTCAAATCCGAATATCTGGATTGGGCGGCCGAAATCCGTTCAGAAGAATATTACGTAAATATGATGACCGCCTGGCTTTTTGCCGATGCCCTTGTAAAACAGTGGGACACAGCCGTTACCTATTTGCAGGAAAAACGCCTGGATAAATGGACACACAACAAAACCATTCAGAAAGCCCGCGAAAGTTTTAGAATAACCGACGAACAGAAAGAGTATTTGAAGACGTTGAAGATGTAAGCCTGTTGTCAATTATAATTGCGTATAATATAGTAAATATAATTGACATGTTTTAATTTAGGTTTTATCATAATGGCATGGAACTTAAATTAAAAGAATTACGTGAAAAACGAGGTCTTTCTCAGGCTGCGGTTGCCGGTTTTATAGGTATTTCCCGTCAGATGTACAATAAATACGAAAATGGTGAAGTTGAACCTTCCTTAAAAGCTGTTAAATCATTATGTGAACTTTATAACATTACGTATCAGGAATTGCTTGGAGAAACACAAATTGATTTATCTGGAAAAAAACAATTTTCTTACCATAAAATTGATGATGGAGCAAAAGAAATAGCTTCTCCAACACCAGCGTATGGTGTAAATTACGGTACAACAAATGTTTTAGCTCAAATAATGGAGTTACTCCCAAAATTACTATATTCCGAAAAAGCCAAACTTTTAACGACAGTCGCCCAAAGCATGTGCAATGATGTTGAAGCTGGTCGTCTTGCTCAACGAAAACGAAAAGAACCAAGAGTTCCAACGTATGAAGAATGGAAGCATGGAATGGAAGAAATAAGAAAAATAACAGAAGATATGGGATTTAATACACACGGAATTAAATGGACAAGGGAGGAACTTCATGAAAGATAAGTGTTTTATTGATTCCAATTTATTGGTTTATACATTTGATCCAAATGAATTAGACAAAATGAATTTTATTTCGGATTTTTTAGACAAAATAAAGAAAAAAGAAAACTCCGTTATTTCAACTCAATCTCTTGGTGAATTTTATAATGTTGCAACAAAAAAATTAAAATTATCAAAAGAAAAAGCTGAAAATGCATGTCGAAAATTCGCAGAAACATTTCCCGTCTACGAAATCACCACAGAAAACGTTTTTCATGCCATGGAAATCAGCCGTAAAACTCAGTATTCCTATTGGGACTCATTGATTCTGGCTGTTGCGTCTGATATAGGTTGTTCTACAGTTTATTCAGAAGATTTGACTAGTGGACAAACAGTAGATGGTGTAAAAGTTGTAAATCCGTTTTTTGTTTAATTTAACTGATAAAACTCAATCTGTTCTTTAAGCGGACCAAAACAAAAAGCAATTTTACCTTTCTGACCGCCCAAGTTTATATCTTTAGGCCCCATAAAAATTTCGTAACCGGCGGCCTTGCATTTTTGTGCATACATTTCTGCATCATCAACATCCAACGCAAAATGTCTGATGATTCCAGTGTCCGGTTCGTAATCAAGATTTGTAAAAATTTCGATTTTGCCGTTACCGGTATCAAGCATTAAGCCTTCAATTTCGTCTATGCGGTTTGTATATTCGTCCAGCCCAATAGGATTTTTGTCCTTATCCCAGATTCGCGCAATTTTAATTCCGAGCAAATCGACATAAAAGGCAAGAACCTTTTTGAGTTCTTCAGATCCGTGGCATTTCATTGAAACGTGATTGATTCCTGTAATCATTTTTATCTCCCAAAACTCCGTTCGATAATCTTACAGTAATTTTACATTTCTCCAAGAACTTTCTCCAGCACTTTTACTGCCGATTCTACCATTTTTGGACAAACAGTTGTAAAAAGATTGTTTTCCTTGGCAAACGCAATCCCTTTTGGAGTAGAAATGTCGCACTTTAGTAAATCGCAGCACTTGTAAGAACCGTTTTCGCGTGCAAACTCTTCCAAAAAACGTTCAGTCAGCCCGTTAACAAGAACACGACTTTCTTCAACACTTTTCTGCCCAAACTTCGCACCAATCACCATAAGCGCACCAGTTACTGCTCCACAAACTTCAGCTTTCCTCATACCGCTGCCAAACGGAGTTGCAACTTTTACAGCAGTTTCAAAATCAATCCCAAGCTCTTCGGCATAAACGCCAAAAACAGCCGACGAACACAAATATCCCTGATTAAACAATTCACAAGCTTTTTCCCATTTAGTCATATTTTCCTCACTTTACTAATTTTTATGAAATGGACATCTTTCTCCAATGCACTGACTGTTTTTCCCAGAATATTTACAAGTCGGTACAGTTTTTTCCATTTCCACACCAAGATTTTCGCGAACAAAATCAACAGCGCTCAAAATCGACAGAAATGAATCGCGTTTACAGCAGCGAGGCCCTCCAACCGCCCCAATTGCCCCAAGCGATTTCGATGTCATTAAATTAGAAAGCCCGAACGGTTTATTCTCCAGTGGCCCAGATTTAGAAATAATGGACATAAACATCCCGCTGCTAATTCCAGCTCCACAAGCACCCCAAAATCCACACGCACCGCCAGGCACATTTTTAGAGCGGTTCTGCAATTCCTTCAACGACGCTTCCAGTTCCAGTTCACCGCCAGCATTTTTGTAAGCCGTTAACAAAGCCGAACCCACCAGCAGATGATGCTCCGGCCCGTGAATCCTGCATTCCTCCAAATCCATCATCGACTGAACAATTTCAATCGGATTTTTCGATTTTGACTTCAAACACATTTCAAAAACAAGTTCTTCGTTCATTTTAATAATTTCTCCTTTTTGGGCGTTCCCCCTTGCAAGCAAGGGGTCGACAGTTCCGGGCTCCACTACGTTCGGTGCTTCGCACCCGCTTCGCGGCCCTCCATTGTCTAACGCGTTTTACTTTGCATCACAGCAACATTTTTTACTGCCAGCAGGTTCTTCAATTTTTGATTTACAAATATCATCAATAGCAATCTGAAATTCACAGAACGTTTTGTAATTTATAGAATAATGCATCCATTTTCCATCCTTTCGACCGTTCACAAGATTGCATTCAGAAAGAATTTTCATGTGATGAGAAAGAGTAGGTTGAGTAATATTAAATGCTTCCAGAATATGGCAGGCGCAAAGTTCACCTTTTGTAAGAAGCTGAATAATTTTTACGCGGTTTTCATCCCCAAGTGCTTTACAGAGTTTTGCAATTTGATTTTCGTTCATAAGTTACCTCACATATAGATAAGTATCTATGTATAAGATAACAAACATATAGATAGTTGTCAATATATTTTTATTCTTAATTGACATCATTTTTAATTCTATGTAAATTTTTGGATAAAGAGGATTTTATGCCAACCGCACATTTTCATCTTCCAGGGCTTTTTGAGTTTTACGATTTTTACAAAGAATTTCTTTCACTTTTTTTCGAACACCGCGACTGGTTTTATGATTGGGTAAATATTGCGTCGATTTATGGTGCACCAGCGGATTGTTTGTGGGGTGGCGGACGTGTTGGTTTTGGTGAAGACATTGCGGAAGATGTTCTGGAACTGCTCAAAAAATACGGAATTTCCGGGCGATTGACTTTCAGTAATTCACTTTTGCGTAAAGAACATCTTTCAGATAAAAAATGTAACCGCCTTATCGCTGCTTTCAACAATTTTTCCGGCGTGCAAAATGGAGTAATCGTTCATTCTGATTTACTTTTGGATTATCTAAAATCGCATTATCAAAATCTTTATTTTATTTCTTCTACAACAAAGGTGATTACGGATTTTAATCAGTTTACAAAAGAATTAAACCGTCCGGAGTTTTCGTATGTAGTTCCAGATTTTCGTTTGAACAAAGAGCTGTCTGAACTTAATTCACTTTTGCAGGCACAAAAAGACAAAGTTGAATTTTTGGTAAATGAATGCTGCAGCCCTTGTTGCCATGACAGAAAAATCTGCTACGAAAATGTAAGTCGCAAAAGCCTTGGTGAAAATTGTCCCGACCATATCTGCAAAGTACCGGGTGGAAGTGAAGGGTACTTGTTTTCAAAAGCAATAAAAAATCCAGCCTTTATAAGCAGAGAAGATATTCAAAATATTTATCTGCCGGCTGGATTTACAAATTTTAAAATTGAAGGCCGAAGTTTAGGAAGTGCAATCATTCTTGAAATGCTGCTTTACTATCTTACAAAGCCTGAGTTTCAGCTTAATGTCCGCGAAAAAATTTATCTGGACAGTATGCTTAATCTTTTTTAGTTTTGGGAATAACAACTTTATCAAGAATTCCGTTAAATGCTGCAATAAAAATACCATAGTTTGTCATTGGTGTTTTATTTTTGATAGCCTGATTCTGTCTGTCGAGCATGAACGCTCTATTAAACATGCAGGCCCCGCAATGAATGATTAAATCGTAGTTTTTTTGGGGAAAATCTACGCCACGAGCAAAATCTATTTTAATTTCCGGGGCAAGTTTTTTAAGCATTGCAGGAATTTTTTCGCGGCCAATATCTTCTTTTGTAGGAGAGTGTGTACAGGCTTCGGCAATCAAAACTCGTGAATTATTGTTCAGCTTTTTTATTTGTTCTGCGGCATTAACAAATTCTTTGATGTTTCCTTTGTTTGCGGCCATAAGAATTGAAAAACTTGTAAGCTTTGATTCTTTGCTCTTATGCTCGTAAACAAAATTAAATAGCTGTGAATCCGTTATGATTAATTCTGGCGGAGACTTTAGTTGTTCCAGCGCCGTAACAAAATTTTCTTTCGTACAGCAATGAATGTAACAACCTTTGTCTAAAAGTTCCCGAATAATCTGAACTTGAGGGAGAATTAATCTTCCCTTTGGCGCCTGAATGTCCTGGGGCATAACAAGCATTACATTCTGTCTGGCAACACAAAGTCCTTCAGTAAAGTCTGGCGCCCCAAAATCAACAGGAACTGCGCCCCGTATTTTTTCAATCAGTGTTTCCCTAACTGTTCTGTTTTGCTCGGAAGAAAAATCTCCCTCAATTGCAAGTTCTTTTCGATTTATTTTTACAAGCGGTTTTTTACTGCCTGCTATTTTTTTGTACCAGTTAGCTTTTTCATCAGTTTCAGATGCAATGATTACAATTGCAATATCGCATTTTGAAAAGGATTCCCAAGTTTTTTCTTCTCGTTTTTTACCAAGTTCAGAAGTGTCGTCAAAACCGGCTGTGTCAATTAATACGACCGGTCCAATTCCACGAATTTCCATAGCTTTAGAAACAGAATCTGTCGTTGTTCCGCGTAAATCAGAAACAATCGAATAATTCTGCCCTGTAAGAAGATTGAAAACTGTAGACTTACCTGCATTTACAGAACCAAAAATTCCGATGTGCAGTCTAGAACCTAAAGTCTCTTTTTCCATTTACTTCCTCTTTTAAGTATTGTTCACAGCGTTCTCGAACAAGTGCGTTTGGAATTGTAAGAAGTTCCTTTTGAATCAATTTTTCACCAACAATTTTTGTATCTTCGCTTGCATAATCTTCAAGATATTCTTTAAGAGTCATAAGTGCATTCGGATGACAACAGTTTGCAATCTGCCCTGACTTTACAAGCGACATAAATCTGTCCCCTGTTCTACCTGCACGGTAACAGGCAGTACAGAACGACGGAACATAATCCATGCGCATGAGCCAGTTCAAAACTTCATCAAGTGTTCGTGTGTCACTAACATCAAATTGAGTTGTATCTTCCGGACGGATTTTTTCGCAGTAACCACCAACACTTGTTCTTGAACCGCCACTAATCTGACTTACTCCAAGAGCAAGAACTCTTTCGCGAGATTTCTGTGATTCACGTGTGGAAACAATCATACCGGTATAAGGAACTGCAATTCTTATGCATGCAACAATTTTTGCAAAGGTTTCATCATCAATGGCATCTGGGAAAGTTGAAGGATCAATTCCATCTGCCGCGCGTAAACGGGGAACTGAAATTGTATGAGGCCCGCAACCTTTTACCGCTTCAAGGTGTTCGGCGTGCATAAGCTGGCCTACAAACTCATATTTGTACGTTCCAAGACCATACAGAACGCCACAGCCTACATCATCAATTCCACCATCCATTGCGCGGTCCATTGCTTCGGTATGATATGCGTAATCAGATTTTGGACCAGTAGGATGAAGCTCTTCATAACGTTTTTTATTGTAAGTTTCCTGAAAAAGAATGTAAGTACCAATTCCTGCATTTTTGAGTTGAGTGTATTCATCAACAGTTGTTGCGGCTATATTTACGTTTACACGGCGGATTGCTCCGTTTTTATGCTTAATTGAATAAATTGTTTTGATAGATTCAAGAATGTATTCGAGCGGATTATTTTTTGGATCTTCTCCAGCTTCAATTGCAAGTCGTTTATGTCCCATATTTTGTAATGCAATTACTTCATTCCTTATTTCGTCCTGCGTAAGCTTTTTGCGTGGAATTGTTTTGTTTTTTCCATGATAAGGACAGTAAGTACATCCGTTTATACAATAATTTGAAAGATAAAGCGGCGCAAACATAACAATTCTGTTGCCATAAAACTTAAGCTTAATTTCTTTTGCAAGCGCTTCAATTTCCTTGTTCAATTCCGGTACATCGCACGCAAGCAGAACTGCTGCTTTTCTGTGTGGAAGTCCGTGACATTCTGCTGCTTCGTTTAAAATGCTTTGGATAAGTTCTTTGTCAGACTTATGCTTTTCGGCATAATCAAGTGTTTCTAAAATTTCTTCATCATTGATGAACTCTTCTGCTTTTGATGACATTACATCGTATTTCATAAAATCTCCTTAGTGATTTAGGCTGACAAAAGCGGCAGTCTAAAATTATTTTTAGTCATTTAGATTGACAGTTTTGTCAGCCTAAGTTTATTTAAATCTGTATAATCACCCCGTTCTATTGCGATTTCTATTCCAATTTTTTTCATTTCGTTTTTTAACTGTTCAATATTTTCTGCAGCTTCGTTTTCGGTACTTTTTTTGCCGTTATATAAGCTGTATTTTTTACGACATTCAGATGGAGTTAAATTTGGCATGATTACATTTGCGCCGTGAAGAATTGCATCTATATGGCCGGTTGGAGAAAGCGTGTTCAAAGCGGTAGTAGCAGGAATTAATGCATTCGGAAACATCAGACGTAAAAGACTGATGATAAAAAGGGTAAATTTTACAGATCCTGCCGGATATTCTGCAAAAGGTGTCTGATTATGCGGAATAAAAGGCCCAATTCCAATCATTTCGGGTTTTAGAGATTGTAAATAAAGGATGTCTTCGGCAATATCTTCAATTGTCTGAAATGGGGAACCGACCATAAAACCACTGCCTGTCTGGTAACCACATTTTTTGAGGAGGGCAAGGCTTTTTTTACATTCAGTTTCTTCTAAAGGATGTAATTTATAGAAAAGTGATGAAGAGGCGGCTTCCTGTCGTAAAAGATATCTGTCGGCACCGGCATTTTTCCAGTTTTGATATGTTTTTTCGTTCCGCTGGCCAAGGCTTAAAGTTACGGCACAATCTGGGAACTTTACTTTTATTTGCTTAATTATATTTGTGATGAAATCTTCTGAAAGCTTAAGGTCTTCTCCGCTTTGGAGCACAAAAGTTCTGAATCCTAACTTATATCCGATTGTGCAGGCTTCAAGAATTTGTTCGTCAGAAAGTCTGTAGCGTTCGGCATTTTTGTTTTTGGCACGAAGTCCGCAGTAATAACAGTTGCATTTGCAGAACGACGAGATTTCGATTAGGCCGCGAATGTAGAGTTTGTTCTGGAACAAATCTTTGCGGAGGGAGTTTGCCTTTTTTTGAATTTCTTCGTGATATAGTTCCTGGTTTTTGAGAAGATGAATAATCTGTTCTTTGTTTAAATGCTGAAAATCCATGTTTCTTGTAAAATAAACAATTTGCGATTTTTACTGACTGAGAAAATTGATTTTCAGATTAGTTATTTTTTACAGGATAAACAGTTTTTGCGCTTACACCATCAATAGACCCAAGTTTTCCTGTGAGTGCATTAATTTTATCTTGAGGTGCATCAATTGCAATACTGATTAATGAGATTTTTTCCTTTTTGTAGGGGATTCCCATACGACCGATTATGAATTCGCCGTATTCATGTAAGATTTGATTTAAGGTTTCGACTGATTCTGGATTGCTTATAACAATTCCAATCAGTGCTACTCTTGTTTCCATATTTTTCTCCTTTCCTGTCAGGTAAACCTTTCAGGTTAGTAAGTTTAAAAACAGTTCCTAAAATAAATTCAGAATGACATAAGTTTATCACGAAACATTTATTACGTCATCCTGTTTGATTGGCTATTAAATTTAGTAATTATCTGCACTAACTTCAAAGTAGCTCTGTGGATGAGCGCAAACTGGACAAGCGGCTGGAGCTTTTGTTCCAACTACAATGTGGCCACAGTTGCGGCATTCCCAGATTTTTACTTCGCTCTTTTCAAAAACAGCAGCTGTTTCTACATTTTTGAGCAATGCACGGTAGCGTTCTTCGTGGCGTATTTCAATTGCGGCTACTGCGCGGAATTTTGCTGCAAGAGCAGGGAAACCTTCTTTTTCTGCAGTTCCGGCAAAATCTTCGTACATATCTGTCCATTCAAAATTTTCACCATCGGCAGCGGCTTTTAAATTGGCAGCAGTATCGCCAATTCCGCCTAATTCCTTGAACCATAATTTTGCGTGTTCTTTTTCATTATTTGCAGTTGCTTCAAAAATTGCAGCAATCTGTTCGAATCCTTCTTTTTTAGCAGTTGAGGCAAAATATGTGTACTTATTTCTTGCCTGAGATTCACCTGCAAATGCTGCCTGTAAATTTTTTTCTGTCTGTGTACCTTCGTACTTATTCAATTTTGACTCCTTTGGAAAATAATTAGTTATCTATATAAATATACTATAATTTTCCGCCGGAGTGTTAAATATTTTACCTTTATCCTTTTATTATGATTTGTATCTTGTCCATTGGGTTGTTTCGCCGTTACCAAAAGTTAAAGTTACATTTTTGCTATCCTTGTGCTTTGAGGTAACACGTCGTTCGTTTAATAACTTAAGAAACTTCTGTTCATCTATAGGAAGGCTTACGGTTTCTCCAGTCCAGGAAGAAAGGTACATTGCGTTAGAAATCATAAGACCGTTTATACCTTCGCGGCCATCTGCAACAAGCGGAGTTCCTTTTTCAATATGGTCTTTGAATGTATTCAAAACACCAATGTGCTGTGGATTTATTCCATCAGTTTCGATATTTCCTTCCCATATTTCTGGTCGTTCGTAAGCGGCTTTAGAAGTTTCAATCCATTCTGTTTCCTCAATTGAACTGCGGTACATATAAATTGAGCTTCCATCACAAATAATGCGGCCTTTTGTTCCTGTAATTTCAAGACGATTTTCTCCCATTAAATCTCCGGTTGTGGTTACAAAAGTTCCAGTAGCTCCGTTTTCAAATTCCAGATACGCTGTAACATCATCTTCAACTTCAATATTGTGCCATTTTCCAACATGACAGAAAGCTCGGATTTTCGAAGGCATTCCTACAAGCCATTGCAATAAATCAAGTTGATGTGGATCCTGATTTAAAAGTACGCCGCCACCTTCGCCAGCCCAGGTTGCCCTCCAGTCTCCAGAATCGTAGTAAGCTTGTGTACGGAACCAGTCTGTAATTGTCCAATTAACTCGTTTTAATTTTCCAAGTTCACCGTTATCAATCATTTCTTTAACTTTTCGGTAAACACAGTTTGTACGCTGATTGTACATGAGGGCAAAAGTCAGTTCCGGATGTTTGTCTGCTTCAGCAATCATTTCGCGAACTTGAAGGGTATAAACGCCAGCGGGTTTTTCACAGATTACATGAAGTCCGTTTTGTAATGCAAGGATAGAAAGTTCCGGGTGCTGATAATGAGGAACGCAGATTAAAACTGCTTCACAGCATTTTGCTTTTATAAGTTCACTTCCTTCCACAAAAATTTGAGCTTCAGGTACTTTTTCATGTGCCCAGGTTCGTCGTTGTTCTTTTCTATCAGCAAAAGCTACAATCTGAATGCCGGGACATTTTCCTTCAACAATATTATTCACATGCATTGATGCAATTCCACCAACACCAACAACTCCTAATTTCAACATAATTTTTATCACTCCTCCTGTTTCCTATAAATTGTTAATGATATTTTTTACTGCAAAACATGCAGCACAAAAAGCTGTTTTACTATCAGGATATGATTCAAAGTGCTTAAGCTTTTCATCTTGTAAATTAACCAGACCGCCAAAAACGTGAAGATGAGGCTCAACTGTAAGAATTACTTCACCATTATTCATTTTGTTGTAATCCTCAAGAATAAATGGAACAGAGCCGTCACCATTTCCAACGCTTACTACACTTCCATCTTTTGCAAGAGCATCTTTCATGTGAAAATAAGTGATTGAAGACTTTTGTTTTTCGTATGCAGTTTTTGGATTCACTCCGCATTGTATATAGTTTGCAGGATCAAAAATAACGCCCATTTTTCCGCCAAAAGAATTGTAAAGTTCAATACAGCGGTCATCAGTGTCACCATAAATTCCTTTTTCATTTTCGTGAGCAAGAAGAATACCTTCTTTATCTGCAAGTTCAAGCATAATTCCAAGACGGCGTAAAACCTCTTCCTTATATTTCTGTGGATTTTCATCTTTTGGAATGTAAAAACTGAAGACTCGCATTTTATTGCATTCCAGGATTTTGCATACCTCCAGTGATTTTTTGAATTTTTCCAGATGGGGTTCAAAAGAATCTAAAATTCCAATTTTCCCATAAGAAGAACCGAGTGCAGAAAGAGAAATTCCTGCATTTTTAAGTTTTTCGTGAACCTCTTTTGCCTTTTCAATACTTAAATCTACACAACTTAAGCCATCCACACCTCTAAGTTCAATTTTAGAAATGTCTTCTTTTTTGAGTATCTCAATCTGTTCATCCAAATTTGATGACGCTTCATCTGCAAAGGCTGATAAAATGTATTTTGCCATTGGATAATGACCTCCTTTTAAACTTTATGATTTTATTATCCATGCAGATATTCCTTTTTAATATGCGAATATTTCTTGAAAGTATGCAAATCCTGCAATATTATATATTTACTATGAATTTTGAAGCACATCATGAAATAACTTCAAGATTAATGTCTCATGGATTACACGCTCACGATTATTACGAATTTTACATTCATTATTCCGGCGGACGTTATTATTGTGTTGATGATATTACCTATAAGCTTGAACCAAATATGCTGATTGTAATTCCACCGCTTTATATGCATGGTTTAGTGTGTGACCGCGACCTTGAAAATTATGAAAGAGGATATCTTTTTTTACCAGCAGAAAATCTTCAGAAGTTTGGGATGGGAGAAATCAATCTTTCTGCCGTTATTGAAGAGCAGACAAAAAAACGAAACAATATTTTTATTTTATCAGATGAACAGGGAGATGAAATAAGCCGTATTCTTGTAACGCTGCAAAAAAACGTGAACAAATTAAGTATAATGGAACAGAACTTTATGATTATGAAGCTTTTGAACCTTGTAATGGCTTCCTTTAAGAACGGACACCAGGAAAAACCTTTTGATATACCTTCAAAAGAATCGTCAGTGCAGGAGGTTTTTCATTACATAAATAATCATTTTGCAGAAAATCTTTCGATAAAGGAACTTTCATCACGATTTAATATGTCGGAATCTTCACTTTCACACGAGTTTAAAAAATATACTAATAAAAGTGTTTACGATTACATTTTGTACAAACGGATTATTATGGCCAAAGAACTGTTGTACAAAAATTTGTCACTTACCGAAATTGCATATAATTGCGGCTTCAGTGACTATTCGAATTTCCTGCGCGAGTTCAGGAAAATCAATGGAGTTTCGCCAAGGGAGTATAGAAAAGGGCAGCGATTCTAATGTGTCCTAACTTTTCTGCCCTGCAAAATTTCTCGGCGCCATTCCGTAAACTTTCTTAAACGTTTCAGTCATATAACTTGCACCGTTGAATCCTGTTTTTTCGGCAATTTCGCTCATTGAAAGTTTTGTATTTGTAACGTAATAGGCAACTCGTTCAGCGCGGTAACGGTTCAGACTTTCCATTGGGGTGTTGCCTTTTTCACGATAGATTTTTTCACCGTTTACGTTGTAGCCGCTTTTTCATTATGTAATTGTGATGAATTCAAGGTCTTCGTGAAAGTGCGGTTTGTTTGTCCAGCTTGCTCCCGGATATACAGAACCAACGTGTATATATGAAGGAAAATCATCATTCTGGTAATTTACCTGTTCAGAGCCGTCTTCTTTTTTTGCGATTGTTCCTACAATTGATTGATTCATAATTTTCCTCTCTATTTCAACAGCCACTCAAGTGCGTTTAATTTTTTTATTCCATTGTAATCACAAATTGGATCATCATCTAAAGTTAGCAGCAGTTTTGGATAATTGTCATTTACCATCTGCAAAGGACGCAATTCCCGGGAGAGTACATTTTCATCACGAACAGTTGCTGCAACTTGAATATATGTGTTACCTTCTTCATTTTGAGCAACAAAATCAATTTCAGTATCATCAACTTTTCCAACATACACATCATATCCGCGACGCAATAATTCCAGATACACAATATTTTCCAGAATATGGCCAACATCATTTGCTTTCTGACCTAAAAGAAGAAAACGTAACCCAACATCAACTGCATAATATTTTTCAAAAAGTTTAAGATACTGTTTTCCTTTTACATCATATCGTTTTGCTTCATATAGAATGTAACTGTCCTGCAGAGCAGAAATATATTTTTCCACAGTTTTTGTATCGATTTTCCGTCCAGAAGAAACCATTGTATCTGCAATTTTTTTTGAAGAAAGCGGACTTCCAATGCTGTCAAAAATAAATCGGATAACACTTTCAAGCATTTTCATATCACTGATTTTATATCTAGAAACAACATCTTTAAGCACAACTGTACTGTAAACTCCGCGGAGGTAATCAAGTATTTCTTTTTTATCACCATTAAGATTCATTACAAACGGAAAAGAACTTGTTTCCACATAACGACGATATTTTTCTGAAGTAGAAAGTTCAGGCGGTTGAACAGAACAAAATTCCTTGAACGAAAGCGGAAACATTTCTATAGTCACGTAACGGCCGGATAAAAGAGTTGCCAGCTCACCCGAAAGAAGATATGCGTTACTTCCAGTAAGATAAATATCAATTTTTTCGTTCAAAAAAAGACTGTCTATAACTTTCTGAAAATTTTCGACATTTTGAATTTCATCAAAAAAAAGATATGTTATTTTATCTTTCTGGATTTTCGGCTTTAAGTATTCATATAGGTTTTTCGGATTCAAAAGTGCGTCGTTGTCATAATCTTCAAAATTTAAATAAATAATCTGCTCTTCGCTGACAGAGTTTTTAAGAAGATAATCTTTAAACATAGTCATCAAGGTTGATTTTCCAGAACGCCTGATTCCTGTTATGACTTTTATAAGGTGCTTGTCTTTATAGTTTTCTAATCGTTCAATAAATTGATTTCTAAATAAGTCCATAATTTGGATTGTATTCCAATGTTATGCGGTTGTCAATCTAAACATAGGAAAATAATCCAAAGTTTAGACTTTTATAAGGTTAAGTTTGGATTGTATTCCAAGGTAAATTTGTTATAGAATTATGTGGTTCTGCTCCCTGTGCTTCCGGTTGAATTTGTGTAAAAGTTGATTATATACCAATCCAATGTTTTATGATTAAATATCAGATATGTTGACAAAAAGAATATTAAAAAAAGAAATTGCTGGATTTTTGGGACCAAATGGAGCGGGTAAATCTACAACAATAAAAACCAAGTTTGCACAGTTTTAGCCGTATATTTTGCAATTTCTTACGAACTTGAACTTTCGGTTTTGACGATGCTTAATTTATTCTAAACTCATAGCATAAAATCATTTTATATGATACATTTACACACATCTTATAAAATGTATCTCCGTTGGAGTAACACATCTTATAAAATCTAAAGTGAATTTTTATTCACCAAAAATTGGGGTATTACCAAAAAAAATAATTCTTTAGGAGCTTTCAATTGAAAAACTTCAAATCATTTCTTATTAAAGCCATACTCTTGGCTTCCATTCTTTTTACAACTTCTTGTTCCAAAAAAAATATTCTTTATCTTTACAACTGGACTTATTACACTCCGGATTCTCTTCTCCGTCAATTTGAACAGGAGTTTAATTGTAAAGTAAAATTGGATTGTTACGCTACTTGTGACGAAATGTATGCAAAATTGAAAGCTGGTGCTAAAGGTTACGATATCGTAATTCCTTCAAATGATTATGTTTCTATTATGCTTAATCAAGGAATGTTACGTGAAATTGACCAATCAAAATTAACAAACCGCGATAAAATTAATCCTGTTGTTCTCGAAAAAATCGACTTTGACAAGGAAATGAAATATTGTGTTCCATATGCATTTAGTGCAACTGGAATTATGGTAAATAAGACAAAAGTTCCTGGCGAATATGCACGCGATTATAGTATTTTTGCTGATGAACGTTTTGCAGGTCATGCCACAATGATGGACGAAATGCGCGAAGTTCTTGGTT
Source organism: Treponema sp. (assembly GCA_045615645.1). Classification (GTDB taxonomy): domain Bacteria; phylum Spirochaetota; class Spirochaetia; order Treponematales; family Treponemataceae; genus Treponema_D. The sequence continues at coordinate 21,382 of JAZLFF010000066.1, forward strand.
GTGCGCTTGTTACTCTTGGTTATGATTTGAACAGTCTTGATGATAACGAACTTAATGAAGCTGCAACTCTTGTAAAAACTGAGTGGAAGCCTAATCTTGTAAAATTTGATGCAGAAGGTTTTGGAAAATCTTTTGCGGCAGGTGATTTCTGGCTTTGTCAGGGATATCCTGAAATTGTTTATGGTGAAGTTCCTGAGGACCGTTGGGAAGAAACAATTGATTTCTTTATTCCACCTGAGGGCGGAGCTGCAACAATGGATTGTATGGTTATTTTAAAAGATGCGCCAAACTACGAACTGGCGAACGAGTTTATAAACTTTATTCATCGTCCTGAAAATTATGCAGTTTTCATAGATACTTTCCGCTATCCTTGCATTGTAAACACAGAAGCTTTGAAATATACAAAAAAACCTTCAATGTATCCGGCAGAACAGGCAAATACTTGTACATTAAAACAGGATCTTGGACAGCAAGTAGAAAAATATTACGACTTGTGGCAAGAAATCCGTTTTGCTGAATAATTAATTATTTTCCGCGCGAACTTCGCTTTTTTCAAAAACGACCGGATTTTCGTAAATTGGTTCAAAATCTTCTGCAGGGTGTCCGCAAACTGGGCAGATAAAATCCGCCGGAAGATTTGAGCCTTTGTATTCAAAACCGCAGATTTTACAACGCCAGCCGACAATTTTCTTTTCTGAGTGAAGCGTTTGGTCTGCTGGTTTTGGTTTAATTTTGAGTTGATAATCCGAATAGGTAATTGGGGATGCAGAGCTTGTAATTTTTGCATCGGTAATTTCGGCAATGAAAAGCGTGTGTGTTCCCAAATCTTGAGTTGAAATCACTTTTGCTGAAATAATCGTACAGGCTTGAGTTGTAATGTACGGATTTTTATTTTCGTCGAGCGCGTAAGTAAATGAATCAAACTTATTTACCGAACGGCCGCTTTGCATTCCAAAATGCTTAATAGTGTCAAATGTACAAGTTTCGTCCAACACCGAAAGCGAAAAACTTCCAGATTTTTTTATCATTTCGCAAGTAAGATTTGTATTCATAACAGAAATTGCAATTCTAACAGGAGCGTTTGCAATTTGCATGCAAGTGTTTGTAACGCAAGCGTTGAGTTTGCCGTCTACATTTGTACCAAGAATGAAAACCCCGTAAGAAAGGTTAAATAATGCTTTTGAATCCATTTGCATTTCCTTATAAAAACTCCGCGTTAATGGCAGTGTTTTCAGCGAGCCAAAATTTTTATCAGCTCTACTGCTTATAAGGTAATAAAAAAAGTTTGAGGTGTGTAAAATATGTTGATAATTATTTTGACTCTTTTGATGACAAAATCTCGGATAGTGCCAGCAATAATTTTTGCATGTCTACAGGTTTTGCAATGTGAGCGTTCATGCCGGCTTCATAAGCATTTTTCTTGTCTTCTTCAAAAGCATTTGCTGTCATGGCAATAATTGGAATATTTGCTGCATATTCATTTGGTAATGCTCGTATTGCTTTTGTAGCCTCGTAGCCGTTCATTTTAGGCATTTGAATGTCCATAAGAATTACGTCATATTGCCCTTCTTCTGCGTTACGCATTTTTTCAACGGCAACGTCTCCGTCATCTGCAACATCAATTATTATGCCTTCTTCGCCAAGAGTTTCCATAATGATTTCAACATTAAATTCGGTGTCTTCAACAAGAAGTATCTTTTTCCCTTTAAGATTAATGGAAGATATCATATTTTCCGGCATTTGAGGTTTTACTGGTTCTGCAAACTTGTTTTCAAATTCAACGCGGACTGTTGTTCCAACTCCCAGTTCGCTTTCAATTTCTATAGTTCCGCCCATCAATTCAACAAGCGACTTTGTTATAGACATTCCAAGTCCAGTTCCAATTACTCCACTTTTTGTAGCACTTTGTTCTCTGGAGAATGGTTCAAAAACGTGGGTAAGGAATTCTTTACTCATACCAATTCCGGTATCAGTAACTGTATAACGATAGCGACCGTAACCTTCTTTGTCGCAAGGTAATTCTTCTGTAGTTAAAGTGATTTTTCCGCCAGGATTTGTATATTTTACAGAGTTAGAAACAATGTTTGTTAAAATACGCATAGTGTGAAGTCTGTCTGAATAAATCCACATGTGTTTTACAGATTCATCAACTACCGAATTTAATGTAATATTTTTTTCCTGTGCACTTCCATTCAAAAGGCTAAACAGATTATCAGCTGCCATTTTAATATTTACGGCTTCTTCTTCTATGTTAACTGTTCCAGATTCAACGCGAGACATATCAAGAACATCATTTACAAGCGTAAGTAAATGGTTACTAGACATTTTTACTTTTTTCAGAGAATCAAGAACGCGGGCCGAATCATCAATATGTTTTTCTGCAATGTCCGTAAAACCAATAATTGCGTTCATTGGAGTACGGATATCATGCGACATGTTAAAGAGGAAAGTAGATTTTGCACGGTTTGCTGCTTCTGCTGCAATTTTGGAATCTATCAATTCCTGACGAATACCCAATTCTTTTCGTATTTCTGCATCAATACTTCGTATTCCGGCAACTACTTCAATTGGAATTCCATCATCATTTCTAATTGGAGTAAAACGAAGCTGGTAGTACAAATATCCGCCGTTTTTATTTGAAAGTCGAAAATCTACTGTATGACTTGTATTTTCTTTAAAAGATTCAAAAAGTTTATCCCTCATTGTATTTTCAATGAACTGTTCACGGTCCTCAGGGTAAACAAATCGGTCAGCCAAAAGTTGAAGTTTTCTTGAATAATAAACTTCATTTGCAGTTTCTTCATCAATAAGTTCAGAAAGATTCTCTGATATACGGGTGTGATTAATTACTTTATCGTTATTTGTATCTTCAGCTGTAATTGAAACAATAGTAATACTGTCGTATTCATTTGCCATAGCCCGAATGTAAGCTTCTTCTCGTTTTGCTTGACCTACTTGTGCTGTAATGTCTTTTACACTTGTAAAGGCAATTACTTCACCAGATTGATTTTGAATCATATCAATACTGCGACGTAACCATGCAGTTTTACCAGAAACTGATTTAGTTTCATATTCAAAAGTAATTTCAGTTTTACCTTGATAGAAAGCATTAAGTAAAGCGTTTCGATTAGCGTGTTCAAAAAAGGAGTCAGAATAGGTTCCTTTTGTATATACTTTATTCCAAGTTTTTATATATTCATCGTAACTACAAGGGGGTTCAAAACCAATAAGGCTTTTAAGCGAAACTTCTTTTCCTTCAATGTCCTTCCATGCACCGTAATAAAGTTCATCTTTTGTAAGGTTTGCTTCCAACGAAATAATTGCGTCAGAAAGAACGGCTCTTTTATAGTTTGTAAGCTGATATGCGCTGGATTGAAGTTTATCTTTTTCCTGTACAAGCATTTTTTGATATGCAGAAGATTCATCACCAACAACGTATACGTGGAGAATACAGCTTCCAATAAGACAACCAAGTGCATAAAATGGAAGTAAAGGATATTGTTCCTGGAAAATGATGGCAACAAACATTGAAAGACTAAAAAAGAAAATTGCAAGATGTCGATTTTTTTCTTCACCTTTGGTTTTTAAAGCATCAACGAAAGTAACAATACTTGAAAGAGCAAACATTGCAATTTGAATCCACAAGGCAGTATAGCGGATTGGCCCTGCAATGTAAGCGTCGTTTTCATCAAACCAGAAGAAACAGTGAACAAAGAAATTGATAATAAGACAAATTATTTCAAGAGCAAAGAAGCTGATTCCAAAATATGTAAAGAACTTTGCCCAAGCGCCCTTCATTTCAAGGTATTCAACAATGTATTGATAAAACCAGGTGATTGCTAATGCCATTGCTACATAATAAATAGTTGTATCAAGAAAGAGGGCCGGAATCCAGTTTAAGCCTGCAAAAATTCCCCAAAGTGAATCTGTTACATAATAGAAAAAAATTGCCAGCATCAATAAGCGATATTTCTTTGCCGCTTTTTGAATACTGTTTTTTTCAGGCATGAACATTATTTTGAAATTGATAATAAGTTGAATAGTAATTGCAATTAATCCAATAACGGAGTAAAGATAATCCTGCATGATAACCCTCAAATAAAATGTTACCATACATAAGGGGAGAAAACAAATTTTTTTAATATTTTTTCTGCACGTTCTTATATATTTGCGTTAAATATTTTAAGATTTTCTTGCAAAACTGTCTGATGAGCAGAAAGCAGCAGTTTTAGACAAAATGCTCACAGATGAAAAGAAGACAGAAATCTATAACGAAAAACTGACAGCAAGTGAAAAAACAACAATCTTTAATGAGCTTCTCACAGATGAAAAGAAAAAAGAAATATTTAATGAGCTTCTCACAGATGAGGAAAAAAATAAAATCTACACCGAGAAGTTGACAGCAAGTGAAAAAGCAAAACTTATTCGTACGAAAAACCAATTTTTCTTTATTCAGAAATTAAAAAACTTCGAAAAGTACGAATAAAAATCAATTATGTACAGTTTTAGCCGTAGTTTTTGTATTTGAATAAATAAGTCAGATAGAAAAACTCAATCAATGTACGGCTAAAAATGCGATTACATATGAATTATCTGTGAATGTATATTTATATTAGCAAAATTAATATATTAAACTTGACTTTTAGAATAATCACTGTTAATTTATAAGTATGAAAGAGACACTTAAAAAGCTCAGAACAGAAAACCGTTATTCACAGGATTTACTGGCTAAAATTCTTGGTATTTCCCGACTTTCCTATATGAAATATGAATCTGGGGAAGTTGAGCCTCCTGTAGAAATTATACGCAAGCTGGCAAAAATCTATAAAGTATCTTACAAAACTTTAATAGACAACGAACTTAATTCTGAACATAAAACCGTGTCCTATGGTAACTCTGTACCACATACTTATAGTTATGAAGTTGCAAGCCCTGTACCTGCCTATGGGTTTTCAGAAAATGCTGCAATGTCTCCAAATATGATTGCGCAATTTGCTCAAATTTTATCAACGCTTCAGAATACAATCACAAACTTACAGGAACAGCTCAATGCACTAAAGTCATCAGAAGCAACACCCGCTGCCACAGGTTATAATAAATCTGCCAGTTTCAACAAAACAAATTTCTTCTCTCAAATTGGCAGCGTTCAAATAGATTCATCGTACATCGAAGAATTGCGAGGTGCCAGTTTAATATGATTCTTCTGGATACAAACATTGTAATAGACATGATAAATAATGAAAAAGATTCCAACTGGGCTCTTTTGCAAAAAGATAGCGTTGTTTTGTGTGGAATTATAATTACTGAACTTTACCGCGGAATAAAAAATGCAAAAGAAGAAAAAGCCATAGAACTTTTTGTAAATTCTGTAGATTCTCTTCCTTTACAAAATGAGGACTGGAAACAGATTGGTCTGTTCATAGCAAAATTGCGGGATTATGGTCTAATTGTGCCGGTTCAGGATGCAATTATTTCTTACCTTGCCATAAAATATAATTGTTCAGTCTGCACTAATGACAAACATTTTAAGATGATTAAAACTGCGGAAGAAAGATTGCAACTGGTATAACGCATCTCCATATTCATTGGTGATTACAGAAACATAATCTCCAACAACAGGAAGCTCCAATCCTAGATTGTAAAATTTTTCTGCACGCATGATATAATATGTTATTCAAATCAACAGAGATTGATTTAAATATTCCTTTATCATAAAAAATGATTTATATTAAATATAAGCGGAGGTAATAAATGCCAGAATTAAAACGATTAGATGGTATTGTGATATATCTGATGTTTAATGACATTAAGCATCATAATAAACCACATGTTCATGTT
>JAZLFF010000067.1:0-20891 GCA_045615645.1 Treponema sp.
AATAAAGTGATAAATTTGTAGGAAAGATTATAAGAGTCCAAAAAATATTATAAAAGTCCAGCAAGTATTATAAGAGTCCAAAAATAAACGTAGAATGACATAAAAAAGGAGGTCCGTCCCCTTTTTCATAAATTTGTGAAAAAGAGGTCCGTCCCTTTTTTCACATTTTCATGAAATTGGGGACGGACCTTTGTTTGAAAAAAAAGAAATATACTTTACTGATGGACGAAAATCCGAAAAATTAAGATTAGTTCAAAACTTGTTCGAGAATCTGATTGATACAGCTGTTTACTGAAATACCATTTTTCTTAGCAAGACTTTCGAGTTTTGAATAAGTTGACTCTTTTAGAAGAAGGCTTGTCTGGCGAGTTTTTAGTTCTTTTCCCACAATTGTAAATGGCTGAGATTCAGTTTTTGGCTTTTTCTCTTTTGGTGTTGAAGGTTTTTTTTCTGTTGATGTGTTTTCCGATTTTGATTCAACTTGTTCAGGTTCGGCAGCGGGTGTTACGGTTTTTGCAGCTTCATGCTTTATGTCTGTTGAAATCCAATTCATTGAAACGTTTGTGTTAAATTCTTTTCCCATAATGTTTTCCTTTTTGGAGGGACTCCCCTACCCTATTTTATAGATTTTAGAAGTTCTTCAGCAAAAGCTGCGTAATCGTCAGCAACTTTGGAATTTTTAGCATAATCAAAAATGGACATTTGACTGAGCTGAGCTTCTTTTATTGCAGTTGCTTCACGGATTGTGGCTTTAAAAAGTTTTGCTTCAAGCCCGGCGGCAATTTTTTCTGCGAGTTCAGCTATTGTTCGGCTAAGAACTGTACGATCGTTGTAACGTGTTAAAAGAATTCCAAGAACTTTGATGTTAGGATTTGTGTACTGCTTTACTGGTTTGAGAGTTTCGGAAAGGCGTTGAATTCCTTGAATCGAGTAAATATCTGCCTGAGCCGGAATAACAACATAATCGCAGGCTGTAAGTGCATTGATTGTAAGGACACCGAGTGCTGGCGGGGTATCAATAAGAATGTAATCGTAATTCTTTCTAACTGTTTCAAGAGCTTCTTTAAGGCGATATTCTTTTCCTGTTTGATTTAAGATGCTTTCTGCTGCAGCAAGCTGAGCTGTTCCGGAAATTAAATCTCCATTTTTAAGCTGTTGAATTGCTTTCTCAGCAGTTACATTTCCGACAAGAACATCAAGAATATTTTCTTTGGAAACGTCAGCATTCATTGAAAAGGAAAGGTTACACTGAGGATCAAGATCAATTGCAAGCACTTTATATTTTTTTGAATTCAGATAAGCGAGTGTTGTGTCTACAGTTGTAGATTTTCCCGCTCCTCCTTTCTGATTTGTTACGGTAATAATTTTCATTATAAACTCCAATAGGAAATAAAATATATATATAGTATAAGATATAATATGTATATATGCAAGATTATAATTTATAATAAAATATAGTAATATTATAAATATAATATAAAGAATAATATAAAACATAATATGAAAAACTGGTGATACAAAATGTACCAAAAAATCAAAAAAACGGGGGTATTTGAGTTCGGATGGGAAAATTATCGATTTTAGTTAAACACCCCCCAAAACACCCCCAAATTTTGCAAATTAGAGGGTGTTTTATTTCCAAACGATCGTCAAGAAAATTGAGAATGGATAATTGAGAATTGAGAAGTGTGAATTAAAAAATTGTGAATTGAAAAATTTTTTCCAAAAAAAATATCTTTCCTCCAGCTTCATATCCCACCCTAACTATCCGCTCACATTCACCTCTACAAAATCCCCTCCCACCATCCGCGCACATCCCCAAACAAAATTCGCGTGCACCCCCTTCCATCTGTGAAAATCTGCGTTAAAAAAAAAGAATAGAAAACCCAATATAAAACGTAATAGAAAGATAATACAAAGAGAATATAAAATATAATAAAAATATAATATAAAACCGATTATTTTTGCAAATATACAATTCTATAATCAATTTGTCCGGAAGATTGATTAACTGTATAAATAGCCCAGCCTTTTTGATCGAGATAAGCCGGAACATTATTTTCTACAAAACTACCAAAATCCGTAGAAAGAGTTTTATGAATGTGACCGCCAGAAAAGTATGAAACATTATTTTCAGCGAACAAAGTTATTAAATCATTTCGTTCTTCAGAATCCTGCATAACAAAATAAAGTGTATCATCAGCATAAAGAGGAACATGTGAAAAAATCATTTTACGCTTCGAATCTGTGGCAAAGGAGGTTTTCAAATTTTCTATTTGTGGATAACCTAAAGTTCCGGAAGCGGAATCAATAAAATAAAAACTTAAATCACCAACTTCCATTTTATAGCTTGAAGAGTACGGAAAATTGTAAACGACATAGTTTTCCCAACCGGAATTGTACAAATCATGGTTTCCTACCACGCAGAAGGTTTTAATTCCATATTTCCAAAGCCCGTCAGCTATGGTTGCATTAAAATCTGCATATTCACTTTCCAAACCATGCTCTGCAACATCTCCAAGACAAATGCAAAAAGAGGGTAGGGGAGTGGTATTGTCGGATATTACCTGCTCAATGAACGCTTCGTCAAATCTTTTATCTGGAGCGCCAAAATGTACGTCTGAAATCACTAAGAAAGAATAGACTTCCTGCTCGGAAATATTAACACCGTGTTCACAAGCATCAAGAGTTGTTAGTTTGGCAGAACGTTTTTCTACAGGATTTGAACGGTAAAAGCCTTCGTGAATACCGTACTTGCAGGAAGTAAAAAATAAGGCGGTTGAAATCAGCATAAAAAATTTAGACTTCTGCATTAAAAACTCCATTGCAAATACGAAGAAAATGAAATTTGCGAAAGATTTGCGCTCAAAGTAAACATATCAACGTACGCTGCTTCAAGTTCAACATGAAAATCCAATTGATTTGTTAACTGCAGGGTTGTATAAAAAGTCCAGAACGGGGTAAAAAAGCAATTATATTTGTAATCATTAAAGGATGAAATCTTAAATCCGAGGGAAAAATCCTCCGAAGGCATAAAGTAAAAATCCATATTTAGCGCGAGAGTTTTTGTAAAAATATTGGAAATTTGCAAAGTTTTACTATTAAAGTGCGTATATTTTAAAAAAAAGTAAACGGAAGCTTCGTAAAAAAATGTGTCTGAAAACTGGCACGAAATTTGCGGACCTAGAAGTGTGTCAAAATCGGTGTATTTTTTTGGCTTGATTTCGCTGTGGTAAATGGTGGAAAGACCTAAATCGCAGGTAGATGTACATAGCGGAAAGTATGCGGCCTGGAGAGAATAATCGAAATTGTCGGAATCGTTACACAAAGTGATTTTTCCGGTCCAGATTTCGCTTTCGGCAGTTGCGGTAAAGTTTTGCTTGAACTGAAGGTTATTCAGTTGCAGGGAATTGGAAGTTGTAAGGCCGCCTGAAACTGTAAAGTTGGGCATTTGCGCATTTAGAAAAAATCCGGCAAAAAGAGAAATTAAAATGTTTGTATAAAATTTTTTTGTTTTAATTTGTGAATCTCCAATAATAATGAGTATAGTTTAAAATATTCGAAAAAGATAGAGATGTAAAATATTATATCTGTGTTATAATATATGAAGAAAATGTTCAAAAGAGATTGTTCGAAATGAAAGATAAAAGATTTATTGGTTTTTATAATTACACAGTTTGGCTTACTTATATTTCACTTTTGTCGGGTGTTCTTGGAATTATGGAATCGCTTATAGCAAATGGAAGGCCTTATTTCGGAATGTTTTGTCTTTTATTCAGCGGATTATGCGACACTTTTGATGGAAAAGTTGCAAGAACCAAAAAAAATCGAACAGAAACAGAAAAAGGTTTTGGTATTCAGATAGATTCTCTTGCCGACATTGTTGCATTTGGTATTCTTCCAGCTTGTATTGGAAATGCAATGTTCCGTAATCGATTTGGAACTTCAAATGCAAACTGGGTTCCATTTGTTTGTTATGCTTTAATGCTTTTTTATGTACTAGCTGCAATGATTCGCCTTGCATATTTTAATGTTACTGAAGAAGAACGTCAGCGCGAAGACAAAGGGCACCGGGTTTATTACGAAGGACTTCCTGTTACAAGTGCTGCCTTGATTTTCCCAGTTGTAATGGTTATTCAATATTTTTGCGGAGTTGATCTTACAATCGTATATTTTATCTTCTTGATTATTACCGCTTTTGCTTTCATCTTCCGATTTAAAGTTGAAAAACCTGGAAAACGTGGAATCCCTCTTTTACTGACAATTGGTGCCATTGAGTTTATTCTATTGGTAATTCACTTAATTCGAAGTTAACGTATATTTCCACTTTTTTGTCTTTTGGATTAGAAAAACGCTAAATGTACGGGGTTTTGATTGTTTTTGGAAAAAAAGCGGTAATTTGTTTTTCATATTTTTCATAATACAAGAAATAGCGAAAAAAATTACGGGTATTATCACAATTATCGCTATTTACCCGTAGTTTTGTAGATTGAAGAAAACATTGTTCCTGATGTTTTTATTTTCTCTCTAAAAAGTTACGGGGATTTCTTAAAAGTTACAAAAAAAACTGTAAATTTGTCGTCCCCCAAATCCAAAACATGTTTTTTGCCGCCTCAAAGATTTAGGAAGTTAATTTTTTACTATTGCTTTATTTTTATTGTGGATTTATGTGTACAAATTTTACAGTAAATTGTTACAAAAACTAAAAGGAAATTCCTTGCGCACTAATTTATTATAAACTTATGAAAAAAATTGAAATATTATTAAGTTTATTTTTTATAAGTTTTGTGATTTTTGCCTGCCAAACTTCTAATCAGCCGGAACAGGAGCAGCCAAAAGAATTTCAGGAAAACGGTCTTGCAGTTTTAAAAATTACTGAACCGTTGGTTTTGGAAGCTTTTGAAACTTCGCAGAAAAACATGGGTGATGGAGTTTTTCATGATGCACAATACGTTGCAAAAGAAATGAAACTTGGTCTTAATCTTGGCAACACAATGGAAGCGTACGAAGCTTCTGGTTGTGAAAAAATTTCATTTACATGGATTCCTGTAGTTGGGAAAAATACACCGCAGGATTATGAAACATGCTGGGGTGCTATGGTTACAACTCAGCAGGTGATTGACGGTATAAAAGCTGCCGGATTTTCCACTGTCCGTATTCCGGTTTTCTGGGGCAACATGATGATAAACGACGGAAAGTGGACAATTAATCCACAGTATCTTGATCGCGTTCGTCAAATTGTTGATTACTGTTTTGAAGCGGATATGTACGTTGTTGTTAACTGTCATCACTTTGATGAATTTATAATCCGCCGAAATAACATGGAAGATTGCGAAAAAATTATTACAAATCTTTGGACGCAAATTGCTTCGTACTTTAATAATTATTCTGAAAAACTTGTGTTTGAAGGCTTTAATGAATACCTTGGTGGCGATCAGTTTACCTCATCTGGTTATCTTGCTAAGGTTCCAGAAAATAAAGCTTTTGAACTTACAAACTGTTTGAATCAAGCGTTTGTAAATGCTGTCAGAGCAACTGGCGGTAATAATACCGAACGTGTTTTAATTGTGTCTGGTTATTGGACAAATATTGATCTTACAACCAGAAAAAGTTTTGTTATTCCACAGGATTCTGCCCAAAACAAACTGATGGTGTCTGTACATTACGTAGATAATTCTATGTATTGGTCTAATCAGATTGGTGGTGTAGTCTGGAAAAAATATATAGACGGTCAAATTTCTTTGCTTAATAAAGCGTTTACTTCTAACGGAATTCCTGTTTTCCTTGGAGAAACGACTGCCGGTTATCCAAAAAGAAATATGGTCGCAAATTGTGAATATTCTTCTGCGGAATGTGTGGAATATGTTTTGAATAAACTCACAGAAAATGGATTTGTTCCGGTAATTTGGGATACTCCCGAGAACTTTTATCTCCGTCGGGAGTGCCACATTGCCGATCCTGAAAATGCAGCTGTAATTGAAAGAGTTTCTTCCAAACTATAGCTTGCTTTTGTAACACCAGCGTCCACCTGTGAATTTTCCGAAAATGTATTTATTGGAAGCGGATTCGCACATAATATGGAATTCGCCGTCCACACATTCAATTTCTTCCGACATTGGTGCTATTTTGTGAGTTTGACAGAGGCTGCCGCTATCAAGACAATATAACGGCAGTTTTCTGTCTAACAATTCAATGGAAGTTTCTGTAAGTTTGTCCTGGTCATAAATGTAAATGTAAGAAAATGCAGGACCATAAGAAGTAGAAACGTATATTTTTCCATTTGCAAAACATAATCCTTGAACTTTTTCTGGCAAAGAATATGCTGCAACAGGTTCAAACTTTTCATCAACTTTTTTAAGACCAATCATTATGGCATGGTTTTCTCCGTCTGCACAATTTACAGTGTGAGAGGGGAGGGTAGGGTAGTTTGGAAGCCGGTAGAATTCGCCTGCATAAATTGTATCTGCGTCCGAAGTTACAAACGCAACTCCAACTCTATCATTTTCTGAAATTAAATTGATTTGTTCCGACCAACAAACGGCAGCTCCTTTAGAAGCATTTTTAAGAGCCTGCTTATCGAATCCAAAAAGACAACAATTATTACTTCCGGCTACATAAACTGTGTCGTCAAATACAGTAAGTCCGCCTGCATGGCCTGTAAATTCACTTCTGTCTTCGTTTGCCATTTTTACGTAATTTACTAATTTTTTGGATTTTTTATCTACTATATAAATTGGCGAAGCAGAACCATCTTTCATATAGCCAGTAACATAAAATAAATTATCTTCTTTGTCGTACGAAATTCCTTGTGCTATAAATCCGTTTTTAATGCCCGGAATAACGAATGCTTTTTTACTGATTTTATAATAATTATGAACTGGCGCTCTAAAATAAATACGAACTCCGAAAACTAATACAAATAAAACAATCAATACGCCAAGAAGAACTTTTATAAGCTTTTTCATTTTTAACATCTCCCAAGTACATTAAACTTAATCTGGAAAAATAAAGCAATAGTTATAAGAACATTTCTTAAATCAGTTCTTAATTATTCAATACTGATATTATGTGTTATAATATTGGCAGGAGAAATTTGTGGATTACCTTGTATATCTTTTTTACCCTTTACTAATTGGTGTTTTATTTTACGGCGGAAAAGTTTTTAAAAAGTCTGAATGGAACGAGGAAGTTTTATCGCTTGAACAGACGAAGGCAATCGAAGCATTTGCAGCAATTTGTATTATGTTTCATCACATGGCGCAAAAAACTTGTGCTTACTGGATGGACAGTGATTATATTGTTAATGGATTAAATCCGTTTGTAATGACCGGTTATCTTTTTGTAGCAATATTCTTTTTCTTTTCTGGATACGGTCTTATAAAAAGTTACAAAACAAAAGAAAACTATCTTCAAAGATTTTTACCAAAAAGATTAAGTCCGCTGTTTGTTGCCGCAGTTTTAATTGGATTTGTATTTCTTTCTGCGCGTGTTGGAATGAAAGAAAATGTTCGCTTTCAGTTTTTCTCATTTGGTGAACCTCGTCAAATAAATCCGAACGGCTGGTTTCCAATTGCAATTACCGTTTTGTACATTGGTTTTTATCTTTCGTACAGATTCTGCAAAAATAAAAAAGTTGCGTTAGGTTTAACTTGTGCTGTTGCGTTGGCTTACATTGTATACTGTGATTTTTTCCTTTTTGGAACTTGGTGGTATAATACAATTCCTGCATTTTGCGCGGGATTAATCTTTGCTGAATATGAAAAACCCTTTATTCAATCTATTAAAAAACATTATATTCTGAACGTTATAATCCTTTGTGTACTGAACGTTGTGTTTATTTATTTTTCTGTACAGCATTCGCGTGAATACAACAGATTTGTTCAGCTTTTGAGCCAGATGGCCAGTTCTGTAACTTTTGTTCTGCTTTTGATTGTGCTTGGACTTAAGGTAAAAATTGGAAACAAGGCACTTGCTTTTATTGGCGGAATGACACTTGAACTTTATTTAATCCACGGACTTTTTGTTCATTTGTTCGGTTACTGCTTTATTACTGAACAGCTTGAACCTTTATATTACATTGCTAATCCGGCTTTGTATGCGGTTGTAGTAATTTGTCTTTCTATTCCGTCCGCATATCTTTTTAAAATAATTGATAAAGCTATAATCCGTTTTTTTAATAAGCGTAAAGATATTGCAAGGGCACTTAATAAGGATGTACTTAAAGTTATTTGTGTTTTATGCGGATTATTTCTTGTGGCGGTTATAATCAATTCATATTTGAACAAAAAAACTACAGCTGAACGAAACGCTACTGTAATTCCCGAATATATAGAAAAAAACATTACTTTTGCGCAGGTTGACGGTGGAAAAATGGCAGCAGATATTGCCGGTGAAGGAGAACATACAATTGTAATGTTATCACCTATTGCGCCAACGCTTGCTCTTAAGGAACTTCAAAGACATTTGAAAGATGAATTTAAGGTTGTTCTGCTTGATCCGCTTGGTACGGGCTTTAGCGATAGAACTGATAAACCTCGTACAACTGCCAATATAGTTTCCGAAATTCACGAAGCCCTTAATCAGCTTGGAATAGATAAACCATTTATACTTGTAGGACACATGAACAGCGGAATTTACACAATGGCATATGCAAACACTTATCCTCAAGATTTGGAAGAAGTAATTGGAATTGATTCGTTTGCATTTGAAGAATTTGCAGAAAAACTTAGGGCAAACAATTTGGATGAACAAAGCTTTTACAGAATTAATAAACGTTACGCTCAGGAAAAATTGTTCAGCATAAAATTTCTTGTAAAATCCGGATTAATTCGCTGGATGTGGCCACTTTTTGAAGATTTATTTATAACTGATAATAACGAAGATATTATTCCTGTATTTGAAGAAGGTTTTAAAACCAGTTTTTATAACGAAAATACGTATAACGAGGCTTTGAACGAATATAATAATTATTATGCAATTGAAGGTATGAAATATCCGGAGCAAATTCCTTCTGTTGAATTGATTGGTTTTTATACTTGGGAGATGAATTACTATTTTGGAGAATGGAAAGAGATACATGAACGAAGACTTTCGGAAAATCCAAAGTCATATTTAACAACTGTTACTGGTGATAATTTTTCAATATACTGGAATGTGCGGTTGTTTACTCAGCAAATTACTAATGCAGTTCATGCGTTAGATAAATAAAATATCAGGAGTTGAAAAAGTATGGACAATTTTGTTTGTAACATTCCTACAAAGGTTTATTTTGGAAAGGACGAGGAACTTAAAGTTGGAAAACTTGTAGCTCAGTATTCACCTAAAAAGGTTTTAATTCATTATGGCGGACAATCGGCTAAAAAAACCGGACTCTTAGACAGAGTAAAAAAATGTCTGGAAGATGAAAAAATCAGCTATGTAGAGCTTGGTGGCGTTGTGGCAAATCCGGAACTTTCGCTTGTTCGTACTGGACTTGAACTTTGTAAAAAAGAAGGTGTGGATTTTGTTCTTGCAGTTGGCGGAGGTTCTGTTATGGATTCTGCAAAGGCAATTGCAAATGGTGCTGCAAATCCTGATGTTGATGTTTGGGATTTTAATCTTGGAAAGGCAACTCCTGTAAAAACTTTGAACAAAGGTGCCGTTTTAACGTTGTCGGCTGCCGGCTCAGAAATGTCTAATTCCTGTGTAATTACAAATGAAAAAACCGGACAGAAAATTGGTTACGGTTGTGACGCAAATCGTATGAATTTTGCAATTGAAAATCCGGAACTTACTTATACGGTAGACGCTTATCAAACTGCGTGTGGTGCTGTTGATATTGCAATGCATACAATTGAACGCTACTTTGATCTTGGAAGTGACACTTATCTTACAGATGCGGTTGCTGAAGCAGTAATTAAAAGTATTATGAAAGCTGGTGTTGACTGTATTAAAAATCCATGTGATTATGTTGCGCGTGCTAATATGATGTGGGCTTCATCTTTGGCACATAACGGGCTTACTCAATTTGGACGTGTTTTCCAGCTTACAGTTCATCAGTTTGAGCATGAAGTTTCGGGAATGTATCCAAAAGTTGCACATGGTGCTGGACTTGCTGCTTTGTGGTGCAGTTGGGCGCGTTATGTTTACAGTGCAAATATTCCACGGTTCTTGCAGTTTGCAAAAAATGTCTGGAATGTTGATATTGATTTTGAACATCCTGAGGTTTCAATCAACAAGGCAATTGATTTGCAGGAAAACTACTACAAAAGTATTGGAATGCCAACAAGCCTTTCTGAACTTGGTGTAAAAGAAAGTGATTTGGAAACACTTGCATTAAATTGTTCACGAAATAAACAGCGCGTTTTGAATGGCTACAAAAAACTCGGTTATGAGGAAATGCTCGCTATTTATAAAATGGCGTTGTAAAAGAGAAGGATTTTACTATGAATTTAAAAAAGTTTTATTCGGAAATTGCCTACATTGTGGGAATTATCCTGCTTGCTTTTGGTACTGCTCTCATGGAACATGCGAATTTTGGTATGTCCATGATTGTGGCACCTGCGTATCTTTTTCACTTAAAAATTTCGCAAACATTTTCGTTTTTTACGTTTGGCATGGCGGAATATTGTTTGCAGTTTATTTTGCTGGTTTTGCTGTCGATTATTTTGCGTCGTTTTAGAATTGGTTATCTTTTTTCATTTGTAACGGCCATTATTTACGGATTTATTCTGGATTTTGGCATTTACATTTTTGGTTTTATTCCAGCAGAATTATTTTATGTTCGCGCAATTCTTTTTGCAGTTGGATTTTTACTTTGTGCGCTTGGTGTTGCTTTCCTTTTTCACACATACCTTGCGCCAGAAGCCTACGAGCTTGTTGTAAAAGAAATTTCTGCAAAGTTTGGAAAAAAAATCAGCCGTGTAAAAATTGTTTATGACCTTACAAGCCTTGTTGTTAGTGTTGTGCTTTCGTTTGCCTTTTTTGGATTTGGTCATTTTGAAGGCGTTAAGTGGGGCACATTAATTACGGCTTTGCTCAATGGTCCGCTAATCGGATTTTTCTCTGGAATTTTAGACAAAACTTTTGAGTTTACAGATTTGCTTAGTTTTAGGAAAGTTTTGGAATAAATTTGATTATTTGTTTTTAACGTATTTATAAAAGATACAGAAATATATAGAAATGTACAATAATTTGAAACCTTTTTAATTGCATTTTTGGCTTTCAAAATTTATACTTCAAAAATCAGAATATGAAAATCTCTAATTTGTGTACTGGCTACGGCAAAAAAACTGTTATTTCAAATTTCTCGCTTGAAGTTAAACCTGGTGAAAAACTGATTATTGCAGGTGCAAATGGGTGTGGTAAAACTACGCTTTTAAAATGTATTTTAGGGATTATAAAACCTATTACGGGACAAATCAGTTTAGAGAAAGGTGAAACAATTGCCTATTGCAAACAGGATTTTCCTAATTCTGAATTTCCAATTACTGCTGCAGAAGTTGTTGCAATGGGAATATCTCGTAATCAGAGTGGAGTTGGTTCAGCTTCTGAGCGTATTGATGAAGCTCTTAAAAAAGCTGGCGCACTGGAACTTAAAAATCGGTTATTTTATACATTGTCGGGTGGTGAGCGGCAAAAGGTTTCGTTGGCGCGTTGTTATTGCCAGAATGCAAGTCTTTTGTTGTTGGATGAGCCGTCATCATTTTTGGACACAAAAAGTAAAGTTGCATTAATTAATCAGATGAAAGCTTTGGAAAAGGAAGCGTTCTCGGTGATTGCAGTTACTCACGATGAAGAAATAATTGAAAAGTTGGGCTGGAAAACGGTAAGGGGGGAATTATGGAAAGATTAATTTCGCTTTTGTCGCTCAAACCGATTATTTACGGATTTATTGGCATGGTTATTTCGGGAGCTGCGTTTCCGTTGGCTGGCGTTATTATTGTGCGCGATTCACTTATTCCAATGCGTTATATGCTTATGCACGGCGTTATTTTAGGTGGAATTTTTTCTATTGCGTTTGGTTTTCCGCTTATTCCGATTGTAATTTTGATTAATGTTTTGCTTGTTCTAATTATGGTCTTTACCGGAAAAGATAAATTTGGTGGCAGCGGATTTTCAACTGTAAGTACAATTATGATGGTTTGTACAATGGGAATTGCGTCGTTGCTTTCGAAGGTATTTGATGTTCCTGCAAAAGATACGCTTGAACTTTTGTGGGGAAGTCCGTTTACGCTTACCAAAAGTGATTTGATTATTTTAATTGTTTTGGCGTTGTTACTTGTTTTGTATGTTTGCGTGTTTTTTAAAGAAATTTCAATGTTGTTTTTTGATAAAGATATTGCCGTTTCTATGGGAGTTAATGTTCGCCTGCATAATACGCTTATGCTTTTAATTACTGCACTGATTATTTCTGTTTCAATGAAGATGATTGGTGCTCTTTTGATTGATGCGCTTGTAATTTTACCGGTTGTTATGGCGGGAAAAACTGCACGCGGCTTGCGGGATTTGTTTGTGCGCAGTTCAGTTACGGGTGCGGTACTTTCGGTGTTTGGATATTTGCTGGCGTTGGTGTTTAATCTGCCTGTGAGCGGAGTGCTTGCGGTTTTGTCGGCTATTACTTTGTTGATTATAAGTTTTGTTTCGTTTGTAAGGAAGGCTTCATGAAAAAACTTGGCGTGTTAGTTCTGGCGGTTGGAATCAGTTTAATGGGATGTACAAAAACGGATAAACCGTCTGTAAAATATGTTGCTTCTACAAGTTGGGTTGCCGGAATTGCGGAACTTGCCGGTATTGATGAGGTTACTGTTCTTGCACCTTTGAATCTTACTCATCCTGCAGAATATGAAATTACACCGAATGATATTCTTGCCGTAAAGGATGCACAGTTGATTATGCATGCTGGGTATGAACGAATGGTAAAGGTGATGGCGACTGCTGTTGATGTAGATGAAAACAAAATGCTGAAGGTAAAAACGACAAATACGTTGGAAAATCTTAATAATATGGTGAATATGCTTTCGGAACGGGCTGGTACTGTGGCTGTTGCTGAAAAAAGATTTGCGGAATATTGTAAATTAATTGAAGAAACTCGAGCACGAATAATTGCTACAGGGCTTGATAAAAAAACTGTATATGCAAATGTAAATCAGGCTGAGTTTGCACGTGATTTAGGATTAAACGTTGTTGGTACTTTTGGGGGCGGTCCACTTACTGCAGAACAAATTGCAGAGGCAGCACAGAATCACTATGATATTATTATTGATAATGTACATAATCCGGTTGCTGAACCTGCAGGAAAAGTAAGCCCTTCTTCAAAACTACTAATGTGGCGAAACTTTCCGGAAGTTCATGAGAAAAATGCACTTTACAATGTTATCAAAACTAACTGCGATACACTTTTTTAATTTTCGCCATTATGGCTCGCCGCTAACGCGGTGTTTTTAAAGGAGATATAAAAGAAATGAAATCAATTGTAATTTTTAATAGTCAGACAGGATTTACAAAAAAGTATGCAGAATGGATTAGCGAAGCTGCAGGTTCTGAATGTGTTGCATTAAAAAAGGCTAAGAAAATTAAATTAGCTGATTACGATGCAATTGTATTTGGAAGCTGGCTTTGTGCAGGCGGTATTTCAAAATTGGCTTGGTTTAAAAAACAAATACCTTTACTTTCTGAAGCAGGAAAAAAATTATTGGTTTATGCAGTTGGAGGAATCCCAGCTCAGGCACCTGATATTCCGGAAATTATTAAAAGGAATTTTACTGATAGCGAATATAACGCTGTAAAAACTTTCTATTGTCCAGGCGGTTATAATTACGAAAAGATGTCTTTAGGTTCAAGAATGATGATGAAAATGTTCGTAAGAATTTTGAAACAGAAAAAGGATCTTACAAAAGATGACATTGAAATGATAAAAATGATTTCAAATTCGTACGATATGTCTGATAAAAAATATGTTGAAGGTATTGTAGAACTTTTGAAATAATTTTACTTTTTCTGCTATAATTGACACATGAATTTTTTATTTGTTGCTCTTGGTGGTGCATTGGGAGCTGTTTGTCGTTATGCACTAAGTCTTGTTACAGTTAAAATGGATTTCCCGTTGATGACTTTTGTAACAAATCTGCTTGGTGCTTTTTTTATTGGGTTGATTGTAGGGTTTGCAGGTAAAAAAAATGCTCCGGTAAATCTTGTATTGTTTTTAAAAACTGGATTTTGTGGTGGCTTTACAACTTTTTCGACATTCTCTTTGGAAGCGTACAATTTGTTTCAAAGCGGATTATACGGAACGTCAGTTTTGTATGCGGTTTTAAGTCTTGTTTTGTGTATTGCGGGCGTTGCGCTTGGGATTTTTGTAAGTAAATAAGGAAAAAAATGCAGCAGTACATCAATCTTTTTAATAAAATTAAATTACTGGATGAAATTGCAACTCAAATTGGATATTACGGTGTTCAGTGCGGAAACGAAAAACTGATGGATTACATCGATATGAATTGCGGTGGAATTCCGGATGGTGAATTTGGACAAATTGTTGATCCTGCTGCTCCCGAACAATTTTTGAGCATGTATGTAAAAGTTGCCGAAATGCGTTTTGCTTTTGCCGTAACTGAACTTCTAAAAATGAATCCTGCGTTTATGAATGCGCTTGAAGAATTTTGTACTCGAACCGGGCGAGACATGCAGCTGCCGGCGGTAGAAGGAATTGAGGCTGCGTTTGAAACTGTGGATAATTTTGTCTTGGACGGAATGCAAGGTGTTGAAACTAAGAAAATTGTGCAGAAGGATGACGGCGCGATTGTTTGGGAAGTTCTTCTTGATACGCACGAGGCGGCTTGGAATAAGGCTGGCGGCGATTTGAAGATTTATTACAGTTTGGTGGCTTGTTTTGTAACTGGACTCTTGGAAAGTTCTGGCGTGAAAATGTGCGTTTTGGGTGATGGGCGCTTTAGTTTGGAGAGGTATTAGAATATGTCAAAGATTTTGTTTTTAGCTGATTTACACGGAAATATGCAGGCAACTCTTGCTCTTGAAAGGGAGATTAAAAAAATTGCGCCGGACGATGTTTATTTTGTTGGTGACTGTGTAGGAAAAGGTCCTGAAAATGATAAAACTCTGGAATGGGTTAGGGCAAACTGTAAGCATTTTGTAGCCGGTAACTGGGATGACGGAATTGTAAAAGGTTCTAAAAATTGTCTTCCGGGTTATGAAGCAAGTCATTTTTTCTGGGACCAGCTTAGTAAAGAACAGCTTGCGTGGCTCGAAAGTCTTCCATTTGAAGATGAAGTTTTAATAAGCGGACTTAATTTTAGAATTTTTCACGGTCGCCCAACTGATCAGAATTATCATTCGTGGCTTAATCCTGCAGAACTTGAACCGGCTTTTACAAACAAAGTTGGCAAAAAGTTTGATGGATTTATTTGTGCAGACTGCCACCAAGCTTATATCCGCGAAACTGGAAATGGATTTGCAATAAATACCGGAAGTGTTGGAAATGCGCTTGGTGTTCCACGCTGTCACGCACTTTTAATTGAAGGCGATGTGGGAAGCACCGAACGAACTCCAATCAGATTTACAACAATTGATATTCCGTATGATAATCAGCTGGCTGCAGAAATTGCGCGAAATTGTTCTGAATTACCAAATAAGGAAGCTTATATTAACGAAGTTTTGACGGGTGTTTATTCTAGGTAAATCTATACAAGTTCATTTATTCTGTTAATTCCTACTTTATTTATTTTTATGTTCTCAACGCTTTTTATTATCATCATTGCGGCGGGTAAAATTCCCATTCTAAGCTGACATGCGTAAATCAAAGTTCCATAAGTTATGACACCAGCTGAAATCATATCTGCACCGCTCAGCATTAAAACAAGATATCCGCTCATGCCAAAAAGTGGAATGATTGCATTACTGACTGCAGAATAAATGGCTTTACGAACAGACAACTTTCTAATTTCATAATTTTTCTGCGAGATTTTTTCTATTAAAAAACTGGAACAATCATAAAGCTGAATTATATCTGCCATATTGATGTAAGAAGTGTAAATGTCGGTAAGCTTTGCTGATTCCTGTTGTATTTTATTCTGCAGATTGGCTTGAAGCGGTGCAATTAAAAAACTGTTTATCAAAACATGTGGGATTACAAATGCAATTACAAGAAAATAAAGTTTTGAGTTTACATTCATTAAAAGAATTGAAGAAACTATAAAATTGCATATGCCGTTCATTAAAAAAACAAGATTCCATGGTTCGCCATAAATGTTCATAGCCATCTGTGCATCTTGATTCAGATGAAGTAAAACATCTCCAGAAGAAAGCGAATCAATTTTTTCAACATCTTTATGCAGGAGGGTTTTCATGATAAAAAGCTTAAGACGACCTTGCATATGCGCGAAATGTTTTCCAAAAAAACGCCAGATTGTTCCGTTGTATGTAAAAAGTGCGGCATTTTCTAAAAGAAAAAATAAACAGACAATTGTCAGGCGATGAAAGTCAGAGTCGTTTATTGAATCAAAAGCCATTTTCAGAAAAAAAGCATTTACGATTGTCCGCATTGCTTCAAATGGAGTTCGAAACGCGAGTAAAGTGAAATACTTTTTTTTGATTCCCTGTCCAAGTTCTTTTAGCATAAATTGTCTCCTGTTAACATTCCTTCTTCCATCCTGTAAATTCTGTCGCAGAATTCCAGAGCTTCTTTTCTGTGGGCAATAGAAATTACTGTTTTATTTTTCCACCAGTCGTTCAGTGAATGAATTAATTGTTCAGAAGTATTTTGATCTAAGGCAGAAGTTGCTTCATCCAGAATTAAATTTGGTGCATCTAATGCAACAGCCCGTGCAATAGAAATGCGTTGTGCCTGGCCGCCGGAAACATTACCTCCTCGAACTCCAACAAAAGTGTCTAATCCTTGTGGCAATGTACCTATCCATTCTTCAAGCTGAGCAATTTTTACAGCCTGCAGAATTTTTTCATCATCAATTTGATGTCCGCAAGTTATGTTTTCGCGGATTGAAAGCGGAAATAAATTAAGTGATTGCATAACAACCGCAGTTTTTCCATCAACCTGAATTGAGCCTTTCTGCACTTTGTAGAGACCTGAAATCAGTTTTATTAAAGTTGATTTTCCGGAACCGCTCTGGCCGACAATTCCTATTTTTTCGCCATCGTGTACAGTAAGATTAATATTTTTTAAGACGAGCTTTTCTCCATACGAATAAGATAAATCTGTAATTCTAATCATTGTGTCCTCCAAGTTTTGCCAAGTTTCCTGCAAATACACGCAGCTGCATGATGAACGACGGCATGTTCATCAGAATGCCAGAAACGTTTCCCGAAAGATTTATAAAAATATACAGCTGACCGACTGTCATTTTGCCAAAGATTATAAATTTGCCACCAATCAAAATTGTAAGCATAAGCGGAATGCATGTAATCAATGCCGAAATTGACATGAGCAGTGCGCTTCTTTTTTCTAAAACTGCAACAGAGCCTTCCCATTCATCAACTGTGTTTTCATAATTCTGTAAAATCATTTTGCCTGCGTCATAAAGTCTGATTACTGGAAAAAGCGTCATCAATGATTCAGTAATTCCGTTTAAGTTTGATTTCTGTTCGTTTGCTTTGATTGTATAGCCTTTTAAAATTTTACTTGAAAACGAAACATAAATTAAAATGCCTGCAACCGGTAAGTTAGATAAAATTGCGAGCGTGGGATTTAAAATCAAAAACCAGCCAAACGTTCCTGCAAACTTTATTGCACTGTCGATTATGAAAAACAAGTTTGAAGAAATAAAACCGCAGATGCTTGTCATTTCATTAAGCAGAACTGAAGCTCCATTTCCACCGCCAACGTTTTGCAAATAATTAAAATCTTTATCTGCAATGCTGTGAATGTAGTTTTCGCGAAGATAAAAATTTATTTTTTCGGAAGTAAAACTTGCCATAAAAGAAGTAAATCCGTTCATCAGAATATAGAGCAGCAGAATTAAAATGAAGCGGAAAATCATCTGTGTGGAAATTTTATTTCCTGCAAGAACAAAATCAATGAGCGCAGAAAGATATTTATTCCACATAAAAACAATTCCCAGAAAAGCAATATCTACAATCAGCGTAAAAAAGATATTCCATTTTTGTTTACGAAAAGTAAGTGATATAATATTCATGATTAAACGCTAAACCTTGCCCCAAGGGAAGAGTCAAGTTTTTTTGGTAGAATTATGGAAAAAAAAGAAGATTTATTGAAAATCAGTGAAATTGCAGATTTTTTTGGAATCTCAGCAAAAGCAATGCGCATTTATGAGCAGAAAGGAATTATTAAGCCTTGCAAAATTGATGCAGCATCCGGGTACCGTTATTATTCTGCTGATCAGGTAAAACAGCTGAATACTCTTGTTGAACTTCAGGAACTTGGGTTTTCTCTTGCGGAAATAAAAAAGATTATGAACGGTGGAGTTACAACTGAAAAACTGAAAGATTCAATGGAAAAGAAACGAGCTGAATGGGAACGACATCTGGCTGAAGTTAATCGAAAAATTGAATCCATAGAACATATTCAGGATAAAATTGCTTCTAAACAGGGCCAGAAAGAAATTAGTACAATGACCGAAGATGAACGTGCATGGTATTTAGTAAATGTTGTTGCCATTGAAGATTTAAAAGCAAACAAAAATTTAAGTGAAGCCATATGGCTGTAATTTTATAAAGATAAATGTTAATATCACAGAGGAGCGATAAAAATGAAAGTTCTTTTAATTAACGGAAGTCGCGTCACAACAGCAATTACCAGTTCATCAAACATTCAGAAATGCTGAAGCAGTTATCTCCAATGTGTTCAATTGCACGAACAATATCGATATACAAAAGTTCGGCTTTAACATCAGCACCGCCTTCCAAACGCTTACGGGCAACTTTCTTTAAATCTTTACGGAATGCATCAATTCCATCTTCAAGTTCGCGTGCAAGTTCAAGTTTTTCAGCTGTAATCTGTTTATTAATATTTCTACGAATAAACTGCAGGAACTGACGAACAAGTTCAAGATATGGCAAAAGTCGTTCCATATCTTCAGTTTTGAAAGACATTTTCTTTTCAATTGAACGACAAATAAGCATTAATGTACCAAAACAACTGTCGCTCATATTTTCAAGTTCATCAACAATCTGAATCATATTTGAAACATGGTTGAGCTGTTTATCAGTAAGCTGCAGAGTTTGACATCTAACAAGGTAATGCGTAATCTGTTCATGCATCTGATCTACATAATTTTCTGCAAAAGAACTTTCTTCTTTGTATTCATCAATAAATGCAGGAGCACGCTTTGTAACACCAATTTGAATCTTATCAAACATATCAGACACAACATCAGTCATATCTGTAATTGCTTTTTCTGCCTGAATGATATGAGTTGTAATACTATCTTTTGAAAGAAGTCCTGTAAATTCAAGTTTGTAAACCTTTGTTTCATCTTCCTTATCATCTTTAATAATTTTCTGCGAAAGTTTAACAATAGGATTCTGCAAAGGAAGGAATATAACAGTTGAAAGTGTCTTAAATACAGTGTGCAGCATTGAAATGCGGATTGCAATATTTGAATTTGCATGTCCTGGTGTAAGTAAAACAACAAGGTTTAAGAATGGTTTGAAGAAAATCAAAGCAAGAACCGTACCAAAAACGTTGAACATTACGTGAATCAAAGCTGAACGGCGAGCATCTGCACTTGTTCCAACGGCAGCGAGAATTGCATCAATTGTAGAACCAATGTTACTACCTAAAGTCATTGCAGCAGCAAGTTCCCAACTGATTAATCCGTTATAAGCCATAGTAATTACGATTGCAGAAAAAGCAGATGATGAATGAAGCAGCGCGGTAATAATAATACCAATTATAAATCCAATAAGAATTGCCCCTGCACCATTACCCTGTATCTTAAAAAGCCATCCAAGCTGTTCTGGAGTAAATACATCACTTAAACCAGAAAGTCCAAGGAAAAGCATACCAAAACCCATAATTGCTTCACCAAGGTTTCGGTAATTTCCTTTTTTAATTAAGATAGTAAGAAAATACCCAATACCAAAAACAGGAATTGCAAATGCAGAAATCTCAAAATTAAAACCAAAAATTGAAACAATCCATGCTGTGATTGTAGTACCAATATTAGCACCAAAAATAACACCAACGCATTGTGTAAGACTCATTAATCCGGCATTTACGAAGGTAACAACCATAACAGTAGTAGCACCAGATGACTGAATAATCATTGTAACAACAAGACCTGTCAGTAATGCTACAAAACGGTTACCTGTAATAACACTAAGAGCACGTTGAAGTTTTTCTCCAGCACTTTTCTGTACACCATCAGACATGAGCTTCATACCATAAAGAAGAAAGCCCAAACTACCAATAAGTTCTAAAACTGGCGACAAAATATCCATAAAAGTATAATAACAGAAAACAGGTTATCTTTTCAATAAAAAATAAATACGTTACAATATAAATAAATGAAAAAAATCAATCTTTTTACTATACTAATTTTGGGTTGTTTATTATCTCTTTGTACATCCTGCAAGAAAAATCAGAAGAATGTACAATTTGACGATTCAATACAACTGACTGTACAAACATCTACAAATACAGATGCTTTGAATTCAGAAAATCAAAAATGGCATATCACAAATAAAAAAGTTTGTGTTATTTTTGGTTTTGATTTTAATTCTCCAGAAATTATTGTAGAGTATACAGCACTTCTTCAAAACGAATATGGCTTAGAATCAGACGGCGGTTTGATTTACACAATGGTTTATCCGGACAGTTTTAAGCATGGCGGAAAATCTTACGTTTCAGAATTAACGGCTGAACTTACAAATACTGAAAGAGATTTAGCTGGTATAATAATTTTGGGTGCACCAGAAAACAC
>JAZLFF010000068.1:0-20763 GCA_045615645.1 Treponema sp.
ATCGTCTGGAGAAAATGAACAGCCGTTTACCGCAATATCAAAAGCAGCACCAAGATTGTTCTGCACGTCTGGCAAATAAAATTTATCGTAAGCGTGAATCATCTGATTTTATCTCCTCGCGAATTATGTCTATCATAAAAAGGCCGTTAAAATCTTCCTGAGTGGAAACATTTTTATACTGAAGTCTTGCATCATCATCGCGTTTTTTGCGTTTTGAATAATAAATTTTGTAATCAACATTTTCGTAGCCTGCAAATTTTAGCTGCTGGAAAGATTTTTCACTTTTTAATACAAACTGTTCGCCAAGTTTTCCAAGCTTCATTGCGTTTGTAAGCTGATTATAGGAAATTTGATTTGAAAGAAACGCTTTTGCAAACGAAAAATAAGAATCATCTGCGCGCCATCCGGTAATAACATCTGCACTTGAATAGTCTGGAAGAAAATTGTTTTTTAAATAATCAAATCCCTGTCGCATAAGAGGGGTATCAAGATCAAACCGTCTGTTTTCAATCAAAATTGCAAGCCAGTTCAAAGCGGTAAATTGCTCAGAAGAAAGATTAAGGACTTCGAGGCCTGTAGTTTCTATTTCGTATTTATTTGCAAAACCGTTTTCTTTTTCAGGACACGCCCATTCTTTTGCCATTTCAAGATTTTTTGTGCAGTAAAAACCAAGTCCGTAATCATTATGATTTTTACCTTTCCCAAACTGAGGATTTTCAATAATTTTTGACGAGCCATGAAAAATCTGAATTGTGCTCATGTGTTTAAACTACTTCTAAAGAAGTAGTTTTGTCAAGCATATATCTTTTAATGTACGCTATTCTCCCTTTTTACGCGCTTCTTTAATTGCGGCAAATGCTCCGGAAATAAAATCTTTTGTGCGTAATATTGCAAGTCCGGTTGATTCATCACCTAAAACCAAAAGACTTTCGCCAGGTTGATGATATTTTCTTTAAGCATTTTTGCGATAAGTTGGAATCATTTTGATGTTTAAAACCCGGCTTGCACCAATCATCACAATTACAAAAGCAGCGGCTACAAAAATATTTGATTTTTCGCCTAACGCTTCCAATCGTCCTTTTTTATCAATCAATTTGAGCAGGACAAGAACACAGCAGGCAAAAAACAGAACGTGGCAGAACCACAACGCACCAATTCCACTTGCCACACTGATAATGTATTTTACAAATCCTGGAACTGGAGTTGCATCTGGCCCAGACATAAAATTGTTTGAAATAATCAGGCCGCCAATCCATTGAATTGTAAGAATTCCGAGCGTACTTGGAACAATCAGTTTTTGAACACGGGCTTTCATAAATGCTTTAAGTGATTTTTTCTGCAATGTATATTTTGCGCAAATTCCGCTCACAACAAAAAGCAGAAGCATGAACCACTGGTAAACGGAATATTGAATAATGCCTGCAAAAGTTATTGCTGGAGCCGCACCTTCAACTGCAGGATTTTCTGGCAGCCCCTGGAACATCGCACCAATTCCAATGTTGTTGTAGTAATAAAACACATGAAAAATAACAACAATTAAAATTGTTATCCAGCGCAAATTGTCAATCCATCTTTTTCTTTCAACTGTTTCCATTTAAGTAACACGCCTCCTTTTTGGTTGTCAAATTATAATTTATCTAACAAGTAATAAAATTGTAATGTGTAGTTGCGCAGAAAACAACCAACCAAAAGTAACAATATAATAGAAGAAATGTTCGTTTTAGTTGCGTTATATTAGGGAAGGAAACTTTGTTTTTGCAATTTCAAAGGCTTCTGAATCAAAAAGAACAATGCTTAATTCCATGGAGTCTTTGTATTGGGAAAGAATTTCTACGGCAACGGCCAGCGCTTCTTCTTTTGGGTAACCGTAAACGCCCGCGCTGATTAAAGGAAATGCAACTGATTTGCAGTTATTATGAATTGCAAGTTCCATGGAGTTTTTGTAGCAGTTTTGGAGAAGCCGTTTTGATTCTTCTTGTGAATGTTGAAAATAAATTGGGCCAACTGTGTGGATTACGTGTTTTGCCGGAAGATTGTAGCCGCCGGTAATTTTTGCTTCACCGGTTCTGCAGCCGTTCAATGTTCGACATTCGCGTAAAAGTTCTGGGCCTGCGGCTCTGTGAATTGCGCCGTCAACACCGCCGCCTCCGAGTAAACTGGAATTGGCCGCGTTTACAATCGCGTCTGTTTTTGATTTTGTAATATCTCCGTTTGATATTGTCAGCATTTTTTTCTCCCAGGGCGTTCCCCTTATAAAAATCTAACATTTCTCCGCAATTTACGGTTCTGCAAAGTACCAACGTAATTATAACCCGTAATTTCCCTTGTTTTATATAAATATTTCCTTAATTTTCAGACAGTTTACGGGTTGATTAAGCATCCACACTGAGTTAACCCGTAAAATTTCATGAGTTACCACAAAATAATTCCAAGTTTTTAAATAAATTACGGGTTATTTCATCATTCAATCCAAGTTACCCCGTAATTTTCTAATTTTCTTCAAAAAGTTTCCCTTGTTTTCAGACAATTTACGGGTTGTTTGAGCACTTACACTGAGTTAACCCGTAATTTTCAAAAGCAGTAATCAAAACTTCTTTAAATGATTTATTTTTCCCCAAGCTTCTGCAATGTTTCGCCGGCAATTCTGTAAACTGTCCAGTCGGACATTGGAACGGCGCCCATTGATTTGTAAAAGTCTATGCTTTTCTGATTCCAATCCAGGCACCACCATTCAAGGCGCCCACATCCACGTTCAACGGCAATCTGTGCAAGCTTTGTTAAAAGTGCTTTGCCATAACCTTTACCGCGACATTCAGGTTTTACATACAAATCTTCAAGGTAAATTCCGCTTCGTCCCAAAAAAGTAGAAAAGTTGTGAAAAAACAACGCAAATCCTACTTCTTTAGAATCTTCCAATACAAAAATAACTTCCGCTTTGTTTTTGTCAAAAATCCATTCTTCTAAAAGTTCCGGAGTTGCAACTACCTCGTTCAGCATTTTTTCGTAATCTGCAAGTTCTTTTATAAACTGCAAAATCAGATTTACATCTTTTCGTTCAGCGTATCTAAAAGTCATAAATATCCTATTCTAGATTGAATTATACACTAAAATTTTGATAAACACTATTTTTACAAAACTTTTTTAATATATCTTATTTCCTTTCTGCCATATCTCTGTCTTATCATTTTTTCTCCTAAATATTTTTACACTGCTAATAAACTGTATCATAAAGTATTTTTACTTGCACAACATATTAAAATAGATTACCATAAATTTTATGAAGAGAGTCGTTATTATTTTTACAACATTATTATTAATTTTACTTAGTGTATCTTGCGACAACCTGAACCAAGGCAACACATATGTTAATGACACTTTCGACGGAAAGTGCTGGACTTTTGAAGTTGATCCTTTTAACACTACACGAGAAAAATCTCTACTCTGCCAAAAAGGTGATATTCTGGAAGTTACTATTGATATAACAAGTGGTTTCTGGGAAATGGAAATTTATAAATCTGGTGAAGAGCCTATCTACAAAGATAGTAACTCTGGTAAAATCAAAAAAAGTGCTACTGTAGAATGCCCATCAGAAGGAACTTATTTCATCAGTATTACAGGCGAAAAAGTTCATGGAAAATTTGTTATAAGCAGAAATAATTAATTACACTCTATAAAATATACTCAGCATTTTTTGTAAACTCACGGTCAGCGCCATCATCTACAAAAAGGGTTCTGCTAAATTTAATATTGTTTTTTGCCATACAAATTTCCAGAATGCACAAAAAAATTCCAACATCTATTCTGTTGTACAAAGAAACTGCGGCTGCTGGCATAATTCCACGTTTGCCAGTTTTTTTATATCTGAAAATAGTGAGCTTTCCGTTTTCGTTTTTTACAAACCACGGCTGAGTGTTGCAAGCACTTGGAGAAAAGCGCGCAATTTCGGCAATTCCTAAAGTTTCACCTTCCCATATTTCTTCGAGCGGTTTTCGTTTAGACTTGAACATATCTTTTCTAAACTTGACTTCATCATTTATTTTACGAATTGCAATCATGATGACATAATCCAGGCCGTCAAACTGCTGTTCATCTGGTTTTCCAATGCCAAACCACAAGCTTCCAATGTTATTTGCCACAAGGTACAAATCAAGCTGTTCACCGATATATCCGGTGTTCAGAAGATAGTTTTCCTTTTTTTCGCTGTAAATCAAAATGCAGTATTCAGCGTCCCGCTTAAAATTAACTTGTGTAGCAGGAACAATTCTGATTGCAGTTTTAATTTCCGGATAAAGCGTTTCAAATTCTGCATACGCTTTTTCAATTCCGCTAAGTTCTTCAGAAGATAATTTATCTGAACCGACATTTCTGAAAAGATGGAAGGATTTTCGTTTGAAAATTGTATCGTAAAATTGATCTGTCATATTGCTCATTATAACTTAATTAGAAATATTTTGTACAAAAATCTTAAATTTTGATTTGACTTCCGTAATAAATATAACTATACTATAACTAGATAATGACTAGATAATAGTTATATTGTCACGCAGACAAGAATTGGAGGTAATATGACAGCACCACTTTATGATGTAAAAGCCCGTCTTAGTGAATATGTCACAATGGCAGAAAATGGAGAAGTTGTAGAAATTACAAAATACGGCGTTGGAACAACAGTGATTATCAGTAAAAAAGAGTATGAACGTTTAAATGATGAATATGAACAGAATCATATGCCGTCGTGTATGGATTTGGTAAATGAATGGAGGCTGAAAACTGGAGGACTTTCACAAGAAGAAGCTGATGAATTCTGTAATATATTAGAAAAACAGCATGAAGAAGAAAAACTTTATGATGATGATGGAGAAAACATATGGGAGTAAGAAAACTTTATTTATTAGACACTAATATTATTTCTGAACTTATTAAACCTCAGGGAGACGAAAAAGTAAAAGTTGAAATGGATCAAAAATCTGGATTTTGTATGATTGCGGCTCCAGTATGGTATGAATTTCTTAAAGGTATTGAAATAATGCCTGTTGGAAAAAGAAGAGAAAAGATTGAGTTATATGCCCACGATTACGTTCAACGCATTTTCCCAATTCTCCCATACGACGAACATGCTGCTTCCTTACAGGCACATATTTTTGCAAAAATGAAAGAAAATAGAACTCCTGTTTCATTTGTCGATGCTCAGATTGCCGCAATTGCACTTGCAAATAATTTAATTCTTGTTACTCGCAATGTAAAAGATTTTGAACCTATAACTAAAGAATTTTCACTTTGTATTGATAACTGGTTCGAATAATTTTGGCTGCATATAATTGACATTAACTCGCCGGCTCGCTTTAATACAGTTCATATAGAAGAAAAAAGAAGTTTTTATTATGAAGTTTTTAAATTTTGTAAAAAAAGAGCCTGTTATGGTCATTGCTCTTTTGCTCGGATTATTTGGAATTGTTTTTGTAAGGCCAGGAGTAAACGTTGTAATTTCTGCAATTGATTTTAGAGTTTTAGCAATTTTATTCTGTCTGATGATTGTGATTCAAGCTTTTCAGGCAGTAAACCTTTTGGACACAATTGCCCGTTCGCTTTTAAGTTTGTGCGGAAATTTAAGAACCTTGTATTTAATTATGACGTTCCTCGTGTTCTTTATTTCCATGCTCGTTACAAATGATGTTGCACTTTTGACATTCGTTCCAATTACTTTAGTTTTGTGTAGAAAAGCAAAGTTGCCTGCCTGTTTTCTGATTGTTCTTGAAACGCTTGCCGCAAACTTAGGTTCGTGTGTAACTCCAATGGGAAATCCGCAGAATCTTTTCCTTTTTTCGTTTTATCAAATGCCTACAAGCGAGTTTTTCCTTGCAACCTTAAAAATTGCAGTTCCATCAATACTTCTTCTTGCCATTATTATTTTGATTAAAGTTGGAAAAGCCCCTGCCCTCATCGACAGAGCCATCCTCACCGAAACTCAAGTTCCACAAATCAAAGTTGATTTTAGATTTATCCTTTATATCTGTCTTTTTATCATCTCCATTCTGACAGTTTTCCACCTTTTGGATTACAGAATCACTTTTGTTGTAACGCTGATTGTAATTTCAATCTGTAATTTCCGTCTTTTTGCTAAAGTTGATTACACGCTTCTTATCACTTTCGTCGGATTTTTCATTTTTACAGGCTGTATTTCGGCACTTCCATCATTTGCAGATTTCTTAAAATCACTTTTATCTGATGATATAAAAACTTATCTTGCCGGAATTATTACAAGCCAGTGTATTAGTAACGTTCCAGCAGCACTTTTACTTTCAAATTTTACCGAACGCGGAACAATCCTTCTTCTTGCTGTAAATGTTGGCGGACTTGGAACTTTAATTGCCTCAATGGCCAGCGTAATTTCGTTCAAGCTCTACCGCAATTCAGAAAAAACTTACGAAAAAGGAATGCCTTTCTTCACCCTGTTCTCCATTTTGAACTTTGGCCTGCTCGTAATTTTAATGTTTGTAGTTTGGGTTTTGCAGAAAGGTTTTACCATATAAAGTTTCATTCAATTCTTCCTGTTATGCTTCATTTCAATACACTTCCATTCTTCACCATGGAAGTTGTAAGAATGAACAGTAGGAACTCCATTTTCTAAAAGTACATTCATCCTTTATCCACGAAACAATTTTTTCTGCATCACAAGGTTTATATGGTCTTAAACGTAACAATTTGCAAGCGTCTCCTTAATATCTTCTTCAATTCCCTTACCACGGGATTCTTCTTCCAGCCAGAAGTGAGTAAGAACCGGCTTTTCCGCTGCCGAAGAAATTACGCACATTCCAACTCCTCGGTTTGCGTTTCCAATAATAAACCCGTGATTTGTGCGGCATTTACGGATTGTTTCTCCGCGCACACCGTTTCCAAGTTTTTCAAAGAATGCATCAAATTCGGCAGGTTTTTCTTCTTCGCGTTTTAAGTGGTATCCGTTATTTTCATCACTTGGATTTGGATATGCAAACTGACAAGGTAAACTTGCTCTGTTCCATTTTTCAAACTGATTTTCATAATCTGCTGGTGGAACAGGTGGAATGCCGTCTGTAATGTCGTAAGGTTCTTCCATAACACCCGGAATATGCATGCTGCCTTTTTCAAATTCGTAAACCATGTACGGATCCCATGCGTTTCCTTCTGCATCAGTAATTCCACATTCTTTGCAGCGGATAAATCCAATTTTTGGGTAATAATCAGGTTCGCCAATAATCAAAACGCCAGGATAACCGGCTGCCTTTGCAAGAGAAAGTGTTTCTGCCATCAGCTTTTTGCCAATTCCAAGCGTACGGTATTCACGACTTACACACAACGGTCCAAAACTTGCAACTTTAATTTCGCTACCGTCTGACTTTTTAATTTTTGACTCAAAGTACATAATTACGCCGACAAATTTTCCATCCACAACTGCAATGCGGCTCAATTCTGGAAGAAATGTTTCATGTTTACGCATCACATGAACCATATAATGCTCGTTACATCCTGGTTGATATTTATTAAAAAAAGCTTCGCGTACCATTTTTTCTGTTTCAAAATAATCGAGTTCAGTTTCTTTTCTTATTTCTAGGGTCATTCTTTACTCCGCCTGCTTTTGTAATCTTAATTCCAGTTTTTTTTCGCTATTATAAAAATACAAAACATCTTTTTTAATCTTATATGAATCAGAATTCATAAAAGTGTCAAAAAACATATCTTCATAATCCATTTCTTGAGGTAACCCCATAAAACCTGTATTTTGCATTCCGTAAGCAGAAATTGCTTTCCCCTTATCTTCAACAAAAACGGTAAAAAGATTAACACCAGCAAGTCCTTTTGCGTTATAGAAAACTCCAGATGGTTGAAAACTAATATTAGACTCCAAAAGTGTCTGTTCCTGTCCATCCTTAAGCAAAGCAACAGTTTTCCATTTGCCTTCCAACGCATTTTTTTTACTACAACCGCAAAACAATAAACACAAAATTAAAATAACCAGACAATTTTTTTTCATAAGTTTTAATTCTCCTTAATCATCAATTCATTTCCTGCCGAAGCTAAAGTTCTTGCAAGCGTGTTATTCGCATCAGTTGTCATCTGATAATCATATTTTGCACTGCTAACAAGCACTTCATCTTTACAATGTTGAATAATATATTTATAGCACTTAATTGCATTCCAGTAATGTTGCATTACTTCCAGGGAATTTTTATCAATTGAAGCTTTATCTAGATAATTTCTATCTTTTCCAAAATGCAAAATTTCATGTCCATGATTATATTCGCCACGAGCAACCTTATACAAATAGTCAAAATAATTACTACAAGGATACGAATACGTTTTTCCAGAAATAGTTTTAGTATAAACATACTTTTTGTCATCAGGATTTTGTTTTCCTTCTGCCGCCAAGTTCGATTCATTTTCAATCTGAACTTCGCGAACTTTCGTTTTTCCCTGCGAATAAACCTTGTTCAAAAGAGCCATGTATTCTGTATAAGTATCTTTTTCCTCTTCCGAAACTCTATCCGGATGATACTTTTTTACAAGCGAAATATATTCCTTTTTGATTTCAGCTCCGTCGGCCCCCAACTGAATCGCACCAACAAAGTTCTGCAAGTCTTCTTTAAATGACATTATTCTAGTTTATCACTATTTTATTCTTTATGCAGAGTTCCATTCTGTCCAAGAGAAGAATAAATTTTAGCCTTAAAAGTGGCGCTTCCATCCCATTTTGTGTATTCGGTATCCTGTAAAAATGACATACCAAGTTTTTCCATTACGCGACCACTTCCACCGTTATCAACTGCAAACTCCCCCTGCAATTCACGAATTCCACGAACAGAACGAATATGCTCAATTATTGCACGCTCAGCCTCAGTAACATACCCTTTGTTCCAGCGGTCATGGCGAAGATTGTAACCAACAGCCCAAACATCAATATCCGGATGATAATACAAACCGCCCGACCCAATAAGCAATCCAGTTTCCTTTTCAACAAAACCGTATTCATAAGAATCAGGATTACTGTGGTCAATTGATTCAAGCCATGTACGAACATCTTCCGCTTTTGTATAAAGAGAATAAAGCATATATTTATTTACAATAGGATCACCGCACCATTCAAACGCAGCAAGATAATCCTCCGGCATAATCGGACGAATGATAAGTCTTTCAGTTTCCAAAACCGGTTTTAATTCTTCAATTGATTTTTCCATACGCATCTCCTTTTGTGTGCTGTGGTACAATAATTTTACTGTCTAAGCGTACATAATTCCAACAAAAAAGGCTCTAAAGTTGTAATTTAAAATCTAGATGATAAAAGGATAACGCAACAGACGGAAGGTAATTAAGAATACACAAGAGCTAACTCAGTATACGCCAATTACCTTAGCGCACGCCATTCAACTACCGTAAAATACACTTTTTATTCCAAATTAAACGGATGCTCATAATCATAATCGTAAATAATTAAGGATAAATCTCCATACGGCAAATAATTATAAACATATCGTAACCTAAAACATAAATCCTTACGAACTCCAGTGAGCACATCCTGCCGTAAACTATCAGATAAATGATTTTTGAAATTAAAGTTTGAATTGCACGAAGCTCCCATATAATTCCATGAATGATAATCCCAAGCACTATCATATTTATCCGGCTTTGAAGAATTCTTTTTCTTTGTATCAATCAATTCCAAAACATAATACTCATCCCAGTTATCATCTTGACGAGGTGCTCCTGAACCAACTTGAATAACCGGTACAGTTTTCCATTTTAAAATATTCTTACTAATGTAATATTCCGGATTATTAGTTACTTTAAATTCCCCTTCCCCAGATTTAGCAGTTACTTCGAGTTCATTCGAATCCGCTAGCCAGGAATAATTTTTATCGCTGAACGAAACTTTTACCAAATAAGTTTTTCCAGTTTCTGTAAAAGGATAAGCCCATACATTTCCATATTTAGAATTTTTAGCCCCTTCACTATTTGCAAAAGAATCTGCGCCAACCTCTTTTCCATTTATATAAATTGTACGGTTATAATTATTCTCCGGAAGATTAGTCATAAAAATTTTAATTCCCTTAAAGGCTGTATCAGGTATTTCAATAATTGTAAAATCTGAGTAGCCGGAAATATCCAACCAAGAAGCATAAACTGTTAAATCCTTTTCAAACGAATAATTATCTATATAATCTGCACCATCTTTAGTTTTTGTCCAACCCAAAAAAGCATAACCATTACGAACAGGAGTTGAATACACCATTGCTGCAAGACTATTTGTTATTCCATTATACTTACGTGTTAAAATTCCAGACTCACCATCAACAGAACCACCGTTCAAATCAAACTTAATTTCAGAGCTTTCATTAGCAAGCCACTTTTGAAAATTATAAGTAACCTGCTCGTAAAGATTATTATCATCCTGCGTAAGATAATGCTTAATTTCTTTCCAACCGCCATCATCATTCCATCCAGTAGAACCAACATTTGGCCAACCTTTTATATCTTTTGTAGAAACATACGAAATTACCTGCGAACGCCACTTATTCCACAATTCAAAACAGTTTTCTTTATTCCACGGAGAATCCGAATCCTGCGACGAAACTTCAAGCAAAGTATTTTTCATTTTTTCAACATATTCAGGAACTTCTAACAATCTGTCCAAAAGTGGACGGTTATGACCATTTCCCCACAAGAAAGGATTTGTAAACACCTTATCTCCAGTAATTGAGCAGCCAAGTGAATTATCATAATCGAACGGAATATAATAACACTTTTCGTTTCCATTTTTTCCATTGTCAAAATAAAGATAATAATTATTTGCATTTCCCCAATAATCATCATCCATTCCAAAAAGCATATTCACCGCATAAGTTTTTATAAAAAAGTCCACATCAAACCATTTTTCGTAAAAACTTTTACGTGCTTGAATACCTTCCGCCGTATTTGGATTACTTCCCGAAAGATTATTCAATTCAGTAATAAATCCTTGAAATTTATTTGTGGCAGTCGCAACATTATTTTTATTTGTCTTCAAATCGTAACAAGGGCCAAACCAAACTGCTTTCCATTGAGATTTATCTTTATCAACATTTAGGATTTCAACCTGCTCGCAACCAAAATTATTTGCAGAATTGCTACCGGCCGACAAATCTCCACCACTACATTTCCACAAATCACCGTCATTATTTTCCCAAGCGTTCAAAGCAGTATTATTTTCCTTCTTTTTCATTCTGCCTTTTAGTGATTGCTTGTTAACTTCTTCAAACATTTCGTAAACACCAAAATCAATTTTCGTAGTTTTACAATCCGAAATATCTTGAGTGATTTTTCCTTTCTTTCCTACATCTTCAATAAAATTTATATAAACCTTTGTTTGACTTGCACGAGGCGCTGTCCAAATTCCATACTGATGAAAAAGTTTGTAACAAAAGATTTCTCTTGAAAAAACTGAATCGCAGCGTTTTAATGCAACGCTTTTCATACAACCAGACATTTTGCGGTCATCATCGTCTAAAGGTTCAAAATCAATTTTAAAATGGCTTTGGCGGTAATCGTTGTCGGAGCAAGATGCAGCATAATTATAGTAGGCTTGACTCCAATCAAAATTTGGCTGAGTATGACCCGTTTCGTCAGTTGGAGAATCTTTTCCTTGTGGACGGAAACGACTTGTATTACCACGAAGACGAAGTCCAACAGTATTCAACTTCCAAACTTTCCCGTCCTTTTCGTATTCGTAACTTTCCGCCAAAACAGAATTTTCGTTTTTGTAAAAATAATCAAAGTACGAAAGCATTTTATTCCATTCACTTCGGCGAATTGTAATGTTTGTAATTCCAACTGAATCCGTATTAAAAATAAAATCCTGCGATTCTGAAGCAAGACTACTTACTGTCGGATTTTTATCTTCCAAACGGGAATTTGAACTTGTGTTATTTCCACCATTATCCGAAGAAGAATCATCCGGATTTTTAGGACCAAAAAGATTTTCACAGCCCGAAAACAAAAATGTAACTGCAATAAAGCTTATTAAAAACAATTTATGTACTTTCATAAAACCTCTATTACATTACATTTTACTATTTTCGATTATATTTTCAAACGTTTTAAACTTGGTCTTTGTCTATTGTGGCAATTTTTTTCCTTGAGTTTTACTTTTTTCGGGCAATAAGATACATTGCGTAACTTAAAACAGCGCTAATCATTTTATCAACAAGGTTTGTAAGAGTTCCAGCAAGATATGTTGAGAAAAGAAGATTGTGCGTTACAACATAAACGCCTTGTATTGTAGCTTCTGTATTTTCGCGGTTAACGTTTGCTCCAAAAAGTGAATCGGCAATCAAATTTCCTAAAATTGCGTTGCTAATTGCGCTCCATAATCCAGCCCACAAAAAGCATTCAATATAATACTGCTTGTTTTCAAAATTAGTTTTTTTGTCAAATGTAAGAAAAACTAACCAAGCAAAAATTGCTGTAAGAATATGGCAGCTCATAAATGGAAGCATTGTATAATCAAAAAAGTAAAGTATTCCGTTCGAAAGAGCCGCACACAAAACTCCAGGGATTAATCCGAACAAAGCGGTAATTCCAATTGTAAGTATTGAATCAAGATATAATGGAAAGGAAATTCTAGTTGCAAATATGGAGCCGAAACAGTTTACAAGAAGAGCAACTGTCATGCAAATTACAAAAGTGATTATTGATTTGAAGTTTAATTGTATTTTTAAAAGATTATATTTCATTAGAAAATTACTCCAAGTGTTTTTGCAGAATCCAGCAAATCAAGGCGATCTCTTATATTAAGTTTTTGGTAAATAATTGATTTCTGGTTGATAACTGTTTTTTCAGATTTACCAAGAATTTCTGCAATTTCCCAAGTTTCTTTCTTTTTAGCAAGCAGTAAAAAAACTTCCTGTTCTTTTTTAGAAAGAGCCTTATAGTTGTAAAAAAGTGTTTGTATTTTATCTTCTGTTGACTGAAAACCGTTTTTTGTTCCTGTAGCAAGCGAAACAATTACTTTATTTGTCTGTCTGTTAAAATAAGAATTGCCTTTGTTAACGCTTACTATTGCTTCTTCCAGTTCATCGAGTGGAGAATCTTTTGTAATGTAGCCTTGAATGTTTGCTTTAAGTGCCTGCTCAATATGAATAGGATCGCTGTACATTGAAAAAACAATTACTTTAAGCGAAGGAACAATTTTTCTTAACTCTGGAATTAACTCTAAACCGTTTTCTCCATCAAGATTTATATCAACTACTGCAATGGAACAATCTTCGTTTTCTTTTAACGCAGAAATTCCGTCTTTAGAAGAAAGTGCTGTAACAAATGAAAGCTGAGGATTTTTTTGTGAAAGGCAGAAACATAAACCGTCTCTTAATCCAGCATGATCATCAATGAATAATATTTTTAAGACAGATTGCAATCGTTGTTCCTCCATCATTAATAAATTCTACTGTGCCACCTATATTTTGAACACGTTCTTTTATATTTATAAGTCCGTAATGCTTTTTGCTGTCGTTCTGATTTTTTGTAGCCACTTCATCTTCAGAAAAACCAATTCCATTGTCAGTTATAATAAAATTAATATCATGAATAACTTCCGTAAATTTTACAGTTACTTTAGTAGCATTTGCATGACGTGCAATGTTACTGAGGCTTTCCTGCAAAATGCGTAAAATTTCAATCTGATTTTCCTGACTGATTTTTTGAAGATTTGTTGTGGCAATTAAAAGTTTTGTTTCAATTTTGTAGTTATTCTGAAAAGTATTGATTGTTTCTGAAATAATTTTTTCAAAATCGGTATGCAAATTTAAATGCATTGAATCAATTAAAAAACGAATTTCGCTCAGCGACTGAGATGCGTAAAAATCAGCTTTTTCTTTATCATCTTTTTGAAGATAAAGTTTAAGCGCTGCCAAATCTTGGGCAACACCGTCATGCAAATTACGACTAAACTTCAACTGTTCATTGTTAATTGCCGACAAACGGTTCAACTCATTTTTTTGAAGCATATTGTTATAAATAATTACAAAAATCGCAATGGCAAGAAGAATAAGCGAACAATATAGTAGAGAATCATATCCAAAAACAAGTTTTCGCTGATTAATATGCATATTATTTTGGAAAGCCATTGTTACAGAAATTATCTGCTCGTGTTCATTGGTAAGAGAATTATCTTGGAGCAAAAAAAGAATTTCTTTCAACTGTTTTTCAAGCTCAGGATTAAAATAAGTAAACGGTAAATATTCATCTTCCAATCCACTGCAAAAAGAATTTATATCTGTATACATTGAAGGCAGATTTTCTTTTACATCGTATAACTGAATGTAAGAAATTATTTCATCAAGCTTATTAAACTCTCTGACAGCATTACTTTTAAAATAAAGCGTGTACGAAAAATTCACAATTGAAATAAAAATGAGAATATATTCTATATTAAATATCTTTTTTACATACTTCCAGAAAATCATACATCTACTATAGCACCATTATAAAATATTGTAAGACATTTTTTCGGGAAAAAATCCCGTTTCTAAAGGGGTAAAAATCCCAAACAAACATTTCAACTAGCCTTATACTAAATTTAGGTTTTTATAAATCAGAAAGCACTGCCGCTAACGCGGAATTTTTATTGGAGAAGAAAATGAAAAAAAATTTCAAATGTCTTTTTATTTTATTAGCATCAATTTTGTTTTTTGGCTGTCCAGGTTCTGTTGAAGACAAAATTTCACTTACTTCAATTGAGGTAACAAAAAATTCTAAAACTGAATATTTAGTTGAAGAAGAATTTGACAGCACAAGTATTGAAGTTACAGCATTTTATTCAGATGAATCATCAAAAGTTGTAACAGACTGGACATATTCCGGATTTGATTCTAGTGCAGCATGTGAAACACAAACAATTACAATCAGCTACACTGAAGAAGAAATTACAGAGACCACAGAAATTGTAATCAAAATTAAAAACAATGAACCAAAAATGGAACTATACGAAACAGAAGGTTCTCCAATAAAAACGTCATACTATTCTGGTGAAGAATTATCAGCCTATTCTTTTAAAATTACTTATTCTGATTTGTCTTCAAAAATTGTATCTTTAACCGATTGTACTTACACAGGTTATTCTTCTACAGAAAAAACTTGCGCAGAAGCTATTATTACATTTACATACACAGAAGGTGATATTAGCGTTTCTTGCAATCTTAGTGTTGAAATAAAAGAGTGCAGCAATGTTTCAATTTCTTCTGAAGATGGATTATTCTCTCCAGGGGATACAATTAAATTAACTTGCATTTATTCTTATAATAATTATTATGCATTTGAAAATGAAATTAATTATACAATTCCAGAAACTGATAAAACTGGTAAAATTGATTTTCCTGTTTGTGTAGTTTTAAATGGAGAGGAAATAGAACAATTCGTTAACATACCTGTTATTGCAAATAGTGCTACTTCAATTGAAGATAGGGCTTTCGCTTCTTCTCTTTTTACTTCCATTATTATTCCTGAACGTATAACTTCCATTGGAAACTACGCTTTCATTAACTGTTCTTCTCTCACTTCCATCACTATTCCTAACAGTGTTACTTCTATTGGTGACAGCGCATTCTCCGGTTGTTCTTCTCTCACTTCCATCACTATTCCAGAAAGCGTTACTTCTATTGGTGAGAGCGCATTCTCCGGTTGTTCTTCTCTCACTTCCATCACTATTCCAAACGGTGTTACTTCTATTGGTAGTTGGGCATTTAAAAATTGTTCTTTGCTTACTTCCATTAATATTCCAAAAAATGTTACTTCTATTGGTTATAATGCATTTGAAAATTGTTCTTTACTTACTTCCATTAATATTCCAAATGGTGTTACTTCTATTGATAGTGCTTTCTACGGTTGTTCTTCTCTCACCTCCATCACTATTCCTAACAGTGTTACTTCTATTAATTCTGCTTTCCATGGTTGTTCTTCTTTAACTTCCATTACTATTCCTAACAGTGTTACTTCTATTGATGGTGCTTTCATTAACTGTTCTTCTCTCACCTCCATCACTATTCCTAACAGTGTTACTTCTATTAATTATACTTTCTTTGGTTGTTCTTCTTTAACTTCCGTTACTATTCCTAACAGTGTTACTTCTATTGATGGAGCTTTCGAAGGTTGTTCTTCTCTCACCTCCATCACTATTCCTAACAGTGTTACTTCTATTAATTATGCTTTCGATGGTTGTTCTTCTTTAACTTCCATTACTATTCCTAACAGTGTTACTTCTATTGATGGTGCTTTCGATGGTTGTTCTTCTCTCACCTCCATCACTATTCCTAACAGTGTTACTTCTATTGGCGACTTCACATTCTCTAACTGTTCTTCCCTCACTTCCATTACACTTCCAAGCAATATTACTTCTATTGGTAAATACACATTCTCTGGTTGTTCTTCTCTCCCTTCCATCACTATTCCAAACGGTGTTACTTCTATTGGTGATGATGCATTCTCTGGTTGTTCTTCTCTTTCTTCCATTACACTTCCAAATAGTATTACTTCCATTAACAACAACGCATTCTCCGATTGTCCTTCTTATACAGTTATCCTTTCAGGTAGTGGCACAAGTATTCCTACATTTATTAAAACCCTTTCTAACCTTACCTCTATAGTAATTTCAGAAAGTTTTACTTCTATTGAGAATGCTGCTTTCGAATTCTGTTCTTCTCTCACTGACATTACCCTTTCTAACACTATTACTTCTATTGGTGATTATGCATTCTTCGGTTGTTTTTCGCTTACTTCCATTAATATTTCTAACAGTGTTACTTCTATTGGTGATAAAGCATTCTATGGTTGTTCTTCTCTCACTTCCATTACTATTCCAGAAAGCGTTACTTCTATTGGTGATTATGCATTCTGCGATTGTTCTTCTCTCACTTCCATTACACTTCCAGATAGCATTACTTCTATTGGTGATGATGCATTCTCCGATTGTCTCTCTTATACAATTATCCTTTCAGATAGTTGCACAAGTATTCCTACATTTATTAGAACTCTTTCTAACCTTACTTCTATAAAAATTCCAGAAAGTGTTACTTCTATTGGTGATAAAGCATTCTATGGTTGTTCTTTGCTTACTTCCATTAATATTCCAGAAAACGTTACTTCTATTGGTGATTATGCATTCTATGGTTGTTCTTCTCTCACTTCCATTACTATTCCAGAAAGCGTTACTTCTATTGGTGGCGGCGCATTCTCCGGTTGTTCTTCTCTCACTTCCATTAC
This sequence comes from Treponema sp., assembly GCA_045615645.1. Classification (GTDB taxonomy): domain Bacteria; phylum Spirochaetota; class Spirochaetia; order Treponematales; family Treponemataceae; genus Treponema_D. Next base: position 17,260 of record JAZLFF010000068.1, read on the forward strand.
CATTCCAGAAAGCGTTACTTCTATTGGTGGTGGCGCATTCTCCGGTTGTTCTTCTTTCACTTCCATTACCATTCCAGAAAGTGTTACTTCTATTGGATCTGGAGTAATCTCGTCGAGTCCTTTACTTAGAAACATTTCTTATATGTCTTCTGCGTTCAAAATTGAAAATATTCTAACAATTTACATAGACATAGATGATTTAAATGGTGAACGTATTAACTTGGAATTAAGTAATAATGCGCCTGAAATCAAAAGCTTAATCACGTTTACTTCAACCAAAGGAAATGAAATTTCTAAAGATTATAATACATATTTAAATATTACATATGTAAATAAATAATTAACCTTATAACGCAGCGCTTCATTGCGCTGCAGTAAGGAGGGGACATTTTGGAAACTAAAAAAACTTTTTTCGTTTACTGGGATAAACCTGAACCTCATGTAAAAATTCATCTTTGTGATTGTAGTTACTGCAATTATGGTAAAGGAATACATAATCCAAAAGGAAAAGAAAATTCTGGATGGAAAGGACCTTTCGAAACTTACCAAAAAGCAAAAGAGCAGGCAGATATTATTGGGAGTAAGAAAAATTTACCTGTAACAGATTGCAGTATTTGTAAACCAAACTGCATCAACTAGAATATCCCTTTCTTCCGAACAACAATTCCGTACTTCGCTAACACTCATTCTCCTCACTTCGTTGTGGTGGACTAAAGGTACTCCAACTACTTGCGCTTTTTTTAAGTAGATTTTTCAAATTTATATGCTATAATTAGTTAATTCTACCCCAAATTCTACTCAATTCTACTACCTGTCGGGAGAATTCTCCAAAAAAATGTACGATACTAAAATCACAAGAGCGGCGGGGACGGTCCACGTTGTTCAACATAACTCACCGCTAACGCGAGGTTTATAAGGAGAAAACTATGTTAGAAAAAGATTCAAACGGAAACATTATTGGAAAATTGCCTGCAACTGCAAAAAAGATTCCAGGCATGGAATTGCTTGTTATTCCATCAGAAGGAGCTTTGAGTGAATACTCACCAGAAGCTTACAACAGCGTAAATATGTTCTTTATTAATGCTGGTCACAAAGCTTTTGTTGATAATTTCTGCAACAGAGAATGGATGGAAGAAAACAAAGCTTTAAACATCACTGAAATTGATGGAATCTGTAAAATTGCCGCAGAAAAAGATGAAGAAACGGCTGTTCAGGAAGTTACAGACCTTCTTAAAAAAGCTGTAAAACCTACTGAACAAGAAACATACAAAAATCAGATTGAAAATGACACAACGTTGAATGTTTTCTATCCAGTTGGCGAAAAATACATTCACCTTGAATTGCCATACTGCACAATCGAACAGATTTTTAATTTGAAATAATTGACGGAGGCAGAAATGAACGCCATTAAAACAGGAAAACTGATTTGCGCACTTAGAACAAAACAGGGTTTGACTCAAAAACAGCTTGCAGAACAAATCAACGTTTCAGATAAAGCTGTTTCTAAATGGGAGCGCGGCGATGGTTGTCCTGATGTTTCTGTAATGCCAGTTCTTGCAAAAGTTCTTGGTATTGATGTAGAAAATATTATGAATGGCGAACTTCCTGCCTCTTCAACAACTCTTGCTGCCGATTATCCAGATAAAAAAATCAAACTGTATGATTTTACCCGCCCGGACAAATGGGGCCACGATGAACTTCATACAGTTTACGAATTTTTTATGGATTTGGCACAGAAAATTGAATCTACTTTTGCTGGAATCCGTAACGAAACTTGTACTTTATCAATCAGTTGTGTTGATCAGATGAATAATTACGAATTTCAACGTTACATTCCATCATCCTGCTTTATTTTTGATTACGATTTTAATAATGCCGGTTATGTTATAGAAGTTGATAGCGAAATTGGTAAAATTTTACTCAAGCAGAATTTTGAAGAATACAAACAAATCTCCAAGTTTGACCTTGATGTAATGCAGCAATTTTTTGTAAAAGAAGTTTCAAATCTTATTACAGAAAATATTTTTGCCCGTCTTCCAAATCTTTCATCTGAAAATCAAAAACTGGTGAACAAATCTTTTACCGAAGCTAAAAACACTCCTTCAACTTTGAATCAAAATCGTGGTGGAATGTGCTGCCTTGTTTCTTTTGAAATAAACATTGGCGATAAAAAAGGATGGATGAACCTTCAGCTGAGCGATCCGTTTATGGATAATCTTCGTGCTCTCGGATTTTTTGGTTTTGGTTGGAAAGAACCCGAAGTTCAATATTTAAGTGATATCAGCGCAAAAAAACACGACAACAATCTTACGGTTGAAATTGGACGTTTTGGTTCTGAGCAGGTAAATCTTGAAGTTGGAAAAATTCTTGTTTTTGATAAAAAGTATTACGATCCGCTAAATCTTGTTTACCAGAATAAAGTTATTCATACCGGAGAAGCTGTTGTAGTTGATGAACATTTTGGAATCCGCATTTTAGATTTTCCAAAAGTTCCGGAAATTACTTACGAAAATCAGGATTATATTTGCGTGCAGATTGGAGCCTGTTATCATTCAGAAGATGAAATTTTGAGCATAAAAGAAAAATTCGTCCTTGAATTGGACACTTTCGTTGGTTACCCAAGCAAAATTATCAAAAATGGAAAAACAGTCGCTTACGGAGAAATCTGGATAGTTGATGATAATTTTGGAATTAAAATTACGGAGCTTAAATAAATGACAAAAAACGAACTTTTGGAACAGATAAAGCAGCTTGGTGTAGAAAAAAATATGAAAATCCTTGTTCACACTGCACTTTCTAAAGTTGGACATTTGGATAATGGACCAAAAGATTTAATCGACGCACTTAAAGAAGCAGTTTCTGAAAACGGAATAATTGCAATGCCGGCGTATAATACAACAAAAGATTACACTCCAAATTTGAGCATAGTAAACGAGACTTTCAAAAAAGATTCAGAAGTGATTTGCACAAATCAAATTATTGCCAGTTTTGCCGTCTGGGGAAACGAAAAATCAAAAATTGCCGGCAACATTGAATACACCGAGGAAGGCCTTTCGTTTGAAAATGGAGAACAAAGCACTTTAGCCCGCCTTTACGAAAATGACGGCTGGAGTTTGATGATTGGAACAGATTACTCAACTTGTACAATGATTCATCTTGCCGAAAACCGAGCAAAATGGCCTGGAAAATTTATTTTTACAGAAACCGTAACTCTCCCAGACAGCCGAACAATTCCTTTCCACGATGTAGCATATCAGGAAGAAGATTTTAACATGATAGGGACAGCCTTCGAAAATTGTTTTTGGGGCGATGATTCAGTCATCCGCTTTGGAAAAATTGGAAATGCGGAATGTCGATTGTTTAATCAAAAAGTTTTTGTAGATTTTGCAATTGACTGGATGGAAAGAAATAGGAAGTAACTTTGATAGCAAGTTGTATTGCGTCAATTATTTGTGCAATATATGCAATACTCTCTTATTATAAAAAAGATAAGAAGTAGTTAAA
>JAZLFF010000069.1:0-10192 GCA_045615645.1 Treponema sp.
CTCCAGTCTGTTAAAGTTCCGTAAACCAGTCCAAGTTGTGCACATGCCTGTTTTACTCCAATTTCATCTGACAATTTTATTGCCTGTTCTTTAAATTCTTTACTGTACTTCATTGTTGTACCCTCATTTTATTTTCGGGTATTTTTCGACTGTACTTTTATGTTAACCGTTCAGTTAAAATTACAATATAATTATGTGTAATAAAGATATTTTTTGAAAGGAGTTTTTAATTAATGAAAAAAATAGTAACGGCAATTGCAGCTTTGTTTGCAGTATTAGGATTTTTTTCTTGTGTAAATCCATCAAATATGGATGATGAAAAGAAAAACGATAAGGCTGTAGTTAAAATAAATGTACCTGATGACGGTATTGATGAGTATTCGTTTGGAGTGCCTTATTTATATAAAGTTTACATTTCGGAAAATGGAGTCGAGAAATTTGAGAATAATGGTATACCTTATGGAATGAAACCAGGTTCATCACTTAAATTTAAGTCTAACAAAAATACTCTTTTTTCATTAAGAGTTCAGTTGTTTGATAAAAATATGTATAATGCAATGGGTGAGGGGGCTTATTATTTTTATATTAAAAAAGGTGAATCAGTAAATTGTACTATTAACGCTGTTGATGTTTCAACTCTTGGTGAAACAAAGTATAAAATACTTTTTAATAATAAGGAAACTAATGATAATCTAAAACTTCTAAACTATTTTCCAAGAAGTTCTTATGGAACTGATGGTACAGCTGGAAAAGAATGGCCTTATGTAGAATTTGGTGAATGGCCACAAACTTTAGTTGGTAACATAAATAAAGTTAATACATCTATTAGTGAAGTTCATGGAATGTTTACATATTACAGATATGACGAAGATGAATGGTGTGTAGAAGCTGGAGGTACTTATTTTTTAGTAGAACCAATCAAGTGGCGTATTTTGAATAAAGATGAATATGCAAAAACAGGAAAAGCCCTTTTACTTGCTGAAAAAATTCTTACAACGTTAAAGTATTATGATTTGCCTCAAAATAGACAATCTGGTGTGTATGCAAGTAATTACGAATCTAGTAGAGTTAGAGCATTCTTAAACGGATTACAATATGAAGGACATTATGGTGAAAGTATAGAAGATTTTAACGACGGAACAAATGCAATCGGCTTTTTACAAACTGCATTTACAAAAAAACAAATAAGTAAAATTCTTGATACAAATGTTGATAATAGCGAATTAAGTACTACTGACCATAACCAAACACTGCAGCCTGCAACTGGTTATACTTGTAATAATACACTAGATAAAATATTCCTTTTAAGTTTTAATGAAGCATCAAATGAAGATTATGGTTTTGGTGTTTTTAATGATACAGATTCTAAAAGAAAAAGAATATATACTGATTATGCAACTCAAATACAGCAGGGACTTACAGGCAATCCAGTTTATGTAGGTCCTGGAGAATGGATGCTTCGTTCTCCTTATGCATCTTATATAAAAGCTCATTATGTAGAAACTGATGGTTCTTCTAATGCTTCAAGTAATGTTGTTGCTGCACCATTGGGATGTGTTCCTGCACTCTGGGTAGAATTGTAGTTTTTATTAACTTGATTAGATAACAAAAAATTGATGTATATTAAAAAATGTATTAAAATAATAGTTAATAAAAAAATAAGTATTAATGGGAGTTAGTTATGAAAAAAATTGTATTGGCAATTGCTGCTTTGTTTGTAGCATTTGGTATAATTTCTTGTTCAAATCCTTCGAATGTGGAGGATGAAAAGAAAAGTAACAAGGCTGAAATTAAAATATATGTTCCAGATGATGGAGTTGATATTTCAGAACCATATGAATATATATTTTATATATATGAAAATGGAGTTAGAAGAGTTGATGATGAAGGAAATTTTATTGAGTACTATGTAAAGCCTGGTTCAATGCTTCATCTAAAAGTTAGTAATAATACAATTTTTTCTATAATAGGTGGAATTGTTTCAGAAAGTGGAACAAATTATGGGTCTGGATTAGGTACTTGTTATGTAAAAAAAGGTGAACTGATTAAAGCTGAGATTATTCTTAATGATTATTCAACACCTTCAGAAAAATATTATGGTCTAAGTTATTTTCCATATGAAGATTCTATTTTATCTTTTTACCCATACATGCCCGATTCACCGATTGGATATAACGGCACAGCAGATAGAAATTATCCTTATGTAGAATTTGGTGAATGGCCACAGACTATAAAAGATGCTTCTGTATTTGTAGACGAATCAATTACTGAAATACATGGAGTATTTACATACTGCAAAGGTAGTGATGGTGCTTGGTATGTATTTGAACGTGAAAATGCTTGGGGTGGGGATTATTTATATAGTGATGGCTCAACTGCCGAACAGTATAAAACTGTAGGTAAGTGGTTTAAAGTCGAACCAATCAAGTGGCGTATTTTGAATAAAGATGAATATACAAAAACTGGAAAAGCTCTTTTACTTGCGGAAGATATTCTTACAGCAAGAGAGTATAGTTCTTTTTTGAATAATTACCAAGATAGTTCAATAAGAATATATTTAAATAATGATTTTTTAGAAACTGCTTTTACAAAAGAACAGCAAAAAATCATTATTGAAAAAACAATAGATAATAGTGTTGCTTCTACTGTAGATAATGCAGGAGTATTAACACCTGCCACCGATTGGGTTTGTGAAGACACAACTGATAAAATTTTTTTATTAAGTGAATATGAAGTAACATTCCCTGGTTTTGGATTTGATGAATTGCCAAATGGTTATCCTGGTGATGATGCAAGAGTAAGAGTTCCAACAGATTTTGCAATAGCAGCTGGAATTTATTTAGAAACTCTTGCTCATGGATACAACGCTTGCTGGTGGCTTCGTTCTCCTAATTATGGGGGCCCAGATTTGGTAAGTAGTGTTGAATTTATGGGTGGCTCTATCTATAAAGCTATTGCTTGGGAGTCTAGTATGGGCGTTGTCCCAGCTTTGTGGGTAGATATGCAGTAATTTTCTAAAATTATTACGTATTTAATATTTAAAAACTGTCTGGTCACACCAGGCAGTTTTTTTTATGTTTTTTTAGACTGTTCTTAAGTGTTCCCATAATCCGCAAAAAATGTTATTATTTTCTATTCAATGCGAAAAATTGTAAATAAACCAGCGGCCTGTGTGTCGTTCGGAAAAATATAAATTGCCTTGTTGGCAGAAAGGAAAATCGTATGGATTTTGTGGAATTTAATCTTGATGAAAGATTGTTGAAGGGAATTGAAGCTGCAGGTTATGTAAATTGTACTCCTGTGCAGGAACAGGTTATTAAAGCTTCAAAGGGTGAAGGAAAAGGTCCTGATTTGTACGTTCAAAGTCAAACTGGTACTGGAAAAACTTGTGCTTATCTTGTTGCGGTTATTGACCGTATGATTAAGAATCCTGGAAAAAGATGTTTAATTTTGGCTCCAACTCGTGAGCTTGCTGTTCAAATTGAAGAAGAAGCTAAAGTGCTTGTTGGAACTTCTGGACTTAAAGCGTTCAGTGTTTACGGTGGTGTTGGTTACGAAAAACAAATTGCAGCTCTTAAAAAGGGTGTAGACATTGTAATTGGAACTCCAGGCCGCGTTATCGATTTGCAGGAAGGCGGCAACTTAAAACTTAATGACGCTTTTTTCTGTGTTATTGATGAAGCTGACCGTATGTTTGATATGGGATTTTATCCTGATTTGCGCCAGATTCTTAAATGCTTGCCTGAAGCTGAACAACGTCAGACTATGTTATTCAGTGCAACTTTAAACTCATATGTAAAAAATCTTGCATGGGAATATACTCGCGACCCAATCGAAATTACTATTGAAGCTGAAAATATTACTGTAAGCGAAATTGACCAGCAGCTTTATCACGTTTCAAGTGATGAAAAAATGAAACTGTTAGTTGGTGTTCTTAAAAAACAGAATCCAGAAAGTGCAATTATTTTCTGTAATACAAAACGTTCGTGTGAAGTTGTTGCAAAACGTCTTCAATTGAATGACATTAAATGCGAATTTTTAATTGGTGATTTACCTCAGTCTAAACGTTTGCAGATTCTTAAATCATTTAAAGCTGGCGAAGTAAAAATGCTTGTTGCTACAGATGTTGCTGCCCGCGGTATTGATGTAAATGATCTTGCAATGGTAATCAACTATGATTTGCCTGTAGAAGCAGAAAATTATGTTCACCGTATTGGTCGTACAGCGCGTGCTGGAAAATCTGGAAAAGCATATACTTTCTGTTCTGAACAGGATGTTTACAATCTTCCTGCAATTGAACGCTATGTTGAAATGCAAATTCCTGCAATTGTTGCTTACCCAGAAGATATGGAAGAAGATAAATCTGCTGGTGTTTATATTAAAACTGAAAATTGGCACGGTGATGATGAACTTGATAATCGTGGTGGTTACCGTAAAGGTAAAAATGGCGATTTTCATAATAAAAACAGTCACAACGGTCATTCAAATGGCAAAAGCGATTATCATAAAAAAGGTGATTACAAGAAAGACGGTTACAAAAAGAATTATAACAAAGGTGGAAAAGGTAAGGGAGAATACAAATCTAAAAAGCCATACATCGATCCTGCAAAACTCGAAGGTCTTTCTTACGAAGAGCGCATGAAGCTTTACAAAGAAGCATATTCTTCTGGAAATCAAACTAAAGATAATTACAAAAATAATAATTACAAGAAAGGCGACTATAAAAAGAATAATTACAAAAAAGGCGATTATAAGAAAGGGGATTACAAAAAGAATTCTTATAATAAAAACCAATACAATAAAAACAAAAAGCCGGCAGCACCACAGAAGAAAGGTTTGTTTGCTAAAATTAAGGCTTTGTTTAGTAAGAAGAAATAAAAACGGGGCGTTGCGGGGTGTCCCCGCTAGAAGGGGTAGCGAGCAACGCAGTGCGAGTGAGGGGGAGACTTCCCCCTTCTAAGAACTAATAACTGAGGACTATTAAATGATAACTGTAAGTGATGTAAGCGTTTCGTTCAGTGAAAAACCATTGTTCAAAGACGTAAACTTAAAATTCAATAAAGGTAACTGTTACGGAATTACTGGTGCAAATGGTGCCGGTAAATCTACTTTCTTAAAACTTCTTTCGGGTGAATTGGAAAAGGATTCTGGAGAAATTTTTATGACTCCGGGCGAACGAATGGCTGTTTTGAAGCAGGATCACTTTGCCTACGATGCTTATTCAGTAAAAGATACTGTAATGATGGGATTTCCAAAGCTTTATGAAGTTTCTAAGGCCAGAGACGAAATTTACGCAAAAACTGATTTTACAGAAGAAGACGGAATAAAATCTGCTGAGCTTGAAGCTGAATTTGGTGAACTTGGTGGTTATGAAGCTGAAAATCAGATTGAACAGATGCTTTCGGGACTTGGTTTGGAAGAAGAAAATCATGACAAAATGATGAGTGAACTTGATGAAAGCCAGAAGGTTCGTGTTTTGCTTGCACAGGCAATTTACGGTAATCCTGATGCTTTAATTCTTGATGAACCTACTAACGGTCTTGATATTGAATCTATTACATGGCTAGAAAACTTTTTGCTTGAGTTTGAAAACACTGTAATTGTTGTTTCGCATGACCGTCACTTTTTGAACACTGTTTGTACTTATATTTGTGATATTGACTTTGGAAAAATTACTCAGTTTAGTGGGAACTACGATTTCTGGTATCAGATGACTCAGGTTATGCAGCGTCAGGCTCACGACCAGCAGAAGAAAACTGAAGAAAAAATGAAAGATTTGCGAGAATTTATTCTTCGATTCAGTTCGAACGCTTCTAAAGCTAAGCAGGCAACTAGTCGCAAAAAGATTTACGATAAACTTGCCGACAGTTTGGAAGAAATCCCTGTTTCTACACGTAAATTTCCATATGTAAACTTTAAGGCTGACCGTGAAATTGGTAACAATGTTCTTGAAATTAAAGATTTGAATTACACAGACCCAGACGGCAACGTTTTGTTAAAAAACTTCAACTTAAAAGTAAACCGTACAGATAAAATTGCTTTTGTAGGTATTGAACATAACAGTGTTACAGCTTTGTTTGATATTGTAAACGGTAAAGTAAAACCTACCAGCGGAGAATTTTTCTGGGGTACTACAACTAGTCAGACTTATCTTCCACGCGACAACAACGCTAACTTTGAAAATGATTACAATATTACAGAATGGCTTAAACAGTATTCCAAAGAACAGGATGATTCTTATGTTCGCGGATTCTTAGGACGTATGCTTTTTAGTGGTGATGAATCTTTGAAAAAAGTAAAGGTTCTTTCCGGTGGTGAAAAAGTTCGTTGTATGCTTTCTAAATTAATGCTCAGTGGTGCAAATTGTATTACAATGGATGATCCTACAAATCATCTTGATTTGGAAGCAATTCAGTCATTGAACGAAGGATTAATCAGTTTCCCTGGTGTGCTTTTGTTCAGTTCACATGACCACGAATTTATTCAGTCTATTGCAAACCGTATTGTGGAAATTACTCCAAATGGAATTATTGACCGAATGATGAGCTTTGATGATTACATTACTGATGATCAGGTTACTGAACTTCGTAAAAAGCTTTATGAAGGAACTGGTAAAAAAATTAAATACAGAGTTTAACATTTTTGTGGGTTTTTAATGAAGAAGAGTTTATTTTTTATTGTTTTACTTTCTCTTGCTACTTTGGGTTTTGCTAAAAGTTTTGAAGTGTATGCTACAAGAACTTTTCCAAATGTTGTTTCAGATCTTCATGGATACAGTACATCAAGTATAACTACAAAGAATAATGTTGTAATTACAATGGCCGTAAAAAGATATAATGCTAGTAATCTAAAGGTTTATGTAGATATTGAAAATTACGGTACAGTTCCTTTTTATTTTGATGAAAACCAGATTTTTGCGTTTCAAGGAAATCATGAAGTTGATAAATGGAGTATGATTGATTATATTCCGGCAACTAAAGCTTTTCGCAAAATTCAAATGGATAATGCAGGGGATAATAAAACTCAGAAATTTTTTGCTGGTGTTAGTATTGCTTTTTCTGATTTGCAGGATAAACTCGAAGACCAGGATGTAAATCTTCCTTTTGCAAAAGATAAATATTCCAGAATATATTCGCTTGAGACTGAAAACGAAAATCAACGGATTATTCTTGAAAGTAAACGCAATGATGATATTCTTGCAAAAATGGACAGCAGTGGAACTTCTTCTAATTACTTAAAAAAGAATCTGCTTTATTCTAAAATGGTTAATCCTATGCAAGGTTATTCCGGGATTTTTTATTTACCAATTGGAAACGAACCTGATTATAAAATTCAAATAGATATTTCTCCTATTGAAAACTCTGTTTTTTATTTTGAGCGAAGTGACCGGTGGAAGGTTTTACATCCGTTTGGTGATAATGATGACAGTAAGTTGATTTTTGCGTCTGGAGTAGAAATTTCTCCTAATAGTGATTTAAAAGGTTTTTCCGTTTATCTTTTGTATGATGCGGTTCCACTTGGTACTTATTTAGCAATTGGGCCTTGTGCAAATTCTTTAGTTTTTGATTCTCACATGGGGATAAAAGTTTCGCTTGGTTTTGAAGCAAAAGTTTTTCCTTATACGTGGCTTATGGCTGGTATTGGTACAAAATTTAATACGTATACAAATGAATTTAATATTGCTCCGCAGTTAGGTTTTAATCATGTGATTGGTCCTTTATGTATAGGTTACTCTGCTGAATATGCTCATACAAAGGGATTATCTTTTAATTTCTTTATTGGCGGTACTTTTTAGTTAAAGCTTTGATTTTAAGCTTGCAAGCATGTCGGCAAACATGTCATGTGTTTTTTCTTCAGATAATTCTTTACTTGGTTCGTGATATTCAACAAGATTTTCGGGAATTTCATCAAGAAAGCGACTTGGCTCAGATTCTGTAACCATTTGCATGTGGCGGCGTTTGCGGCAGGCTGAAATTAAGAGTTTGTCGTGAGCACGTGTAATTGCAACGTAAAACAATCGGCGTTCTTCTTCAACATCGCCACCGTTTTCTTCAACTGAACGAGCATGTGGAATTAATCCTTCTTCTACACCGGCAATAAAAACAACTGGAAATTCAAGTCCTTTTGAAGCATGTATTGTCATAAGGTTTACTTTTCCTTTGTCGTTTTCATCATCCATGTCGTCGCGGCTTAAAAGGGTGATTCTATTAAGGTATGTAAAAATATTCGGATTAGTGTTATCCGGATCATTTTCCCAAGTTTCCATTGAGTTTATAAGGCTTTCGATATTAAGCATTTTAAAACGAACTGCTTTTTCACTTTTTGAATATTCGGTGAGTAAGTGGTCTTTATAATTGATGTCCTCTACCAACTGGCGGACTTTTCCTGCAAGGCCTCGGCCACTTAGAAGTTTAGTACGGTGATTTTCTATTAAATCAATAAAAGTTTGCAAATCTTCTTTGATTGTATCGCTCGCCGGGGAATCCTGTCGTTGTATAAGTGAAATCATAGCATTCCACATTGTACAACCTTGTAGTTCAGCTTCGTCGTTCAAAAGCTGGATAGCGGCGCGTCCGATTCCACGGCGAGGGGTATTTATTATACGGATAAGATTGATATCGTCGTCATGGTTTGAAATAACTCTAAGATAACTGATTATATCTTTAATTTCTTTTCGTTCAAAAAAGGAAGTTCCACCGCTCATTGTGTAGGGAATATTATTTTCTAGAAAAGCTTCTTCAATAAAACGGCTTTGGGTATTTGCACGGATTAAAATGCAAAAATCATCATATTTTCTTTTTTCTTCCGCAGAAATTCCTAAAATTGTTTCGGCAATAAAATCTGCTTCATCAGTTTCATTTTCTGGCATAAAAATTTCAATTGGTTTTCCGACACCTTTTTTACTCCACAATTTCTTTTCTTTTCGGTTTGTATTGTGTGAAATGACACCGTTTGCAGCTTCCAAAATTGTCTCGGTTGAACGGTAATTTTGCTCTAGACGGATTTCTGTAACTTTAAAATCTTTTTCAAAATTAATTATATTTTGATAATCGGCACCTCGCCAACTGTAAATACTTTGGTCATCATCTCCAACAACAGCAACGTTTTTATCAGCAAGAAGATGCATCAGTTCGTACTGCTGGTGACTTGTATCTTGAAACTCATCGACCATAATGTATTTGTAACGTTCTTTATATTTTGCAAGAACATCCGGATTTTCTCGGAAAAGTTTTATAGGAAGTACGATTAAATCATCAAAATCGACGGCGTTGTAAAGTTTTAATCCTTCTTGATAGCTTTCGTAAAGAGGGCGGTACATGTCATTTTGTGTGTCCCAGTTTTTGCGGCCGGTTTTAATGTTGGAAATTAAATTTCCAATCATATAAATATCCATTGCTTCCTGGCTGTATTTTAATTCTCGTCCGCATTCTTTTATAAGTGCAACTCGATCAGTTTCGTCGTATATGCTGAAGTTTTCACGGTAGCCGAGTTTTTCAATTTCGGAACGTAAAACTCGTACACCAAAGGCATGGAAGGTTGAAACTGTAAGGTTTTGAAGTTTGCGCTGGGTAAGGTCTTTAATTCGGTCTGCCATTTCTTTTGCGGCTTTGTTGGTAAATGTAAGGGCTAGGATTTGGCTTTGCGGGATTCCCTTGTCGAGCATATGCGCAATTCGGAAGGTTATTACTCTGGTTTTTCCGCTGCCGGCTCCCGCAATTATTAAAATTGCACCTTCGGTTGTTGTTACTGCGCGGAATTGTTCGGGGTTTAATTCGTTTTTTAAGGTTTCCAAATCGAGCATGAGTGTAGTATAGATGTAAAATTGATAATTTACAATTATTTTTAGGATTATTTGTGAGGTGGGGAAAAGGAGGTCCGTCCCTTTTTTCAGGTTTTTGTGAAATTGGGGACGGACCTTTTTTTCATATTTTTGTGAAATAGGGGACGGTCCTCTGTTTTAAGAAAAACTTAATTCCTTGTATAGCAAGAAGTTACATTTTTTGTAATATAGAGGTTCGTCCCTTTTTTCATGTTTTTATGAAAAGGAGGTCTGAAAAAGTCAACTTTAGTACAGTCAGAAAACACCCTAATTTTTTTAAGCAACAGCTTTTGTAACTGTTGATTGTTCCCTGAAAATTGAAGGAGGAAGTCCTCCTGGATTTACAGTTGAAATTCGTTTTCTGTTGTAATA
>JAZLFF010000070.1:0-40599 GCA_045615645.1 Treponema sp.
GCAAGTGTTCTGCGTCTGGAATTTCTGTTTTTTGTTTATCTGAAAATATATGCATTTTGTGGAATTTACATTTTTGTAGGATTCAGCTTCATCAATCCAGATATTAACCGGCAATCCTGTTTTATAAGGCCTGCAGCATGCCATGTCCTGAATATTGTTCTGATTTCTTCCCGTCATCCCATCACTTTCCTCGCCCAGACATTCCCTGCAATACTCCACTATGTCATTCCACGAATTGCGCATGGCTTCCCAGTTTGTCCTGTCATTCTCGCCGGCAAACCTTTTTGGCTTTTCCTTTGCCCACTGAACAATCTTTGCTGCAATGGAAGACAAAGGGATGTCCGTTTCATCCACAGTTTTAATGTCTGATTCAGTTTCCGGAAGTTTTTTGTTTTCAATCAGAAATCTGCTGCATACAAGTTTTCCGGATTCTTCCCAACGGATATGTGCGTAAGGCGGATTATGAATGTTTTCTGCAAGCTCTTTCCGTATATATCCTCCAACAACAATTTCCATTCCGTAGTTATCATTTTTAGAACAATGTACTGCCACTTCTGAAAAATCCATATCGTTATTCATGTTGTTCTCCTGCAGTATCCAATATTTTCATTAAAACAATATAGGTCGCTGACACGAAAAAATTGCGGAGGAAGTGTTAAATTTTCAGGAAATATTGATTATAAAAATCTAAAATATTCTTCAACCAGGGCCAGTGGAACATTTACCATTTTTCCCTGTTCCTTATAATTTGCCATGGAAAATCTTATTCCAGTTAATTTTTCATTTCGGCTTAAAACTGTAGAAAGGCTTTTTGACTTCAAATTCACTTCTGCCTTTACTTCTATCGGGTAGACTTTTTCGGTTTGAATTACAAAATCTATTTCCATTGTGGAATTTTCATTAGTATAATAAAAAAGATTTTTTGAAGAAGCACCACTTTTTACTATTGCACTGTAAAATTGCTGGGCTACGTATTGCTCCGTGAAACTTCCCTTATAAGATGAAAATGAATTATTACCAACAAGAATTTCACTCGCTGGGGTTTCGGCCAATGCACCTAAAAGACCAAGATCATTTACGAATAATTTAAAGCAATCAAAATCTTCATAAAATTTCAGTGGCATTTCTATTTTTTTAACACGATTTACTTTATAAACCAAACCGGCATTTATGAGCCACTGTAATGCATTCTCAAAATCTTTTGCACGGCTTCCAGATTTTACCGCTCCATAAATAAATTTTTTATTCTCTTTTGACAATTGAGATGGAATTGAATTCCACACCATACTTATTTTGGGAATATCTTTTGTCGGAGCATGTTTTGAAACATCCTTTTCATAGTCCTGCAAAATCTGATTTTGAATTGAACGAACCTTTTGAATATCATTTTCTTCAATGTAGCTTAAAACTACAGATGGCATTCCACCGACATAATAATATTGACGCAGAAGCTCTATAAGCTGAGAACTTAATGCATTCAACTCTGCCCAGTTATGTTCTTTAATTTGTTCAACAAGAATATTCTTCCCTAACGCAAGAAGGAATTCAACAAAAGACAATGGATAAAGATTCAGAGTGTCTACTTTTCCAACCGGAAAACCACTCCCGTGATGATCCATAAGACCAAGAAGAGAACCTGCTACAGCAACATGATAATCAGATGCCTGTTCACAAAAGTATTTCAATGAAGTCAATGCTTTGGGTGATTCCTGAATTTCATCAAATATAATCAATGTTTTTCCAGCTTCAATTTTTGCATTGGATATGGCAGAAAGATTTCTTATTATCCTCTGAACATCATAATCAATAAAAATATCTTCCAGCTGAGGATTATTATCACAGTTTATATAGACGTAATTTTCAAACTCTTTTTTTCCAAATTCTTTCAAAAGCCAGGTTTTCCCTACCTGCCTTGCTCCTTCAATAATTAAAGGCTTTCTATCTTTTGCGTTTTTCCATTCTGCTAAACTTGAATATAATAATCTTTCCATAATCTATATCTTACACTTTTCTTGGGGAAAAAACAATAAAATTACACATTTTTCTAGGGGTAAGTTAACTGTATTTTTACAATATTCTAGGGGAAAACTATTCTCCTTTTTACATAGTAGTTAAAATTCTTTCAGTAAATAATTTCCTCGCCAAAAAAATCTGTCTTTCCATACGGAATTACAATCTCTTTTACTCTGGCAAGCCCTTTAAGAACATTCAGAATTTGTGTCTGCTTTTCCTGAACAATTGATTTGAATTGTGTTCCAGAATATTCAAAATCTTCTTTAAGAAATTCCCGCGCTTCGGGACTCATATTCTTGTAAACTTTTTCCTGAACATCACGAGAAGTTCCTTTAAGTGCAATTACCAAATCAGAGTTTGAAATTTTAGAAAGCCATTTTTGAACATCACGATCTGAAATTAAAAGAATTGCATTCATACCAAGATGCAAAAGAAAAACTTCACCGTTTTGAATTTTGTCTTCCATATGTCACCTTCCTTTAAAAACACCGCGTTAGCGGCAGCGCATGGATGCGCTGAATCAAAGTTTGAAGATGCAACGCAGATTCAAACTTTAGTGATAAAAATTACACGGATGTAATTTTTATCACACTTCCTTTAAAAACATTACGTTAGCGGCAGCATCTCCGCGTTAGCGGCTAAATAATTTTTCTTAATTTAGAAAGTGATTTTTTTTCATAAGTACGAATTGTTTCGTGTGAATAATTTAATTCCGAAGCAATCTGACGATAATTTTTTGGACTTTTTCCAGAAAGACCGTAATGTGCTTTTAATATATTTTTTTCGTTTACTGGAAAAGTTTCGATTTTTTCCATTATTTGATAAACAAGATCTTCTTCGCAAACTCTGTTTTCAAAGTCTGAACAGTATTCATCTTCAATGTTACCAATAAATGATTCCGAGTTGTTACTATCAATTGGAGTATCAAGACTTACGGCAGAATAATTTGATGAAGAGAATAAATCCGCACGATGAATTGGAATACGTACAGATTTTCCAGAATTGTATATAAATTCTTTTATTGTCTGGTTTATCCATGAAACAGCATAAGTAATAAATTTTACGTTTTTAGTATAATCAAACTTGCAATATGCAATTAAAAGACCTTCTATGCCTGACTGGATTATATCTTCTATTGGTAATCCGCATTTTGTGTATTTATTCGCAGTTTTAATAACAAATTTAATATTTGAAGTGATGATTTTATCTTTTGCATTTTTGTCACCTGCTGCGGCTTTTTCAAATAAAGCTTTTTCTTCTTCTTTTGAAAGAACTGGTAAGTTTGAAATTTGATTGAATAAATAAGTCATAATTGGCCCCCGAAAAATATATTGGTATTTGTAGTTGTTTTTTTGTAATGAACAATATAGTTAACTGGGTAGCCAAAGTTTCGAAAAATTTTCTAGAAAAGTGAAATTTTTTTATGTTTTTAACTATACGGAAGTTGAGTCTGTTTCAGGAATCCATAAAAATAAATCTAAAAATTTAAATTGAGTACACTTTGATTCTGTCTTACTTTCAATATCTTTACGGGCATTTTCAAAACTTTCAAAATTTAAGTTATAAAACTTTGCAAGTTCTTCCAGTGACTTGTCATTAAAGCCGGCAGGAGCTATTTTATTCTCTCTAAGATTTTCAACAACTTTTGAATCATAAGCTATTGTGCAACCCAAAGTTCCAAGAATTATTTTTGAAACTAATGTATCCGTAATATTATTTCCTGCATGATAGTTTAATAAATTATTATTTATTTCTTTTTTTAGTTTAATAAGATTTTTTATCTTTTTTTGTATATTTGAATCACGAACATCAAGATCTTTAAGTTCTTTATATTCTTCTTTTTCTAAAATTTTAATTACATTTGTAAAAATTCTCCAATTGTATTGTAATAAAAAACTTTTTCGTACGACCATTCCCCAGTTTGCTAAATAAAGATATAATTCTTTTGCTTTTTGTTCTTGTGTTACTCTTTCATTATTAAAAGAAGTATAACAATCAATCCATGCATAACCACGTGATTCTTTTTCAAAGTTAATTTCATTTAGTTTTATTAATTTTTTTTCAATATTCATTTTTTTATCCTCACACCCATTATACCACATCTTACACCGCAAACCCTACTTTTCTCGCTTCCGATCCGGAAAGCTTTTCGTTTTTGCACAATTCTTCAATTTTACTTAGTTCAGGAAGTTCGCCATTGATTATTTCGTCAATTTCACATTTGCGGACAATGTTATCAATTTCGCCGCCACTAAAATCAAATTTACCTGCAAGTAATTTTGCTTCTTCATCAGTTAAAAGCGGAAGTTTATTTTTCCAAATATGAAGACGCTCTTTTATTCCAGGTTTATCAAATTTAATTTTAAATAAAAAGCGACGTTCAAATGCAGAATCCATATTGTTGCAAAGATTTGTTGTTGCAATCATAATTCCTTCCAAAGTTTCCATCTGCTCAAGAATAATGTTTTGAATTGCATTTTCAGTCTGCGCAACGTTGCTTGAACCAACATCCTTTCTTTTTGAAATAATTGCATCGGCCTCGTTAAACAAAAGAATTGGAATATTTTTTTTGTGACGCATATAAGATTCACACATATTTCTGTAATTTGTAAAAATTCTTTTAATACGTTTTTCACTTTCGCCAAACCAGCAGCTTTTTGATTCCGAAATATCGACATGGTAAACTTTGCGGTTAGTTTTTTTTGCAAGCTGATAAACGCTTTCTGTTTTTCCAGTTCCTGCCGCTCCATAAAGCAAAACTGCAACACCTTTTGGCAAACCTTTTTTTTCAAGACGTTTCTGCGTTTCAATAAGATTTTTATTTTCGAGCGAATGCGCAAGCATATCCATTTGAGAAACAATTTCATCCGGATAGAACAACGTTTTCGCTTTTAATTTTTTTGGTTCAATAACATTTTTATCATCAATATTCTGAACAAAAAGATTTGCTTCATCACCGTAAATGTATTCAATAGTTTTATCACTAATAGTTAATTCAGCTTTATTTAGATTTGTATCTTTATTTAAAATAAGAAAACCTTTTTTTAATAGGAAACATTTTTCTTCTTTGTATTCATGCATCTTTTTATAAAATTCACTGTCAGAACCATAAATGTCCTGCAATGTTTTTGTAAGATTTGATGGCAGATTAAAATTTACAAAATCGTTACAGCAATCATAAAGAATAAAACGGTCAGTATCATTAGGAACTGCTTTTTTTATTTTTTTCACCAATTCTAAATCAGATGCATTTGTTTCAAGCTGCAAAAGAGTTTTTTTCTTAACCTGAAGAATTCTTCTTGTATAATAACTTTTTGAAAATTCAAGAAGAAACTGTTTTAGTTTTTCAATATCGGAGTAACTGTTTTCTTCGGCTTCAAAATCTTTGCTTTCAGTTCCAAAAAACTTATCTATCCCCTTTTGTGTCAGGTAATAGTTACAGGAAATTTCTTTATGACGTAACATTCCCGATTCAAAAACATTAAAACTTTTTTTTGCATAACCATCTTTTATTACATGAAATCTATTTTCTGAAATTTCTTTTTTCATCCTATAAACACTTTTAGAAGGAAAGATTTTAAATTCAAAACTGCAGGAATCATCATCGTCATCCGAAATGGAAGTAGATGATACAAGCCTTTCACACAAATTATAAATAAAAATGCGAGCTTCTATATCTTCTGGATATGCAGTGGTTACATTTTTAATTAATTCGTTATTTTTATAAGTTCTTTCTATTGATTTTAATTGAAGCGTATAATCATAAGTTACACGACAGTCTTTAGCTGAAGTAATAATTTCATTAATTTCTTCAATAATTTCTGGAGTAGTTAATTTATCCTGTGAATAGTCAACTGGAAGGTCTTCAATAATATTATTTATAACTTTTCTATTTACACAGTATGCTGAATTACTATTCTCTTCTGAATTATAACCTTTTACAAGAATATCTTTTTCAATAAGAACATTTAATTCCTTACAATATTTAATCATGTACAAAAGAGATTCGCCAAGATAATCTGTAAGCATCTGTAAAGTAACTGCGCTTCCACTTTTATGTTGAATTGCAAAAACAAGAGAAAAAAGCACTGCCTGAATTTTACTGCAAGTCAAATAGTCCTGAACAATTTGAATTTTATTTGAAAGTGCAGAAATTTTTTCTTCAGCAAGTTTTGAATTTTCCAAGTCTTCATAAATTGCAATAATTGAATTTAATACTGAGAATTTTTGTTTTTTATTGTTATTTGTTTGATTTAAGTTTTCCATCAAAAATAATATAGGATTAAAATTTATCCTGTCAAAAAAAATGAAAAACCAGCAAATCTTTACTTATCTTTTATCATCCTTTATAATTTTAAATATAGAGAGCCTTTATGATAGAAAACGAAAATCAATATAATACAGTAAAAGAAATTTTAGTCGAATATGCTTTAAAACATCGAAAAGACAGAAATACTTTTAAATTAGAAGAATGGTATGAAATAATTTCAGAAAAAGCACATGACAAAGCATATATCGAATTTTCATATGAAGAATTTTATGAAGTATTCAAAAAAGAACTTGTGAACGGCAATTTTTCTGACAGAAAATTCATAATTATCGAAGAAGGTTTTCTTGATGTAAATAATAAATACCCTTATGCAAAGGGACATATTGAATGGATAAAAAAATAGTAGGATTAAAATCGAATACCGCAGCTTAATTACATTTTGCACATTCCGTTTTCCAGCTTTATTTCATATTCAGTAAATGAATTATTTTTGCAATAAATAAGATTTGCCGTTGTAGTAGGATTTTTTTCAAAGTTATTTTCGATTTCCCTATCAAGAAAAATGAAGGTATCTGCAATACGAGTAACAGTTACATCTTTTTTGAAAATATCGAGCGAACGAGGATTACAATCCGCTGGTAAATCCATCAGAATTATTACAGTAATATTATACAACTGCGCAAAATATTTATATTCAAAAAGTATTTCTGACATGGACAGTTTATTATTCACTACTTCATTCAAAAAATCATAACTGTCTATAAGAACAATTTCCACGTTATTTTTATTTACCAGATTATTTACAGCTTGCTTTATTTCTTCCAGAGAACCATTTGGAAAATCTTCTGTATAAACTGGACTAGCATTCAATTTTTGAACAGTATTTTTTAGTTTTTCTTTATCATTGTCACTTAATGCTTCGTTCTGTATTTTCCTATACTTGATTCCAGATTCATAACTTAAAAGACGTTGTTTCAGTTGATCACCAAAAAATGTTCCAGTTGTAATCACTGCAGTCGGAACGTGCTTTTTAATTCCAATATTTCTTAGAATGCTATAAGCTAATGCAGATTTTCCAACATTAGGTTTTGAGCCAACAATTACAAGTTCTTCTTTCTTTATTGAAATCCCAAAAAATCCAATATCAATTGAATCTGTGTTCTTATCCATAATTATTTTTCAAATTCCTTTGAAAATAATATAGTAGTCTAAGTAAAATATTTCAAAAAAAAGAGAAAATTTATTTTGATTCTAAACAGAGTCCAAAACATGATAATATATCAATGATTAAATCGAATGGCTAAAATCTTGGAAACTACTAGAATTATATATGTCCAAGTTTGGACGATTTTAAGCGATGTATATAATTGGAGATGATCGGACTTGAACCGACTACCCTCACAATGCCATTGTGCCCTCCTGCGTTCTTCAGATTCCATAAGTTCCTGATGCCTTCGTTCTTCCTGCCTATCGTAATAACTTCTATCCTTTGCTGAAGCTTCCGCAATATCACATAAAATCCAAACAATAATACATGCAATAATTACCATAAAAATACCCCCTTAAGCCTTTCCAATGTTTTCATACCAACCTCCATCCCTCCCTTTTCCATTATAAAACACCCCCTGTCGCACTGAGAGACACACCCATAAAACTTTCTGAGAAAATTTATTTCCAAAAGATTTCAAAATAAAGAGAAGAAATTACAATGTCTGTCGATTTTCTTTTTTTTGGGCGTTCCCTTACAAAATAGCAAATGCTAAAAAATTGCTCCATGTTTTCGCAATTTTTTTTAACGCATTTTCTATTTTATAAGGTCGGCAGTTCCGGGCTCCACTACGTTCGGTGCTTCGCACCCGCTTCGTGGCCCTCCATTGCCTAACGCAAATCAGGAAGGCCAACACCGAATTATCCCATTTACTCTACCGGTGGCACGTAGTTAAATACAATTGTTGCTTTGGAAGGGATGTCTGCATATTCTTTATATATATTGTTCCACTGTTCTTCGGTACCAGTATAGTTTATTTTGGAGAGGGAATAACAACCATCGAATGCACATTCTTCCATAGAAGTAACACTGTAAGGAATATTAATAGTTGTAAGAGAAGAACATCCAGAGAATGCAGCATAATCAATAGAGGTAACACCATTAGGGATAGTAATGCTTGTAAGAGAAGACCTGCCAGCAAATGCATAAATACCAATAGAAGTAACATTATCTGGAATAATTGTATTAGAACTTCCTATTATTAATTTATTTGTGTTTGTTTCAATAATGGCATTACAATTGTTACGGCTATCATATGTAGGGTTAGTAGAATCTACAGAAATGTTTTTTAAAGAACAACCATGGAATGCATTATACTCAATAGAAGAAATACTAGCAGGAATAGTAATGCTTGTAAGAGAAGAACATCCAGAGAATGCATAACTACCAATAGAAGTAACATTATCTGGAATAATTGTATTAGAACTTCCTATTATTAATTTATTTGTGTTTGTTTCAATAATGGCATTACAATTATTACGGCTATCATAATTAGGATTGTTAGTATCTACATATATGTTTTTTAAAGAACAATCATCGAATGCATTATACCCAATAGAAGAAACACTTGCAGGGATTGTAATGCTTGTAAGGGAACAACCAGAAAATGCATAACTATCAATAGAAGTAACACTATCAGGAATTCTAATGTCTATAAGTGAAGAACACTCTTCTAATACAAAACTATCAATAGAAGTAACACTATTAGGTAAAATTAAATTTATATATACTCCATTGGAAAACTCTTTAAGTATAGTTTTTAATTTATAAAAATCTATTTCTCCTGATAAAATAATAGTATATGGAGTTTCTTGTGGAGTATATGAATCAATAGTAGATTGTAATTCATCTAAATCTATTGCCATAATGTCAGTCCATCTAGCATAAACAGTAATTTCAGTTTTGCTACCATCTGTTGGTATTGATTCAACTTGGTTTCCTGAAAAATCCTGTTCATAATACCAAGCAAAAAAAACAAAATCATCTTTTGTAGGTATTATATTTTTAATAGATTCTCCTAATTCATATTCAGTTTTAGGTGTACTCTTAAAACTACCTCCGTTAGTTTGGAATGTAACTTTTATATTTGGTAACCATTTTGCATAGTAGGTAATATCTGTTGTTTTGCCATCACTTATAGTTTGTGAAATTTTTTCTCCAGAAAAATCTTTTTCCTCATACCAACCCATAAATGTAAAATGTTCTTTAAATGGAATAATATTCTCAATTGATTCGCCTACTTCATATTCAGATTTTGGAATATTTGTAAAACTTCCTCCGTTAGTATCAAATGTAATTTTTAGTTTTATCCACTTTGCATAAACCGTTACTTGCGACTGTGTACCATCACATATTATTTCTTCTACTTTTTCTCCAGAAAAATCCTGTTCGTAATACCAGCCCATAAAAGTAAAGTGCTCTTTTTTAGGGATAAGATATGAAATAGAATAATTATTGCCTACTGGAACATAAATTGTTGGTGACACAGTTAATTCTCCACCATTCAATTCATAATTTACAACTAAATCCGGAATCCATTTTGCATAAACCGTTACTTGCGACTGTGTACCATCACATATTATTTCTTCTACTTTTTCTCCAGAAAATTCTTTGTTTAAATACCAGCCCATAAAAGTAAAGTGTTCTTTTTTAGGTTCTATTAAATCAATTGTGTTTCCAAAAGTTGTACTAAGAATTGGTGTTTCTGAAAAAACTCCGCCATCAATTTCGTAATTTAGATAGGTTACACCACTTGTACCGTTTTCTATATATTTTACTTCTATAATTTCACCGTCTTTTAAAACTTCAATTTTAATTCCGCCTGCTGGGAATTTTGGGTCACCAGGTTCTACTTTTACAGTATGAATTTCATATTGAGAAGCATCTTTACCGTCTTTTCCAGCATTACCTTTATCTGCTAAAAGTGTCCACTTTTCTCCATCGTAAATATATGAACAGCCGTCTGTAATATTAAAATAAGCCCAAAGGTACTGTGGATTTTCAATTGCCTCTGCTGCTTCAAAACTTCCCTTCCAAATTATTGAAGTTCCGTCTTTACCGTCAATACCGTCTTTTCCATCTTCACTTTTGGTATCATTTTGGGAGTTTTGCTTTTCGGTAAAACTGATATATTCATCTTTTGTAAAAGTTTTTTCACCAATGTCAGATATTATAAAGGCTTTAACTTCAACCTCACTTTTCCAGTAGAAAGTAAAAGTTTCGCGCATAATTACGATTTCATAATCTGTAGCTGCAGGAATATTGAAAATTTCGAAGTTTCCGTTAGCATCAGTTACAGCCATATAATTAGTTCCTGCAATAAAAACAACAAATCCGGAATTTGAAGCTGCAGTGTCTTCAATAGAAATTTTTCCTTTTAAACTACCGGTTGCTGTAAGCTGCAAGTCTGGAACAATTACTTCTTCCTCTTCAACTGTAATGTTACGTGCCACAGCTTTTTCGGATAAATCATTTGATGTTGCGTAAACAGTGTAAACGCCTGGTTCAAGGTTTTCGAAAGTATATGTCCCGTCTGCTTCACAGAAATTGAGCGAAACTACTGTCCTTTCATTCGTAGTATTACCGTCAATGGCATAGCAGTTTTTATCAATAATTCCACAAGAATTTAGTACACTTGCGGCTCTTAATCCGTCTGTTTTATCAAGAGTAATCTGGATTGTAGAATTGTCATCAGCATTAGAATAGAAAGCTTTTCCAGTAATTGAACCAGAGTAATTTATCTTTTCTGGTGAAATTGAGTGTTTACAGCCTGTAAATCCAATAAGAATAACTGCAAATGCAGCCAAAAGAAATGAAGCTAGTTTTTTCATATTTACCTTCTTTAATGAACTTTATGGTAAATATTATATCATACCAAAATGATTTTTCATCAATAAAAATTCTTTAAACCAGTTTTGCCGTTAAATCCTATAAGAATAATTTCCACGCCCTAAAAATTTAATCGTTCAATTTCGCGCACAAGATTTCTGCCGTAAACTTCTGTCCCTAACTGATTTGGGTGTAAATTATCCAGATAATATTCTGGAAGATGAGGAACAAGTTTCCAGCCTTCAACCATAGTCACATTTTTATATTTACTGATTATACCTTTTAATTTTTCACAGAATTTAATAAGTGTTGGAACCCCTTCCATATTATCACCACGCCACAAAGGAGTAATTGCCAGAATTGGAATACCTTTGTAAAGCTTTGTAATTTTTTCATAATACTCTTCTATATCAGCCATACTTTCTGTTCCGTACTGATTTGTTCCAAGCGCAACAATAATTTTGTCCGGTTTATAACCTGGCATTTCTACTAAAACTTTTGGATCATACACATATCCGCCAATTCCCTGGTTAATAATATCGTAATTAAGAAGCCTGTTTGCAACACTTACATAAGTTTGCGAAGAGCGGAGAGGCCCAAATCCCTGTGTAATAGAATCACCAAGCCACAAAACTTTTTCTCCTTTCACGGCCGGATTAAAATCTGCATTAATCTCAAAATCCTTAATAACAACTAACGCGTCCGCTGGAAGATATACAATTACGTTTTTCTCCCCTTCTGGCATTTCAAAACAGAGTATCCCTTTTTTTTCAAGATTTTTTACGTATTTTATTTCGCTAATCAATCCGTCAATGCATAATTCAAACGAATCTTCAGAACCTAACCAAAGAATCTGATAATTAAATGAAATTTTTGTTGCCTTTGTAGAAAATTCCAAAGTTTTTGCAGTTGAAGCGTTACATCGTTCAAACCAAAAATCCGCTGCAGTCTTAAAATAATCTTCCTGCGCTTTTGTATACTGATGCGCCATTAAATAGCCGTCATCAGTTTGGGTAAAATTGTAAGCGCCAAAATATATTTTCTTTAATTCTTCATTTGATAGTTTCATCAAAAATCTCCAATTGTTTTAAATTTTGCAAAGCTTTTCTACAGTATCTTCAATTGTTGAATTATTACAATCTATAATAATGTCTGCATATTTTTCATACAATGCTTCTCTATGGTGGAACATATCCTCAACCGTTTCACCTTTTTTTAAAAGAATACCACGAGTTTTCATGTTTGTAATCCGCTTCATCATTTCTTCAAAACTGATTTTTATATAAACAACTGTACCAATTTCCTTAAAATGCTTCATTGCTGCATCATAGTAAACGGCACTTCCGCCAGTAGAAATTACGCTATTCGATTCGTGCACTCCCAAAAGGATTTTTTCCTCAAGTGTGGCAAAATAATCATTCCCTTTTTGCTCAATAATTGTTTGCAAAGTACAACCTTCAGAAGCTTGAATCAATAAATCCGTATCAATAAAAGATTTACACAATGCTTTTGCAACTAAAACTCCCGTTGTACTTTTTCCACAACCAGGCATACCTATAAGAATAAGATTTTTTTTCATAAATTTTTCCCTGCAACAAAATTGATAAGAAGAAATGATACTAAACTTTAATTTTACCACAGGTTCTTCCAAAAAGATATAGACATTTTGTTGTTGCATTTGAGTTTTAGCATGGTATTATTAAGATGTAATCAGGAACGAGATGAGGACGTAAACCGGTTACTTGGTAGGAGGCAATTATGAGGAGTCCGGAAATTCGATAGAGCGTGGTCGACGCTCAAAGTTAACGTTAGACAACACAGCCACCAGCAGCTAATCGCTGGAATATAGATAGTGCCAATCCATTGAGATTGAAAGCACGTTACGAGCCGGGAAGCACCCGGCTTTTTTATTTTAAACGGAAAATATCAAAAAAATGCAAAAGAATTCTGAAGTGTCATAGTTTATATCCGTAGCCTTGAATAATTTCCTACTTGAAATATTTTATCAAACTACTCATACTGATTTTATGGGTATATTAAAAAACATTTCAACATTTATGTTTTATCACGCGCCAAGAACAGGCTGCAGTGCAATGAAGGTTTCAAAATTTACAGCTCCTTACATTGCAAAAGAAGATTCAATTGAAGGATTCAAACTTCTTACAGTAAGTAAAGAAGATTCTGGAAAAGGTCATTTTTATTTTATGCACGGAGGCGCCTACACTCTTGAGCCAATAGGATTTCACAGAAATATTTTACTTAATCTGGTTGATTTAGGATGCAAAGTTACTTACGTTGATTATCCGTTATGGCCTGAATATACAGCTGACAAAACAAACGAAATAACACTTGCAGGCTTCAAGAAAATTGCTGCAGATTATCCGGAAGATGAATTTTACTTTGTTGGAGATTCTGCTGGCGGCGGACTTGCCATTTCAATTCTTATGCAATTACGTGATGAAGGTTTTTCAAAGCTTCCATCAAAGACGCTTCTTCTTTCACCTTGGCTTGATGTAACCGAAAGTAATGAAAAAATCTCTGAATATGATAAAATCGATAAAACACTTTCTGCAAAAGCGTTGAAAGATATCGGCACAAAATTTGCAGGAACTTTAGGAAGCTCTCATCCTTTTGTTTCACCAATTTACGGCAAGCTTGAAAACTTAGGTTCATTTTTCGTGTTCTACAGCGACAGCGAACTAATGTTCCCAGACGTACAGAAATTTATTGGCCTTATTGAAAAAGCAGAAGGTTCTTCAATTCAAAGTTATATCGAAAAAAATGCACCTCACGATTATTTGATGAGCTCAACAAAAGAAAAAAATGCAGAATATTATTCTCTAATTAAAAAATTTATAAAAACTGATTTTTGATTAAGCCTTTTTATTAAAATTTAATTTTCACACCAACTGTCGCACTAATCCCTGGCATTGAATAATTTTCTACAGACTGATAATTACAGTTTAAAATGTTATCAATTCGCAAATAAGGAATTATTTCGTGTGCTTTTTTTGTTGATAAAGAATAGTCGGCACAGAAATTAAGCAAAAAATATGGTTTCAAAAATGATGCATTTATGTTCGTACAGTATCGTTTTCCTACATAATTTCCTTCCAACGCCACAGCCCCATTTGCGAACTGCCATTTTGCACAAACGCTTGCAACTAAATCCGGCGTCCACATGATTTTTTTACCATAAGTCAGTTTGTTTGATTCATCTAAAAGCTGAGTGTACAAATATTCGGCATTAATCCGAAGCATCAATCTTTCATCAAAAAAACTTTTTTCCACATCAAAATCGACGCCAAGATAAAAGGCTGATGAAATATTGTTTACAGTTGTTCCCGACCATTGAATTTTATTTTGATAATAATTTGAAAAAATACAAAAGTTGATATCCCTAAACGAAAAACGCAAATCTCCGCCAATTCCATTTTCTGGTTTCAAATCTGCATTGCCTTTAAAACCGCCACCGTCCCAGTATAAATCGTCCATTGTCGGAAACTGAACCATTTTATAAACATCAAATAAAATACTGAAGGACGAAAGCTTGCATGAAACTCCAAATTTTGGAACAAAAGCAGCATTCTGGTTACAACACTTAAAGGAAACTGGCACGCTGAAGATAAATATATCATTCAATTGAAATTTAGTTGTAGATTTTACCGCCACAGAAAACTGATTATGCATTCCATCATCCGTAGAATCCAGATGAGAAAAATCGGCGTTAAAACTAACACTTTCTTCTATATATTTAAGATTATAAAAATCGATTGCAGAGTTTATTTTTACGGTGTGCAAATTGTGATTTGAATGTCCGGTTTTATCATCATAAGTGCGATTATTGTAAAAATACGAAACTGTGTTTGAAAGATTGAACAGATTTAACACTGCAGGATTTTTAAGCGTAAAGTAAAAATTATTATTCAAATCTTTTTGATTACCGATATTTGTGGAATTGATTGGACCCGGGCAAGTTTTGTCGCCAATGTAAAATAAATCATTAAAAGAAAACGAGTTTCCATTACCAAAATAATTTGTGATATTTAAGTTTGAATTACCGTCCAGCACGCGGGCATTTTTTTGAATTTGAGTAATGTCACGATTAACAAAATAATATTCGTTTTGAGCAAATGTACCTTTTGCAGAAAAGTTCGCAAAGGTATTTTCAAAAAGGTGGCCGTTGTAAGCAAGACTTTCGGAAATTGTATCTATCGGTTTTTCTTTGTTGAAATAAGATTTAAGCGATGTGTCCAGCGAAAGATGATGTCCAAGACTTTGTCTTTTTGTAGTGATTTTAATTACACCACCAACCGCATCATCATCACTTACGCCTTCCGTAAATCCGCCTTTTATAATTTCAATTTTTTCTATGTTTTCCAGACTTATGGATGAAAAATCAAAAGTTCCATACTGCGCATTGTTTACGCAAACGCCGTCAATTACTACACGAACAGTTTCATCTGTAAAGCCTCGTAAACTTGGCTTACTTTCCAAACCGTACGGACCATAACTTAACAGCTGAATGCCGGTGGATTCCAACAGTGAGGGCAAATCCTGGGCATGTTCATTTTGAATATCTTCTTCCGAAAGTACAATTTTTTGTTCAGCAACTGGAGCCAAAACGTAAGTTGTAATGGAAGGAAGATTTATTTCATCCTCGCAAAAGGAAAAACTTGTGAGAAAAAATATAGAAATTATAAAAAGCAGGATTTTTTTCATTTGTTATTCAGTTTTTGCACATTCTGAGTAGTAAACAAAATAACCATTTTCTACAGTAAATTCTTTTTTTGCATCTTCAAGAGAAGCTTCAGAAGATTTTCCACCATCTTTGTAGGCATTAGAAAAACTGCAAGATGTGTCTGTAAGATTTTTGTAAGCAACAGCATTAAATTTTCCATCTTTTGAGTAGTAGATGTAAGAATCTGCTATTTCTTCAATTGTTCCGCTCCAGCCAAAACCGTAACCACCATCATCATAAGTGATTGTAGTTTCAGAAATTACGTAACCATCTCCGTACTGACTTTTCCAGGTTCCAACAAGAGTTGCTTCTTCAGAAGGAGGATTAGGATTACAACCAGTAAAGAATAAAGCACAAACAAATACGCTTACTAAAAGCAGCGAATAACGAGAAAATTTTGAATGTAACATTTTTAATCTCCAAGAATCGAAACTGCGCAATTCTTAAAAAATAAAAGATTACTTTTTATACAAAAAGTATGGGATTTATCCCAGTGTGTACCAAAGTTTCCGGACTTATTTGCCGCTTCTGCCAAAACATCAGCTC
Source organism: Treponema sp. (assembly GCA_045615645.1). Lineage (GTDB taxonomy): Bacteria > Spirochaetota > Spirochaetia > Treponematales > Treponemataceae > Treponema_D. The sequence continues at coordinate 16,447 of JAZLFF010000070.1, forward strand.
AAAAATCAAATCTTCCCAAAAAATACAAAACCGGCAGCCCTCAATTGCCTCATTTATTTTTTTTCAGTGATTGTTCTAGTGATTTTTTTACTCAAATTTACCGTTGCGCATTCAGTCTATGATTTTCACATAGTTCCATTGAAATACACGAAATTAGGATAATATATTCAGGGGATTTTTACAAGGAAAGGAAAGTCTGAAAGAAGAAATCTGGAGTATCAATCTATGCAACAATTTTTTTATTTACGCCGCAAAAGGATTTACAACTCTAACACCGTTTATAATCTGGCCATCATTTAAGTCTTCAGAATAGACAATAACACAACCACTTTCCTCTGCTGCAGAAACAATCAGCGAATCCCAAAAGGAAATTTTATTTTTAATACTTATGTCTATGGCCTTAAAAATGAGTTCTAAATCAACCTGATGCACATTGAAGGATTCAGAGAAATTTCTTGCGTATTCTTTGGCTTGGCTGGAAGTACAAAGTTGCTTTCTTGTTGTGGCGCTGTAAAATTCTTGGAGACTTTGAGTGGAGATTATACCGTTTTCATTTTCAGAAGCAGTTTTTACTAATTTATCTGCAATTTTCTGCTTTCGTTCATCTCTGTTATCCGCAAAATAAATAAGAATATTCGAGTCAAAAAATACTTTGTTAGTGTCTTTCATGTAATTCCTCCCTTGTAAATTTAGTTCCATCAGAACACAGATGTAATTCTTCGTTCATTTTTAATAATCTTTGATAGGCTTGCATTTTCTTACTTGGAGCTTTCTTTTCTTCTGTCCCAGTTTTAACCATATCGCACAATTTTGAAAGCAACTGAAGTTGTTCCGAATAAATCAATTTTGGAAGCATATTCAGGATGGAAGACAGATAATCTGAACTTGCTACACCATACGAAGGAGTTGGTGAAGAAACAGCCATTGGTGAAGTCGAATCAATTTTATAAGTATAATTTTTTTTATTCTCAGTTCCAGCGAGCTTATCATCAATAATATATTCGTAAGGAACCCGATAAAAATTGGCCAAATCTTTAACAACCTTTACAGGAGGCGCAATCACTCCCTGCTCGTACTTAATATACATTTGGCGAGAAATACCAAGAAATGTTGCAATAGAATTTTGAGAATAATTGTTCTGTTCCCGAAGGAGTTTTATTGTTTCGTTCATGAGGTAAATATAATGCTTGAGGTGTTTAAAGTCAACTTTAGAATACTATTTTTGTAATAGTTATTGTACTTTTTTTTAATCCCTCCAAATATTCCGTTACGCCTCTTTCCATGTATTCTTCGGAAATTTTTGGCCATTCACATTCGCCCGTTTCTTTCTGGCAGATTTCCATTGCCTTTTTGAGCGCATGTGTATGAAAAACAGGATAACCTTCAAGCATTTTTAAAGTAAGGCGCGCCCACTGAGGTGCAATTTCAAAAAGATTTTCTTCTTTCATGGAAACAATTTCTTTTTCAATATCATAACTCAACTGTAAAAACTCTGGAGTCCATTCATCTTTTGTTCCATGAAGAATCATGCATTGCGCTTTACGGCTTCCATCATTTACTACGCCAACTGAACCGGGATTCATTACACGTTTACCGTATTCCGTTGTATCAAACTGTTGGTGACTATGAGCTACAAGGATGAAATCTTCTTTTACAGCAGGAAACAATTCTGCATTTTTTTCATCGCCAGGAACAATTTTATGTTTTGTGGAATCAGTCCAACCGTGACAAAGCCGAAGTGGCGGAAAACCTTCAAACTTTATTACGTCAGTATGTGGAAAATTCTTCCAATATTCCTTTTCTTCCTTACTTATTCTTGGATATACGTATCTGAACATTCCAATAATGCTTTTGTATTCGTCCCACTCAGGATGACCATCACCTAACCCATCTTCAATATATTCTTCTTTGTTTCCTTTTATGAGATATACTTTTTTCTTTGCGCAAAAATTATGAATGAATTCCAAAGTTTTTTCGGGACAAGGAAGTTCGCCAGTATAATCACCAAGAAATATAAACTCTTCAATTCCACGTTTTTCCATGTAATCTACGGCTGATTTAAGCGCTTCAAAATTACTGTGGATATCGGCTAGAATGCCGAGGTGTTTATTTGTTATTTTCATCTAAGTTTTCCTTGTTAATTTATCAATTCCCAAAATCCTGCCTTATTTGAGCCTTTTCTACGGATTTTATTCATATCTTTTAGATTTTTTATTTGCTTTTCTACCGCCCGTTGAGAAATTCCAATTTCTTGAGCCATTTTTTTAGCAGTTATTTGTTTATTTTGCTTAATAAGGTTGAGAATTTGTTCCGAACTTTTTTCATTTATTTCGAACTTTTTATGACTTTCTTCCGAACTTTTTTCAATTTGTTCGGTATAACGGATATGAACAAATCTGTTTTTAAGTTCATTTGATTCACCAAGCAGCAGATTACGGAAAAACATCTCCAGATATTCAGTGTTCATGTAAATACCTTTGGTCATATTAGTGTAATTTGCTCGGACAAGACTGTTTCTAAAATACCAGCTGTTTTTTCCAAAAGGTTCATTATTTACTTTAAAACCAAGAAAGTTCAGATATTTGATTGTGAATACTGCAGTAGTTCTGGTATTTCCTTCGCCAAACGGATGAATCTGCCAAATATTTGCAATAAATCTTGCAAGATGTTTTACTTTTTCATCAGTAGAAAGTGATGAATAATCAAATGCATTTTCCTGTGCAAAATCATAATCCAAAGTCTGACGAATCATATCTGCATTAGCATAAAAAACAGATTCCCCGTCCAAAACCCATTCTTTTTTAGAAATATTATAATCTCTGAATTGGCCAGCTTTTATTTTATAAAAAACGCCAGTAAACAATCTTTTATGGATTGAAAGAAGTAAATCCGGAGTGAAACTAAAAGTATTTTCAGCCAGGATTTCTCGAATACGAACAGAAACTTGATCTGCCTCTTTTTCATCTTCGTTAAATTCTTCCCTGCCAATTTTTGACTCATAATACGAATCAATCAGTTTTTTTGCTTCTTCAATTGTAATTTCGCCATCAATATTGCGTTTGGCAGTTTCATAAAGATATTTTGAAGGAGTAAGTCCGTCTACCTGCTGTAAACCGATGGCTGTCTGCCAAAGTTTACCCTTCTCCTGTTTGGAAGGTTCAGATTGGAGAATGTATGTATCGAAATCTAAATTGAATGACGGGGATGATTTTGGCGTATTTTCCATTTGTTATAGTATAGCACGGGAAACGGGTGGTTTCTAGCGGTGAATTTTCTGTGGCACGACCAAAAAGAAGTTCCTTATCATCTTCAAAGATCTTTCCATGCAAAAGAAAAATCTATTTCCCTTTACAAGTAAGTATTATTATATTTAATATATAGAAAAAATGAATAACAGTAACTCAGATTTGAATTATCTAATTGTAAAAGATAATCATGGAAAAAAGAAAATAAAGAATTTTCTCTACCGCCGTGTAATTATGACATTTTTACTAATTGCACTTCAAATAGCAGTGTTCATTTTATTTCTTGTAAAATTAAATCCGTATCTTGAGTATTACTTTGGTGGTTCTGTTGTACTTTCTACCGTTTTCATGATTTATCTTTCCAATTGCGAAGGCAAAAATGAATTTAAAATTGCGTGGATTGTTCCATTAGTTTTATTTCCGTTATTTGGCGTACTAGCTTACGTTTTTTTCCATACAAATCCCGGTGGTCTTAAATTAAAAAAGAAATTATCCATAACAAAAGAAAAAACAAAACAATTTTCTAAACCAAAAGAACAGACTGAAGCTTTGTTAGAAACTTATCCCGAAGTTAAAGATTTGGGCGTTTATTTACTTAATATTGGAAATTACGCTTCACACACAAACACCCTCGTCCATTATTTTTCCGAAGGTGAAGATTTTTTCCACGATTTTTGCAATCATTTAAAGCACGCAAAAAAATATATTTTCATTGAATTTTTTATAATTGATGTAGATGAGTCCTGGATTTTTATCCTTGAAATTCTGGAACAAAAAATTAAAGAAGGTGTCGAAGTTCGAGTAATGTACGACGCAATCGGTTCAATAATGGCATCATCTAAATTCTACAAAAAATACCTTTTAGAAAAAGGGATTAAAACCGAAATTTTTTCACCGTTAATTCCAATTTTTGTAACCAATCAGAATAATCGTGACCACAGAAAAATTGCAGTAATTGATGGAGAATATGCGTACACCGGTGGATTAAATCTTTCAAATGAATATTTTAATCAGGGCGAAAACCGATTTCCCTATTGGAAAGATAACGCCCTTCGTTTGGAAGGCCCTGCCATTGCAAATATGACAGAAATGTTTTTACAAAATTGGAATATTTGGAAAAAACATGAAGATGATTACGCAAAATATTTACAAGTGGAATACCAAAATCATGACAGCAGCGGATTAGTTATTCCGTATGGTGATGATGCATTCAACAACGCAGACTTAGCCGAAGAAGTTTACATGTACATTATCAATCATGCAAAAAAATGTGTAAAAATTACAACACCTTACCTTGTTATAGACAATCAGTTGCAAGCCGCTTTAATTTTTGCTGCCCACCGAGGAATTGAAGTTTCCATTATTGTTCCAAATGTTCCGGATCATCTTGTTACCTTTTGCATTGGTAAAACTTACTTAAAAACTTTACTGGAAAACGGCGTTCACATTTATTTGTACAACAAAGGATTTATTCATGCAAAAACTTTTATTAGTGATGAAGTGATTGCAACTGTAGGTTCCATCAATTTGGATTACAGAAGTTTGTATCATCATTTTGAATGCGGAACTTTTCTGTATAAACATTCGGTAATAAAAAACATTTCTGAAGATTTTGAGAATACTTTAAAAGATTGTACAGAAATGAAAATTGAAGATTATAAAAAAATTCCTCCTCTTTACAGAGCGTTAGGAAGAGCCACAAGAATATTTGGACCATTAATGTAGGAGATTTTGTTTATGAAAGTTTTAATTTTATCTTGCAACACAGGCGGCGGGCATAACACTGCGGCAAAAGCAATCAAGGAAGTGTTCGACGAACAGAATATTGAAGTAGAAATTAAAGATGCGCTGTCGTTTGGAGGGCAACTCGCTTCAGATTTAGTTTGCGATTCTTATATCGAAATGGTAAAAAAAACACCTAAACTATTTGGTGAAATATATAAAATGGGAAACAAACTTGGGGCTTACAACGCTGCTTCAGAAAAAATCCGCTCACCTGTTTATCTAATTAATAAACTTTATACAGATGATTTGGAAGAGTATATTCTAGACAATAAATTTACCGTTGTAATTTGCACACATATTTTTCCGGCAGAAGCTATGTCTCACCTTAAAAAACGACACAATTTGCAAGCTAAGTTTTATTTTGTAGCAACGGATTATTATTGCTGTCCAATGTGCGAAGAAATTTTACCAGATGCAATTTTTGTTCCTCATAAAGATTCAATTTTTACATATACAAACAAGGGAATCAGTTCAAAAAAGCTTATTCCAACAGGAATTCCAGTTTCGCAGAAGTTTGTAAATGTAATGGATAAAATGGAAGCTCGCAGTAAAGTTGGTCTAAAAGAAGATGATAAAGCCTTTTTACTGATGAGCGGAAGTATGGGGTTTGGAGATATTATTAAAACTGCTCACAGCATTCTGGATAATGGTGATGAACATTGGAAAGTTGTAGCCATTACCGGAAATAATAAGGATTTGTACAATTCCTTCGAAAAAGAGTTTAAGGAGGATTCTCGACTAATTCTTCTTGGTTTTACAGATATGGTTTCCGTTTATATGAGTGCGTGCGACATTCTTCTTTCAAAACCGGGCGGACTTTCCAGCACAGAAGCATTTGTTGCCGGCATTCCAATTATTCACACGTCTCCAATTCCTGGATGTGAAACAGAAAATACTCAGTTTTTCGCAGAGCATCACCTTTCGTTAGTAGCGCAGGACTCAGTAGAAGCAGGCCGCCTTGCCGTTAAACTTATGAATGATGATTTCCTCCGCAATCAGATTATTGCCGCACAAAAACAGTATCGTCCAAAAAATGCAGCAAAAGATATTGTAGAGTACATCAAACGAAACAAGTAAGTTTTTGAATACGCTCTTTTTGCAGACCATCACCTTTCGTTAATAACACAAGACTCCGTTGAATCAGTTCACCTTGTCGTTAACCTTATGAATGATAATTTTCTCAGAAAAAAGAAAATTTTGTGAATACCAAAATTGTGTTATAATATAATCCTATAAAAACTCCGCGTTAGCGGCGAGCCTTGAATGGCAAGAATCAAGCATATTCATACGGAGAGATAATTGAATATAACGCTTATTGTAAGGCCAGAACTGTTTTCCATATTCATAATGATTTTCTTAATCATTTATGACAGGTACTGCGCTAAATTCAGATCACAAACAAACAAAAATGATTTTTTTAAATTAGCATTGGTTTGTCTTGGTCATTGTATTATGGCTTTTGTAACAGAAATTACAGTTAATATGGAAGGCTTAAGTAAATTCATAAACGATGCCTGCCATATTTTATTATTTTTGTTTTCACTTTTGTTCTGCCTTTATTATTTTGAATATGCTTTGTCTTTAGTTATTCCAGGCACTTCTTACAAAAAGATTTTTGATAAAATTGTAATTTTCATTGGCATTGCCGGCGCTTTAATCATGCTTCTTTCACCAATAAATTATTACCAGGGAAAAGGAACTTTTTACAGTGGTGGAATTGGCGTATCACTTTGTTTTGGCTTAGGATTTTTATTTTTAATTGCCGCCAACATCCTGATTGTTATAAATCACAAACGGATTAGAAAAAATGTTGTAATTACTACAGTACCTTTATCTTTAATTACTTTAGTTTTTCTAATAGTTCAACTTGTTATTCCCGAATTTTTATTTTCAGCGCAATCACTTACAATAATGTCTTTAGGTTTATTCTTTGCAATTGAAAATCCTATTGAAAAAATTATTAAACAATCCTTTATTGATGTTGTTTCAAATATTTGGAATAGAAATTGCTATGAATATGATGTTGAACATGCTATTACAGAAAAAATTACTAATGGTTCAAAGTTGATTTACGTTATGGGCGATATAAACGGTTTAAAACAAGTAAACGATACTCTTGGCCATTTTGAAGGTGATCAGCTGATTAAAAATACCGCAGTGTTTTTACGCCGAAACATGTCATCAGCTTACAAGATTTACAGAACCGGCGGCGATGAATTTGTAGCTATTTATTTCAATACAGAAATTGATGTTGTTAAAAAAGAAATTAACAATGTTGAAAAAGATTGTTCCGAAATAAAATTTGAACAAAATCTTCCGGTTGGTATTTCAATCGGATATGCAGAATATGGTGACGAAAAATCAATATCTGATGTTGCAAAAAAAGCAGAAACTATGTTGTATAAAAATAAGCAAAAGTATTATGCCGAATCAGGTAAAACCCGAAGATTAAATTAAATTTTGTAATTCGTCATTGCGAACCGTAGGCAAAGCAATCCACAGGTAAAGAAAAATACACTTTTTCTATTATTTAAATATGTTCCTTTATCCACCCAGTTATTCCGTTTGGAAACAATTGCGGATTATAAGGTTTCCCATCATCATACATAAGATTTGCTGTAACCTGATTACAAAGACAATGCTGTCCCATTTGCATACCGCCGGGAGCCATTTGTGCAATTCCGCCATCACTGTTGTGAATCCATTCCGGGTACCAGGTGATTATATTATCAAATTTAGAAAGTTTTTCTAAATGCGGCGCAACAAGGTCATCAAAAGGAATAAGTTCGTCGTGCTTACCGTGCATTGAAAGAATAAGTGTCCCGTTATCTTGAACTTCCTTAAGCTTTGTTTCATCTGGAATAAAACCACCGGAAACTGGAATTGCAATATCAATTTCTTTGGAAAAACGACTAATCATTCCCCACAAGAAAAACGCACCGTCGCTTGTTCCCATAAAAACAGTCTTACCAACATTCGCTTTATGTGTTTCAATAAACTGACGCTTAATAGTAATAACCGGTTCATAATATGGGCCGCCCCATCCGTTCACAAGTTGGCCATTTTCATCATCTTTTTCGTTTGCAACTGGAATTAAAAGATATGCACCACTAATTGTTTTCTGATATTCCGGAGAAGCAAAATATTCCGCCATACAGTAATTTATTACATTTATTCCATCCATTGAGTTTCCGGCTCCATGAAAAAAAACGATTACCGGATAAATACCATCAGCTGCAGCTCCGTGTTTGATTGGGTCATAAACGTAATATTTTATATCGCCAGTTTCTGCGTTTGGAAAAGAATACTGGTCAAAAAGGTCAAAATACTTTCCAACTTTATACGATGTTGAGTGACTAATAAATTCTCCATCTGGAATATCTTTTGCCCAAAAAGGCTCTTCAAAATCTGGCATAAAACTCCTAAAAAAACATAATGTGGAAATTAGTTTTCCTGTTTTGGAATCCACAAAAACTCATATGGTGTAGGATTTATAAATCCAAGTTTTTTGGCAAGATTTTTTGAACCTTCATTATCGCAATCGCAACTCCAGGTTGGTTTTAATCCACGTTTTTCAATTTCCTGAATTACACGAAAACAAACGGCAAATCCAAAACCTTGTTGCTTTTTATCCATAGCGGTAACTACGCCCATTTCAGCATAAGTTCCATCTCCATTGCAAGAATATGCTTCACTGCAGATTTTATCCCCTTGAACGGCAACAAACCCAAAGCCTTTTTGCAAAAACAAATCAACGGAACCATATTTCCATTCCATCATGCCTTTCCATTCACATTTTTCAATCAGTTCTTTGTCTATTGGCTTAATTTCAACATCAACTGGTTGAACAGAAATCTGCTTTCGTTCAGTAAAATCATAACGTGGAGTAATATTTTTTATGCACGAAGGACGTTCCGGTCGCTCAGCCGGATTCCAAATAACCTGCATAAATACAGTTTTCGAAAGTTCCTTTAAAGCATTTTCAATCCATTCAAAATCTGCATCATCACTAATGTAAGTCCAATCCCAGGAAATAACAGAAATTGCCCGTGTTGGATTTTCAATATTGTCTACAAAAGTTTGACCCGGACGGTCGCCTAAAAAATACTGCCCGAGCGATGAATAATTTGGCTGCATTTTTTTGAATAAAGGTTTTACAAGTTCAACTTTTTCTTCTGGTAATTTATAAATCATTTTTTTTCCTACTAAATAATATTATACACCATCTTCTCTACTCAACAACGTTAAATTTATGAATTACATAAAAGTATGGCAAAAAAAAGGACCAGATGTAAACTGCATCTGATCCTTATAATATTAAAACTGTATATGTTTATTTTTCTACAGCGTAAGTAACCATTGGTACAAAATACAATCCGTCAACAGCTACAGGGTAAGAAACAATTCCCCATTGGAAAGAATAGTCATCAGCATATTTTTCATCAATTCCGACAACAGTTCCTTCAATTGAAGAACCACTTCCGATTGTAGTTGTCCAAGTATCTCCACCGCCAAAAGAAAGTCCGAATGTTGCATAAACAAATTCTATTTCAACTTCAGCTTCAATACCTGCTTCAATGTTATATCCGTTTCCTTCATATTTTTCCTTATCTTCAGAGAACGAAATTGTAGTTTCTGTAGAGCCCTGTGGAAGTCCCTGCATCATTTCTTTAGAAATAAGGAAACTGTCGCCACCAGAAACTTTATTTGAGTCAGGATTCGTACATTTAACTGATTTTGCAGCATTTATTTTTCCTTGAACAGTTTCATAATTATCATAACTGTATGGATTTCCAACTTGGTGTGTAAACAAAGCCTTTACAGAAGGAGCATCTTTTGCCTTATGACTTTCATAAAAATCTACTTCACAAACTTTTACATAAGAAGCTCTAGGAAGAGAGATTATATATTCTCTTTTTTCAAATTCTTTTGCACCAGGAAGACTTGCAATTTCATACACATAAACATCCATTGGTGTTACTTTTACAACTACCATATCTTTATCATGTGTAGTATATGAAACTTCAATCTGTTTAGAAGTTGATTCTCCCCATGTATGTTCGTAAGTGTCTTCAAGTGTTACACCAATTTTTGCTTCCAAATTGATGAATCCTGTAGGTTCTTTCCATACAAATCCAGCAGAAGCTGATGAAGTAACTGTAAATGAATGATCAACAGAACTACTTGTAGAAGTACTTGATGCAATTGAAGTTCCCTGATTACCAAAACTTGGCTGGAATTCTTCTGCAGGAATGCCGCCATTGTATTCTTCTGAGAAATAAAGTGGAGCAGCAACCAAAGCAATTACATCTGGTTCTGTAAACTGTAAAAGATGTTCCTTAAAACTAAATCTTGCAACACCCTTCTTTGCAGCTAAAGCACAAATACTTACAGGGCTCTCATTTTGTGAATTTGCTCTTTGAATATCGAATGCAGGGCTGCTTACTAAGCTTTTTGTTCCTGGATCGTAAGAAGTGAAATAAAGCTTTGAACCATCCCAGTTAACCTGAGCTATGTCATTTATTCCATCATAGTTAAAGTCACCAATAGTAATACTTCCATTTCCTGCTTCACAAGGCAAGTTTCCACCTATACCAGATGAATCAATTTTGTCACCTGAAGCTAATTTTGAGTTATATCTCAGTACTACATCGCGCCATACTATTTCTTCTATACCATCCTGGTCTACATCACCTACTGCCATTGGCATATATGGTTTTTCATTACTTTCAAAACCACCTGCAGGACTAGAAGCAAACCAGTAATATTCTTTCTTTTCGCTGTCATATTTATATACCATAACCTTACAGTTGTAATAATCCTGCTGGCGACCTTCAAAAACAATTTCCATTTGACCATCGCCATCAATATCACCAATGTCTACAATAGCTGTACACAAAGAATTGTATTTTGCGTCATTATTCAATTTATCACAAGCAAGAGTTTTTAAACCACTAGCCTCATACTTGTATACTTTGTAGTATCCCTGGTTACCTTTACCATTTGAACCAATAGCAGCATAAATTTCATCAATTCCGTCACCATCTATATCTGCACTTGCAAACTTAAATACTTTACTGCTTTCATTCTTTTTTATTTTTGCAAAAGTTTCTGTTTCCTGATACTTATTAAGTACTTTACATTTAGCATTATAATCATCAAGAATATAAATATCTGCAACACCATAGCCATTAACTGAATAACTTAAACTGAGTGCATATTCCTTTTTATGATCACCGTCAAAATCACCAACTATAAAGTCACAACAGTCAAAACCTTGTTTATCAGTAGAAACAATAATTCCTCCAACATGATCATTTGCTTCTTCCCAGAGAGTTGCTTCAGCTGAAAAAGCATTTTTACTTACATCATAAAAACGTGCATACAAAGTAATTTTCTGGTTAGTTTTGTCAAAACTTGCAATTAAAATGTCTTCATGAGCATCACCATCAATATCAAAAGCTTTTGTTTTAACAATAGTGTTTGTCATATATTCTGAAGGAGTAAAAGATTCAACCTGATTTACGGCATTTCCTTCGTAACTGAAAAGACCATCATATTGAGCAGTACCACCTGAACCACAAACATAAAGTTCAGTCATTTTCATTCTTGAAAAAAGTGAAGAAGAGAAATTTCCAATAGCATTTGAATTTGCACTTCTTGAAGAATCTGTTACAAGATTATCTGAATACACAGGATTTTTACCTGACAATGTAGGAATTTCGTAATCCCCTTCTAAAGGTTCCCATTCAGCATCAACACCCGGGCGATTAGTTTCATAGCTATCTACCTTAAAACCAAAACTTTCCAACCGAGCTTTAAAATCTTTTTCGCCCTTTGCATCCTTCTTTGAATCATCTTTTTTAGAATCATCCTTTTTTGAATCGTCAGCTCCGTCATCCTGTGTTGTATCATCAGGATTTTTATCTTTACCACCAATTAAAGAATCACATCCTGTAAATGAAAATAAAGCTAAAGCCAACAAACCATAACAAACAACTTTTATGACCTTTTTCATAAAGCATCTCCTATTTATTAATTTTTTTATTACTATAATATTACCATAATAATTATAGAAAATAAATAATCTTTTTTATATAAAACTTTTTTAATCCGACACTAATCCCTTCCACTTGAAAGTTACCTTTATTTGGTTAACTTATCTTCAATTCCATTTCCAATGTACACAATTTTCAAATACTGCGAATCGTTAATTCCGTCATCAATCAAAGAATCGTTAAACCAATAGTGAACGGAAACGACCATATCGTAAGGTTCTCTTTTTAAAGCGGCTACATCGTCAATTTCACCACAAAGTTCAACAGTACAATTGCAATTTTTTGGCCACAAATTCTGAACAGTTTTCTTTATCAATTCCATTTCTGCATTTTTGTTTTCAAAACGTCGAACATTTATTCCAAGCGCAAAAACTTTGGAACTGTCGTTATCAAAACAAAATTTATACCATGCATAACCTTTGTCATGATCTTCGTTCACATATTCAGTGTAATTACACTGCAGACAGAACATTTGAGTTTCTTTTTTTACAAACGGCATTTTCTTTAAAACCGTAAACAATTCGTCGTGAATTGCAGCAATTTTTTCAAAATAAGGTTCAAAATTATCAATCATAGAAATTTTCGTCACAGCTTTTTTTAACACCGCGTTAACGTCAAGCTATGTTAGCCTCCTTTTTTGCAATAAATTCTATATCATTAAGTTTATAGAAGATTTTAAAGAAATTAAAGACTTAATACAGGCAGTTCGCAATTTATCAGAGATTACCATTATGTTGTTCAAATCAGTGGAGAAAATTATTCCGGATAAATGTCTTAAAAATAATGACTTTCTTTATCATATCTCTAAAAAAACTGATATAATATTACTAGCGAGGTAATTATGAAAAAAGCACTTATATTATTAGCATGTCTTTCAATTCTTCTGGTTTCTTGCGAAAAAGAGCCAAAAGAATCAAAAACTTATTCAATTTCTCCAGATAATGGAACTTGGATTGAAGAAAACGGAGTAATTACATTTAGTCCGGAATCCGAAAAAACTGAATACATTATTAGCGGAACTTATGAAGGCCAGCTTAAAAACACTGTAAAAGGAACAGTTTTTAAATTAGACGGATTTGAAATTACAAACGAAAACGGCCCTGCAATTTACGGTGAATTAAAGACCGAAGTTTCTGCAACCGAAAATTCTGAAAACTCAATTACCGGTGCAGGCGACGCAGCATTTTTATGTGAAAAAGGTGTTGAAATTGGCGGAAGTGGCAAACTCAATTTTAAAGGCACTGGCAAACATGGAATTAAAGGTAGCTCTGTTGAGGTAAAAGGTAGCGGAACTTTCACTGTGGAAGGAACTGCAGACGGCTCAGCTATAAACTGTAACGAATTCCAAGTAAAAGAGGATAAAGCATTTACATTAAATTTATTAAACTCAAAAAATGGTATTAAAGCCGATAACACAATTGAAATTGCCTCTGGTTCATTTAATTTTACAGATTGTAAAACTTGCCTAAAAACTGACACTTCCGAAGATGACCCGGAAAATGACCATTATATTAAGCTATCCGGCGGAACCTTTACTGCTTCTGGACAAAAGAATTTTTATTCAACAGAAGACAAAGGTTACGACGATACAGGAGCAATAATTAATCAGTAATAAGCAGATTCTGAAACAGTAATTTTTTACTTTTTCTTCAAAATCAGCTTTGTTACCAGCTTATTCAGCCACTTATAAACAAAAGCAAGTGCAATTGTTAATGCAATTACAGAAACTTCATTTATTGCCAAATGCATTTTGTCTATAGTGGCTGGCATTCCCGACTGTATAGCGGAATTTGTCAGTAAAAAACTCAAAATATTTAAAGCCATAAGATTCATCATATATGTTTCATACGAAATATTACCAAAAAATTTCAGCACAGGATTTTTAACGTAATATTTAAGCATAATTGCAAAAATCAAAATAACAAAAAGAGAAACTTGAGGAAGCTGCGAACCATAGCAAATCAGTTTATTCAAAATTCCAGGTCCCTTTCCGTTCCATTCAGACCAATATCCACATTTCCATTGAGCCATTGATGAAAGGAAATTAAAACCAATAAACAAAACAAATACAAGCAATAACTTAAGCGGATAAAGCTTTGCGAACCAACTGCGGATTTTTTCCTCGTTTTGAGCAAAAATCATTCCTATTAAAAACGCAATAGAAGAATTTACCCACCATTCACCAAAGAACCAAATAACATTATTTTCCATCCACCACTTTCGTGTTGCGCTACTATTAAGCCACCAATTTTTTGGACCAGCCCACCAAGCAAAATGTCCATTAAAACTAAAGAACACACCCTGCCCAATAATTACCAAAAACATAAGCAAGAAACAAACTTTACGATTCTTCACATTTTTGAAAATAAAATAAAACGCAAAATATAAAATTGTCAGTACAATCGGATACCATGCATATTCATTCATCAAAGTTAACCCAAGAAAGTTACAAATCCACCTTCCAGTAGCAATTTTTGCACCAGTAACAACATTAAAAATTGCATACAAAACTACGTTTACATAAAAAGGAATTACAATAGTTTTTACAATTCGATTTTTGATAAATCCGTCCAGATAATTTTCTTTTGTGTTTAAACTTTTAATCAATCCAAAACCAGAACAGAAAAAGAAAATTGCAACAAAGAAAAAACCAGCATTTACAAAAATACTCAACTCACCAGGCTTTCCCCAACCGTTTGCACTTTGAAAAGCATGTTGTTGTGAAATGTGATGCAAAATTACACCAAAAGCCGCAAAACCTCGAAGACATTTAGTCACCTCAAGTGATGTAGAATCTTCATGTAAAGCCCCTTTCCCTTTCGCAAATTTTCCACCAATAAGCAAAAGTGCCAAAAGAACAATATATGTAACATAAGAAATATACATATTTAAATACCCCATTTTTTAGATTTTTTTAAGAAAATTATGCCAATAATTATACCACCATTTCGTAAGAAATTTTAATAAATATTGTTATTCTTAATTTCCTTCTTTCCATGTTATACTATTTCTATGAGTAAACAAAAAAACAGCACACCGCAAAACAACTCTCGCAACGCCGCTCACACCCCGCGAGAAGATAAGCGCCGACAATGGCGAGTTTTTGAAATTGCACATTTTATTCGCGACAATAACTATCCGAACGTTCCAAAAATTCGAGCACAATTCGAATTGAGCCGAAGTACCGTTATGCGAGACCTGGCATTTTTACAAGACGAATACAAAATGCCAATTGAATACAGCGAAGAACACCACGGTTATTATTTTTCAGACCCAACCTTCGAAATACAAAGTGTAATGATGAGCGAAGGCGAACTTCTTTCCGTTTCAACAATTTTGCCACTTATGGAACAATACAAAAACACTCCACTGGAAGCAACCTTCAAATCACTCATGAATAAACTTATTCAAATGATGCCGGATAAAATCTCCGTTTCAACAGCCTTCGTTGACCAGGATATAAAATTCATTTCAGACCCCCTCCCGCGCATCGACGCCTCCATTTTCAACTCAGCATTTTCCGCAGTCCGCGCCGCAAAAACCGTCGAATTCAAATACCGCTCTCTCAGCAGCAAAGACTACACCCAGCGCGCACTCGACCCATACAAAATTCTCTGCCAAAAAGGAAACTGGTATCTCATCGGATTATGTCACACCCACAACGAAATCCGAGTTTATGCACTTTCGCGCATGGTAGACCTAACAGTTACAAACAAAACCTTCCAACCCGCGCCCAACTTTAATATAGAAAAATACATTGACCCCGATTTTGGCATTTGGCTGAATAAAGGCGAACCACAAAAAATTGAACTCCAATTTTCAGCCGATATAAACACTCTCATTCTCGAACGTACCTGGCACGCAAATCAAGAATGTCGACAAAATCCAGACGGAACTGTTTACTTAAGTTTCATGTCAAATCAGCTGCAGGAAACCCAACACTGGATTCAGTCGTTTGGCTCGCATGTAAAAGTTCTAAATCCACCAGAACTGATTTCTGCCGTCAAAGATGAAATCAGCCGAATGCAAAAACTTTACTAAACCCTGACTCAAATATTCCAAAACACAATTTTTTAGAGTAAACTACAAGTGTGTTACAAAAATTTCTAATTACAGGAATGAGCTGCGCCGCATGTCAGGCAAGAATTGAATCTGCCGTACGCCACATTCCCGGAGTTACAGAATGTTCCGTTAGTTTACTCACAAATACCATGGGTGTAGAAGGTTCAGCATCCACCGACCAAATTATATCCGCCGTTCAGGCTGCCGGTTATGGTGCGACCTTAAGTAACAATGATGAACTTTCAAATCTTTATAAAACACAAACTCCAACTCTCGCCGCCCGACTCGCAACTTCCGCCGTTTTTCTTTTAGCATTACTGTACCTAAGCATGGCTCACACAATGTGGAACTGGCCTCTTCCCGCTTTTCTTACAAATAATCCGCTTACAACAGCACTAACACAAATGCTTTTATCCGTAATAATCCTGCTGATAAACCGTTCCTTTTTTACAAGCGGTTTTAAAAGCCTTTTAAACAAAGCTCCAAATATGGACAGCCTTGTTTCTCTTGGCGCTGGAGTTTCCTTTTTGTACAGCGTTATAATCACCTGTAAAATTGGAATTACCGGCCAAACGCAAAATCTTTACTTTGAAAGTACGGGAACAATTCTTACGCTCATTACTCTTGGCAAACTGCTGGAATCCGTTTCAAAAGGAAAAACTACAAACGCGCTCAAAAACCTGATTAATCTAACACCTAAAACAGCAAATGTTATAATAGAAGGAATAGAATCAACTGTAAGCATTGATCAAGTTAAAGTTGGAGATTTTTTCGTTGTGCGTCCTGGAGAAAGCATTCCTACAGACGCTCTCATAATTGATGGAAATTCTGCAGTGAACGAAGCAGCTCTTACCGGAGAATCTGTTCCAGTTGATAAAAACGCAGGCGACAATGTTTTTGCAGCAACTCTTAACACAAACGGATTTTTAACCTGCAAGGCTACAAAAGTTGGAAAAGACACTACACTTTCACAAATTATTCAACTTGTAAGCGACGCGGCTGCAACAAAAGCTCCAATTGCAAAAATTGCTGACAAAGTTTCGGGCATTTTTGTTCCCGCGGTCATTGGCATTTCAATTGTAACAACTGTAATCTGGCTGATTTGCGGCTCAGGTTTTGCAACTGCGTTAACGCACGGAATTGCAGTTCTTGTTGTTAGCTGTCCGTGTGCGCTTGGGCTTGCAACTCCAGTAGCAATTATGGTCGGAAACGGAGTTGGCGCAAAAAACGGAATTCTTTTTAAAACGTCGGCGGCGCTCGAGTTGGCAGGAAAATCGAAAATTGTTGCATTAGATAAAACTGGTACCATTACAAAAGGGCAAATGGAAGTTGTAGATATAAAATCCGACCAGCCGCAGGCTTTAATTGATTTGGCCTTTTGTATTGAACAAAAAAGTGAGCACCCAATTGCCAAAGCTATTGTTAAAGCGTTTGAACAAAAGGTTAACAAAACGTTTGAGTTTTCGGATTTTAAAGCTATAGGCGGACTTGGTGTTACCGGCACTGCAGAAAACTTTACCGTGTTTGGCGGAAACCTGAAATTTATTCAACAAACCTGCCCAACGCTCATGAAGTCTGCAAAGCTTCGCCGAACCGTAAGCGAAATATCTAACCGGGGGCAAACTCCTCTAATTTTTGCAACTCGCGGTGATGTATCCTTACAAACTGACGCGTCCACTCCTGGGGTCAGCGACCACTCCCCTACCCTATCGGAAAATCTTTTAGGAATTATTGCCGTTGCTGATGTAATTAAAGAAAATGCAGAACAAAGCATTCGCGAACTTAAAGCACTCGGCTTTGAAGTAGTTATGATTTCGGGCGATAACGAAATAACAGCTCGAACAATTGCAAAAACGGTTGGAATTGAGGAAGTTTACGCTGGCGTTTTGCCGGATGGTAAAGAACAAATTGTACGTTCGCTTCAAAAACGCGGGCAAGTTCTTATGGTCGGAGATGGTATTAACGATGCGCCAGCTCTTACACGCGCAGACATTGGTGTTGCAATTGGAAAAGGAAGTAAAACTGGTGGTGGCTCAGATATTGCCGTTGACGCAGCTGACATTGTTCTTGTAAATAATCGGCTGGAAGATATTCCTGCGGCTATTCGATTAAGCAGACGAACACTACGTAACATTCGCGAAAATCTGTTTTGGGCATTTTTCTACAATGTTATTTTAATTCCTGTTGCGGCAGGGGCTTGGTACAAATTATTCGGACTGCAACTTTCACCAATGATTGGTGCGGCGGCTATGAGTTTGTCGAGTTTCTGTGTTGTAAGTAATGCGCTAAGATTAAATTTTGTAAGGCTTTACAAGTAATTTGCGTTCCTTTTTTTCGTCATAATCCCAGGTAAATACTTCAATTGGAAGGTCAAGAGCATTTATAAAATTGCGAAGTTGTTTTAACTGGAACTGGCCAAGAACAGGACTGTCTTTATGAACAAGAAGTGTAAGCACAAGATTTGGATTTGAATAAATTTTGAAATCGGATTGAAGATTTTCAAAGTTTATCATTTTGCCGGCTGTATAAATTTTAAGAACATTGTGAAGCAAAGTATTTTCTGAAGTTTCAGAAGAAACATCTATTAATCTGATAATGTTTTGTTTTTCATTGTAAGAAGCCAAATCAACTTTAAACGACTTTTCATCAGTTACATTCTGGAGTGGAATTTGATAATCAAGAACTTTTCCAATTTCGTCATCCCAATCGGATTCTATACAAAAACATTTTGATAAAGCTTCGTCACGAAAGTCATTATCTTTTGGAACTGAAAAACTAAGATTAGGCCATACTTTATCATGTGTAGCAGTTCTGTACGAAGACTGACGCGTAATTTCTGCATGTCTAAAATAAGCTTTAAAACTGTCCAATCGCATAAGCAGATATTCGGAAACAACATCCATGTAAGCATCATTTGTATCTGAAGTATTACCTACATAATTAATAATTTCCTGATTATAAAGTTCAGAAAGTCTACCCATTCTGAAAACCATACCAACCATATTTACTATTTCTGCTTTAGTGAATTGACCAGCCATAAAAAATCCTTAAAAGTGGAATAGAACTATTATATCACAAGTTAACCAAAAACTCGTAAAAAATTTCATTATATATGAAGATTTTTACAAATGTTTGTATTCATTTACCAAATCCCAGCGAACATTAAATCCAGCACCATGCGAACAGAATACACTTCCAGCCGGATTTTCCACGTCCGCCTCCGGATTATAACTTTTCTGTTCAATTATTTCCTTTTCATTATGACACAAATCATAACCGTCCATTGCCAAATTCAGAGAACCAAGCCCCTTTGTAAAAGCCCGCACGTCGTTCATATAATTTTTCATTGTAGAAACCGGCGCCCGCCCACGCAAAATAGCAAACCCGCTTTTATTCTCTTCCAACGAACAAGTCCCGAACATTTTTTCCATATCACTCATAACGCGACCAGTACAGTTTTCCGGTACAACAATTTCATAACGATAAAACGGCTCAAGCAAAATTGATTTAGAATACATTAAACCCTGTCTAACCGCTCTATACGTAGCCTGCCTAAAATCTCCCCCTTCGGTATGTTTTAAATGGTCGCGCCCCGCTACCACACGGATTTCCATATCAGTAATTGGACTTCCCGTCAAAACGCCCAAGTGCTGTTTCTCCTGAAGATGCGTTAAAATTAATCGCTGCCAATTTGTACTAAGAACATCTACACTCAAATTACTTACAAACCGTAATCCAGCACCACGAGGCAAAGGCAAAAGTTGCAGATGAACTTCAGCATAATGCCTAAGCGGTTCGTAATGTCCAACTCCAATTACCGGCTCTGTAATCGTTTCTTTATAAGCGATTCGTCCCTCACCAAATTCAATTTGTATTCCAAAACGGTCAATAATCAGCTGTTTAATAACTTCAGTTTGAACTTCCCCCATTAACATAATACTGATTTCGCCCGTCGCAGATGAATAATCAACTTTAATTTCCGGAAGCTCCTCTTCCATTTCGCGCAAAATTTGAAGCATACGGGTTGAATCAACTTCAGCTGGAGGAATTACCGAATAAATAAGAGCCGGTTCAATTTTGCTGTTACTTGATTTTGCACTTCCATAAACCATTCCAACTCGCGATTTTTTAAGACCAGTTACGGCACACACTTCGCCAGCAGAAACTTCTTTAACCATTTCGTATTTTTCGCCGGAATAAATGCGAACTTCGTTTGTTTTTTCGTCACCAAGTAAATCTTTTACTTTAAGAGAACCGCCAGTAATTTTTAAATGCGTAAGACGATTGTTCTGCTTGTCCTTAGAAATTTTATAAACAATACAGCCAAAATCCTCGGGATAAGATGGAACTAAACAATAATTGCAAACTGTATCTAAAAGATTTTCAATTCCTTCAAGTTTTAACGCAGAACCAAAAACGCACGGAAAAATTTTTCGTTCAAAAACCATTTTTGAAATTTCTGAAACGGAAATATTTCCAGCTTCAAAAAACTTTTCAAGCAAAGTGTCATCATTTACGACAATTTCTTCATAAAAGGATTTTGAACCAACAGCTGTAGAACTAAAATCAACTATTCCATCGCTAAAAGTTGTTTTAAGCTTTTGAAGCAGCTCTTCCTTATTAACGCCGGGCATATCCATTTTATTAACAAAAACTACAGTCGGAATTTTATACTGCGTAAGAAGCGACCACAACGTTTTTGTATGCGATTGGATTCCGTCAGATGCATTGATTAAAAGAATTGCAACGTCCAAAATGGAAAGCGAACGTTCCATTTCAGCACTAAAATCAACATGTCCGGGAGTATCAATTAAAGTAATTTTGTCATTTAGTACCGCTGATTTTGAAAAAATTGTAATGCCACGTTCACGCTCAATTGTATTGTTATCTAAAAACGCATTTTTTGAGTCTACCCTTCCAAGCGTTCGAATTGCGTTCGACTTAAAAAGAAGGGCTTCCGTAAGAGTCGTTTTTCCGGCATCAACGTGAGCTACAATTCCCGTAATCAGCTTTGCCATATTAACTAAAACTCAATAACCTTTGGTGCAGCTGCAAAACTTGAAAAAGTTGCCTTTGCATTTTTAAAGTAAAGAACTTCAGTATTATCATCTTCAGCTGAATACATACCTTTTAAATTTGGATAAGCATCGAGCATAGATTTTTTTGCTTCAATTCTATCGTCGCGAACAAGTTCTCCAGCTAAACGAAGCCAGCATTGACCATCGAAACAAGAAATTTCAACCTTTGGATTTTTCTGAATCTGTTTTGAAACTTCCTTTACCTTTCCTGTCTGGATGTAAAGTTTATCTTCAAAAATATTGATTGTTCCAAACGGACGAACTCGTGGCTGATTATCTTCTACAGTTGCAAGATAATAGGTTCCACATTTTTTAATAAATTCACAAACTTCTTTCATATGAGCCTCTTACTTTATAAATTTTTAATAATTTCTTTAACAACAGGTTTCATGTGATCGTCTACAAGACCAAAGTTCATTTTTCTAAAACTCCAGCTTGCACGTCCCATTCCGTAATGTTCAAATGCCGCATGAATATCCTTGTACCATTTGAGAGCATCTTCCGGATTTGCATTTTCAATTACACCGTATTCTCCGCAGTAAAGAGCAACGTTTCGTTCTTCACAAATTTTAACGCCGTTTTCAAACTTTTTAATAAAAAACTCAGTGTCAAAATCCGGATGATTTTCCGGCATGTAAACAAGAAAATCCGTCATATCTATTTCTTTTGCAATTTTGTTATATTCTTCGCCATTGTACGGATAAGTAAGTTTTAAATCCTTTGGCATTTTTTCAAGCCAGTGTGCTGCCTGATGAGTAAACAAAAACGGATCATAGCAGTGAAAATTATAAACAATGTGTTCATCAGGTGGTAGAAGCAAATCCTTAAGAGCATCTATGGAATTATTCCAATAACCGCCAACAAGAATTGTAACTGTTTTATCAATTGCACGAATGCGGGAAATTACTTTTTCGCAAATTTTATTCCAAGTGTCGCTGAATGTTGGAGAAGTAACTTCGTTCAAAAGTTCAAAACAAAGCATATCCTGAAACTTTGCGTACCTTTTTGTAAGGGTTTCCCACAAAGAATAAAAATAATCCTGAAGTTTTTCATTAAAAAAGAAACCTGATTTTAATTCTAAAACATCAAACGTAAAGCCGTTAACTTTGTGAATATCTAAAATTAAGTGAAGATTATTCTGCTTTGCCCACGTAATTGCGTTATCAATGTATTTAAAGTTTTCGTCTTTAAAAGTTCCGTCATCATTTTGAATACAGTTGTAATCAATTGGTAAACGAATATGATCACAACCCCAGTCTGCAACAGTTTTAAAATCATCCGCACTTATAAAAGTGTCATAATGTTCATTTGTGTGCACACATTGAGAAAGCCAACCGCCAAAATCCACACCCTTTTTGTAACCTGGAAAAGATTTCATAAAATTCCCCCTTTTCTACTCCTGGTTTTCATTCTCCAACTCTTTTTTTAATCGCAATAAAGCATTTATTTCAGGATCAAAGCTGAATAAATTCGGATTTTGCTTTTCTTCTTCCAAAAGATCCGCGTACCTGCGAGGATTTTTTGCAATAAGTTCAAAAGCTTCTGCCTTTATATCATCTTCACTTTCCTGCTGATTTACAGTTTTTACGGAATTATCCTCCAGATAAACAAGCTGCTCGTTATCCAACTGACGGATTTTTTCCGCATCAATACAATCAAAATGGAATCCTATAATCTTTCGACTTTTTTTGATTGGTGTACAGATAATTTGAATACCTAGATTTTTTTCGTTCAATTCCTTGAGCGGCAAATCAATTACAATATTTCGGAATGGTCCAATTTGTGTATATTCATCCGGTTTAATATCAAAAAGTGTTCGCAATTCTTCAACAGTGTATTCAAAATACCAGCTATTTTTTACATTTCCATTTTTGCCTTTAAAACCTTTGTAAGAAATAGCAATGAGATAATAACGTAAAGCGTAAAAGGATTTTAACTTTCCAAGATCAATAATTTCAAAACGAGAAAAACCAATTTCTTTAAGCTCGTCCAGGAAGATTTTCATGTCGTCGGTGAACTTAAAGGTAAAAGTTGTTTCGGTAAATACACATTTTGCCGACTGAAAAACATTTGCAACCTGATAAACTTCTTCGTTATCTTCAAGGCGGATTTGCATACTGATAATTTCGTTCGCAGATTCTTTTATTAAAGTACGGGTTTTTTGACCATCTTTTAAATTTAAATCAGAGAAGAAATCTGAAAAAGAAAAGGAAACGGAGTTATTGTCTTTAGAAATTGGCGAAGTTAAATATTTGAAGATGGAATAAAAATACATTCGCTGGGTTGTAGCAGAACAACGATAATTAGCTCGCAAAAAGTTGTTCGGAATTTTGAGAACATTAAGCTTTGTAGTACTATTAATAACTAAAGATTTTTTCTTCATGTAAAACCTTTTTTATAACTATTAAAGTTTTAAATATTGGGGAGAGCTAAGTCTTTGTATTACAAGGATTTACGGGACTTACTGATTATAAAAGTCCAGCAAAAGATTATAAATGTCCAGAATTCGATTATAATAGTCCAAAATAGAATTATAAAAGTCCATTTTAGATATTATTACCGCTTATTTTTCCACCCAGTTAACATCATAGCTTTAAAAATTATAAAAGTCCACATTAATTATTATAAATGTCCAGAATTTTTATGGAATTTTATAATTTTTCGCAATATTATTACAAAAGTCCATATGGAATATTATAATTGTCCATTTTTTTAGGGATTTTAGGCCTGGAACTATAATAAAAGTCCAAAGATGGTAGAAATTGTCTACTCCTGTTTATTTGTGAAGTATTATAAAAGTCCAGTAATAAAGTGATAAATTTGTAGGAAAGATTATAAGAGTCCAAAAAATATTATAAAAGTCCAGCAAGTATTATAAGAGTCCAAAAATAAACGTAGAATGACATAAAAAAGGAGGTCCGTCCC
>JAZLFF010000071.1:0-8078 GCA_045615645.1 Treponema sp.
CTGGGCGGCTTTATTTTTTACTCTTTTCTATCGTGTAGGTAGGAGAGTACTGCTATAACTGCAAGAACAATGGTTGCAATGCAAGAAGCAAATGCAAGAATTAATTCTAAAGTAGTCATAAGCAAGCCTCCCATAATCAAATTTCAGCAGATGCTGATTGAGTTCGGGAGATAGGGAACGGCCTTGAAAAGGCAAAAACAGTCCAGTGGACTGTTTTTAGTGAGTCTCGAAGCAGCTATGCTGCGCACGCGCCTGTAAGGGCATTTCCAATAATCTTATAATACCTTTTTTCTTTTCTTCTGTATACTCTCCAGATTTTTATTATGTCTCAGTATCAGTCGTTTTTTATGACGCATTTATAATTATAAAATGCGACAAACAGCTGAGTCATAGCCCTTGAGCGAAGCGTGGCTTGACCAGTTGTATTAGTGCTAGTGGAGAGTTTATAGATAATGTAATTTAAATAGTAAAACCTATTGACATAGTAGGAAAATAGGTGTATAAATAATTATCACTTCTTAAGTGGCGAAATTAATTACGGAGGAAAGTATGAGCACAATAAAACTTACAGTTGTTTCTTTTGAAAAGCTTGTTCGTCAGAACTTCCGTAATGGCGTCATGCGTAAATAATTTTCTTTTCTAATCAATACCAATTTAACTGGTAGTTGAGGCTCTAAACTACCGTACAAGGTCATTTCGAGAGCCTCAATGACCGTAAGTTATTTTGTTTTCTCATTTGTATTATTCCATTCTTAAGGAAAATTTATGGCAGGAATTATTGAACTTAAAGACATTTATAAAACCTTTACAGACAACGGCAAAACTTTCAATGCTGTGGAAAACGCTTCGGTTACAATTGAAAAAGGCGATATTTTCGGAATTATCGGTTTTTCTGGAGCAGGTAAATCTACCCTGGTAAGGACAATCAATTTGCTTGGCCGACCTACAGCTGGTACAGTCACAGTTCGTGGAAAAGATATGCTTTCTCTTGATGCAAAGGCGCTTCGGGAAGAACGCAAAACAATCGGAATGATTTTCCAGCACTTCAATCTTATGAAAAGCCGTACAGTTTTTGAAAATGTTGCTTTTCCATTAAAACGAAGCGGACTTTCAAAATCTGAAATTGCAGATAAAGTTCACCAGCTTCTGGAACTTGTTGAAATTGGCGATAAGGAGAATCACTATCCTTCACAGCTTAGTGGTGGTCAGAAACAGCGTGTTGCAATTGCCCGTGCTCTTGCAAACAATCCTGATATCCTTCTTTGTGATGAAGCAACTTCAGCACTGGATCCAACAACTACAAAAGCGATTCTTAAGCTTTTGAAAAAATTAAATCAGCAGTTGGAGCTTACAATCGTAATTATTACTCATCAGATGGAAGTCATTAAAGAGATTTGTGACAAAGTTGCTGTAATGGAATATGGAAAGATTGTGGAGCAGGGGGAAGTTTTCAATATTTTTGCCAATCCGCAAAATGATGTTACCAAGCGATTTATCCGGGCAACTTCAAATCTTACAAAAATCGAAGAACTGATTGCTGAAGATTCTCCGGTTGTAAAACTTGCCGATGAAGAAAAACTTGTTCGTTTCAGCTATATCCAAAAGGATGTTTCCGAGCCGCTGATTTCTGCAACAAGCCGCCTTTATGATGTAACAATGAATATTATTTTTGCAGAAATTGATTTTGTACAGGGCGCCCCAATTGGAGGAACTGTAGCAATTGTAAGTGGTCAGAGTGAAGCAATTGAACGAGCGCTGGAACACATTCGCGGCGAAGGTGTTGGAGTGGAAGTGCTTAAGGAGAACAAATAATGGAATTTATACAGAAAATTTTACCAAACGTATCTGCTCATCCAGAGCGATTTTTTAACGGATTTTTAGAAACTTTTATAATGACTTTGTGGGCTGGCGGAATCAGTTTTGTAATTGGGCTGTTTTTTGGAATCATCCTTACAGTTACAAAGAAAAATGCAATTTTGCAGAACAAGGTGGTTTATCAAATTTTGGATAAGCTGATAAATCTTTTCCGTTCCATTCCGTTCATTATTTTGCTGACGGGCGTAATGCCACTGAGCCGTCTGATTATGGGAACAGCTATTGGTGTTCGCGGTGCAATCGTTCCTTTGATTTTTGGATGTGTACCGTTTTTCAGTCGTCAGGTAGAAACAGCACTTGCCGAAGTTGACGCAGGTCTTATTGAAGCCGCAGAAAGTATGGGTCTGTCCCCTTTAGACATTATTTTCCGAGTTTACCTTAAGGAAAGTGTAGGGCCTTTAGTTCGTGGAACAACAATTACTTTGGTAAGTCTGATTGGACTTACAGCAATGGCAGGAGCAGTTGGAGCAGGTGGACTTGGAAACTACGCCATCATGTACGGTCACGACAGAAATCAGCTGGATGTAACCTGGGTAACAATTGTTGTACTGGTTATTGTAGTAAATCTTGTTCAGCTGTGTGGAAATAAAATTATTAAAAAAAATACGCATTAGGAGTTTTTAATGTTAAACAAACGAAAAATAGCAATTATTGGTGCCGGACACGTTGGTAGTCACGGTGGATATGCCCTCATCAGTCAGGGGCTTGTAGAAGAACTTGTATATATTGATGTTGATAAGGAAAAAGCTGTAGCTCAGGCCCTGGATTTGCAGGATTCTTCAACATATCTTGGCCGCCGTGTAAAAGTTTATGCTGGAAATTACAGCGATATTAAAGATGCAGATATTCTTGTTGTAGCTGCAGGCCCACTTCCAGATATGGCGGCAGGACAAACAGACCGTCAGCAGACTTTGGGAGCAACAGTTGCAATTTTGAAGGATATTATTCCTCAGATTAAAACAAGCGGTTTTAACGGAATCATTGTAAATATTTCAAACCCCGCAGATGTTGTAACGCATTATTTGCAGGAAAAACTTGGGTGGGATCCAAAACGCATTCTTTCAACTTCCACAACTTTGGACAGTTCACGGGTGCGCCGTGCAATTGCAGAAGAAACTGGCTACGACCAGCATTCCATTCATGCCTACGCACTTGGAGAACACGGCGAAAGTCAGTTTGTGTCTTGGAGTAATGTAACTGTTGGCGGAAAACCAATTTTGGAACTGATTAAAGAACAGCCAGAACGATTCGGTCACCTGGACTTGGAAGGAATTGCTGCTCGTGCTAAAAAAGCTGGCTGGATTATTCTTGGTGGAAAAGGTTCTACAGAATTTGGAATCGGAGCTTCCATTGCAAATGTTGTTCAGGCAATCTTTGGTGGCGAAGACAGAATCCTGCCAGTTTCCACACTTTTGCAGGGCCAGTACGGCCAGAGCGGAGTTTATGCCAGTGTTCCTTGCCGCGTAAATAACGAAGGAATTGCAGAGGTAATTGAGTTAAAGCTTACAGCTGAAGAACAGGAAAAATTTGCTCAGAGCTGTAAAACAATGGACGGAAATTACCAGAAGGCGTTGGCATTGTAAAAAAATTCAAAAAATTTTTTAATAACCTATTGACAAAATAGGTTATTAAATGTATAACTAAAATATCAAACAAACCTACTAGTTTTATAGGCAATACTACTCAAGGAGGCACATGATGAAATTATTCAAAACATACTTTGAAAAAATAGTACGTGAAAATTTCCGTAACGGCGTCATGTGCTGTTGTTGTTAAAACCCAGTCCGGGTTTTTATCCTTCTGAACACATTTTCAGAAACTTACATTTTTGGAGAGATAAAAAAACAACAATAAAGATACCATCAGGAACGGTATCAACTTGAGGAGAAAATCTTATGCGTTCATGTCAAGGCACGTTTCACTTAAAACCTTGACATGCCCGTTTAATGATTTTCCTCAAAAAGGAGAAAATCATTATGAAAAAAATTATCGCAGCTATTATTCTTGGAGCAGCAGCTCTTACATCTTTTGTTTCTTGTTCAAAAAAATCAAGCACAGCAGAACTTAAAATTGGTGTAGTAGGATCTCTTTACGAAGACCTTTGGGCACCAGCTCAGAAAGCACTTAAAGCAGAAGGCATCAATCTTAAAATAGTACAGTTTTCAGATTATGTAACACCAAACAACGCCCTTTCAAACGGCGAAATTGACTTGAACGCTTTCCAGCACCGTATCTTCCTGGAAAATGATGCAGGCAGCCACAATTACGACGTAAAACTTATTGGAAACACTTTCATCATTCCTTTGAACTTGTATTCTAATAAAGTAAAATCAGTCAGCGAATTGAAGGAAGGTGCAATCGTTGCAATTCCAAATGATGTAACAAACGGTGGACGTGCTTACAAAGTTCTTGCCGCAGCAGGCCTTATCACTCTTAAAGCAAGCGCAGGTTTCAATCCAAATGCCGACGATATTGAATCAAATCCAAGCGGAATTGTAATCAAGGAACTTGCAGCAAATACAATTCCTTCAGCACTTGCCGATGTTGATGCTGCAATCGTAAACGGAAACTATGCTCTTGATTTTGGAATCAAAACTGAATCTGCAATTTTCAAAGATACTTCTGTGAACGAAAAAGCATACTGGAATCTTATTGCAGCTCGTGGTGCAGACCTTGAAGATCCTGCAAAAGTTGATCTTTTCCGCAAAGTTGTTAAAGCTTTCCAGAGCCCAGAAACAGAAAAAGTTTTCAATGAAACTTTCGGCGGTTACTTTATCAAAGAAGGTTGGGACATCGACGAGTTCTAAGATAATTAAGAATGCGGAATGATGGGCGTTCCGGCACTTCGTGCCGTCGTGCGTTCCAGTGTTCCGCTTCGCTCCAGCCTCCGCACTCGTCGTGAACTCCTCGCTTGCGGTGGCGGCCTACGGCCCACTTCCATGCACTAACGCATTCAAGCTCGCAGGCTGGCTTTTTTATACGAGGTCACCCATGTCAGACATCACACAACTTTCAAAAATCATAAAAGACACAAACCGTGTAATTTATTCAGACAAAATTGAACATAAATATTTAAGCGACACTTTAGGCCGCAAGCTAGGACAAGCTTCTGCACTGGTTTTTCCAACATCAACAGAAGAAGTAAGCTCCCTGCTCCGTTTTGCAAATCAGAACAACATTCCAGTAACTCCAAGAGGTGCTGGAACAAATCTTGTGGGCAGTACCGTTCCTCACGATGGTTCAATTATCATAGATTTTTCCCTTATGAATCATATTCTGGAAATAGATAAAGAAAACTTTACAGCCACAGTTGAACCTGGAGTTATTCTTGAAGATTTCCAAAAGCATGTAGAAGGTCTAGGACTTTTCTACCCTCCGGATCCTGGTGAAAAACGTGCCAGCATTGGCGGAAACATCAGTACAAATGCCGGCGGGATGAGAGCTGTAAAATATGGTGTAACCCGAGATTACGTAATGGGACTGGAACTGGTTTTAGCAGATGGAACAATAATCCAAACTGGAAGTAAAAATCGTAAAGATACCACAGGTCTTAATATAAAGGATATTGTAATTGGTTCGGAAGGAACTTTGGCAATTGTTACAAAATGTATTCTTAAGCTGATTGGAAAGCCCGAAAAATCTACCAGTCTGCTCATTTCTTTTGACAGTCTTAAAAGCGGAATCGAAGCTGTACCAGTTTTACTAAAAGCTAACTTAAATCCAACAGCATTGGAATTTATTGAACGTAAAGTTGTGAAACTTGGTGAAGATTTCCTTGGACTTCAATTCCCAGACCCAAATGCTGCAGCTTACCTCCTTGTAACTTTTGATGGCAGTCAGGAAGAAATTGAAAATAATATCAGCAAGTTGAAGAAGATTGTTGAGTCAGTCTCAAAGAAGGTGATTGTTCTCGAAGATTCGGAACTTAGCCAGAACGTATGGAAAATCCGCGGTTGTCTTGTTAAAGCAGTGGAAGCCGTAAGTGAACAGGAACCACTGGATATTGTTGTTCCAATCAGCAAGGTTGATGCTTTTGTAAATTATGTGAACAAATTGGAAAGTGAATCTGGCATGCAGATGATTTCTTTTGGACATGCTGGAGATGGAAACGTTCATCTTTGTGTAGTCAGAGGGGACAGATCTCTTGAAGTTTGGGAAAAGGAATTGCAGAACAATCTTGAAAAACTTTATGCAGAAGCGCATAATTTAGGCGGATTAATTTCCGGTGAGCATGGACTTGGAGTTAGTAAAAGGAATTTCTTTTTTAAGGAAACTGCTCCAGAAAATGTCCAGCTTATGAATCAGATAAAGTTTGCTTTTGATCCAAAGAAGATATTAAACAGCAATATAAGTTA
This sequence comes from Treponema sp., assembly GCA_045615645.1. Taxonomy (GTDB): domain Bacteria; phylum Spirochaetota; class Spirochaetia; order Treponematales; family Treponemataceae; genus Treponema_D. The sequence goes on from JAZLFF010000071.1 coordinate 6,231, forward strand.
TGTAAAATAGACAAAAAAACAGGAGAACTGATATACGTCCACGTCAAGGCACGTACGCCTTCGGCTAGCTTAAAGCCTTGACATGTCCGTTTATCGGTTATCCTTAGGAGGATATAACCGCTATGCCAACACTTTCAAATCGCACAGCAACTTTTACAGACAGCGTAATTCGTCGTATGACTCGCATTTCAAATCAATATGGAGCCGTAAATCTTTCGCAGGGGTTTCCTGATTTTGAACCTCCTGCAGAAATTTTAAATCGCCTTGCAGAAGTAACAAAAGAAGATTTTCACCAGTATTCTACTACCTGGGGCTCTCAGAATTTCCGCGACGCTCTGGCTGCAAAAATCCAGCACTTTAGCGGAGTTTCTGTAGATCCAAACTCAGAACTTGTAGTTACCTGCGGTTCTACAGAAGCAATGATGGCTGCAATGATGAGCGTTACAAATCCTGGAGATAAAGTAATTGTGTTCTCACCTTTTTATGAAAACTATGGAGCAGATACAATTCTTTCTGGTGCAGAACCAATTTACGTTCCATTGGTTCCACCAAAGTTTTATTTTGATGTGGATGTTCTGGAAGCCGCATTCAAACAGAAGCCAAAAGCAATCATTGTTTGTAATCCATCAAATCCATGTGGAAAGGTATTTACCCGCAAGGAATTGGAAATCATCGCTGATATGGCAAAAAAATATGACACTTTTGTAATTACAGATGAAGTTTACGAACACATTTTATACAAACCAAATGAACACGTATACATGGCTTCTCTTCCAGGCATGAAAGACCGCACAATCACATGTAATTCACTTTCAAAAACTTATTCAATTACAGGGTGGCGTTTGGGATACACACAGGCAAATCCGGAAATTACTGACCGCATTAAAAAGGTTCACGACTTTTTAACAGTTGGGGCGGCACATCCGTTGCAGGAAGCGGCTGTTGTAGGACTTAAATTTGGTGATGATTATTATCAGGAATTGCAAAATCATTATACACATATGAGAAATCTTTTTTTGGATGGATTAGACAGAATTGGACTAAAACACACAATTCCACAAGGTGCATACTACGTACTCATCGATATTAGTGAATTCGGTTATGATTCAGATTTGGAATTTGCCGAAGTTCTTGCCCGCGATGTTGGGGTAGGTTCAGTTCCAGGTTCGTCTTTCTTCAAAGAACCAGAAAACCGTTATGTTCGTCTGCACTTTGCAAAAAAAGACGAAACTTTGAATGAAGCTTTGAATCGTCTGGAATCAATACGGCAGAAGATTTTGAAGAAGTAGCCTGAAGAAAGCTGAAATCTGAGTATCTATATGTCTTTATAAGTGTAGAACATGAAAAGTACCTCCCTGCAATTATGGAAAATTTCAATCTTATGAAGAGTGTAATAATAGCTAATGGAAAAGTTAAGTAATACTCCGCAAAATGTAATAGTTGCGGAACATCATGGCGGAATTTTGGGTGAAATTCAGCGAAATTTTACCCAAAATCAGGGTTGTTTTGGGGTAAATATAAAGTGGAGCACCCTGTTAACCGCAGTGTTTTCGGTTAATTGCGGTTAAAATTTGGTGGAAAAATGCCTGGAATTCTTACGAATTCTGGGCTGAGAAAAAAAGAATTTTACAGTGCCGTTCGTTGGCATGTTGACACTATATAATGGGCCTTAGAAGCTGAAAAAGGGGGCTGTTATACGGACACGTAAAGGCACGCTACGCTTAAAGCCTTGACATGTCCGTTTAGCAACCTGTCAGATTGTGAGGTCGCTATGAAAAGAAATGATTATTTGGATACTACAGATTCTTATAGCTATGGTCTGGATTTTAGCAAGATTAAACTTGATTT
>JAZLFF010000072.1:0-6250 GCA_045615645.1 Treponema sp.
GGTCAAAAAAACGTTCAACGCTCATGCTCTGTGGTGAAAGCATGACGGCAATGTGATCGTAGTCGGAAATTTGCTTAAGAATGTCGAGCGGAATGTTTGTATCAACAATGATTTTTTTGTCGGGAGCAATTCCACTCAGGCGGATTAATTCGGCAATTTCAAAACCGGCAACTTCCTCCTGAACGGAAAAAATCCAGCGCTCGTATTCTTCTGGAGTTCGTTTTACAAAATCACGGAAATCCTTGAGATTGGGGATGTAGCACAAATCCTTTTGATAAGCCGGATCTGCAATTTTATCTGAAATATCGGAAGTATAATTTTCGCCGCAAAAAATCATGTCATATTTTTCAGCAAGCATTTTTACCATTGTGGATTTTCCAGCGTATGCAGTGCCCGTAATAAAATATGCGTTACGTAAATAATGCCGGATAATGTTATTTTCTACATTCATTCAAAAACTATGCCTCATCTTCTATTTCAAAGCCATCACATAAATCTGACAAGGATTTTCTTTTCCCCAAATTTCCTCGATAACTTCAAATTCTTCAAATCCTAAAGACAAATAAGAATAATTATATCATACAAATACAAGAAAGCATTAAAGTTGAAGTTTTATTTACTTTAGAATTTTATATTGTCAGCATAAATACGCTTCTGCCATGGTTTGTATGAACTTAGAATTTAGCGGGAGTTCGGAATTTTCCATTGTGAAGATAAAATGTTCACCAAGTTTGTATCCACTTTCCTGCATTTTCTGAATTTTAGTTATTGCTGTGGAAAGGTATTCTGGGTCATCCATAAGTCCAAAATGTTCCCAGTAGATTTTCTGGCGCGTTCGAAGATTAAGGCAGCAAAAATCCGGATAGATTGTTTTGTCTGATTTTAATTCAAGCGGATATTCGTAGCGGTAAGGAATGTTCAAGCGGGCTAAAGTATCTGCAATTATTACTTCTGATTTTGAACGAACGTGCTCTCCTTTTGATGTGTAAAACTCGCCGCTGATTGAATAATTATTGCCTGCATACTGGCGTGAAAGCCATTGTTCTGCGTAAGTTTTGTCTGGAAGCGTCACTGGATTTATTAAAGTCTTGCGAACTTTTGAAAACCGCTGGAAAATCTTTTGCACACCGCTTTTTTTGTTCTGATTCAAAAGCCTTTGAATTACGGAATACTCTTTTTCGGCTGCACGTAGCACTTTTGTGTCATAATCATACTGTATAAGCTGATGTGCAAATTCGTCTTTGCTTCGTGGCAGGTATTTTCCTGTTGTGTCATTCTTTTTTGTAATGTGATAAAACTGGAGTTTACTTCTATGCGGAACAATCCTGATTTTACCTGCTGATTTTAGCTGCGGCGTTGTCTGCAAAATTGCGTTCTTGCTTTTGATAAGCTTTTCCAGTTCACGGGCCCTTGTTGTTAGACTTTCTTCATAAGTTACCGGCGATAATTCTTCGATTTTTCGTTTCATACATTCTCCTATAAAAAGTCAATGAGGAAATATCAATTTCCGATTTGACTTTTTACGCACATTCGTAATGAAATAAGAATGTGCAGTTGATAAACGAGTTTGCAACGCAAACTTGAAGTAGATAAATGCTGCGCTATTTTAGCAACATTTATCTTACATTTTCCTTGAAAATAATTTTGGGGAAAAGTACGAATAAATTGCGGGGTTTTTGATTTTTAGCCGTACGATTTTGGGAATTCTGAAATGATAAAATTATAAAAAAGTGAAATTGTACGGATAAATCTTGGCAACTGCGATTTTTAGCCGTACGATTATGCAAATAAAGTAAATGTTGTCTCAGAGTTTCCCTGAAAATGTACGGCTAAAAAAGAAAACTGCTCGTTTTATTCGTATTTTTTCAGATTTTTTAGAAAGCAACTTCCACAAACTACCTAAAACGTACGAATAAATCTGCAAAAACCGCACTTTTATTCGTACAAAACGAAAATCTAATAAAATAAATATAAACCAATACGTGCTTTCTACTTAAAAAATACGAATAAAAAACAAAAACGGCAACATTTATTTGCTTTTACAGCATTATTTTTTCACAATATAAATATATCTGCTCATTTTTGCGGCAAACTCGTCATAATTTTCAGTTGCACAGTCCGTCTGCCACATGAGCAGGTCAAACCATTCTTTATTGCCTTCCTGAAAAAACTCTTCCTGATGTAAAATGGCTGCCTGTCGTTTTTTCTTTAACATTTCGTATGTCTGCTTTGTAATGTTTGTAACAGAATACTCAATATTATTGGCTCTAAAAGATTTTGCAAGTTCAGTTGTATGCACATCAAAAGTTTTTGGCATTATATCGCCTTCCTGATATGCGGCAAAAAAAGTTCCGCCGGTTTTGAGCCAGCGTTTTATTTGACCAACAAACGCTGTCATATCCTTTGAAAAATACATTGTGTCCATAGAAATGATTACATCAAAATATTCTTCCGGATATTCAATTTCGCCGATAACTCCGGTTCTGAATTCTGCATTTGTTTTTAAATGATTTTTAGCAGACTCAATCGCATGCTCCGAATAATCAAAACCGCAGATACAGCAATTAGTTTTGCCCTGAAGATAACTTAGCATTTTTCCGTTTCCGCAGCCAATGTCCAAAATCCGCACGGGGTTGTCACGAGATGAATCTGCCACAGGTATATACGGCAAAATCATATTCACTTGATTTATATCGCTGAATCCATCCTGAGAAAAATCTTCACCAAAAGCGTCCCTGCAAAAAGCCTTAAACGCTTTGGAGGTTTCTGTCATCGAGTAAAAGTTTTCGTAAGCATCGTAAAATAAAAGATTATTGTTCTGTTTAGAAGCCATATTTCCTCTAACAAGTTTTTTCTATCCATGAAAGGAATTTATCGAGTGTTTTATTTTCTTCACGTTTTTCAAAAAACATTCCGGCAGTGTACCATGAATGAGTATTTTTTTTGTCTTCAACTGAATACAGTTCGCAAGGGATTCCAAGTTCAACAGCACGCTTGTAAAAAAGTTCTGCACAGGAATAATCAATAAGTCCATCGTGTTCACTTTGAATAAGAAGCATTGGAATAGAACTTTTTGTGATGAGTGAACAAGGCTCTCCCTGCGTTCTGTCAAAATCCTTTTTAAACAGCTGATTAAGAAGCATTTTTACAGAAACACCAGTCTTTGTTGAAAAACTGTACGGGCCGCCAACTCCAATAAATCCGATTACTCCACTTAAGTCAACGTTCATTCTGTTTTGAATCTGTTTATCATATACAAGAAGTGATGTAAGATGCGCACCTGCGGACGGACCTGAAATTATAATCTTTGAAGTATCAATATTTTTTTCTTTTAAGAATTTGATTGCCGCATTGTATCCTGTACAGACATCTTCAATCTGAACTGGAAATTTATTTTTTGGAGACAGACGATATCCTATGGAAATAAATCTATAACCATAACTGCACATTGCCTGCCCGACAAAATCAAAAATAGCAGGCGTTCCAGAATTCCAGCCGCCACCGTGAACCCAGACAATTATTTTTTCGCTTGTAATTTCCTTTGGTTCAAAATACAAAAAATACTGATCTTTGTGCTCGCCAAAAGAAACTTTTTCCGCCTTTACAGTTTTTTTAACTGCAAACATTCTTCTGAACAAACCAAAATAACTTAAACTTTCGCGCAATGAATCATTCATATAAAATCCCTCTTTTTAATACATCAATATTAACGACAAGTCCTTCTAAATATTTTTTCTGCAATTCATTTATAGAACTTTTTGATAGATCTACTTTACTCAAAAACTCCTGATTGTAACCTTCAATCACCCATTTTAATATTTTTGCAACAGCTGATTTTTTTACACGGAATAAATCAGCTGACACATTTGATAAAAGCTCTTCATAAACATTTTCACTTTTTTTCTGAAAACGTTCGTCCCGCTTTTTTACAAAATCTTTATCAGTTTCTTTTGCAACCGCAATTACAAATTTTCCTTTAAGCGGATTTTTTATGTACCATCCTGTTTCCCATACTGAATAATCAATAATTTTCTGGAACAAATCTGAAGAAAAATCATTGATGTTTGCCGAAAGATCTTTTAGCATTTCATTTGTGACAATTTCAAAAAGATCCAGACACATTTCATCTTTTGTTTCAAAATACTTAAAAAGACTTCCTTTACTTATGTCGCAGTTTTTTACAATTGCATTTGTTGAAGCATTTAAAACACCATTTTCTGCAAACTCTTTTACAGCAGAATCAATAATCAGATTTCTTTTTTCTGGTTTAAGATTCATAAATTGATTTGTCGGCATCAGTATTTCCTTTGTTACAATTGACCACGTGGTCAATTTTGATTTTAGGATACTTTTTTATTGAAGTCAAGAAGTGATGATCGCAAACTTCGTTTTTCTAAAATGGTTTATGCCGTTCCTGAGTAGAAAAATGGAATTTAAGAATGATACGAAGTTCTATACGGGAGAATAAGCGGAAAAATTCATACGGATGAAGATTAGATAAAATTATTACACTTTTGTTTACTAAATTTGTTTAATTTTATTGACATTTTACTTATATCATTGTATTTTTAAACCAATGAACGAAACAATAAAAAAATTACGTGAACAAAATTCATATTCTCAAACAAGCGTTGCTTCTTTTCTTGGAGTTTCCAGACAAATGTATATAAAATATGAATCTGGAGAAGTTGAACCATCTGTAAAAACCGTAAAACAACTCAGTGAACTTTACAAAGTTCCTTACAGTTTTATTATTGATGATTCCCTTGCTACTTCAAATAAAAATTCTGCAAAATATACTATTTCATTACAAAACGATTATGTTTCTTCACCAACTCCAGCATATTTTGCCAGTCCGTCCAAGAACTCTTTCATGGTACATAAAAACGGAAAAATAAACTTTTTTGATTCACTTATGGAACAGATTCGAATGCTTCCGGAATCCTGCTATTCTTCCATTCTGGCTTTTACAAAACTTTTGAGTATGGAAAATCAGAATAATTACAGTTTTGAACAAAAACAGGAATCAGCTTCTTATGTTGCTCCTAAAAAAACTTCCAAAAATGATTTTTTCGCGTTGGAAGGGAAAATCAGTTTAGATAATGATGATTTATCTGCATTTAGAGAGGCAAGTCTTGTATGATTCTTACCGACTCGAATGTTTTTATTGATTACTGGAAAAATCCAACTGCAGAAATGAAAGACATTTTTCTTCACAACGAAATTGCTGTCTGTGGAATAATTAAAACTGAACTTTTACGAGGCTGTAATTCCCATGAACAATTTTCACTTGTATTATATAAACTTCATATTCCTGCTCGCGAAGTCTTTTAACTATAGTATTTTCAAAACCAAGTGGTGGATTAACAAAAAAACTTTGCGGCCAAAAATAGGGAATTCTCTATCCTGCATATCGCAATATTATAACTTGAAAAATAAATAAATCAAATTTTATTCCACAACGAGGTAGAATTTTGAAGATAATATATTACATAAGTGTTGAAAAATTGAGTTTCTGTGCTAGAATATATATATTTTCATCTCAAAGAGTGTAAAAAAATAAAGTAAAAATCCAAAAGTATTATTAAAAAAACGATTACTAAAGAAAAACTCTGCTGGAGGATTTATGCAGTTTTTACACAAAAACAACAAATTTATCACTTCTTTATTATTTTTGTTATGTGTAGGTAGCGTTGCGTTTGCTCAGGAAAAAGAAAACGTAACTCCACATGAAATTGGAATCTACTTTAAAGATTATTTTCCTGTTGGTGCAATGAAAGAACACGCCAACAATTTCATTGGAGGTGGTATTTCATACAATTTCCATACTCCTTGGTTAATTACAATTCCGGAATCTGTACAGAACATTTTCGGCGAAACCTGGAACTTTGGTTTTTCAGCCCGCTTTGATTATGAATACTGTTCTGCAAATGATTACGTAAACTCGTGGTCTGTAGTAAACGGATTGCTGGGAGCTTTTCTTGAATGGACAGTTAATGACTGGTTGATTATTCAGCCTAGCATTGAATACGGTTTACAGTTTGATAAAGTTTCATCAACAAGAGTCGCAAACGGATTATACCCAAGTCAAAGCCTTCAGCTGTCTCCAACATTCAAATTTTCAATTCCTGCAATGAGCAAATATGGTTTAACTTTGGAAGCAAGTCCATTGTGGTCAATCGGGTTTGAAAAAAATCACAGTGCAAATTATTTAGGCATGAGATTTGGTCTTATGTATCATATTGGCGGA
>JAZLFF010000073.1:0-3009 GCA_045615645.1 Treponema sp.
TCCCATTGAAATACCAACTACGGCTTCTGTTATACAAACTACATCACGGTCATTGATTGTAAGATTTGCTTCTTCTACACATTTGCTAACTGAATCAACTACGATTGTAGCTAAATCATCACCTTTTTTAATAATTGGTGTTCTAACACCGCGACTGATTGTTCCACTGTATTTCATTTTTATCTCCTGAAATTTATTTCCACCCGAAACAACGAAGCCTGTCCCCGTTGTTCCGTAAATAATATATCAGATTTGAAGATATAAGTAAAATATATAATAATTATAGTATATATAAGAGAAAATTATGGAAGAGCGTGGAGTAAAATGGAGCTTCCCGCCCTTCCGTTGCGCTTCAGGGCGGTCGGCGAAAAGGCGCTGCTCCCGCAACGCCCCGTTTTACAAGTATTCACTAAATCAGTTTTTCAAACTTTGCAAAAACTTCGCCATCGCTCCAGCTTTTCAACTGACCGAGCATAAAGGCGCGTTTACTTTCTACAAATTCGCGTGTGTAATGACTGATGTTTTCGGCACCTTTTTCGCCAAACTGTTTGATTAAATCATCTTTGCTGTTGCTGCTGTTAAGTTTGTCGCACCAAGCAAGATAATCATCAGTTTTAGATTTAAGTGCATTCCACTGTTCTGCGGCTTTTTCTGGCATTCCGTTTCTAAGGTAAGCGGCTGACAGATATTTTACAACATCGCGGTAGAATCCCTGACAGAAAGGCTTCATTTTTTCATTCTGACAGAACACATCTATTACAGAAATTGCCCAGAAACAAGTTTTTTCTACATTTTCGAGCGAATCTGACCACATTGAACTTTCTGCAGTATAAACAAATTGTTTGTTGATTGCGCGAACATAATTCTGGAAATTTCCGCGAACTGATTCCCGCCATCCGTCCAATCCGGTTTCAATAAAATCATAATAAGAATTTATAGATTCCTGGAGCATGTTACTGCTGATTGAAGGAAGTGCTTCTACATGTTCGCGGCCTTTTCCGTAATCATGCTGGTGCCAGTAAAGCCATGCAAGCGCAAAGTGGCATTTTTCAATCAATTCTTTTTCTTCAGAATAGCGAATTACTTGTGCTGCACGATTTTCTGCAAGCTTTACAAACTGCTGCCATTTTTCCACTTCATCCTTAAAAAGATTTACACCAATTCCATCAGCATCGGCAAAGCGGCTCAAATGTGCAATTGACTGAACATATTTTGTCAGAATTCCATAATTGAAAATGTTTTCTTCGCATTTTTGATTTAGAAATTCAGCACATTTTTTTGCAGCTTCCGCTTGATTTCCAGTGTCACGAATTGTATTTGCCTCAAAATCAATCTGACGGGCATACGCTTTGTCATAAGTTTCTGTTGCAAATCCAAAAAGTGCATCTGTTGAAACATTGAGCGCATTTGCAATCGGCACAATTTGAGCAGTATCTGGCAACCCGTTTTCGCTTTCCCATTTGCTCACAGCCTGACCAGTTACACAAAGAATATTCGCAAGTTCTTCCTGAGTAAGCCCCATCTCGCGACGAAATTTTTTAATGTTACTTCCTAAAGACATAAAACTACCTCTCTGTTTTTGTATTTTTTATTTTTCACGCTGGCCAGACGTTTTGTGCATAAGTTTATTTTCTTTCACAGCAGATAAGCGGAATCTTCATATCTGATTCTGTCATACCTGCGTGATGACTTTTAAAATCTTTATCATACATATATTTTGTTGGATAAATTGTTCTGCTTCCTATTGCAGCTGCAACATAATCTCCAATTCCTGTCAGGTTTTTGTTTGGTTCACCTGTTCCAAAAATCTGTTTTTCAAAAACTTCTTTGCGCGAAAAAAGAACGTAATCGTTTCCAAACAAACGCTGGAATTCTCTGGCAAAAATTGGATTTTCTGCCGGCTTAAGATATTCTTCTTTTACAAAAAAACTTGTTCCGCGAGGTTCAATGCTTGGTGTACGAGCAAACATTTTTGCAAACTCCGGAAAATCTGTTTCATAACATTCGTTATTTACATCTGTATGTCCGTGATCTGCAGTAATGAATACAACAGTGTCTGTTAATTCAGAACAGAGTTTTTCAATACGGGCATTCAAATCTGCAATTACATTATGAACTTCTTCGCTTTCTGTTCCATAGCGATGCAAATTGTGATCAGGATTTTCCCAATAAGCGTAAGTAAATGTTCGTTTATCACAAGAAGCATGTCTCTTTATTTCTGCAAACCAATCGTCAAGTTCTGGAAAAGGGCGTGGACCAAAAGGAAATACAATTTCAGCTTCAACCGAACCGTCTGGATTTGCTTCGTTAATCTGCTCATCAATCTTTTTGTAGTGAAAATATTTGTGCGGAATATTATAAGATGCCGCAGGAGTTTGGGTATCTGCAATTGTATTGAAAAAGCAAGTTACAGTTGTATCTTCCTGTTCAAAGTAAACATCCCAGCCAAGCCATCCGTGTTCCACTGGTGAAAGTCCGGAAAGCATACTTGTTGTACTTGCAACTGTTGTTGGTGGAAAAACGGAAGAATATTCAGTCAGCAGGTGCTTTCGTAAAAATGCTTCTGGCTCAAGATGTTTTTCTAAAATATTTACGCCAAATCCATCAAGCAAAATTGCAACTACATGCTTATAATCTTTGGCAAGAATTTTATCTACGTAAGGCAAAGTGTTGTGCTTTACTGGTGCGTCAAAATGATTCAAAAATGAACAGGAAAGATTCATTATGCTGTTTGTGTAATCTGGAAATACCGGTTGATTCATATAATAATTCTCCGTATTTTTACTTTTTTCTAACACACCAGATAACATTGTGCGCAACATTATCTGCTGGCTTTTTATGATAACCGTCGTAAATGTTTACAATTTCAAATCCGCAAAGTTCAAGAAGATATTTCATTTCCTGGCGGTAAGTCTGTCGCATTTTAAGAGGACGAACGCGTTCATCAATAACGTTGCCTTTATCATCCAGAGTTTCAAACTTCCAGTTACCGTGCAAAATCTGAGTGTG
>JAZLFF010000074.1:0-8584 GCA_045615645.1 Treponema sp.
TTTGATTATGGGAGGCTTGCTTATGACTACTTTAGAATTAATTCTTGCATTTGCTTCTTGCATTGCAACCATTGTTCTTGCAGTTATAGCAGTACTCTCCTACCTACACGATAGAAAAGAGTAAAAAATAAAGCCGCCCAGTGACTCTGAAACGTTGGACGGCCTTTTGCTAAAAACGTGGAGATGACCAAATGTTTGGGCATTTCCTTCCTCTTAATATACCACAACAGCCTTTTTCCGTCAAATAATCAGATTACTTATATTTAATTTTCCTACAGGCATATTCTACAAAAAAATGTTTCTTAAGATATGGGGCAAAATAATATTTTAACTGTCCACTTTTAAAAAGCCATGTTTTATAGTGCAGCATTATTCCCAAATATGAATTCAAACTTGCCCGTATTTCTTCTTTTAGTTCTTTTGTTGGCTTTGAAACTTCACAAAGCATACAGATTTTTTAAGACTGCACTTATTTATTGCTACCGGCATTACGCCAGGCAGTAATCTGTTTTCCTATGCTGTCCATAAAAACAGGTAAGTCATAATACAAAGCCATAAAATTTTTCCTCCTGAATTTCCGCTTCAGCGGAAATTCAGGAATTGTTAAATAGTTAAATCGTGCCGCTACGCGCCACTAGTTAAAAGCCCTCACACTACAAACATAACCGTTATTGTTGTTCTTGCTGGAGAGGGTCACATCGCCATTGTCGAAACTCAGTAACCGGGCGTAATTATTGGTGTAAGGGTACTGACAACAAGACCAGTACCAGCTTGTGCCAAATTGGCTTCCGCCTGCCTTTGGAAGGCTTGTATCTACTACAGTTTTGTTCTGGTAGATTGTGGACAGTTCTGCAACTGTTGGCAGGTACCAGCCATTTGCAAGGTCTCCTTCAAGACCGTTTGTTGTAGCATAATCAAGACAATACTTCCATGCAGGGTAATATTCAGGATGTTCTTCTGCATCAGAGCAGGCTACCTTAAGCTTTTCCCAGCCGTCGCTTCCGTCCATGTAGCCGCTTGTCACAGCTCCCTGTAATGCAGTAATGCTTGTGTTGTAACCTGCGGCACTTGATGTACACCATGCAAGACCGCTTTTATTATGAACAATTCCTACACCAAGAGCTGGCTTGCCGTCAGCTGCTGCGCGTACGATTACTGCGGCAACTGTACCACTTTCTGGAGTGCTATCTTGTGAAAGAATTGTTCCGTTTTTTAAGATAAAGTCGCCTAGTACACATTTACTGTAGTCAGGTTTATAACTCACGCTTGCAACTGCACTGTCGTTCATTCCTTCCTTTACTGCAATTGCCTTAATTGTCATTGGCGGTGTTACGGTTATTGCGCTTGTATACTCTGTACTTGATGCTGTTGGTGCAGATTCGTCTGTTGTGTAGTAAATCTTTGCACCTTCTGTTGTGCAAGTAATTTCTACGCTTGTTCCGCTGTCAACTGCACCTGCTGCAACACTGAATGCTGGGATTGCTACAGTTTCCTTAAAAGGATCATCACCAATTCCATGGTTACACCCAACCATTCCCAATGCAAAAATTGCTGTTACCGCAATTCCTGCGACTTTTTTAAAAATACTTTTCATCGTATTCCCTCTCTAAAAAAAATATTTAAAACAAAAAAGGCATTTCACCGCACATTTTAAAATGCACGGCAAAATGCCTTATTATTTCCGTAATTTAATTTTACTGACGAAAGACTATCTATCCACGAGCGAGTTTTGCTTTTGCAAAACTCGGTAAGCAAGCGACAGCTTGCGACCAAATGAGCAAATGAGCAAATGAGCAAATGAGCAAATGAGCAAATGAGCAAATGAGCAAATGAGCAAATGAGCAAATGAGCAAATGAGCAAATGAGCAAATGAGCAAATGAGCAAATGAGGTTATTCTTTGAATAAACTTTAGTCAACATATTCATTATTATAGCATGGATTCCGAAATTTCTATAAACGTTTTCATCAAAAATTACTTAATGAATCTAAGCAAGAAATCAATCGCGCCAATAATTACAAATCCATTTTCATCCAGAGTTTCATTTATGTTTTGATTCACAACGATAATTTTACGAACCTGGTCTTTCAACATTAAATAAGGTCTTATCTCCCGTGCTCTTGTTTCTGCATCAGAGATATTTGCACTTACCTGAATATAAAACTGATTGATTCCTCTTCTGGCAAAAAAATCAACTTCATTTGTTTTACGAATTGATTTTTCATTTATATCTTTTTCCACTGTGTCAAAAGTTCCTACATTCACAGTATAGCCATTGTAAATCAGTTCATTATAAACAATATTTTCCAGCATCTGACCTTCATCTGGAAAAGCAAAATTCAAGCGGGCATTCCTAAGTCCCGTATCCAGAAAATAATACTTACGTAATGCTCCAATTTCATTTCTTCCTTTAAGATCATAACGTTTAGCTTCACGCATCAAAAATGAATCTACAAAATATTCAATATATTTATCTACAGTTCCAGCATCAATCTTTTCCTTTTTTACAGATTTGAATGTATTCGCAATTTTTTCTGAATTAATCAACTGACCGGTCAACGAACTTATAAGATTGCATAATTCATCTAGAGAAGAAGTTTTTTTCAAAGCGTTATGTTCAATAATATCTTTAAAATATGTCATTTCAAATAAGTTTTTCAAATAGGATTTTTTTTCTTCTTCTGATTTCAATACAGCAAGAGGAAGTCCACCAAACTGCATGTATTCCAGAAGTAAATCCGTTTTAGCTCCATCTTTGTAATCTGCAAATTCCTCAAAAGAAAGAGGAAGCAGCTGAATATTTACAGCCTTATCACGGAATTCTGTTATTATATCAGAGGAAAGCATTTTTGAATTTGAACCAGTAACATATAAATCAATATTCTTTTCGCGGGCAAGTCCAAGAATGACATCAACAAAAGTAACAATCTGTTCATCATTTTTCGTAGCAGGAATATGTTTTCCTTCTGTAAGTGCAGGATTTACAATGGAAAAAACCTTTTGGATCTCATCAAGAAAAACATAGCACCGATTTTTATCTCTACAATAATTTCTGACATATTCACCAAGATTTATTGGATCCCGGTACATAATATTTCTGTCGTCATCAAGTTCAACAATCAAAATACTGTCTTCTGGAACTGATTGATTCAGCAAAAAAGATTTATAAATTTCTTTCAGCAAAAATGATTTTCCACATCGTCTTATGCCTGTAATAACTTTTGGAAATCCATTGTCTTTGTTTTGAATAATAAGATTAAGATATTTATCCCTTTTGATCATATAATCGCCTTTTTTGTAGAATTCTACACTTTTCCCGATTAAGATTATAGCACAAAATTATTACTTATCAATTATACAAATCGGATTTTCTGTAGAATTCTACATTTTTTCGGATTATATATTTAGCCCTTGGAAAAGACTGAGTAGGCATACCAGCTCTGCTTTGTCACCTGTGGCATAAGGAACTAACATAACTAGGGATTCCAGGCGCTCCATAAAGGATTCGATGTCAGCACCTTCAAGATCCGTTACAAGTTTATAAATCCTGCAATTTCTTTAATCACAGAAATTCTTCTTCCAATCAGTCCGTGTTCTGTTGGATATTCAATTCGCTTCTGCACGGCATTTGTCTTATGTGCTTCCAGCTTCTGCCATAACGGTAAAATCATTTCGTTGATTGGAGAAACTGAATCATAGAGTCCTCCAAACACAAGAAGATTTTTATCTTTTACCTGTTCAAAGGCTGCCGGATGACTTATTTCATCTTTGTTGATTACTACATCTTCATAAATTGCATCTATTCCGTCTGACTGCAAAATCTTTCCTTCTTCCAAAAGTGAACGAAAATAGCTTTCTTTGTTTCGGTTAAGATAGCGGGTTGGATCGTAAGGAGTAAGCATGATAATTCCTGCAATCCAGTCAAGCTTTCGGCCAGCGTTCAAGGCAGAATTTGCTCCCATGCTGTGTCCCAAAAGGAAAATCTGTTTTGGATCTACATCATACTTTGCTGTAAATTCAGCTGAATGAGCATACTCTGCAAGATTCTGGGCATCTTCTATACAATGTGCGATTGTATATTTTCCTTCACTGCCCCAGGCACCGCGGTTATGAGGCACAATTACTACACAGCCAATTCTGCAAAGGGCGTGGGAAATATCATCATTCCGGGCAGTTCCAGGAAAGCCGTGAAGCATAATTACACAAGGATGAGGTTTTTCGTGATTACTGGAAGGCCACATAATTTCGCCATAGATATGAGAACCGTTACTTACAAAATCCAGAGTTGTGTAATCTGGTAATGCAGTTGGATCCAATATTTCATCATCATTAAAAAGATTTACAAGATTAAGATTTGACATGTGTGACCTCCTTTCCTTTTAGTTTTTCTTCTTTGCCGCTTTTGAACCAAGTACCTGAATTATCTGAACGAATACAATCAGAATAATTACAGTTGATGTCATAAGCGGTGTGTTGAACCTCTGGTAACCGTAAGTCAAAGCGATATCACCTACTCCTCCACCACCAACTGCTCCTGCCATTGCTGTAGCACCCAAAAGTCCTACTGTTCCTGTTGTAATTCCAAGTACAATTCCACCTTTTGATTCTGGCAGAACAAACTTAAAGATTGTCTGAAAAGTGTTTGCACCCATTGCCTGTGCTGCTTCAATAATTCCGCCATCTACTTCCAGAAGCGCATTTTCAATCAAACGTGCAAGATATGGTGCAATATATGCTGTAAGTGGAACAAGGGCCGCCGTTGACCCAACTCTGGTTCCCACAATTGCTTTTGTAACCGGCATAATGTACACAATCAAAATGATGAAAGGCACACTGCGAATAATATTAATTACAGTACCCACAATGTTGTTTACCAAAAGGTTCTGTTTAATGCCGCCTTTTCTGGTTACAAACAACAGAATTGCAAGTGGAAAAGCAATTACAAGTCCGAACAACAGGGACAGACCTACCATATAAACTGTCTGGCCAACTCCAAGCCATAATTTTGCTGCACTGATTCCAAATATTGTCATAGGGGTTGCTCCTCCTAGAATGTAACTTCAAACTTTGGAACTTTATGTTCCTCAAAAAATTTTTCTGCTGCTTCCAGCTGTTCTTTTGTTCCTGTAATCTGCACGGTCTGGAATCCAACTACTTTTCCTTCCAATTCTGTAACTGTACCAAAGAGGATTGAAATGTTTACCCCAGTTTCTTTGATTGCCAGCGACATAATCGGATCATCTGCATTTTTACCATCAAAACGAAGACGAACAACTTTTTGTGGTTCTGAATAATTACGCAGATAATTCTTTACGCTTTCTGGCAGCTGGTCATTAATAACTGTTTTAATAAAACCTTTTGTTGTATCTACCTGAGGATTTCCAAAAACATCAATAACACTTCCGGCTTCTACAAGCTGACCTTTTTCCAACACTGCAACTTTGTTACATACCTGCTGAATTACGTTCATCTGATGTGTAATCATAAGAACTGTAACTTTCAGTTCACGGTTGATTTTCTTTATGAGCTCAAGAATTGAATCGGTTGTTCTTGGATCCAAAGCGGAAGTTGCTTCATCACAAAGAAGGATTTCAGGATTTAAGGCCAAGGCTCTGGCAATGCCAACTCTCTGTTTCTGACCGCCGCTAAGCTGACCTGGAAGAGCTGCTGCTTTATCTTCCAGTTCTACAAAGTTTAACAGTTCCTGGACGCGGGCTTCGATTTTAGATTTTGGCCAGTTTTCCAGCTGCAAAGGAATGGCAATATTCTGAAAAACTGTTTTGCTTTCCAAAAGGTTGAAGTGCTGGAAAATCATTCCGATATTTTTTCGGAACTGACGGAGTTCTGCTCCTTTTAGTTCAGAAACATCTTTTCCGTTTACTGTAACTGTACCGTATGTAGGAATTTCCAGTGCATTCACCATGCGAACCAGAGTAGACTTCCCTGCTCCAGAAAATCCAATTACACCAAAAATGTCTCCTTTTTCAACAGTAAGTGAAACATCTTGCAAGGCATGAACTTCCGATGTTTTGGTTTTAAAAGTTTTATAGATGTTTTTGAATTCTATCATATTTTATCCTAATTAAACTGATAATCTTCAGGAATCCAGAACAGGCCGTTTTCGTAATTTGTCTTTTCAAGATATGCCTTGAACTCTGCGCTGTGGTATGCGGCCACAAGATCTTTTGCCCACTGGGAATCAACATTGTCCTGATGAACTACAACCTGCAAAACAAGATGTGGAAGAACCGATTCTTTGGCAAGGGCTGTGGAAGCATCGATTCCGGCATTGTAAACGATGGAACCTGTAATAACTACAAAGTCAAAGTCGTCCTGAACCTGTGGAATGTTCAAACTCTTCATTTCGGTAAACTGAATGTTGTAAGGGTTTGAAGCAATGTCTTCGCTTGTTACAGTAGAAAGATTTACGCCGTCTTTAAGTGTAATCCAGCCGGTTTTCTGCAAAAGAACGTAAGCACGGGCTGTGTTTGCAGGATCGTTTGGCACTGCAACTTTTGCCTTTTTGATGTTCTTAATGTCGTCAGCTGATTTGTAGTGTGAACTGAACATGCTTGCAGGAACAGTTGGAATTGGTGTAATTGGAACCAGTTTTCCGTTGTTACCACTATTCCAGTTGTTTGCATACGCTGTGTGCTGTTCAACATTAAAGTCTACATCTTTTCCGTTTACTGCATCATCGGCAGTTGAAAGTTCTGAATAATCAATTCCCTTAAAAGTATAGCCTTTTGCTTCAAGAATTGGTTTTACACCGTTTTCAAACAGAACTGTGTAAGGTCCCTGTGAACGGCTGTAAGACAAGTTCTTCTTATCTCCAGATTCACTTGTGTTTGTATTTTTCTTTGAGCATCCCATAAATGCCACTAAAGAGGATGTGATTGCCAATGCAACTAAAAATGTTTTTGTAATTCGTTTCATATATAACCTCCTGTGAAACTCGTGGCATCCTATGGATGCATTTCTTTGTAATACCTATTGACTTACTAGGCAATTAAGTTGTATAACAAATACATCATAAAACCTACTATGTCAATAGGTAATTGAAAATAATTTTTATTTTTTTTCTGGAGGTCATCATGAACATCCTTAATGAAGCATTTGAAATCAAACGATATATGGTAGAACAGCGAAATTATTTTCATTCACATCCAGAGTTGGGATTACAGGAATTCAACACTTGTCTCCATATAGAAGAAGAATTAAACAAACTGGGTATCAAGAATCATAGGGTTGCCGGAACAAACGTAATTGCAGAAATAGACAGCGGAAAGCCTGGTAAAACTCTATTCATCCGCGCAGATATTGATGCACTTCCTATTCAGGACGCAAAGAATGTTCCATACAAAAGCCAGATTCCTGGAGTTATGCATGCCTGCGGACATGATGGACATGCCGCATATTTACTTGGTACCGCTCAACTTATTTTGAAACACAAGGCTGATTTTAATGGAAAAGTCATTCTTGCTTTCCAGGCAGCAGAAGAAATTGGAAAAGGTGCCCGTGACATTATTGCAGCTGGAATTCTTGATAATGTAGACCGCACTTTTGGAATCCACTTTCAGGCTGGAATGGAAGTTGGTAAATATGGAATTAAAACAGGTCCAGACATGGCAAGCTGTGACCGTTTTAAAATAACGATTCACGGGATGGCAGCTCACATTACAACTCCGCAGATGGGTTCAGATTCACTTTTTATCGGCGCTTTGATTGCAACTCAACTTCAGACAGTTGTAAGCCGTCTTATTTCTCCTGTAGAAGGAGGTCTCATTGGAGTCGGCCGTTTTGATGCAGGGACTACCTACAACATTATTCCCGGCGTTGCGGAACTTGAAGGCACAATCCGTGCTTTTTCAGCAGAAAGCCGTAAGAAAATGGCAGATGCAGTTACTGCCATCGCAAAAAATGTAGCAACAGAATATGGTGCAACTGCAGATGTGGATATTGAGGATATTTGTGACCCATGTACAAATCCTGCAGAAACAGCCGCCGAAGTAGTAGAATCAGCACGAAAACTTGTTTCAGAAGAAGCTGTAATTACAGATCTTGAAAAACGGTTTGGTTCAGACAACTTTGCAGATTACAGCCGCAAAGCCCCGGGAACTTATGTTCATGTTGGTTCAACTGACGGTCCTACCACAAGTGCGGCTCATCATAATGAATTTTTTGATCTTGCAGAGGACTGCTATTCCTACGCTGCCGCACTAGCAATTCAATATACCTTAGACTATTTAGGAGAAACAATTATATGATGAAGATTTCCACCCGCGGCCAGTATGCTCTCTTAACTATGGAAGTTCTGGCAGAACAAACAGATAAATCTTATGTTCCAATGAAAAAAATTTCTCACAGACTGAATCTTTCAGTCATTCGGCTCCTTTTCGTTCACTACCAATTAAATTATTCCGCTTTTTAAAAAGTGTTTTTTGCAGCAGGCAAGACCAATTAAAGCTCCTATGATTCCACTTACAAATGCAGCCACAAACAAAACAGGACACATCCAGGCAGGACAAAGCTTTGTAAGTGTGTTTACATAGTCTGCTCCAAAATCTGATTTATTGGCAAAGTAT